>CAYSYM010000054.1:0-25514 GCA_964435115.1 uncultured Chloroflexota bacterium | reverse complement strand
CCGCCGGTGGGCAGGCGCACGCCCGCAGCACGTCGCCGTAGTACCCGCATGGGCAGCCGTGCCGGGCCGATGGTAGTCGGGAATCCGGCGGGCACCCGCCCCCCTCGAGTTGGCTGTCGCCAGCTCGTCGGCGCTGCGGAACGGCACCAAGACAGGCCTTATTATACGACGTAACGCGCCATAGCCTGAAGCAGCTTGTCATGAGGTGACACCCGGGATAGAATGAGCGAGTCGAACTCCGAGCGTGGAGCAGGAGCATGGACTCGCCCCGTCCCTATCTGACCATAAGGGAAACTGCTGCGCTGCTCGCCCTATCCGTCCGGACCATCCACCGCTACATCGCCGAGGGAAAGCTAAGAGCCTATCGGGTGGCGGGCGAGCGGTCGATCCGGATCAAGCGGGAGGACGTGGAGGCGTTGCTCGAGCCGGTGGGCGCTGAGGGCGAGACTTCGGGAGCGGGTGGTAACCAGCAATGAAGCCTCTCGATATCGGGGCGATGGTCGAGGCCGACTTCTGGCCGGAGTCCGTGCGGGTCGTGGCCACCCAGCCGATGGGCTCGCGGCTGAAGGTCGAGGCGGTCGGGGTGCGGAGCGGCCAGTTCTACTCCCGCCTGTTCGCCTCCGACGAGCTGGAGCGGATCCGGGTGGCCACGCCGGTCGGACGCGACCTGGCCGGCCGCGCTGAGGCGTTCTTCCTGGGTATCGAGGCCCAGCGCATCCGCCACGCCTTCCAGTTCGACCCGCTCTACGCCGTCAACGTCTCCCAGATCGATGCTCTGCCCCATCAGATTGAGGCCGTCTACCATTACATCCTGCGCCACCCGCGGGTCCGGTTCCTCCTCGCCGATGACCCGGGCGCCGGCAAGACGATCATGGCCGGGCTGGTCATCAAGGAGCTGAAGGCGCGCGGGCTCGTGCGCCGCACCCTGATCGTCGTCCCCGGCCATCTCCGCGACCAGTGGCTGCGCGAGATGCGCGAGAAGTTCGCCGAGGCCTTCACGGCGATCGATCGCGCGGTCGTCAGCGCCACCTGGGGCCGCAACGTCTGGCAGGAATATGACCAGGTCATCACCTCCATCGACTTCGCCAAGCAGGACGAGGTGCTGCCCACGCTCGAGGTCGCCGCCTGGGACCTGGCTATCGTCGATGAGGCACACAAGATGGCCGCCTATCGCTATGGCGAGAAGCTGTCCAAGACCGAGCGCTATCGGCTAGGCGAGGGCCTCTCGCGCCGGAGCCAATTTCTGCTCTTCCTGACGGCCACGCCGCACCGGGGCGATCCGGAGAACTTCCGACTGTTCCTCGACCTCTTGGAACCGGGGTTCTTCGCCTCACGGGAGTTGCTGATGCAGTCGGTGGCCGAGCACGACAATCCGCTCTTCCTGCGGCGCCTGAAAGAAGACCTGAAGAAGGTCGACGGCACACCCCTCTTCCCGCCGCGGCACGTCGTCACCCGACCCTTCCGGCTCAGCGACGACGAGAAGCGTCTTTACAACGCCGTCACCGCCTACGTCGAGCATTCCTACAACCGCGCCCTGGCGGCCGAGAAGCGCAATGTTGCCTTCGCCCTGCTCATCCTCCAGCGCCGACTGGCCTCAAGCGTTCGGGCGGCGCGGCTCTCACTGGAGCGGCGCAAGCAGCGACTGGAAGAGCTGCTGCGCCTGGGTGCCTGGTACGCCGAGCGCGGCCAGGTCGACGAAGAGGAGCTCGAGGATGCTCCTGAGGAGGAGCGGCTCAGGCGTGAAGAGGAGCTGCTGGAGCGGCTGACCGCGGCCGAGACGCGCGAGGAACTCCAACATGAGATCGACCAACTCGGTGAGCTGATCCGTCTGGCCCGCCAAGCCGAGCGCAACGAGGTCGAGACGAAGTTGGCCCAGCTCCGGCAGGTGATGGAGGCCGAGCAGATCCGCCAGACCGGCGAGAAGCTGCTCATCTTCACCGAGGCGCGGGACACGCTTGAGTATCTGGCCGAGAAGCTGCGCGACTGGGGAATGAGCGTCGAGACGCTCCACGGCGGCCTGGGGCTGGACCGCCGGATCGCGGCCGAGCACGCCTTCCGCGACCGCGCCCAGGTGATGATCTCGACCGAGGCCGGCGGGGAAGGCATCAACCTCCAGTTCTGCGCCCTGATGATCAACTACGACATCCCCTGGAACCCGAACCGCCTCGAGCAGCGGATGGGGCGTATCCACCGCTACGGCCAAGAGAAGGAAGTCTACGTCTACAACCTGGTCGCTGAGGACACCCGCGAGGGCGGCGTGCTGGCCGCCCTGTTCCGCAAGCTGGGAAAGATCCAGGCCGCCCTTGGCAGTGACCGGGTGTTCGATGTCGTGGGCGACGTGCTCCCGGGCGTGAGCCTCAAGGACCTGATCGTGGACGCCGTCGCTAACCGCCGCACGCTCGACGAGATCCTCGCCACGCTCGAGCGGGTGCCGGACGAGGAGGTCATCCGGCGGGTGCGGGAGGCTTCCCTGGAAGCGCTGGCGACGCGCCACCTGGACCTCCAAGGGGTGCTCGGCGAGGAGCGGCGGGCACGCGAGAACCGCCTGGTGCCGGAGTACATCGAGCGCTTCTTTGAGCGGGCGAGCGCGTTCCTGGAGCTGCGCGGCGAGCAGCGGCGTGACGGGCTCTGGCGGCTGGAACGGGTGCCCTTCGAGCTACGCCAGGTGGCAAAGGAGCAAGGCTGGGGGCCGCTGTTCGAGCAGTATCTCAAGATCGCCTTCGACAAGCGAACAGCACGGCAGCAGGGCGCCGAGTTCATCGCGCCCGGCCACCCGCTCCTGGAGACGATGGTCGAAAGGCTGCTCATCCTCTGTGCGCCCGACCTGGCCCGAGGCGCCGTCTTTGCCGACCCAGATGGGCGCCGCGATGGGCTGCTCTGGTTCCTCCAGGTCGAACTGCGCGATGGGACGAATGCCATCGCCGGGCAGCGCCTGGTCTGCGTGCATCAGGCGGCCGGCGCTCCGGCCGACCTCCGTCTCGTGCCGCCGGCGGTCCTGTGGGACCTCCGCCCGGTCTCGGGCGGAGAAGCGCCGGACTTACCGGTGGATGAGGGTGCGGTGCTTGCCTTCGCCGTGGATGCGGCCCTCGAGCCCTATCGCCGGGAGCTGCTCGCGGAGCGCCAACGGGAGGCTGCCGTCAAGCGTAAGTATGGCCTGCGCTCGCTCGACCAGCTCCTGCTTGAGAGCGAGGCCAAGCTGCTGGACTACGCGACTCGCCGAGCGAAGGGCGAGGACATCCCCGAGCCGACCATCCAGCACGAGGAACGCGTGAAGGAGGACCTGCTGGGCAAGAAGCGTCGCTTGGAGGAAGCGCTGCGCCTGGGGACCACCCTGGCGCCGGCTGAGCCGCGCATTATCGGTGTGGCCCGCGTGGTACCGACCGACGCTGCCGGCCTGGCCCTCACCGAAGACCAGGACATCGAGGACATCGGCATGCGGGTGGCGCTGGCGTACGAGGGGGCGCAGGAGCGCAGCGCCGAAGATATCTCGTCGGAGAACCTCGGCTACGACATCCGCTCGACGGCGCCCGACGGTGCGGTGCGCTACATCGAGGTGAAGGCGCGGGCGCGTACAGGGGTTATTGCGCTGACGCCCAACGAGTGGCTAATGGCGCAGCGGCTTGGCGACGAGTATTGGCTCTACGTCGTCGAACATGCGGCCACGGTTCCGGAACTCCATACGATCCAGGATCCGGCAGTGAAACTGCATCCTGACGAGGTGGTCGAGGTCGTGCGCTACGTAATCAGAGACTGGAAAGTCACCGATGCGAGAGCGTGAGGTGGTTCAACAGGTGGCCGAGCGACTTCGGGCAGAGGGTGCGATGCAGTTGGTAGTGCGCTACGGCCACGAGCCGGGGCCGGACGTAGAAGGGCGGCTGCTACGCTCCCTGCGAAGGTTCTTCATCGAGGCCAAAGGGGAGCCGAACAGCAGCCGGAAAAGCGTCGACCGCCGCATTTACCTGGGTGAGGCGTTGCTCCAGTCCCTCTCGGTCTACGATGCCGACGTCGTGTGTGCTCTCGCGTTGCCGTACACGAGCGGGTACGAGCGGCTCGTGCGGCAGATCGAACCTGGGCTGCGGCGGCTGGGATTGCACGTGTTGCTGGCCCGGAACGCGGAAGTGTGGCACCTGGCACCGGACGCTGGTGGCTTCTTCCCGACCATGCCGCAGTTGCCTACGGAGGGTCTGAACCGATGACTGAGCAGGCCCCACGGCTGATCGAGGTTGACTTTCCGCTGCGCCGAGTGTCCGAGGATTCCGTGCGGGAGAAGAGCATCCGCCACGGGCACATCTCGACGCTCCATATCTGGTGGGCGCGGCGGCCACTGGCGGCCTCGCGGGCTACAGCCCTAGCGGCGCTCATGCCGGACAATCCAGCCCACCGCGAGGAGCTGATACGGCTGGTGGCGGAGGTCTCGCCCTGGGAGGTGGCAAATCACTCGGGGGCGCAGCCCCACCCGGCGCTCCAGAAGGCACGGAAGCTTATCCGGGAGGCGTTCGGCGGCTGTCGGCCGAAGGTGTTGGATTGTTTCGCTGGCGGTGGGGCAATCCCGCTGGAGGCGATGCGCCTGGGCTGCGAAACCTACGCCCTGGACTACAACCCCGTGGCAGTTCTCATTCTCAAGGCCGCGCTGGAGTACCCGGCTAAGTTCGGTCAGCCGAGACCTGCGAAGGACAACCCTGGCAGCTTTGGACTCCAACTGGCAGCGCCTCTCGAAGCGGAGCGGATAGCCAATCCACTCCTTGAAGCGGTCCAGCGGTGGGGAGAGTGGGTGCTGGAGGAGGCACGGAAGGAACTGGAGCCGTTCTATCCAAAGGACCGCGATGGATCGGTGCCCGTAGGCTACCTGTGGGCGAGGACAGTTGCCTGCCAGAACCCGAACTGTGGGGCAGAGATCCCGCTCGTGCGGCAAACCTGGCTGGCGAAGAAGGACAGCAAGAACGTTGCGCTCAAGCTCATCCCAGATCGGGCGACCAGACGAGTCGAATTTGCCGTGGTAGAGGGCGAATCCATAGGGTTTGACCCGCGAGACGCGACCGTCGCCGGTGCGCACGCTCGCTGCCTACTTTGTGGCGGCACTATTGACGATGAGACTATCCGCAGGTTGTTCTCGGAAGGTAGGGCGCAACAGCGGATAATCGCGGCAGTATTCCACCGTCCTGGCAGGAGTGGCAAGGCATATGCCCTTCCCGGTGAGCGCGACCTCACGGCTTTTGATGAGGCTAAGGCAGCCCTTGTGCACAAGCGCAATCTTCTCTGGTCAGAGTGGGGCATCGACCCTCTACCAACGGAACAAATCCCCACGACAGAGTTGCGGCGCGTCGCAGTGCCCCTGTACGGGCTCACGCAATGGACGGACTTGTTCAACCCGAGGCAGAAACTGGCGCTGATCACGTTCG
This sequence comes from uncultured Chloroflexota bacterium, assembly GCA_964435115.1. Classification (GTDB taxonomy): domain Bacteria; phylum Chloroflexota; class UBA6077; order UBA6077; family CF-72; genus CAYSYM01. Next base: position 20,115 of record CAYSYM010000054.1, on the reverse strand, counting down.
TCGAAAAGGTTCGCCGAGCGTACCAGAGGATGGTGGAAGAGGGTAATGAGGAAGAGTTTGCCAAGGCGGTAGCTACATATTTGGCAATTGCGGTTGATAGGCTGAGCGACTACGATTCCTGCCTTTCCACGTGGGTGGCAGACGGAGAGTTTGTCGGACACACCTTTACTCGCCAGGCTATCCCTTGGGTCTGGGACTACTTTGAACTCAACCCTCTGAGTGGGGCGACAGGCGACTGGAGATCGGCGCTCGGGTGGGTCACCGGTGTGCTTGGGCACTGCTCGCGCAACCGTGGCATGTCACCGGCCTCAGTTAACCACGGCTCAGCCACCGATCTACCCTGGCCGGACGGCTTCTTCGATGCCGTGCTGACCGACCCGCCCTATTACGACAACGTTCCGTACGCTCACCTTGCCGACTTCTTCTATGTCTGGCTGAAACGTACGGTTGGAGAACTCTATCCAGATCTGTTCGCCACGCCTCTGACGCCCAAGTCGCTGGAGATCGTAGAGGATCGCCCCCACAGGCTGGGGACTGGCGAAAAGGACAAGGCGTTCTTTGAGCGCATGCTGACGACGGCCTTTCGGGAGATTCATCGCGTACTGCGACCTAGCGGCGTTGCTCTCATCGTATTTGCGCACACGACCACAGCGGCGTGGGAGGCCATAATGAGCGCCCTTTTGGGAGCTGACTTGTACATGACCGCCTCCTGGCCCATTCACACCGAGAGGACCGGGCGACTGAATGCCCAAGAGACGGCCTCACTTGCCTCGTCCATCTACATGGTCTGCCGCAAGCGAACCAGTACCGAGATTGGCGAGTACCCGAAGGTCCGACGGGAAATAGACGTGCGGGTGCGGCAGAAGCTTGATCAGTTCTGGGCCGAAGGTATACGTGGGGCGGACTTCTTCATGAGCGCCATCGGCCCAGCAGTGGAGGCGTTCGGCAAGTACGCGCGGGTCGAGAAGCTGTCCGGCGAGAAGGTGGAGGTAGCGGAGTTGTTGGCCTACGTGCGCCAGGTGGTGAGCGAGTTCGCGCTCCAGCGCATCCTCCAGTCAGCCGAGCTGGACGGCGTGGACCTCGCCACCCGCTTCTACCTGCTCTACCGCTGGACCTACAACCACGCCCGCGTGCACTTCGACGAGGCGCGCAAGCTGGCGCAAGGCGTGGGCGTGGAGCTAACGAGCCTGTGGGGACCGGCGGGATTAATGGAGAAGCAGCAGGACTACGTGCGGGTACCAAGCCCGTTGGAGCGGGCCAGAGACGAGCGGTTCTCCAGGAAGGTTCACTTCACCAGCATGGTCGATGCGCTCCAGTATGCAAGCTGGCTGTGGAACGAGAACCAAGGCCAGCGGCTGAAGGACCACTTGGCGATGACGTACGGTGGGAACGAGGCCTTCTGGCAGGTGGCACAGGCGATCGCCGAGGTGCTGCCTGACGGGGACAAAGAGCGGCAGGTGCTCCAGGGCCTACTCTACGGGCGGCGGGGGTATGCCGACACCGGCCGCCAAGAGCGGCTGCTGTAATCAGTATTGACAGGCGGGAGGAGCGACAATGAAGCCGTGGCATGAGGTGGTGGTGCCGCACCCGGACATCCGGGCCGGCAAGTTCGACGAGTCGGTGTTCGCCGCCGACCTGGCCGACGTGGTCGCCGACCGCGGGCTGCTGGAATACCGGGACGCAGAGATCTTCTTTCGCAAGACCTATCCCACACGGGGGCTCGTGGAGCTGCTCTCCACGGTCCTCGCCCGCCTCTCGGGCCAGGGCACGGGCGAGGCCGTGATCCAGATCCAGACGCCCTTCGGCGGTGGCAAGACCCACAGCCTCATCGCGCTCTATCACCTGTTTACCGCCGGGCCATCCCTGGCCGCACAGGACCTCGTCTCGCAAGCCTTGAAGGCCGTGGCGATCGGCGAAGTACCGTCGGTTCGTGTGGCCACGTTTGTCGGGACCGCGGCTGACCCGCTCAAGGGCAAGACGCCCTGGGGGGAGTTAGCGCAGCAATTGGGCAGGTACGACCTGCTCCGCGAGCACGACGAGCGGCGCCAGGCCCCAGGCAAGGACCTGCTCCACGAGCTCCTACGCCAGCAACCGACGCTGATCTTGATGGACGAGATCGCCGAGTACGTCGTCAAGGCGAAGGGGTTCGGCGGACAGGTGCTGGCGTTCTTCCAAGAACTCACCGAGACGGCGAAGGTGTTGCCGCAGTGCACGCTGATCGCCACGCTGCCCTCCAGCGCGCCCTACGGCGAGGAAGGCGAGCGGGCGCTCAACCAGCTCCAGCAGATCTTCGGACGGGTAGAGGCGATCTACACGCCGGTGGAGGGCGAAGAGGTCTACGAACTGATCCGGCGACGGGTGCTGGAGGACGCTGGCGACCCAGCCGAGGCCCGGCGCACCGCCGACGGCTACTTCGAGCTCTACCAGCGGCTGGGTGACGACGTCCCACGAGAGGCGCGCGAGCCAGCCTACCGCGAGAAGTTGCGCAAGGCCTATCCGTTCCACCCCGAGTTGATCGACATCCTGTTCGAGCGCTGGAGCACGTTCTCGACCTTCCAGCGCACCCGTGGCGTGCTGCGCTTGTTGGCTGAGGTGGTGGCCGACCTCTACCGACGGCAGCACCCCGCGCCCCTGATCCAGCCAGCGCATGTCAATCTGGCGAACACGGCCATCCGACGCGAGTTCCTGAAGCACATTGGCAATGAGTACGAGGGAGTCATCGCGTCCGACATCGTAGACGGCAACGCCAAAGCCCAGACGATCGACCGCGAGGGGGGCGGGGACTACGCGCGGTTCGGCGTCGCGACCGGGCTGGCGACGGCCATCTTCTTCGGGTCGTTCAGCGGGAGCGAGAAGAAGGGGCTGGGCATCCAGCGGCTGCGACTGGCGGCGTTGCGCGAGGGGATTCCGGCGGCCCTGGTCGGGGACGCGCTGGGGCGGCTGGAGGAGGAGCTGTGGTACGTGCACGCGGAGAGCGGCCTCTACGCCTTCTCCAACCAGCCCAACCTGAACCGGATCATCGTCGAGAAGGAAGAGCAGATCCAGGACGAGCACATCGCGGCGGCGATCCGTGAGCGGCTTGAACGAATGGCCGGCACCGAACTAAGCGTCACGCTCTGGCCGAAAGCATCCCAGGACGTGCCCGACAACAAGCAGCTCAAGCTGGCGGTGCTATCGCCGCAGCAGGCCAGGCAGAGCGGCGCTGCGACGGCGTTTGTGGTGGAACTGCTCGGCAAGGTCGGCGCAACCTTTCGCACCTACCGCAACACGCTGGTGGTGCTGGCGCCCGACGCGGCGGAGGCGGCCGCGCTACGGGAGCGAGTGAAGCGCTCCCTGGCGTTGCGGGCCATCCAGGACGACAAAGCGCTCGTGCGCCAGTTGTCAGAGGAAAACCGTAAGACGCTGGACAGCAAGTTGAAGGACGCGGAGGGCGGCATCCCGTTCCAGGTGCTCTCGGCCTACCGGCACCTAGCCAAGGCTGAAGAACAGGGCGCGGAGTGGCTCGACCTAGGGCTGCCCACTGTAGGCGAGAAGGGGCCGCTCGCCCGGCGGGTGCGTGAGTACCTCAAGAGCCAGGAGGTGCTGGTGGACAAGCTGGCTCCTCATCGGCTGCTGGAGAAGGCCCTCCGGGAAGACGAGCCAGAGAAGCCGCTCGCGGATATCGGTGAGGCCTTCCTGCGGTACCCCCACCTGCCGATGCTGGAGCGCGAGGCGGTGGTCACGAGCGCCGTGGCGCAGGGGGTGGTCACCAGCCTGTTCGGCGTGCGGGTTGGGGAACACGTGTATTTCGGCGAACCGGTACCCGATGCAGCGCTCGGCTACGGCGCAGTGCTGCTGCGGAAGGCAGTGGCCGAGGCCGCCAGGGCGGCCGAAGCCGGCGAGGCCGTGCCCGTCGGGGGTGGCGACGGCAGTCCCTCGATGGTGAAGGAAGGGCCAGCGGATGCTGCGGCGACCGCGCCCACAGCGTCCCCTAGCGCAGCGATCACGGCGCTCCACCTCCGAGCCAAGGTGCCCTGGGACAAGCTGTCGGATTTCCTGCGGGGAGTCGTGCTACCGCTGCGAGGGGACAGCGCTGACCTGCAGGTCGAGGTCACTCTCGATGCTCGGTGCGCTCCGGGCAGCATCAGGGCCTCGACGCTGGAGCAGAAGGTGAATGAGACCCTGCGGCAGATCGGCGCCGAGGTGCTGGAGGAGCGAACGGAGTGAGCGATGCGCCGTAATGTCCTCAGCCGCCTCTCGGAGGAGGTCCGACTGTGATCACTACTGTCAGATGCAAGACGCTCACCCCGCTCTGGACGGGAGGCGCCTCTGGCAAGCCGGACCGACTCCACGAGACTGGGCTTATTGGCTCGCTGCGCTTCTGGTACGAGGTGATTGCGCGGAGCCTCGCGGGCCACGTGTGTGATCCGGTCCGTGGCGGCGGCTGTCAGTTCGACACCCGCGCCTATGAGAGGGCTCGGCGTACCGGGCTGCCCGACGATCAGGCCTTGGCGCAAGGCCTTAAGGCTCTCTGCCCGGTGTGCTTCCTCTTCGGCGCCACGGGGTGGCGGAGGCTGTTCCAGCTTCAAGTTCACCCCAGTGTCGCGAACAATACCCGGCCGCTCCATTTCCGGACAACCGTGAACATGCACCGCAACTGGCTGGGGCGGGTGTTTCAGGGAGAGGAGATCCTCATCCAGAGGGATGGGAGGGAAAGAAAAGACTACCGCTTAAACGCCAATGTCTGGTTTTGGTCTGATGTCCGCGAGGCGCTGACGATCCGCTACCGTGGCCTCGAGGCAGAGTACACCAGAACACAACTTGAAGGGCTTCTTTCTTTCGTCGGAGAGTTCGGATTCCTCGGCGCCAAGCCACAGCACGGGTTCGGCCAGGTCGCTCCTGTAGAGCTCGTCACAGATTGGCGGGATGCCTTCCGACGACTGCACCAGCGGTTCCCACTGGGACCCAGCACGCCAACGTCAGAACCTACCGGAACCCCGTTTCGTCTGGATCGAGCCGTCTTGGTTTCATTTGACATCCCGAAGGCGACTCTACAGCCATTCCTGAACCAAGGAAACCACTATGGCCCGCCCAGCAACAGGGACGTGGCCATGTATCTGCCCTGCGCCTTCGACCTTCGGTACAGGGGAAGGCTGCCGGCCAAGGGCCAGCCGCGAGATATCGGCTTCCGGCGCTGGTTAGAGAACAGACTGTTCGGCGCAAGGCCGACAAAAGCACAGAAGAAAGAGCTCGATCCACTATTGGGTGCCGCAGACAGGAAGGGATATCCCATCTCGGATGATGAAAGGCAGTTCAGCCGTATCTTCTTCGGCATGCCAGTTCTCAAAGAAGGAACAAGCGGGAACTCGTACTCGCTGCGGATTACTGGCTTCCTACCGGATGGCTTTGCCCACTGTAAGTCTGTCGATGACCTGGCCAAGTTCATCCGCGACTACGTGAGCGCAGCGTTACCTGGCGCCCACGAGACGGCGTCTACGACCGGCCAAGAGATAGTGGCAGGGATCAAGGAAGGGCAGGCATGAGCTTCGACCGGTTCGCGCACGAGGCGCAAGCCCCGTCCCTGCCAGGAGACATTAAGGCAGCCTTCGAGTACCACCGCCTGGCCGCTTCAGGGATGCAGGAGACCGCGAACCAGGTCCGTGACCGGTGGAAGGAAGACGCTCTTCAGCGTTCGCTTTCCGTCCCGCAGGACTTCGCCGAGCTATGGCAGCACGCGACAGTGCCTCGACCGAACCTCGATCTGCTTCCCGTTGGCTCCTGGGCTATCCAGTTCCGATTCGGGCTTCGCACCCCTTACCTGTCTCGCGACGAAGAGCTCTTCCACATCATCGATAACCCGGTTCGAAGCGAGCCGCTGTGGGGGCTGCCTTTTGTCGCACCTACATCATGGAAGGGCCTGCTACGCGCAGCCGTTCGGACGGGTCAAGACGTAGCTGACCACCATCCTGGCATCCAGCGGCTGTTCGGCAACCCGCACGCCGCAGAGGAGAGCTTCCTGCAAGGCCGGCTCTGCTTCTTCCCAACCTTTTTTGATCGGAAAGGGCTGGAGATCGTCAATCCCCACGACCGTGAACGGCGTGTGGGCAGGAACCCGATCTTCATCGAATGCGTCCCAGCCGGAGCAGAGGGTACGTTTACGCTCCTGTACGCGCCTTTCGGTAGACCCAACGGCGAGTCTGGCCTCGCCACCTGCTGCGATGACCTCGGCATGATTGCGGCGGCTATCCAAACCCTGTTTCTGGAGACCGGCTTCTCGGCCAAGACTTCGAGCGGCTATGGCCTAGCCGAGGAGCGCCTTCGTGAGGGTGCACATGCGATCCGCCTGAGGGCCGGGTATCAAGACATCGAGGCCGAGGATAGTTCCTCTCTGAGTGGGCTTCGTGATGCCGCGGCGAGGCTGCGGGAGCACGCGTCCAGAGCCGAACGAGGTGCTCGATGACCATCGACCTTCGCCCGCTCATGAACGAGACTGCCCGTCGCACGCTCTCTGTAGCCGAGGTGGCAGGACTACTCCATCAGTTCGGGAAGCTGACCCGCGAGTTCGTCGACGAGCAGTCAAGGGAGAAACACGGACAGGCTGGCGCATATGCCTTCTGGAAAGTAGCTGATCCGACTGTCTTCGGACTTTCCAACCCCCCAGTTGGCACCCTGGGCCAGAATACCGCGCGGGCTATCACCCAGACGTTCAATCGGACCGGACCAGACACGGGGAGTTTGGCCTATATCCTTCAGCAGGAGATCGACGTACGGGGCGAACGATGGCCGCTGGGCAAGATCCTACTGCTCTTCTGGCCCGCTAGGTACACGAACGAGTGGGCGCAGTTCAAGGCTTGGGTTGGTGATGATGCTTATCTCTGCCGCCTGCTGCTGGATTGCCACGGCGTCGTTTCCGGCATGGAAAAGCAAGGCCCTGAGGGCGAGGGAGCGAATCTCAATCCCCAGATTTCCAAGCAGCCGCTCGCGCAAACGTACATCGCGACGGTATTCGGATACGAAAGGCTCATGGACCAGAGCGCGCTTGTGTCCGAGCACGCGCGACTGGCCGGCGCGTTCCAATCTCTCCCCGGCTCCCGGGCGCAGCGGCAACTGGCGCGATCTGTGTTGCTCTCAGGTTTGGGCGACACTCAACGCCCGATCAATGACGTGACGCTGTGGGACATTTCGGACTCCGTGGCCGCTCTCTACAAAGCGGCCGTGGCGCAGGCCATCCTCGAGGGCTGGAGGGAGCCAGGGACCGAGCGCTGGCGCCTGCTGCGCATTGGCGTCGACCGGCTGGCTTTCGCCGAGCGGGCGAGCCGCATCCCCGATCTCCTCGGACGAATGCGTGTCATCGACGAGGCGCTGGAGGAGGTGCGCGAGTTCCTCGAGGAGACCTGTCCGCTCGGGAATGAGGTCTATCGGGACGAGACGGGAAGCATCTTCGTGGTCCCAGACCTTCAGGGCGATCTGTTGAACGGGGCAGTGGACCACAGCCTATCTCTCCAGTCTTGCCTTGAAGGGATCTTCTCTGCGAAGACCGCCGGCGAATTGCTACCGCGGCTCTTTCTGGGCCCGCCCGCGAGAGAAGACCTCTCTCTTGGCGCTCTATTGCGAGAGCCGGTCGGGCCAGCGCGCCGGGACGTCAGCCGCCTCTCGGCCTTCTGGTCCGCCGATGGGGGACAGGAAAAGTGCGTGGTGTGTAGCTTCCGGCCGCAAGGAGGAGGCGCAGGCTCATCACGCGAACGAGCTCTCGCCGAGGCACGACATATCTGTGTCGTATGCCTGGAGCGCAGCAGCGGGCGAGTTGGAGCCTGGCTCAAGGATGCAGCTTCCGGCGAGCCCCGGACTACTGTCTGGGTGGACGAGGCTTCGGACGACGACGGGCGCTGCGCGCTGCTGGTTGGTCGCTTCGTCCTGAACCGCTGGCTGGATGGAACCATGACTCGGGCTCTTGCTCTGGGGAAAGACAATACGGGCAACCCCCTGCCGAAGAATCCATCCTTCGCGCGAATTCGCCGTGTGTGGGAAACGACCCGGCAGTTCTGGGGAGATGCCGGCCATGACCTTGCCGGTGCCGCTGGCCGTCGCCTTCGCTGGAAGTTCATCCTGCAAGAGCAGCCACCATCTAGGCTTGAGCGTTATCACGTCTATGAGCTCGATGTCCTGAATCAGCCGTTCCCGGTCGCGTGGGATGGCAGCGCGCTCGTCACCGTGGACAACCTAGCCTATGCTGCCAGCGTGCGCGGCATAGGCGTTCAGGACAGCGGCTGGCAGACTCGTCTCCGTGGGATGTTGAGCGGTGAACATGTCGTCTACGAACCAGGCTCCTATGGTGGCCGGCGCCGAGCGGTTGCCAAAGTCACCATTACCGGCGTAGTTGACCACTCGCAGTTCGTTCCCCTCATTCCCATCGCGGCAGAGCCCACCCTTTTCATGGCCATTCTTCCGGCGAAGATGGCATTGCAGGCCGTCCGGCAGATCGAGCTGCGCCACAGCCAGGAGATGGGGAAAGTGCGGGACCGTTTGGCCCTGCACATCGGTCTGGTCTTCTTCCCGCGCAAGACCCCCATTCCCGCTGTGATCGACGCAGGACGGCGTTTTCTCGCCATGCCGGACAGCGAGGAGTGGTGCGAGATTCGAAGCGTCGCGGACGGACGCGTGGAGTTCGAGAATGGGAGCGCGTGGGACGCCCCGATGCAGTTAGGAGACGGGTCAGACGATCAGTACTACACCTTCTTTCTTGCACCAAGCTCGGTCAGTTCCGCGGTCCAGCCAGCCCCCTGGATTCAGAAGTTCGACTTTGGCGCTGGCGAGAGCGATTACGGCCTCCTCCACGTTTCACAGCTTCAGGCAGGTCGTCGCGTTCAAGTATGGCCGTCCCGGTTCGACTTCCAGTTTCTTGGCGACGCGGCGGATCGGTTCCATGTCGCCTATGGCGGCGGCGCGAAACGCCCTGGGCGACGCCCGTACTATCTGGAGCAACTCGAAGGGCACCTGTGCGCACTCTGGGACCTGTTAGCAGGGCCAGGTGGGCTGACTACAACCCAGATCCGAAGGATCTTCGATCCGCTTGAGGCACGCCGCTTCGCCTGGGGACAACCTGACGAACTGGATGAAGTGCTAGTCCGTCTGGCCAGAGACCTATGGAGCACCGCAGACTGGGCAAGACAACCGGCCATGCCGGACATCGAGAGGCTTGCCCGTTCCTCTGCGGACGGCAGCCTTGCAGACGTCGTTGAGTTCTCTATGGGCGTCCTGAAGCTAAGGCCCGCCCGGGACGAGGCCCCGGAGCGTAGAACGGCCCAGATAGCGGAAAGGACAGCGGAGGCTACTGGATGAGCAGTGTGGTATTGAGGCGCCTGTTCTTCATCGCGCTAGACCCGCTCCACGTCGGGAGCGGCGAGCGGTCACTGGGCCGTGTTGACCTCCCGATTGTGCGTGACCCGGCGACGCAGGTCCCGAAAGTCCCCGGCACCAGCCTGGCAGGACTCGCCCGGTCTAACGCTGCGCTCCTGTACGGTAGGCCAGGTTGCGCCGGCCAAGGACGCGCCGAGACCATGGACGAGCGGGGACACTGTGGTCAGCCATCGTGCCCCATCTGCTACACCTTCGGAAGCCTCCGGACGAGCAGACAGGGCGACGATACCGCATTCACCTCGTACGCCGGGGTGGTCCGCCTCCACGACGCCCATCTCCTGTTCTGTCCGGTCCCGACGTCACTAGGTCCTGTCTGGGTGACGACGCCCGACCGGCTATCAGACGCGGGCTTCAGCGTGCCTGAGGCGCCTGGCAAAGAGGACGCCGTGGTGACCTTCGATGTGCCCGCCGCCGGGATCGATCTCGGCTGGCTCCTGCTCCCCGTCAAGAAGCGCGTCGCTGTTCAATTTGTGAACAGCAGCCTTCAGGGATGGGACTCGCTCCGGGAGCATATCGCCGTGGTCGACGAGTCGCTCTACGGCCCCATCGTCAATGCGAATCTCGAAGTCCGGACCTCCGTTGCCATCGATCCGCTCACGGGTGCTGCCGCTCACGGCGCCCTCTTCACCTATGAGGCGCTTGCCAGGCTTTCGTGGCTCTTTGCCGACATCGTTCTCGATCCTTATCGGACAGCGACCTTCCCGAAGGTTGAGAAGGCGGCGTTGAACGGGAAGGACAACACCGGCGAATCCCTTGCCGAGCCATGGAACAGCCCCCTCGACGTGGTGCGATCAGGCCTCCGTCTCGCCGAGTTACTCGGTATTGGCGGCATGGGGACGCGTGGCTTTGGCCGGATCAAGTTGGCCGGGGAGGTAGCGCTGTGAACGCGCCGGTGACGCTCGATCGCCTCGCCGCCCAATGGGGTCAGAGGATCGTTGACCGCGCTGCCACAGCTGTGGGTGGGGATAAGACCGCGATGGAGAGCATCGAGGGTCTTGTGCGCTCGGCATCATCAGTCTTCGAGCGCCATGGGCTTACGGCGGGTTTTCTCTTCCTCCTGTCGCGGACATCTGAACAGGAAAGGCCTGCGGCCGTTTGCGTAGCTGAAGAACTGCTCGAGCTCATCTGCGAACTCGATCCGTCCTTGCAGCGGCCAAAGACCGTGCAAGGACAGCCGCTGCTGAGCTTCCTACAAGGGGAGGCCACCGCTCAATTACCGCGCATGCTTCAGGTCCACCGTGTCCTCTGCCAGTCCCTGGTGTTTGCTCGGTTGACAGCCAGCGCCGCGGCGCTTGCCGATGAAGCGGCGCCCTCAGCCAGCGGAGGCCAAGGATGAGCTGGCAGGCTCATCGCCTCCTCTTTCGTGTGCTCTCGCCGATTCACATCGGGTTCGAGCGCATAGGTAACCTTCAGCGAACCAGGCCATACGTCTTGGGGCGGAACCTATGGGCGGCCGCCGCTGCCAGGTTGGTGCTAGAAGGGCGGGTGGCCGGCTACGAACAGGCGCGCTCGGAACTCACCGGGCAGTATTGTTTTGGCTATCTTTTCCCAACGCTTCCGAATGAGACGATCTTCGTCCCCTGCTACCGCGACGACGGGCTTTTCTTTGGGCTGGATCAGCGCATTGGGCAGCGGGAATTCGAGCATCGCTTCTTGGGCTCCACGGCCCATACAGCGCTCAATCCTGCGAGCCGGGGTGCCGAGGAGGGGAGCCTGCACGAAGTCGAGTGCGTGCTCCCTCGGACGCGCCAGGATGGCAAGCCTACCTACCTGACTGGCGTAATCTTCGCCCAGGCGGGTACGAGTGACGCCACGCTTCGATCGCTGTTCGACGACCTCCAGGTGGGCGGCGAGCGCACCTACGGGATGGGCAGGCTACGCTTGGAGAGCGCCGTGGCTACAGGGAAGGACCTTTTTCCTGGGTTTGAGGTGGATCTGCAGCAGGATACCCCTATCGCCCGAGGACAAGGACCGATCCCTGCCCATTGGTTGATCCACGGAACGCAAGGAGGCCTCGGCGTCAAGGGCGAGATCGAGATCCTCATTGGGCGAGACACGCGAGATTCCGGTTACGGCATGTCGCTCACCAGGCCAGCCGCGTGCTGGTGCCCGGGGTCGGTTTCCGATTCAGCCCGCTCGTTCCGTATCTTGCCACAGGGGCTTTGGGAAGAGCTTCGATGATAAATCGGCCCTTCCGCGCACGTCGGTCACCCAGGTACGATCAGCTGTCACGTGGGCCAGCCCTCATGGGCGCTGGTGTCAACGTGTAACCGGTCGCAGTGGCCGGGAACTCGAGACTGCCCTTCACTGTGTGCTCCTGCTCCTCGTCCGGAAGATTGAGAAGTGGGCGCAACATCCGTTCGCCGATAGTAAGCCGGGGCAGTTGGTCGCCCAATGCGACGGTGGCGGTCCAAGACGTCCGACGCGACATTGAGCAGGCCCGGCACCTGGGTCACTCAGGCGCGGGTGAGCCCGAGCTTACGAGTTGGATCAGCCCGAAAGCGCACTCCTCCGCTGCTGGCATGTGCTGCCATTCCGCGTCCCGATAGCAACGGAGAAATTTCCGTCGCTAAGCCGACGCCACCGTTGCTGAACGGAGGGGGCGAAGACCCGCGCGGGTGCTCGCCGCCTCCACGTCGAACTGGTAGCGGCCGTACGGGTTGATGTGCGCCCGCACCGTAGGCGCCAGATGGACCAGGTCCTCCTCAGCCACCGCCTCGCCATCGTGGCGGAGCGCCTCCAGGGCAGCGGCCAGGTAGACGGTGTTCCAGGTGATCACCGCGTTCACCACGAGGTTCAAGCACAGGGCCTGCACGGTCTGGTCGGCGTGCTGCGAGCGGCGGATCTCCCCCTCGTTGGCGAAGAACACTGCCCGCCGCAGGTCATGCAGCGACTCGCCCTTATTGAGCTGCGCGCCGATGCTGCGCCGGTACGCCGGCGCGTCCAGGCACCGCACCAGGTGGATGCTCTTGACCAGCCTGCCGTATTCCTGCATCGCCCGCAGCAGCCCGTTCTGCCGGCGATAGCTTTGCAGTTTGCCAATCAGCAACGAGGCCGTCACCCAGCCCAGCTTCAGCGAGCCGGTCACCCGGAGCAGGTCGTCCCAGCGCCGCAGGATCAGCTCCTGGTTGATCGGTCCGGCGAGCACCGGCTCGAGGTGCTCATAGCGCGTGGTCCGGTCCGCCCGGTACAGGCGCTGGTCGGCCATGTCGCGGATGCGCGGCGAGAATGTCAGCCCGAGCAGGTCGAACACGGCGAAGACCACCTCGGTGTAGCCGGCGGTGTCCGTCGCGTGCTGCTCGATCGGCAACTCTGTCTCGTTGTCGAGGATCTCGTCCAGCACGTACGTCGCGTCGCGCACGGTGCTGGGGATGACTTTCGTGCCGTACGGGCTGTACTGATCCGAGGTCCAGGTGTAGTGCGTGAGCCCCCGGCCGTAGCCGAAGTAGCGCGGCAGCGCCGTGGCGTTCCGCGCCTTCACGGCCACGGGGAAGCGTTGGCCGTCAGAGGACGAGAGCGTGCCGCCGCCCCAGACCTGCGCCAGCGGCTGCCGATGCTGGTAATTGACGACCCGCGCGATGGCCGCCTTGAGCGTCTCCTCCCGCAGGTACCACGTCGAGGCCCAGGCCAGCTTGCGGTAGGAGAGGTCCGCGATCTCCGCCATCTGCCCCAGACCAAAGTTGCACGCCTGGGCGAACACGGCGGCGTGGAGGTGCGTGAGGAGCTCCTTCGTGCGCGGCTCGGCCCCGCCGGCGTGCTCGAAGCAGCGGCTGAAGCCGGTCCAGCCGTCCACCTCGATCAGCAGGTCTGCCAGCTCCACGGGTGGCAGGCGTGCGGCCAGCGCCTCCCGCAGCCGCTCCGCGCTCGCCGGTGTCTCCTCGCCCGGCACCGGGCTGATGGTCAGGTCATCCCCGACCAGCCGCAACTGTTCGTTCGTCGGCAGGCCGCGGTCGAGTCGCTCGAGCAGCACGCCGAGCTCCCGGAGGCGCTGCTGCACGCGCGCCGTGCCGTCCACCGGCGTGCCGGTGAGGCGCTCCACCTCCGGGCGCACGGTGGGCCAGCGGTCGCGGGGAATCAGGTACGTGGCGGGATCGGCGTAGCGGCGGCTCCCGTCGAGCCACACGTCGCCGGCGCGCAGCGCGGCCCGCAGCTCCCAGAGGACGCACAGCTCGTAGTAGCGCCGATCGATGCTGCCGTCCGGCAGGAACACGTACGGGCGCCAGCGCGCCGGCACGAACGCCCGCGGGGCCTCGGCGGGCACGGGGCGTCGGCGCCCGTGATTGAGCGTCCGGAGGAGATCGAGGGCGTGCACCAGGCCGGCGTCGGCATCCGTGCTCCGGAACGTGAACGCGTCGAGGAAGGCGGGGAGGAACTGGCGCAGGTAGCTGTAGCGGGTCCCGAGCAGGTCGAAGTAGCTGTCGTCGAGCGGGCGGACGATGCGGTCGGCCTCGTCCACCGCGGCAGCGAGTTGCTCCCGCTCCACCTTCGTATAGATAGCGTGCCGCAGATCAGCATCGTCGATTGCGGGGTCGAGCACGAGCCGACCCAATTCGCGGAAGAGCAGCACCTTCTCGTTCGTCGCCCGAGCTACGGTGCGACGGAAGAGGTCCAGCTCGCGGGCGGCGTGGGCGTAGGTCGTCCCCAGCGCGCGATCGACGAGATCGACGACCTCGTCGGTGACGTCGGCGACGGTCTGGTGGAGGAAGGCCAGGAGCACCGGGTAGCGCCGTTCCGGCGGCATGCGCTGCAGCGCCTGGTTGGTGGCGCGGGCGCCGATCCGCGCCAGCAGGTGGCGGCGGTTGGGCGTGAGGGCGCTCAGATCCCAGGCCGGCGCGCCGAGGGTGCGTAGGAGACGCAGCTTGGCGATCTCGTCGAGGATCGCCGTCGGGATCGGGGCGGTCGCCTCCCGCTGGAGCCACGCCAGCGCCGTGCGGCCGGTCCGCCCATCCGGCCGCAGCAGTGCATCGAGCTGTTCCTGCAGCGCCGCGTCGAGGAGTGGGTGCACGCGCGCGGCCGTGACGGTCTGGGCCCGCTCCCGCGCCGTGGCGACGACGCGTTCGAGGCGCGTGATGCCCGGACGCACGAGACGCTCCTGGCGCAGCCACCCGCAGGCGAGGTGGAAGAGCGTGAGCGGCCGGTCGTGCTCGAGCGCGCGGTCGAGGAGCCAGGCGCCGAGCCGATCCAGGTCGGCGGCAGTCGGGTCGCGGAAGCCGAGCGCCGCCTGGATTTCCTGCAGGTGGTCGGTCCGGGTGTGCTCGCGCTCGCCATAGGCGCCCAGCGCGGTCGCCGGCACGCCGAGCTGGAGCGCTAGGTAGGCGACCACGCGCGCGGGCGCGGTCGTCAGGTCGTCGGGCGCGAAGCCCAGGTACCGCAGTGCGGTGAGCTGGACGGCGAAGCCGAGCTGGTTGTGCTCGCCGCGGTGGGTATGGACCAGGGCGAGGTCGGCGTCGGAGAGCGTGAACGCCGCCAACAGGTCCTGCGGCGGCACGTCCGGCGGCAAGTGATTGAGACGGGCGCGCTCCGCCTCGCTCAGGAATCCGATCGGCACCGCCCCCTCCTCCCCGGCGGCAGAGAGTAGGGCGCCAGGCCGCAGCCATCACCCTCCGGGGTGTCACGAATCGGACAAGACCCGCCTTGTGTACGATCCCCGCACCATGCCCGACCTGCCGCCATCGCCGTCGAACCGCGCCATTGCGCTGCGAGCGCCGCGCGAACTGTCCGATTCAGCGGAGCAGGCGCATTCTGTTCGATTGCGGAGTAGCACGCGCTGGCAGCCCCCGGAGGGCCTCTCGCCGGAGGAGGTGAAGGCGGTCATTGCCGCGGCGGCCACCGAGCGCGATCGCCTGCTGCTGCGGGTGCTCTGGGCGACGGGCGGACGGATCAGCGAGGTGCTGGCGCTGCGCCCCAGGGACGTCTTCCGCGACAGTCTCGTGCTGCCGAACCGGAAGAACCCGAGCCAGACCACCAAGCGCGTCTTCCTGCCGGGCCCTGAAGCAAGTCTCACCGGCGAGCTGCTGCTGTGGGCGCGCGAGCAGGATCTCGCCGACGACGAGCCGCTGTTCTTCTCCCGCAAGCGCGGCCCGGACGGGCGCCGGCGCGCGCTGCAGCGGGGGCAGGCGTGGCTCATCGTCAAAGCGGCCTCGGAGCGCGCCAAGGTGCAGGTCCTGGCGCTGCGCCCGTCCCGGCATGGCCGCTCGGGCGAGCCGGCGCCCATCCACCCGCACCTGTTCCGCCACGCGCGGGTGCGCCAGATCGTGCGGCAGACGAAGAGCTTGCCGCTGGCGCAGCGCCAGGCCGGCTGGTCCCGCCTGCAGCCGGTCTACCTCACGATCGGCGACGAGGAGGCGCGCGAGCTCATGCGCGGCCTGACGGACTAGCCCGTGCCCGCGCCGCAGCCAGCGGCCGAGCTGCCGGAGGCCAGGGCGAGCAAGACCCGGTGACACACCGCACGCCTTCGCCGTCCGAGCCCGACGCGTTCAGCGCGACATACCCCAGCATTGCCCGCTGGGTCCGCGGCTACGGCTGGATCGAGGTGGGCGAGGACAACCCCGGCGCCCCGTTCGTGCGGGCGCTGGACGAAGGGGGCGTGATCTGGGACGGCGAGGACGCGTACCCCACGTTGGAGGCCGCCTGGCAGGCACTCGAGACGGCCCTGGCCGCCTGGTTCCGCCGCGAGTACGGCCACGGACGCTAACCCTCGCCCCACGCGGGGCTTAGCGACGGAAATTCCTCCGTTGCTATCCCGACGCCCATTCCTGGGCGAGAGCGACTGAGTTGCGAAAACGGCCTGGAAGGGGCGAGCCGGTCCTCTCGGGGGCTCAAAGAACTTGGGCGACTCCTCGCCCTTGAAACGGTATACGCCAGTCGCAATGCTCCCCTCCCGCGAGCATTGCGCGGGCGACGATTGTCAAAGGGAGAAAGATTTCACCTCCTCGGCGAGACCTCTTTCTTTTCTCCCCCTCTTGCATGAGTCGGCCTTATTTGTTGCCCTGCCCCGACCGTCCGACACAGGCGTTCCTACTGCGCGAGTCGGGGTAGGACCGGATGTCGCGGCCCCTCACAATCGAGCCATCATCGTGCCGTAATCGTGCCATGGATGGCACGATTACGGCACGATCAGGCGCCGCCGGTCTTCCCCAGCCGATATGCGGTGCTCCTGCCGTGCCCCCCACTGAGTTCGAGGAGGTTCCTCTCCACGAGGTCTGTCAGGTCGCGGGCCGCCGTGCGCTCCGACACGCCAGCGAGTTGCACGTACTCGCGCCGACGGATCGCCCCGTGTTCGCGTACGTAGAGTAGCCCTCGGTACTGCCGCTCGTTGATCTCACCCCGCTCCAGTAGTGCCCGGAACGGGTCGGGTGTGGGGACGACCCCCTCGCGCGGGGCGATGCTGCGGAAGGTGATGACGAAGCTGAAGCCCTCCTCCCGGAACTCCGGCTCCGGTAGGCCGAGGCTGGCCATCTCCTCCCGCATCCGCCGGATGCCCAGGCCGACCTCCTCGATGTAGCCCCGCTCGACCAGCACGCGGGCGATGAGCCGGTTGCGTGAGAATTGGTCGTAGCCCAGCCGTTCCAGTGTGATGGGTGGTGGCAGCCGGCCGGGGCTCCAGATCTCCAGGCGGTCGTCGAACAGGAATAGGCGCACCTTGGCCCCTTCCAGCGACCAGTCACGATGGGCCAGCGCGTTGGCCAGTGCCTCGCGGATGCTGTAATCGGGATACTCTGGGACGTCGACCCGCCGGATGCCCTCCATCCGGGGCACCAAGCGGCGGTTGCGCACGACGAAGGCCGCGCCGTCATCGATGACGCGGTGCAGCGGCCCGACCACATCGGCGCGGTCGCGAAGTTGGGTGCCCTGGTGTTGGCCGTAGAAGAAGGCGCACTTGAGCGTCGCCGCCTCCAAGCGGTCCTGTGGACGCTTGCCGAAGAGCAGCAGGCCCGCGACGGTGGGCACTACGCGCCCGGCGGGCTGGGTCGCGAAGCCCAGGTTCGCCAGCAGGCGGACGCGCCCCTCCGCGTCCTCGGGGTACGGCAAGCGTCGCACGTCCACGAAGTACTCGCGCACCAGCGCTTCATCGAGTTCCGACAGCTCGGAGTCCGTGACCGGCAGCCGCTCGTACTGCACTCGTCCGGACTCGACCATCAGCCGCGCGACCTCCTCGCGCGTCGCCTCGTGCACCTGCTTGTCGATGCGCACGTAGACGCGGCCGTTGGCGCGGTAGGGCTTATCCTGCCCATCGGGCACATGCACCGCGAGGATGTCCCGGCCTTCGATGGCGACGTGCTCCACGACGATCGGCACTGCCGGCTCGCAGTTGTGGCGCGAGACGTTGACCACGAACTGGCGCCAGGCGGATAGGTTCGGCAGGGTCCGGATGGTGTGCGTGATGTGGGGCGGCTGGGCGTACCAGAGGCCCAAGACACTGCCGTCATCGCCAATGCCCAGGAGGAGCGTGCCGCCCCCGCTGTTCGCCAGGGCAGCAATCGCGCGGGCTACGTCAGCGGCGTCCGCCTCGGCCGCCTTGAACTCGGTCCGCTGGTCCTCGCCGCGGCCGATGAGCGCGCGCAGCTCCTCCTCGATCACGGCTCCCTCTCAGCCCGTGGCGGAGCGGCACCTTCGCTCTTGGAGCCGCGGCGCGCCCTGGCACCGTAACGCTTCTCGTAGATGTCGCGCACCCAGTCTTCGACCGGCGCCTTCCACTGCTGCGTGGGCGACGGAACGTTCTTGATCAAGCTCCTCGGGTTGAGCCCCAACTCTCTCGCCATGCGGATAGCCTCATCAGAGAGACGACAGCGGCGTTTGGCCTCCGCCCATAACTGCTCCTTGTCGGACTTCTTCAGTTTCATGACCGCCCCCTAATGCCGCACTTGAGCAACGTTCGCGTCTGCTCTGCGCGCCAAATCCCGCCGACCCTCTGAGCACGCCAACGCTGCGCCGCACGCTACGTGGCGCGCCCGGCCTACTCGCTCCCTACTGACACCTGCGCCGTACGTAACCGTACGCATTTCTTCCGGGTCGCGCAGCTCCTATCCCGATCCGTCTTTGGCCACTCCGCCGGCCTCGTCTCCCCAGCACACGGGGAAGTAGCCGCAGACCCTGCACTTCGGCGCCACCCACCGTTGGCCAGGCGGCTCACCCGTCGCAATGATCCGGCGCATCTCGGCCATCGTACGCACTACGCCCCGCTCGAGTTCCTGGGAGAAGGTAACGCGCTCCTGGGAGCCATCCGCCAACACGACGATGCCATACGGCGGGCGGACGCCATGAATGTCCTGGACGAGGAGACAGAGCGCTCCGACCTGGAGGATGTGAGACTGCTGGAGCCGGTGAGCGGTCGGCTTCTGCTCAACCGGCACGTACGCCCCATTGACCTTCAACAGGTGATCGCAGCGTCCGACCAGCCCCAGCCGCTCAGAGCGGAGCGTGGGCGCGCGGATAATGGAATCGTCGGCAGAGATGATGTCGCCCTCCCCAAGGCCGAGCGTTGCCCGACGGGCTCGGCTCCAGCGTGCGAGGACCAAATACGTCATCGCGGCCACTATGAGAAAGGCAAGCAGGAGTTCGGCACTCATGGCAGCACCCTGAGGAGCACGGCAGCGAGCAGGGCCAGGGCTACCGCCATAGCCACGAGCAGAAGCCACTGAGCGACCTTGGCGCTCCTGACGAGGTCGGTCTGTCGCCCGATCTGCCGGTGGGCCCGACTCCCGATCTCACGGCGGAGTGCTGCTTCCACTGTGACGGGGACGCGGCATCGTTGGAGATACCAGGCCTGCGGGCAGAAGGCGAACGACCCGATCTCCGAGGCGGTGAGCGTCGGGGAGCGACCGAGGACAAGGGCGCCGTGCGCCGCTTCCGCGCGCTCGCGCCAGGATTCAGGGCCATGAGCCCCGTCCCGCCACGTGTATAGCCGGTCCTTTTTCATTTGTCCCGCCTGACAGCCCAGAAGCGTGGAGGGCGAGTTGGGCGCTCCACCACCTGATCGAGAAGCGCCAAAGGAAGGTCACGTACAAGCGACCGGCGCGGGTCGAGCTCGAAGCCACCAATAATCTCTAGCCAGCGCAAGCCGTAGGCCGTATCTTCAGCGCGGATTACCTCTTTGTCCAGCGGACCATCGGGCACAAGCTCCGCCGCCATGGCGCGCACGGACTCGCCGTTGTCTTCGCAATACCGCCGTCGCAGGATATCCAGCGAGTCGACGTCGCGCAGGCGCTGCAGGAAGATCGCGAGGACGACGCCGATGGTCTCTCGGGGCGGTCGCTCACGGGATGCCCGTCGATACCACCGCACGGCCTCGTTCCAGCGCCCGGGCATGCCCTCACCCTCGATGATGGCCTCGCGCAACCGCTGCCACAGCCGGCCCTCGAGCAGATCCACCAGCCGCTCGCGCGGCAGACCGTCCGGCACCGTCACACCAGCCTCCCACTGGGAAATCGGGGCGGTACTCGCCAGGCCGATGGTCCGGGCCACTTCGTCCTGCGTCAGACGGTGCTGAGCGCGGAGGTCGCGTAGCCGCAAACCAAGCTCCAGCAGACGACTTCGGAACCGATGGACCTTTGGCCGCCCGTCACCCCTCAGGCCCTGGTCCTCGGGCAGCGGTACGGTGATGACGAGCTCGCGGGTTACCGGCGAAGTTCCATTTACTGCGGTGTTAGCGAACGCATGGGCAGGGGTTGCGGGCGCCGACCAGCATGAACTGGGCCGGGAAGGCCAGCGTCCGCCGGG
>CAYSYM010000053.1:0-26001 GCA_964435115.1 uncultured Chloroflexota bacterium | reverse complement strand
GAGGACCCCCGTGCCCGGGCGGCGACGGTCTCCCAGGCCCGGCCCTGAGCCCGGCCCACGCGGGCCCCGAGCCGTGGGCCGCGCCAGCCCGTGCCACCCGTGAGTCTGCGGGCGTGGAGTTCCCCGACCAGTCGTCCCCAGCCTCCAGACTCCCCGACGTCCGCGGGCCGCGCGTTCCGGGCGGCTACCGCCCCGGCGTCCAGTGGGTCGCCCGCCTGCAAGGGCTCGGTCTGGCGCTGCTGGGCCTGCTCGGCCTGGGCCTGGCCGTCGCCCTGTTCGTGCCCACCGTTCCGCTCCCGGCCCCCAGCCCGCTTCCCCGCGCCCCGCTCGCCGTGCCGGTGCTCGCGCCGGTCCTCGTCCTCGGCTCCATCGGTCTCGTCGTGGTCGGGCTCAGCCGCGTGCTCCGCCCCTGAGTGCGGGCGGGCCGTCCCCCGCTCGGGCCTCCACCGGCCGTTCCGGTCGTGACTCCGCCCTCGCTCCGGCCGACCCGCCCGCTGGATAGTGCGAGGCGCGCAACGGCACCTCACGCAAGAAGAGCGTCGCCACGGCCGCCACCGCCACGATCAGGGCCCCCAGCGCGAACACGTCGTGCAGGGCGGACGCCAGGCCGGTGCGCACGGCTGCCTGGAGCGCCGCCACCAGCCCCTGAGCCGGCGGATCCAGCGCGGCCAACCCCTGCTGGAGTCCGCTGCTCGCCTCGGGGCTCACCAGCGCCTGCGGATTGTCGAAGCGGGCGAGCTGCTCCGACGGGAGCGCCCGCGCGATGTCGGCCGGCAGCGCGGCGCGGAAGGCCGCCGGGAACCGGCTGGCCAGCAGGCTGCCAAACACGGCCGACCCGAGCGCTCCTCCCATCGACCGGAAGAACTGAATGCCGGACGTGGCTGTGCCCGTGAACCGCGGCTCGACCGCGTTCTGCACGGCGAGGGTGAACACCGGCATGGTCACACCCAGCCCCAGGCCAACCACCACCATGTTCCGCACCACCGTCGTGTAATCGGTGTCGGCGCCCATCCCTGACAGGAGGGCCATCCCGAGCGCAGCCGTTCCTGTACCAGCCACTGCGAGGGCGCGGTAGCGGCCAGCCCGCGTCATGATCTGGCCCGCGACCAGGCTGCTCCCGACGAAGGCCAACATCATGGGGGTCAGCACCGCGCCGCTCTGCGTCGCCGTGGTGCCGATGACCGACTGGATGAACAGCGGGATGAACAGCACTGTGCCGAACAGGCCCACCGACGTCAACGCTGCCGCCGCGGTCGAAACCGAGACGATCGAGCTCCGGTACAGGCCGAGCGGGATGATCGGCTCGACCGCCCGCTGCTCCGCCCACAGGAAGGCCAGCGTCATCGTCCCGCCGACCAGCAGCAGGCCGATGACCAGCGGCGAACCCCAGGCGTACTCACGCCCACCCCAGCTCAACGCCAGCAGGATCGGGACTACGGCAAGCACGAGCGTCAGCGCGCCGAGCACGTCGATCCGTGGCCGTGTCGTGCGTACCGATCGCACCTGCGGGAAGAAGAAGAGCAGCACGCCGAACGAGAGCACCCCGAGCGGCAAGTTCACGTAGAAGACCCACCGCCAGCCCGGGCCATCTGTGAGGAAGCCGCCGACGGTGGGGCCGATCACGCTCGACACCCCGAAGACGGCCGCGAACAGGCCCGAGACACGCCCGCGCCGAGCAGGCGGGAAGAGGTCAGCGATGGTCGTGAACGCCATCGCCTGCGTCATGCCCGCGCCGATCCCCTGCACGCCACGGAACACGACGAGCTGGGTCATCGTCTGCGCGGCCCCAGAGAGCGCGCTCGCCAGCACGAACACAGCCACGCCGACGAGCAGGAAGCGCTTGCGGCCGAACAGGTCGCTTAGCTTGCCCACGATCGGGACCGTCGCCGTCGAGGTCAGCAGGTACGCCGTCACCACCCAGGCGTACTGCTCGAACCCGCGCAGCTCCGCGACCACGCGCGGCAGCGCCGTGCCGACGATGGTCTGGTCGAGCGCGGCGAGGAGCAGCGCCAGCATCACCCCCGCCAGCGTGGCAACCACCTGCCGGTCAGAGAGCTCGTGCATGCTCGTCGCTGGGCCCACGGGGTGAGACCCGGCCGGCTCCGGCCGAGCGCGGGCGTTGCGCCTCTCCTCGCGGCTCCCCAGCGGCATCGAACCGCGGCCTTCGTGCATTACCCTTGCTCCTGCCGGGCGGCCGGGCTCATGGCGGGCGCGGCTCCCACCTGCCCACGCTCGGCCAGCCGCCGCTCCGTCGCCGCCCTCAGCAGGGCCACACCCCGCTCCACGATGTCCAGCTCCGCGTTCGGCAGCATCGCGACGATCTCCTCCAGCAGCTCGCGGCTGGCGACGCTGATCCGCTCGTACACCGCCACCCCGCGCTCTGTCGGCCGGATCCAGGTGATGCGGCGATCCTCCGCGTCCTCTTCGCGCTTCACGTACCCGTGCTGGACGAGGCGATCAACCAGGGGGGTGACCGCGGACGGCACGATGCCCAGGTGGGTGGCGATGGCACGTCCGGCCAGGCCGCCTGACCCTGCCACCATCATCAGCGTCTTGAACTGCGCCATCGTGAGGTCGACCTCGAACCAGGCGTGGCGCGGTCCGACCCCCACCCCCTGCAAGACGCGCACCGTCTTCAGCAGGTCGCCGAGTGACTCCGCAACGTGACGCACCCGCTCCGTCTGTCGTGGCTGGCTCACCTCAGCTCCCTTCAACGATGCGCCTATCTAGCATCATTCACGACACGTGCATTATACGCCCGGCGCGCAGCCGCGCCAGGTCGCTCCGCGGAGGCGCGGGCCCAGGCACACGGGCCCCGGCCTGGTCAGACCGCGCGACCGGGCGTGTCAGCTACCGGCGCGACAGGAGATCCGCGTTCGCGGCCGTCGCCGGTGCCCCCTCCGCGTCCCGCCAGCCGTGCTGCTCCGGTCGGCCACCTGGCAGCAGGGTAGCCACGGCCAGCGCCAGCGCCGCCACGACGACGAACCCCGCGTAGACGGGCTGCAGGGCAGCAGCCAGGGCGACCTGCTGCGCCGCGCGCTGCCCGGACCCGAGCGTGGCCCGGCCCTCGACCGAGAGCAGTTGGTTCGGGTCCCCCGCCGTGCCCGCTGCCGAGCCCACGGCGGCCGCGAAGATCGCGCCAGCCAGGCTGATCCCCACCGTCCCGCCGATGCTCCGCGCGAACTGATTCGTGCTCGTCACCACCCCCCGCTGCTCCCACGGCACGGCGTTCTGCATCGACAGCACTACGATCGGCACCAGGAAGCCGAAGCCCGCCCCGATGACCACCTGGACCCCCGCGGCAGCGAGCAGGCTGTCATCCGCCCGGAGCAGCCGCAACAGAGCGAACCCCAGCGTCAGGAAGACGCCGCCGAGCACGGCCGTCCTCCGATACCCCCAGCGCAGGATCAGCCGGCCGCCGATCGCTGAGGCCGTCGGCCAGCCGATCGACGTAGCGGAGAGGATGAAGCCGCCGAGCGTCGGTGAGGCCCCCATCACTCCCTGCACGAACGGCGGCACGAACGTGCTCTGCCCGAACAGCACGGCGCCGACGAGGACCGCGTTCGCCGTCCCCACGGCGATGATCCGCTTGCCGAACAGCTCCAGCGGCAGTAGCGGCTCGGGCACGCGGCGCTCGTACCACAGGAAGGCAGCGAACAGGATCCCCGCAATGGCCACCAGTCCGCCCGCCGAGCCAGACCCCAGGCCCTCGATAGGTCCCTGCAAGCCGAAGAGGAACGCGGTCACCGCGGCCGAGAGGAGCACGGCGCCGGCGTAGTCGACGCGGTGCTTCCGCCGCCGCACGTGCTCCCGCAGGAACAGCCACACCAGCCCCATTGAGAGCAGGCTCAGGGGCACGTTCACGTAGAACACCCACCGCCAGCTCACCTGCTCGGTCAGAAAGCCGCCGATGCCGGGCCCCACCAGCGCCGAGAGACCCCAGATCGCCGAGAAGACTCCGGTCAGCCGCGCGCGCTGCTCGAGCGGGAAGACGTCGCCGATGATCGTCAGCGTGATCGGCTGGACGCCACCGGCGCCCAGCCCCTGCACGAAGCGGAAGAGGATGAGCTGCTCCATCGTCTGCGCCTGGCCGGACAGCATGGAGCCGACCAGGAAGATGCTCGTCGCCACCAGGAACACCGGCTTCCGGCCGTACAGGTCAGCCAGCTTGCCGTAGATCGGCACGCTCACGGTGCTCGTGAGCAGGTAGGTGCTGAACACCCACGAGTAGAGGCTGATACCGCCGAGCTGGCCGACGACCGTGGGCATGGCCGTCGACACGACCGTCACGTCGAGGCCAACCAGGAACGTGGCGACGAAGACGGCGGCAGCGATCAGGCGAGGGTCGCCGCCACCGGTCGCCCCGCTAGTCACCCCGTCCCCCTCGCGCAGCGAAGCACGTAGGCCAAGGTTCGGGCCGATTCCCCCGAGCTGAGGCCCACGCGGGTAGCCATCGAGAAAACGAAGCGCGGAGCGCTGAGCCAACGCGCCCACGCCTCAGCGCACGGAGGCGTTCGTAGCATAGGCGTAGCCGGCGGCGGCCGCGGCAACGCCGATCAGGGCTCCCAGCAGTGGTCGAAGGGCGTTGCCACGCATCCAAGCCGTCCGGAGTGCACGGGTGAGTGCCTCAGTCTACGGGGCGTCGCACGCGACGTGTCGCCTGGCCGCCTGGCTGCGACCCGTTAGGATGGTCGGCGCATGGCCGGCCGACCGTCCGACCTCTCGGGCTACGGGCTCGTGCTCCTCGCCGCGACGCTGTGGGGCACCCTGGGCATCGCCTACCGCCTGCTCCTCGACCGCTACCCGCTGTCGCCGATCGGCCTGGCCACCCTCCGCGCGGCGCTCGCCTTCATCATCCTGTTCGCCGCGCTCGCCCTCCTGCGCCCGCGCCTGCTCCGCGTCCCCCGCGGCGAGATCGGCTACCTGGTCGTCTTCGGCCTGGTGAGCGTTGCCGTCTTCTACGCCGTCTATGCCCAAGCGATCGCCTGGACCAGCGTGGCGACGGCGGCCGTGCTGCTCTACACGGCCCCGGCCTGGGTCGCCGTCCTCGCCTGGCGCCTCTACGGCGAGCGCCTGCACGCGCGCACCCTCCTGGCGCTCGGGGCCACGTTCGTCGGCTCGGCGCTCGTGGCCGGGGTCGCCAACCCGTCCACCCTGGTCGGCAGCGGCGCTGGCGTGCTGGCCGGCCTGGCGTCAGGTCTGACGTACGCGCTCTACAGCATCTTCGGCAAGCGGGCGCTGGCCCGGCACGACCCCCGGACGGTGCTCGTCTACGTCCTCGGCATTGGGGCGCTCTTCCTGGCGGCCTTCGAGTGGGCCAGGGGCGAGGCGCGGTGGCCCTCGCTGGGCGCGGTGGGCTGGGCCGGCCTGGCGCTCATCGCGGTTGGCCCCACCCTGGGGGCGCTCGCGGCGTACACCGAAGGGCTGCGGCGCCTGCCGGCCTCCGTCGCCAGCCTGCTCGGCACGTGGGAGCCGGCCGTGGCAGCGCTCCTCGGCTACCTGGTCCTCGGCGAAGCACTCGCACCCCCCCAGCTCGCCGGCGCCGGGCTGATCGTGCTCGGCGTCGTCCTGCTGCGGCTCCCCACCGGCTGAGCCCGTGGGCCCTGGCGCCGCCCGCCGCCCGGACGCCCCGGCCCTGGGCCCTACTCGCCCGGCGCGGGCGCGTCCCCCCGCGCCTGTTTCAGGTACCGCTCGACCGCTTCGACCAGGCTCTTGCCGGTTGGCAGGCCCGGCGGTGCGTCGGGCGGCGGGCGGTCCGGATCGGGCACCTTCCAGAGCGTCGCCCGCTCCTCCTCGTCCTCCGCCGCCTCCGCCCCGGCTGCCCCCAGCAGCTCCTTGAGCTGCTCAGCCAGGTCCGGGTGCTCTTGCAGCGCGGCGTCCACCTCGCGCAGGAAGCTCCGCGCCACCTCGCTCAACCGGGTAGCGTCGAGCGGCAACTGCGTGACCCGCTGGGTCGTCTCGAGGAGCGCGAGCGCGGCCACGGGGTTCCCCGCCTGGAGGTAAGGGGGCGTCGCCGCCCACAGGCTCAGCGCCGGCAGCCCGCTCGCCGCCGCCGCGTGGAGGAGCGCCGTCACGAAGGCCGTCGGCCCCTGGTAGTCCGTGTCACGCACCCGCAGCGACCGCAGCAGCCCCGCCAGTCGCGGGTCAAGCGTCCTGCCCACTACCGGCGCCGAGCGGTGGGAGACCGGGCCGACGTACGCCCCGAGCGTAACGACCAGCTCCGCGCCGGCCGCCCGGGCGTACGAGACGATCGCCGGGGCGAGCTCGGGCCAGCGGAAATGAGGCTCGGGCCCCTGGACGACCAGCAGGTCGCGCCGGGCCGCGGGCAGGCGCAGCGGGTGGAACGACACTTTCGGGTACTCGAGCTGCCACGCTCCAGCGCCGCCTTCCCGCCTGGTGAGCGGGCGGGCGACGGTGAAGTCGTAGCAGGCCGAGGGGTCCAGCATGCCCGACGCTTCGACTACGTCCTCGCCCAGGAGATGGCGCAGCGCGATCGTCGCGGCACTCCCCGCGTCGCCCCAGCCGCCGAACCCAGCCAGCAGGATGGGCCGGCGCAGGCCGGCAGGCGCTGCTCCCAGCACCAGCTCCATCCGCTCAGTCTCCCCCGGCAGGGCGCCGTACCACCACTCCGCCGCGCTACTCGGCCGCCGCCTGCTGCAGGGCGCGGGTGGCGCCGCCCTGCGCCGGGCCGACCCAGATGGTCTGAATGTTGGTGAACTCGCGGATGCCGAAGACCCCGAGCTCGCGCCCGTAGCCACTCCGCTTCACGCCGCCGAACGGCAGTCGCGGATCGGAGGCGACCATCCCATTGATGAACACGTTGCCCGCCTCGATCTTCCGCGCGAGCTGCTTGGCGCGCTCCAGGTCGCGGGTCCACAGGTTCGCCCCGAGGCCGTACGGCGTATCGTTCGCCAGCCGCAGCGCATCCTCCGCGTCGCGGGCGCGGACCACGGCGGCCACAGGACCGAACGTCTCCTCGCGGAAGGCCGGCATCTGGTCCGAGACCCCCTCGAGCACCGTGGGCGCGTAGAAGTACCCCTGCGTGCCAAGGACCGAGCCACCCACCACCGCGCGGGCGCCTTGCGCGACGGACGCCTCCACCTGGCCCACGAGCGTGTCGCGCAGGTCGGCGCGCGCCAGCGGCCCTACGAGCGTGTCGCGCTCGCACGGGTCGCCCACGCGGAGCGCCTGCACGGCCGCGGCGAACGTCGCCGTGAAGGCGTCGGCCACCGGCTCCTCGACGATGAACCGCTTGGCGGCGATGCAGCTCTGGCCGCTGTTCTGGTTCCGCGCCCGGACCGCCACGGCCGCGGCCGCATCCAGGTCGGCGTCCGCCAGGACGATGAAGGGGTCACTGCCGCCCAACTCGAGCACGTGCTTCTTCAGGTTGCGGCCCGCCGCGCCAGCCACTCGCTGGCCCACCTCGCTCGAGCCTGTCAGGGTGACCGCCTGCACGCGCGGATCGGCGATCAGCGGCTCGACCTGCGAGCCCGGCACGAGCAGCGTCCGGAAGAGGCCCTCCGGGAAGCCCGCCTGCTGGAACACCTCCTCGACCGCCAGGGCGCACTGGGGCACGTTCGAGGCATGCTTGAGCACCACCGCGTTGCCCGCCATCAGCGCCGGCGCGGCGAAGCGGAACACCTGCCAGAACGGGAAGTTCCAGGGCATGATCGCCAACACTACGCCTAGCGGCTCGAAGGCGACGAAGCTCTCCCGGGCGTTCGTCGCCACGGGCTCGTCGGCCAGGAAGCGCGCCGCGTGCTCGGCGTAGAAGTCGCACCCCCAGGCGCACTTCTCCACCTCGGCCTCGGCCTCGACGATCGGCTTGCCCATCTCCGAGGTCATGAGGGTCGCCCAGCGCGCGTTCTGCGCCCGCAGGATGCGCGCCGCCGCCTGCATCCGCGTCGCCCGCTCGCCGAACGACGCCTCCCGCCAGCTCCGGTAGGCATCGTGCGCGTGCTCGAGCGCCGCCTCCACCTGCGCCGGCGAGAAATCCTCGAAGCTCGCCAGCACCTCTTCGGTCGCGGGATTGATGGACTGCATCACCATGGCTGTTGCGATCCTCAGACGTGGTTGGCTACACGATAGCAGTCTGCCCGCCAGGCTGGCGCCCGGCTCCAGGGCGGCCGGCGGGCTGGCTCGCGGACCGCCACGCCGACACCTCGGATTAGACGCGAGGTGCGCCGAGCGTCGACCTGGAGAAATGTTCCGCCCGGTCGATACTCACCGCGGAGGACGCGGGCGGCCGACTCTCCCGCACTGGTCGCCGGGTGGCGGGCTGACCTGGGCAAGCACCCCTCTCCCACATCGCCAGGAGGCATGACCCACTCTCGCTCTTCTGATGAGGCACCTCCGGCGGCGGCGGACGGCACGGTCGCCGCCGAGCGCGACCCCTGGGAGCACGGACTGGCCGACCTGGCAGCCACCCAGGCGCAGCTCTACGCGTACGCCGCCGACCTCCGGCGAGCGGTAGCCCTGGAGCGGGCGCGCCGGAAGGAGCTCGAGCAGGCCTACCTGGACGCCGTCTCCGCCCTGGCCGGCGCCGTCGAGGCGCGCGACCCGTACACCGGCGGCCACGGCGCCCGCGTCTCCACGTACGCCACCGCCCTCGGCACAGCGCTCGGCTGGTCCGACGTGGAGATCGAGGAGGCACGCCTGGGCGGCCTGCTCCACGACATCGGCAAGCTGGGCGTGGACGACGCGATCCTGCGCAAGCCCGGGTACCTCGAGGAAGCCGAGTGGGAGCAGATGCGCCGCCACCCCACCATCGGCGCGCAGATCCTCGCGCGGGCGCCGTTCCTGGTGCGCGCCGCCGTCTACGCGCACCGCCACCACGAGCGGTGGGACGGGCGGGGGTACCCAGACGGCCTGGCCGGCACCGCCATCGCACTCGGCGGGCGCCTCATGGCCGTCGCCGACGCCTTCGACGCCATGACCTCCACCCGCCCCTACCGCCCGGCGATGGACGCCGAGCAGGCCGCCACCGAGGTGGCGCGGGGCGCCGGCACGCAGTTCGACCCGGACATGGCCCACGCCTTCCTCAGCGCCTTACGCGACGGGCGCATCCCCCTGCCTGAGAGCGTGCGCCAGAGCAGGCACCCCTTCCCGCTGGCGGCGTAGCTGCGCCCGCCGCGGCCCACGGACCCAGACACCAGCCGCGCACGCGCGTGTCAGTCCCGGGCCGGCTCGGGCGGCGTCCCGCGCGCCAGGCGCGCACGCACCGCAGCCAGGATCTCGTCCCCGCTCTCACGCCACAGGTGGATGGCGCTCGGCGCCACCGAGGCGACCACGATCAGCGCGATGATGGGCAGCAGGTAGCGGTCGATGTCGGGGATCAGGCTGCCCAGGAAGTAGCCGGTCCACGGCACGCCCACGCCCCACAGGAGCGCCGCCACCACATTGAAGATGGCGAAGCGCATGTAGGGCATCTCGGCGATGCCCGCGACGACCGGCGAGAAGGTGCGGACGATGGGCAAGAACTGCGCCAGGACGATCGCCTTCCCCCCGTGCTTCTCGTAGAACGCGTGCGCCCGCTGCAGGTGCTTCTTCTTGAAGAAGCGCGAGTCCTCGCGCTTGAAGAGCGCCCGGCCCGCGCGCCGCCCCACCAGGTAGCCGGTGCTATCGCCGACGACGGCCATGCTCCCGGTGAGCGCGGTCAGCGCCCAGATGTTGAAGAACCCCTGCGACGCCAGGAACCCGGCGGTGAAGAGCAGGCTATCCCCGGGCAGGAAGAAGCCGATGAGCAGGCCCGTTTCGGCGAAGACGATGAGGCCCACGCCGAGCAGGCCGACGGTTTCGATGAGCGTGCGCAGATCGAAGGGAACCAAGGGGGTGTACCTCTCCGGGAGTGGCGGCTCGGGCGCCCGAGCCGCCGGGGGTGGCGCTCGACCAACCAGGATTATGCCCAATGTCGGCCGGAGCATCGGCGCGCCCAGGCGTAGAATCCAGCGGTGGGCGCACCCGACCCACCTGAGGGCGCGCGCTATGCCGACCGACTCCGCCAGCCCGCCGCCGCACGCGACGTCCATCCTGGTGGTGGACGACGACCCCAACCTGCTGCGCATGCTCCGCCGCGGGTTGACCTTCGCCGGCTACGGCGTGCGGGCAGCCGAGGACGGCGAGACCGCCCTGCGGCTCGTCCGCGAAGAAGAGCCCGACCTCGTCGTGCTGGACGTGATGCTGCCCGAGCCCCTGGATGGCCTGGAGGTCGCGCGCCGCCTCCGCTCGGCCGACGTGCACGTCCCCATCATCATGCTGACGGCGCGCGACCAGTTGCAGGACAAGATCGCCGGGTTCGCCAGCGGCGCCGATGACTACCTCGCCAAGCCGTTCGAGTTCGAGGAGCTGCTGGCCCGCGTCTCAGCCCTGCTGCGGCGCGCGCGGCGCACGCCGGGCGAGCCGACCGAGCGCCTGGCGTACGCCGACGTGGAGCTCGATCCGGGGACCCGCGAGGCCTGGCGCGGTGGCGAGCCACTGCCGCTCACCACGCGGGAGTTCAATCTGCTGGCGTTCTTCCTGCGGAACCAGCGCCAGGTGCTTACCCGCGAGCAGATCTTCCGCGCCGTCTGGGGCAGCGACTTCCTGGGCGGTTCGAACGTCATCGACGCGAACGTGTCCTACGTGCGAGACAAGCTCGAGGCCCACGGGCGCCCGCGCCTCATCCAGACGGTCCGTGGGGTGGGGTACGCCCTGAGGGAGGCGCCCGCGCCGCCGAGCAAGCTTGGCCCGGGCAACGACACGCCGCGCGCCGCGCCACCGGCCGGCCGCGCGCCGTGAGCACCCGCCTCCGGCTCGCCGTGACGACGGGCCTGATCGTCCTCGTAGCGCTCCTCCTGTTCGAGCTGTTCTTCTACGCCAACCTCGTCAGCTCGGAGTCTGACCCGGCTGCTGCGCGCCTGGTTGTGCAGCATGGCCTCCGTGCCCTGGTCGTCGGCGCCGTGGCGGCCGGCCTCGGGGCAGCCTTGGCAGCCTGGCTGGTGGGCGCCCGCCTCCTGCGCTCCCTCAGCGCCATCGTCAGCGCCGCCGCCGACCTCGCCCGACGCGGGGAGTTTGCGTGCCGGCTGCCGGAAGACGCCGGCGACCCGGAGGTGTTCCGGCTCACGCGCACCTTCAACGCCCTCGTGGACCGGGTGGACCGCGCCCTGGAAGGGCAGCGCCAATTCCTCGCCGACACCTCGCACGAGCTGCGGACGCCGCTCACGACGGTGCGCGGGAACCTGGACCTCCTCGCCCGCGACCTCCCGCCGGACGAGCGGGCGGAGGTGCTCCAGGAGACGCGCGAGGAGGTGGACCGGATGGCCCGCCTGGTGCGCGACCTGCTCCTGCTTGCCGAGAGCGGGACGCCGAGCCCCCTCGAGCGCCACCCTGTCCGCCTGGACGTCCTCGCGCGCGAGGTGGCCGCGCGCGTCGCGAGCGCGGACGCCTTCCGCGTCACCATCGAGGCGGAGCCGGTGACCGTCCACGGGGACGAGGACCGGCTCCGCCAGCTCGTCAGCAACCTCGTCCTCAACGCGCTGCGCCACGCCTCCCGCACCCCCGGCGCCGTCCGTATGCGGGTCGGTCGCCGCCCTCCCCAGGCACTCCTGGTCGTCGAGGACGACGGGCCCGGGCTGCCCGCGGACGCCCTCACCCGCGTCTTCGACCGCTTCTACCGGGTGGACCGCGCGCGCAGCCGCGCCCAGGGGGGCGCGGGCCTGGGGCTGGCCATCGTCCGGCACGTGGCAGAGGCGCATGGGGGCCGGGCCTGGGCCGAGAACCGCCCGGAAGGCGGCGCGCGCTTCAGCGTCGTGCTGCCAGCCGAGCCGTCCTGGGTGGACGTCGGGGACGCCGACGACTTCGCCGCCTCGGTACCATCGCCGCTGTGACCCGCGGCGTCCGCCTCCTGGCGCCGGTCCTCGCGCTGGCGCTGCTGCCAGCCAATCTCGTCGCCACGGCGCTGCCCATCCTGCGGCTGGAGTGGAGCGCCAGCGCCACCCAGATGGGCTGGGTCTTCGCCGCCTACCAGGCCGGCTACGTCACCGCGGTGCTGGTGCTCCTCCCCCTCACCGACCGCTTCTCAGCCGGCCGCGTGATTCTCGGCTGCGCGCTCGCCACGACTGCCGTCTCACTCCTCTTCCCGCTGCTCGCCCAGGACGTGTGGAGCGCGGCCGCGCTCCGGGCACTGGCCGGCGCCGGCCTAGGCGGCATCTACATGCCGGGCGTGCGGGTGGTCGCCGCCACCTCGTCGCCCCAGCGCCGGGGCCTGGACGTCAGCCTCTACGTCTCGGCCTTCTACCTGGGCTCCTCGCTGTCGCTGTGGGCCACGGGGCTCCTGCTGGGCGCGACCGACTGGCGCGCGGCCGCGCTCGTCCTGGGCGTCCTCTCGGCCGTCGGCGTTCCGCTGGCGCTCGCCGCCGCCACAGGCGCGCCCCCGCCGGCCGGGCACTCGGGCACCCTGCGCCCGAGGGTCCTGCGGCACGGCCCGATCTGGCGGACAGTCTTCGCCTACGCCGGCCACTCCTGGGAGCTGTACATCTCCCGGGGCTGGCTGGCGACCTTCCTGGCCGCGATCCTCGCCAGCTCCGGCTACAGCACGGTCGACTCGGCTGCCGAAGGCGGCAAGTGGGCGGCGCTGATGGTTGGGCTCGGCGCGCTGGGTGTCTGGGTGGGAGGCTGGCTCTCGGACCGGTGGGGGCGCGCTCGGTCGGCGCTCGCGTTCGCCACGGCCAGTGGCCTGATCTCCCTCGGGTTCGGGTGGCTGGACGCCGCCGGCTGGGTCGCCCTCGTCGTCGTGGGCTCCGTCTACGGCATCCTCATGGCCGCCGACTCCGGCATCTACTCCACGGCGGTCACCGAGCTGGCGCCCCCGGGCCAGCTCGGGTCAGCCCAGGCCGTCCAGGCCTTCATCGGCTTCCTCGCCTCAACCCTCTCGCCGATCGCCGCCGGCCTCGTCCTCGATCTCGGCGGCGGCTTCGGCAGCGCGTTCGTCCTCGCCGGCCTGGCCAGCCTGGGCGGCGCCGCCCTCCTGGCCCCCCTGGCCACCGGCCGCCTCGCCGAGCGGGCCCAGGCGTACTCGGCCTGAGCCGGGCGCCGCGCGCTCCTCCATCAGCGGTACAGGCCCTGCTCTGCGACGTACCCCTCGACCGCTGGCGGCGTGAGGTAGCGGATCGGCTGGCCGGCGCGGACGCGCTCCCGCAACTGCGTGGACGAGATGTCCACGCCGGGCGCGCTGAGCACCAGGATGCGCCCGCGTGCCGCAGGCAGCTCGCGCTCGAGGCGGGACGCGTGCGGCCGCGGCCAGCCGGGGCGATTGACAGCTACCAGGGTCGCCAGGGCGAGCAGCTCCTCGGGCTGGTGCCATCGCGGTAGCTCCGGCAGGATGTCGGCGCCCATCAGGAAGTAGAGCGCGGCGCCGGCGCCGCGCTCCGCGCGCAGCCGCCGCAGGAGGTCGACGGTGTACGAGGGGGCTGGGCGTTCGAGGTCGGCCGTCGAGAGCGCAAACAGGTGGTTGTCGGCGATGGCGAGCTCCACCATGCGGCGGCGGTGCTCCGCGGATGTCACCGGCTCGCCGGCCTTGAGGGGATTCTGGCGCGCCGGGAGGAACAGCACCTGGCCGAGCTGGAGCCGCCAGGCGGCCTCCTGTGCCACGACCAGGTGCCCGAGATGCGGCGGGTCGAACGTCCCTCCCAGGAGACCGATCCGGCGCTCGCTCACGACCCGCCAGGGTAGCACTGGCTCAGCCCAGCCCTGCTACACCCCCCACTCCGTCTCCCACCGGCCGATCACGACGGTGTCGCCTACCTGCACCCCGGCACGCTCCAGCGCCTCGAAGACACCCAGCCGAGCCAACTGCTTCTGCAGGTGCGCGATCCCTTCCTCGCTCTGCAGATCGGTCATCGCGACTAGCCGTTCCACTTTCCGGCCGCGCACCTCGTAGGTGCCCTCTGCCGTCCGAGCGACGCTGAAGCCCTCCTCGTCCGCGGGCGCCAGCCGGTAGACCCGCACTGCGTGCGCGGGGGACGGCTCGGGTGCGGCACCCCGCATCTGCGCCAGAGTCGCAGCAACTGTCTCCAGCAACGCGGGGATCCCCTCGCTAGTGACAGTCGAGGTGCCGACGACTGGCCGGTCGGGCAGGGCTGCCTGGAGCGCCGCGCACCCCGCTCGAGCGCCGGGCAGGTCGAGCTTGTTGGCCGCCACGATCTCCGGCTTAGCCGCCACCTCAGCCTTGTACGCCTCCAGCTCGCGGCGCACCGTCCGGTACGCCTCGAGCGCGTCGGGCCGGCTGGCGTCGACGACGTGGACGAGCAACGGCGCGCGCTCCACGTGACGCAGGAAGCGGTGGCCGAGCCCGGCCCCCCGATGGGCGCCGGCGACCAGGCCAGGGATGTCCGCCAGGACGAAGACCTGGTCGCCGGCGGGTGGCTCGGCCACGCCCAGGCTCGGGCTGAGTGTCGTGAATGGGTAGGCGCCAATCTTTGGCCGGGCCGCGCTGGTCGCCGCCAGCAGGCTCGACTTGCCGGCGTTCGGCTCGCCGATCAGGGCCGCCTGCGCGATCGTCTTCAGCTCGAGGTTCAACCAGCGTTCTTCGCCAGGTTCACCCTTCTGGGCCACCCGCGGCGCCCGGTTGGTACTGGTGGCAAAGTGCGGGTTGCCCAGCCCACCGCGCCCGCCGCGCGCCACCAGCGCCGTATCCCCCGGGCGCACCAGGTCGACCTGCACGCCATCGTCCGACCCCACCGCCGTCCCCATAGGCACGCGGATCACGAGATCCTCCCCAGCCTTGCCGTGCTGCCGCTTCCCTCGCCCGTGGCCACCCCGCTGTGCCTTGAAGTGCCGCCGCCGGCCGAACTCCAGCAACGTCGAGACGCCCGGATCTGCCACCAGGAAGACGCTGCCTCCCCGACCCCCGTCGCCGCCGTCGGGTCCGCCAAACGGGACGAACTTCTCGCGCCGGAATGAGACGACGCCGTTCCCCCCGTCGCCGGCCCTCACCCAGATGCGCGCCTCGTCCAGGTGGACCCCGGCTGGAGGCGGCCCTGCCACCGCCGCGTCCCGCTCTCTGCCCATCCGTCCACCGTCATTATGGCCCGCCACCACACGTGAGCCCAGGATGGCCCGAGCCCACCCCTGGCCGGTCAGCCTGGGGATACCCTGGGGATAACCGTGGATAACTCCACCCGTCACGCCGGACGATCGACCCGCTGTGTGGGGATAAACCGGCCGCGCGGCCCCGCCCGGCCGCTCCGTCAACGGCAGCCCGGCGATTCATCGGTGGCGCACCGCTGGCTGCGCACAGCCACCGCCTCGAACAGCCGTTCCCTCACTTCGCACACTTCCTGGCTTCCCCACAGGGTTGCCCGGCCGGCGACGGCTCCGGCGACACTTCTTTACCTAGGGATACGTTTCTCCGCGTTCTACAGTGTTGTCGTCGGTGGCCTGTCCCCAGCCCGGATCTGTGGCCAGGCGAGCCTTGCAGCCGAGCGCTGAAGGCAGCAGCTCAGGCATGGACCCGGACGAGGGAGGTGGAGCGCGCGGTACCCTCAGCTGAGGCTCCTGAGCACGGAGCTGGCCCGCCTGCCGCGCCCGAACAGCCCGAGAAGTGCGCCCTGGGGCGGCCCGGTCTGCCCGGCTCGGGAAGAGAGCCTGAACGCCCAGCCAGCAGGAGGCTGACATGAGCCAGGCCGAACAGCAGTTCATCGCGACGATCGACATCCAGGAGCTGCGCCAGTTGCACTGGCCGATCATGCGACTCCTCGCCCCGCACTTCGTCGAGGAGCTGGAGCTGGGGCGGTACATGAAGGGGCTGCTCGCCACGCGGCGCTGGCGCGACGTGCGGGTCGTCCCACATCGCATGGAGACAGGGGAGCTGTCCAAGCACGTCTTCGACGTGTACGGCGAATCGGCATGAAACTTGCGGACGTGGGCGCGTGCTGGCGGACGGCGGCGCCGACGTCCACCCGGGCGAGCTGAGGCGGCACCGCCCTGGTCCTCCCGGTCCGCCCGCTGCTGTGGTCGGAGCGGCGAAGCCGCGGAGGAGCGGCCAGCGGTGCCCCCATGCAGCTCAGCCGGTCGCGACCTTGTCGGGCAGGACAGCACGTCACGGAGCACGGACACGCAGCGCGGCCGCGCCTCGTGACGGGCGGCCTCAGCGCGGTGCCACCACGCTATCCCGCCATGCACCCCGAGCCCGGGCCGGGCGCGTGGTGGCAGCGCGGCGACGGGGTGAGGAGGCCAGGTAGACGCGCGCTGGGCGTCGCTTGCACGGGGTCAGGCCGGTGGACCCCAGCGGTGCCAGACCGGTGGTGGCTCTGGCCGGCTGGCCTGGCCCTCACCGCGGCCGGGTGCGTGCCGCCGGCCAGCTTCAGGCCGATCTCGCCCCAGGGGCAGGAGATTACCGCGCTGTTCCTACAAGCGCTGGCGTTATCCCTGCTGGTCTTCCTCCTGGTGGCGAGCGCGTTGGCCTACGCCGTGGTCCGCTTTCGGGCCCGGCCTGGCGACGAGGAGCCGCGCCAGGTGCGAGGCAACCGGGCCCTCGAGATCGCCTGGACGAGCGCCGCCTTGCTGGTCGTGGCGTTCCTCTTCCTGAGAGCGGTGCAGACCATGGCCACGGTCCGTGCAGCCGAGCCGGCGGCGCTGCGTGTCCGGGTAATCGGGCACCAGTGGTGGTGGGAGTACCAGTACCCCGAGCAGGGGATCGTGACTGCCAATGAACTGCGCGTGCCGGTCGACACCCCGCTGAGGCTGGAGATCGAGTCGGCGGACGTGGTGCACAGCTTCTGGGTGCCGCAGTTTGGCTGGAAGCAAGACGCGATCCCGGGCAGGACGATCGTGATGGGGGTGCGGGCCGGGCAAGCTGGCCAGTACGACGGCGCGTGTGCGGAGTACTGTGGGCTACAGCACGCCTGGATGCGGACCCGCGTCGTCGTCGAGCCGCGGGAGCAGTTCGAGGCGTGGGTGCGGCAGCAGCAAGAGCCGGTGGCGGCGCCGCCGGACGCGGCGGCCGCCACCGGCCAGCAGGTGTTCCTGCAGAACACGTGCGTGAGCTGCCACACGATCCAAGGGACCATGGCGAACGCGCGCGTCGGCCCGGACCTCTCCCGCTTCGGGAGCCGCGCCACGATCGGCGCCGGCGTGCTCGACAACACGCCGGAAAACCTCCGCCGCTGGATCCGCAATCCGCACGAGCTCAAGCCGGGCGTGCTCATGCCGGGGTTCCAGCAGTTGCCAGAGGACGACCTGAACGCCCTGGTCGCCTACCTGGAGGGACTGAGGTAAGCATGGCCACCCTCGTGGGAGACCGGCCGCCGCCGCTCGCCACGGAGGCGCGGAGCACCTGGCTGCTGCGGTGGGTGACGACCACCGACCACAAGCAGATCGGCCTGCTCTACATCCTCACCAGCGCCGGCTTCTTCCTGGTCGGTGGGTTTGAGGCGCTCCTCATCCGGGTCCAGCTCGCGGTGCCGCGGGCAACGGTCCTCACCCCCGAGCAGTACAACGCCATCTTCACGATGCACGGCACCACCATGATCTTCCTGGTGGTGATGCCGCTGCTGCTCGGCTTCGCCAACTACCTCGTGCCACTCATGCTCGGCGCGCGGGACATGGCCTTCCCGAAGCTGAACGCGCTGACCTACTGGCTCTTCCTGTTCGGCGGGCTGCTGCTCCACTTCGGCATCCTGACCGGCGACGTGCCCGACGTCGGCTGGTTCGCCTACGCCCCCCTGACCGAGCGCCCCTACTCCACCAGCCGCGCGGTCGACTACTGGGCGCTGGGCCTGATTGTGGCCAGCGTCGGCACCATCGCCACTGGCGTCAATCTACTCGTGACGGTCGTCAAGCTGCGGGCGCCGGGGATGACCTGGGCGCGCGTGCCGGTCTTCGCCTGGATGGCCCTGGTCACGGCGGTCCTCATCCTCGGTGCCGTCCCCGCGCTGACCGCCGCGCAGGTGATGCTGGAGTTCGACCGCCTGCTGGGGACCCGCTTCTTCGACGTGCGCGCGGGCGGCGATCCGATCCTGTGGCAACACCTCTTCTGGTACTTCGGCCACCCCGAGGTGTACATCCTGGCGCTGCCCGCCTTCGCGATGATCTCGGAGATGGTGCCCGTCTTCGCCCGCAAGCCGCTCTTCGGCTACAGCTTCGTCGTCGGCTCGGGCGCCCTGATCGCCTTCCTGAGCTTCATCGTGTGGGCCCACCACATGTTCACCGTGGGGCTCGGCGGCGCCGCCGAGGCGTTCTTTGGCGCGACGAGCATGCTCATCGCCGTGCCCACCGGCATCAAGGTCTTTAGCTGGCTCGCCACGCTGTGGGGCGGGCGGATCCAGCTGACCGTCCCGATGCTGTACAGCCTGGCCTTCATCGCCCAGTTCACCATCGGCGGCATCAGCGGCGTGCACTTCGCCACCGTGCCGATCGACTGGCAGACCACTGACAGCTACTACGTGGTCGCCCACTTTCACTACGTGCTCGGCGCCGGCAGCCTGATCGCGGCGCTGGGCGCGCTCCACTACTGGTTCCCCAAGATGACCGGGCGCCTGCTGGACGAGCGCCTCGGGCGGTGGAACTTCTGGCTGTTCGTCATCGGGATGAACCTGACGTTCTTCCCCATGCACCTGCTCGGACTCATGGGCATGCCGCGCCGGGTCTACACGTACCCGGACCTGCCGGGGTGGGGCGGCCTGAACCTCCTCCAGACCATCGGCGCGTTCGTGCAGGCCGCGGCGGTGCTCATCCTGCTCTGGAACATCGCCGCCAGCCTGCGTCGGGGCAGACGAGCTGGGGATAACCCGTGGAACGGGTGGACGCTCGAGTGGGCCACCTCCTCGCCACCCCCCGCGCACAACTTCACCGCGCTCCCCGCAATTCGCAGCGCACGGCCCCTGTGGGACCTGCAGCACCCTGGAGAGGCGCAGGGCGCGCCAGCCTCTTCTCCAGCGGTGCCGCGCGAGCGCGAGCGACGAGCGCCCATCGCGTTCGTCGAGCGACTCAGCAGCCCGATGCTCGGCATGCTGGCCTTCATCTTCTCGGAGGCGACCTTCTTCGGCGCCCTCATCGTCGCCTACCTGCAGTACCGCCGGGCCAGCCCGGTCGGCCCGCAGCCGAGCGACCTCGACGTGCCTCGGACAGCCGCGTTCAGCGTGGCGCTCTTCCTGAGCAGCGCCACGATCATCCTGGCCGAGCGACGGCTGGGGCGGGCCGACCACCGCGGCTTCACCGGCTGGCTCCTGGCCACCATGGCCCTCGGTACCATCTTCATCCTGGGGCAGGCGACCGAGTACGCGCGCCTGCTCGCGGAGAACGTCGTGCCCAGCGCCAACCTGTTCACATCGGCGTTCTTCACGCTGACCGGGTTCCACGCGCTGCACGTGAGCGTCGGACTGGTCGCGCTGGGCGTCGTCGCCTGGATGGCATTCGCGGGCGACTTCCGGCGCGGCAGGCACGTCGGTGTCCAGGTCGTGGCGACCTACTGGCACTTCGTCGACGTCGTCTGGGTGGTGGTCTTCTCGGTGGTCTACCTCTGGACACTGGTCGGCGGATGAGCCGCGGGCGCGGGATGGAGAGTCGACGCGGCCCGGCGCCTGGCAGCGCGCCAGTGCGCCCGTCTGGCTGAGCGGAAGGAGGAGCGGGTGGATCGAGTGAAAGAGCGGCAGGCTGGAGGAGCGGTGCGGGACCGCGAGGCGCCCCTCCCAGCCTCCAGCGTCTGGCCGTTCGTGCTAGCCGGCGGGCTCACCCTGCTGGCACTGGGCGTGCTGACGAGCTACGCGTTCAGCGTCCTGGGCGCCCTCCTGGTGGCCGTCTCCCTGGGCGGCTGGATCGGAGAGCTGCGGCGTGAGCATGAGTGAAAGCGAGCGGTCAGGAGGGGCGGCGAGGGGACAGGACGTCTCGGGGAGAGAGCTGGCGAGCGGGGCCCTGGCGTCCGACGAGTGGACGCCAGAGGAGGTGGCCAGCCGGCGCCGGTTCCTCAGCCGGGTGAGCCTGGCGCTCGCCGGCCTGGCCGGGGCGGTGCTGAGCGTGCCGATCGTGGCCTACCTGCTGAGCCCCCTGATCAGCCCGGCCCCACAGGTGTGGCGGAGCCTGGGCCCGGTCGATAGCTACCAGGTCGGCGAGACGGTGGCGGTGGCGATCGAGGAGCCCTCACCCCTCCCGTGGGCGGGCCAGACGGCGAGGACGGCGCTGTGGCTGCGGCGGACGGGCGAGCGCAGCTTCACGGCCTTCGTCATCAACTGCACCCACCTCGGCTGCCCGGTCAACTGGCGACCGGACGCGCAACTGTTCCTGTGCCCCTGCCACGGCGGCGTCTACTACGCCGACGGGCGCGTCGCGGCCGGTCCGCCGCCACGGCGGCTGTTCGAGTACCAGGTCCGTGTTACCAACGGGGACGTGGAGGTCCTCACTCGGCCACTGCCTGTGGCGTGAGCGTGGAGGGAGCCGTGCGCTTCTGGAGGGACGCCTGTGCCTGGCTGGACGATCGGCTCGGCCTCTCGAGCACGCTCGTCCCCCTCCTGGAGCACCCGGTCCCGAAGACCAACTGGTGGTACGTCTTCGGGAGCGCAACGCTGGTCGCGTTCGTCGTCCAGGTGATCACCGGGGTCGCGCTCGCCTTCAGCTACGTGCCCACGCCAGACCATGCCTACGACAGCTTGGAGTTCATCACCAACGAGGCAGTCCTGGGCCGGGTGGTGCGCGGTATCCACTACTGGGGCGCATCGGCCATGGTGGTGCTCATTGTCATCCACGCCGCCCGCACCTTCCTGATGGGCGCCTTCAAGTTCCCGCGCGAGCTGAACTGGCTGACCGGTGCCCTGCTACTCCTCTTGACGCTCGCGACCGCCTTCACCGGCCAGCTCCTACGCTGGAACCAGGACGCCTACTGGGCGGTGGTGGTGGGCGCCTCCCAGGCGGGGCGGGTGCCGCTGATCGGCGACTGGCTGGCCCAGGTGCTGGTGGCCGGGCAGACGGTTGGCGGCGCCACGCTGACCCGCTTCTACGCCACGCACGTCTTCCTGCTCCCCGCCGGCATGTTCCTGCTCA
Source organism: uncultured Chloroflexota bacterium (assembly GCA_964435115.1). GTDB lineage: Bacteria > Chloroflexota > UBA6077 > UBA6077 > CF-72 > CAYSYM01. The sequence goes on along the minus strand of CAYSYM010000053.1, from coordinate 4,992 downwards.
TCGGCATCCACCTCTACCTGGTGGTCAGGCACGGCATCTCCGAGCCGCCCCGGCCGGGCGAGGCCGTCAACCCGGCGACCTACCGGCAGCGCTACGCGGAGCTGCTGCGCAAGCACGGGGTCCCGTTCTGGCCGGACGCGGCCTGGAAGGACGTGGTCTTTGCCCTCGCCGTTGGCTCGGTGGTCGTGGCGCTGGCGGTGGTGCTCGGGCCGGCGGAGCTGGGGACGCCGGCCGACCCGACGATTATCCAGGCCTACCCGCGGCCCGACTGGTACTTCCTGTGGTACTTCGCGCTGCTGGCGCTGCTGCCGAGGGCAGTGGAGGACTGGTTCATCGTCGGCATCCCGCTGCTCGTGGGCGCCCTCCTCCTGGCGCTCCCTTTCCTGGCCCCAGGCGGGGAGCGCAGCCCCGGCCAGCGCCCGTGGGCAGTCGCGACGGTGGGGCTCTCGACCGTGGCCATTGGCGTGCTCGTCTTCCTGGGCACCCAGGCCCCGTGGTCGCCAACCTTCGACCCCCAGCCACTGCCGCCGTCGGTCACCCAGCCCCTGGCCGGGGAGGCGGCGCGTGGTGCTCAGCTCTTCGAGCGCAAGGGCTGCCTCTCCTGCCACACGATCGCGGGCACGGGCGGCCAGCCAGGGCCCGACCTGACCACCGTCGGCGCCCGCCTGAGCGGCGGGGAGCTGACCTGGCGCATCCTCGCCGGCGGCCGCAACATGCCCGCCTACGGGTCGACCCTGACACCGGATGAGCTGGCAGCGCTCGTCGCCTTCCTCGAACAACAGCGCCCCCGCTGACCGGGCCCCTGGGCGCCTCCGGTCGCCCAGAGGTTGGCGGGTGGCACCGGGCCGCCCCTGTCAGTAGAGGAACATCGGCTTACCTTCGACGTGGCGGACCTTCGGCCGGTACGCTTCCACGTCGTACAGCTCGTCCACGTCGACGCGCTTGATACCTTGCATGATGGTGCTGATCGGGACGCTCGTGTAGGTCCCGTTGCGCAGCGCGACCATGCGGTTGCTGGCGCCGCGCCTGGCGAGCTTGACGGCCATGTTGGCGTAGTTCACCGCCACCATCAGGTCCAGGCTGTCCGGGGCGCCCGAGCGCATGAGGTAGCCGAGCTGCTGATAGAGGATGTCCTGGCCGGTGATCTTCTTGAGCGCGTCGCCGGTGATGACGCCGATCCCGCCCAGCTTCTTGTGGCCGTAGGCGTCCTCCTCACCGTACTCGACGGGCACGCCCCCGACCATGTGGGCGCCCTCGCTGATCGTGACGATGGCGTAGTTGCTCGGGTTCTCGCGCTTGTCGTGCATGAGCAGGGCCGCCAGCTTCTGGGGGTCGAACGGCACCTCGCTGATGATGGACCGGTCGACCCCGGCCAGGTAGGAGGCCAGCAGCGAGGTTTCGCCGCAGTTCCGGCCGAACAGCTCGACCACCGCCAGCCGCTCGTGCGAGCCCGCGGAGGTGCGGAGCTGGTGGATGAACTGGACGCTGCGCGTGACCGCCGTCGAGAAGCCGATGCAGTAGTCAGTGCCGAAGACATCGTTGTCCATCGTCTTCGGCACGGCGACGACGTGGACCCCCTCGCGGTAGAGCCGTTCGCCGTAGGAGAGCGTGTCGTCGCCGCCAATCGGCACGAGCACGTCGAGGCCCAGGTGCTCGACAACCTTCAGGACGTGGGGGGTGCAGTCGAGGTAGGCGCCGTCAGCCTGGGCCGGGGTGAGCGCGCGCGCGCGCAGGAACTCGGGGACCTCGCGCGGGCGGACGCGCCCGGGGTGAGTGCGGCTGGTGTGCAGGAATGTGCCGCCGGTCCGGTCGATGGTGCGGGTGTTGTGCGTGTCGAGCGGCAGGACGCACCGCTCGCGGCTGGCCGGGTCGTCGGGGTTCAGCTCGAGCAGGCCGGCCCAGCCGCGGCGGATGCCGAGCACGTCCCACCCCTCGTCGATGGCGCTGTAGACGAGCGTCTTGATGCAGGGGTTGAGTCCCGGCACGTCGCCGCCGCCGGTCAGGATTCCGAGCCGCATACGCTGTCCTTCATGCCGGGCCCCGGGGCCAGCCGACAGCCGACCCGTCGCGCCGGTCTATTCGGGGTGGAGTGGGGTGAGTGGCGGCGGGAGTCGTGCCCCCACGCGCCGGCCCGGCGCCGCCCACCCGCACCTGTAGTATCGCCGCTGCGGGCCTCGCGCCGGCGCGGAGCCCCGCCCTACCCCGGGGGAGCGACCAGGACTACCCAACCGTACCTGGCTGCCCCCGGCCGGGCGCCCGCATGCTGGCGGAGGAGAACGACGCATGTTGAAGACCATCCTGGTTCCCCTGGACGGGTCGGCGCTGGCTGAGCGCGCCCTCCCGTACGCCGTGACGCTCGCCCGCGCCACCGGCGCGCACCTGTTCCTGACGCGCGCGGCGCTGGCGCGCACGCTGCCCGGCACCGATGCCGGCGAGGCGGAGGTCGAGGTGGTCGAGGACGCCGAAGGGTATCTCACTCAGGTAGTGGCCCAGATCCCGCCCGGCGTGGCGGCCCAGACGGGCGTCTTCTACGGGGACCCGGTGACCGCCATCCTCGAGGAGACGTCGCTCAGAGAGGCGGACCTGATCGCTATGGCCACGCACGGCCGCTCCGGCCTCGGCCGGTGGGTGTACGGCAGCGTGGCCGAGGGCGTCATCCAGCGGAGCCCGGTCCCGGTGCTGCTCGTGCGCGCCTGGCACGCGGCGGCGGACGCGGCTCGGCTCGTCCAGCAGCCCGCCATCCTGGTGCCGCTGGACGGCTCGCGGTTCGCCGAGGCGGCGCTGCCCGTCGCCAGCCGCCTGGCCCAGCAGCTCGGCGGCAACCTGGTCCTCACCGAGGTGCTGCCCGGCGCCGTCCCGGGTGACGACCCGAACAGCTTCGCCGTCGCCCCGCCGTATGACCACGCCGCCGCCCGCGCCACCGCCGAGGAGCACCTGCGAGACCTGGCCACGCGCCTGGCGACGGACGCGCCCGGCGTGCAGGTGCGCACGAGCCTGCGCGAAGGGAACGCCGTCGACGAGATCACCATGGCGGCGGAGGAAACCAGCGCGGCCCTGGTGGTGATGGCGACCCACGGCCGCTCCGGGCTCGACCGCTTGCTCCTGGGCAGCGTGGCTGGCGGGGTGGTGCGGCAGGGGCGCGCACCCCTGCTCCTGGTACGGCCGCCGGCCCCCTCCGCCGAGGAGGCGCCGCGCGCCCCCACCCAGACTATCGGGCAAGCCCACCTAGCCACGTAGCGCCGAAGACCGCCCTGCCCGCGATGGAGAGCAGACACCCGCCACCGGGGTGGTTCGTCTGGAGCACCCCGGTGGCGGGTGTACCCCCTGGCTGCGGTCAGGCGGCCTGGGGGACCACGGCAGGCTCGGCGGAGGGCATCGCCTCGCCGGCCAGTAGCGCGAAGCGCAGCGTCTCACTCCCGCCGTCCTCCGCCACATCGATCCGGACGCGGTCGCCCTCGGCGAACTCGCCGGCCAGCACGCGCCGCGCCAGCTCGTTCTCCACCTCCTTCTGGATGAGCCGCTTCAGCGGCCGGGCGCCGAACGCCTCGTCGTACCCGTGGCGCACCAGCCACTCCTTGGCGGCCTGGGTGAGCTCGAGCGCCAGCCCGCGCTCCTCGAGCCGGCCCCGCAGGTCGCGCAGCATCCGGTCGACCACCTTGAACAGGCTCTCGCGCCGCAGGCGCTGGAACACGATGATCTCATCGATCCGGTTCAGGAACTCTGGCCGGAACGTCTGCTTCAACGACTCCAGCAGCCGCCGCTTGAGCTGCTCATCCTCGCGGACCCGTGTCGCCACCGTGCCCGTCTCGAAGCCCAGGCTGTCACGCCGCTTCTCGTACGCGCGGGTCGAGCCGACGTTCGACGTCATGATGATGACCGTGTTGCGGAAGTCGACCGTGCGGCCGTGGCCGTCAGTCAGGCGCCCGTCGTCCAGGATCTGGAGCAGGGCGTTGAACACCTCCGGGTGCGCCTTCTCGACCTCGTCGAAGAGGATCACCTGGTAGGGCCGGCGGCGGACCGCCTCGGTGAGCTGGCCGCCCTGGTCGAAGCCGACGTAGCCGGGCGGCGAGCCGAACAGGCGGCTGACGGTGTGCGGCTCCATGTACTCCGACATGTCGATGCGCAGGAGCGCATCCTCGTCGTCGAACAGGAAGTCGGCCAGCGTCTTGGCCAGCTCGGTCTTACCGACGCCGGTGGGGCCCAGGAACAGGAACGAGCCGATCGGCCGGCGCGGGTCGGACAGGCCCGAGCGCGAGCGGCGAATGGCATCCGCCACCGCCACCACAGCCTCGTCCTGGTCGACCACGCGGGCGTGGAGCGCCTCTTCCAGCTTGAGCAGCTTCTCTTTCTCCTCGGCGTACAGGCTCTTGACCGGGACCCCCGTCCAGGTGGCCACCACGGTCGCGACGTCCTGGCCGGTGACCGTGGCTGAGGGCCTGCCCTCGATCTCGGCGACGGCTTCTGGGTGCTCCTCTTCGAGCTTGAGCCGGTCGGCCTTAGCCCGGGCCGCCCGCTCGTAGTCGCGGTTCTGCCAGGCCTCGTCCTCCTCGGCGCGCCGGCGCTTGATCTCGGCCGCCGGGCTGTCCTGCTGGGCCACGGCCGTGCGCAGCCGCACCTTCGCCGCCGCCTCGTCCATCAGGTCAATCGCCTTGTCCGGCAGGCTGCGGCCCTGGAGGTAGCGCTGGCTCAGGCGCACCGCGGCCTCGATCGCCTCATCGCTGATGGCCAGCGTGTGGTGCTGCTCGTAGCGTGCCTTCAGCCCGTGCAGGATCTGCAAGGCCTCGTCCTCGGACGGCTCGTCCACGTAGACCGGCGCGAAGCGGCGCTCCAGCGCGGCGTCCTTCTCGATCCCCTCGCGGTAGTCGTCGCTCGTGGTCGCCCCGATCAGGCGCAGCTCGCCGCGCGCCAGCGCCGGCTTCAGCATATTGCCCGCATCCATGGCGCCCTCGGCCTTGCCGGCGCCGACCATGGTGTGGATTTCGTCGATGAAGA
>CAYSYM010000052.1:0-26608 GCA_964435115.1 uncultured Chloroflexota bacterium | reverse complement strand
TGCGTGCCGCGGCCATACTGCTTGACGAGCCCCTCGACGGCGACAATCGGCCGCCGGCCGTCGCCCCAGAAGCCGTCGCGCCGTGTCGTGTCGAGCGCCACCAGTGACATGGCGTAAGCATAGCGCGCAACCACGGCCACCACGCCCGGCCCCGCGTGGGCCCATCTCGTATCGCGGTGCCCTACCCCTGGATGCCTGGGCGTGGCGCTCCCGGGGCCGGCTGGCAGTGGGGGCAGAGGTGGCTGCTCCGCTGGCCGAGCACGATCCGCTGCACGGGTGTCCCGCAGCGCGGGCACGGCTGCGCCGTGCGCCCGGGCCCCGGCCCCTTGCCGTACACGTTCAGGTAGGCCTGATTCTCGCCCGGCGACCCTTCGGCATCGCGGTAGGCGGAGAACGACGTGCCGCGGCGTCGGATGGCGCGCTCCAGCACCTGCTGCAGGGCGTCCGCCAGTCGCTCCGCCTCGGCCGGCGTTAGCGAATCGGCACGGCGCTGCGGGTGGATCCCGGCCTCCCACAGCGCCTCGTCGGCATACAGGTTGCCCACGCCGGCCAGGAACGACTGGTCCAGGAGCAGGGACTTGACGCGCGCCCGCCGGCCACGGAGTCGGCAGGCCAGCGCGCCGGCATTCAGGTCACCCAAGGGCTCGGGCCCGAGCCGCGCCGCTAGGAACGCCTCACGCTCTGCCGCCGACTCGAACAGGTAGACACGCCCGAACTTGCGCGGGTCGACGAACCGGAGCGCCGAGCCGTCGTCCAGCTCCAGCACGAGGTGCGTGTGCGCCTCCGGCCGCGCGCCGGCCGGCCGGAGCAGCAGGTTCCCGCTCATCTTGCGGTGGATCGCCAGGCTCTGCCCGCCACTGAAGTGGAGCAGGAGGTACTTGCCGCGGCGGTCGACCGCCGCCACCGCCTGGCCGCGCAGCGCCGCTGCGACGTGCTCCGGCGTGGCGTTCGGCAGCATCCGCGGCCAGTCCACCTCCCGCGCTGCCAGCACCTGCTTCCCCACCACGTGCCGTCGCAGGCCCCGGGCGGTGGTTTCCACTTCAGGCAGCTCGGGCACGCCGGGTCAGCCAGGCCTTGGGCGGCCCACGTCGCCCACTCGCGCCCTCTGGCACGTCGGGCACCAGTGCGTCCCTCGACCGCCCACCCAGGCCTTGAGGAACAGGCTGCCGCAGCGCGGGCAAGGGGTGCCCGCGCGGCCGTGGGCGTACGGGAAGGCGCGGTCGGAGACCGCCCTCCCCTGCGGTACGAAGGCGACGCCTTCGCGCACCGCGTACTCCAGCACCGACCGGATCGCTCCGTGCAACCGCTTCACCTCGCCGTCCGTGAGCGCGGCGGCCGGTCGGGTCGGGGCGATCTTCGCCGCCCACAGCGCCTCGTCGGCGTAGATGTTGCCGACGCCACCCACCACCGACTGGTCCAGCAGGGCGCGCTTGATCGGCACGCTGCGCCGCTTCAGCGTGTGCGCCAGCTCCCTCCAGGTGAAGCCGTCCTCCAGCGGCTCCGGCCCCAGCCGCTGCTGCCGCAGGCGTGGCTCGACCTGCTGGCTGGGCAGGAGGGTCACACGACCAAACTGGCGGATGTCGGTCAGGTAGAGGATGGAGTCGTCGTCGAAGCGGATCGTCGCGTGAGTGGCCTTGTGCGGCAGCGGCGACCCCCACCTCGGCACGGGGTGGCCGCCGTGCGCCAGCTCCCGCCCGCACGCGTCGTGGTGCACGAGCTGGCCGGCGAGCTTCAGGTGCATCACCAGACCCAGGTCGCCGGACAGCTCCCAGATCAGCAGCTTGGCCCGCCGCCGCAGCCCTTCGACGCGACGGCCCGGCAGGTCTGCCAGTGTGAGCCCATCCGCGGAGCGGAACAGCTTGGGCAGCCGCACGCCCACCTCGACGATGGTCCGCCCGACCACCGTCCGCGAGAGGTCCCGCCGCAGGCACTCGACTTCGGGCAGCTCAGGCACGCGCCGTGGCACCTGCCCGGGCGTCCAGCCCGATCGGGCGCATCTCTTCCCAGTTCTCGCCCAGCTTCAGGTCCACCCGCAGCTTCGCCCGTAGCTCCATCGCCCCTTCCATGCGCCGCGCGATCTCCGGGGCGATGCTCAGCAGCTCGGCCTCCGGCCCTTCGAGCAGCAGCTCGTCGTGCACCTGGAGGAGCATCTTCACCTCGGGCGCTTCGCGCTCCAGGAAGGCCTGCACGTCGATCATCGCGATCTTCACAATGTCGCTCGCCGTGCCCTGGATGGGCGCGTTGATCGCCGCGCGGATCGCCGCCTGCCGCACTGCGTAGATCGAACTCTTGATCTCCGGAAAGTAGCGCCGCCGGCTCAGCAGCGTCTCGGCGTAGCCGCGCCGCGTCACCTCGCGAATCACCCGCTCCTGGAACTCCTTCACCGTACTGAAGCGGTCGAAGTAGCGCTGGATGAACGCGGAGGCCTGAGCGCCCGCCAGCCCCAGGCGATCGGCCAGCCCGAAGTCAGACATGCCGTACAGCACGCCGTAGTTCACCGTCTTGGCGATGCGCCGCTCGTCCTGCGTCACCTGTCGGATGTCGACGCCCAGCACCTCCGCCGCGGTCGCCGCGTGCGGGTCCTCGCCCTGGGCGAACGCCTCCAGCAGGGTCGGATCGTCGGCCATGTGGGCGAGGATGCGGAGCTCGAGCTGGCTATAGTCAGCGGAGAGGAAGCACGCCCCCGGCCGGGCGACGAACGCGCGCCGCACCCGCCGCCCGATCTCCGTGCGAACCGGGATGTTCTGCAGGTTGGGGTCGCTCGAGCTGAGCCGCCCGGTCGCGGCCACCGTCTGGTTGAACGAGGTGTGCACCCGGCCGGTGTGCGGGTTCACCAGGGCCAGCAGCGCGTCGACGTAGGTGGACTTCAGCTTTTGAAGCTGGCGGTGCTCCAGGATGAGCGCCACGACCGGGTGGGCGTGGCGCAGCTCCTCCAGCACCTCGACCCCGGTCGGGAGGTGGCCCGCCTTGGTCCTGGCGCGCCGCGTCTTCGTCTCCAGGTGCAGCTCCTGGAACAGCACCTGACTGAGCTGCTGGGTGGAGTTGACGTTGAACTCGTGCCCGACCCAGCGGTAGATCTCAGACTCCAGCTCGCCCAGGCGGCGGTGCATCTCACGGCCCAGCTCGGCCAGGTGCTGCTGGTCCACCGCAATGCCCGCGCCCTCCATCGCCGCCAGCACGGGCACCAGCGGCAGCTCCACCTGGCGGAACAGCCCGGTCTGCCCTGCTTCCTCCAGCTCCCGCTCCAGCACCGCGGAGAGCCGCTCCACGAGCCTGGCCTCCTGGCACGCATACGCCGCGCACTCGCCAATGGCGAGCTGCGCCATGGTGACCGCCTTCTTGCCCGTGCCCAGCAGCGACGCGACCGAGGGCAGCTCGACCTGGAGCTTGGCCCACGCTAGGTCGCGCAGCGCCAGCGCCCGCTGCCCGCTCTCCAGCAGGTAGGCCGCGATCATCGTGTCGAACGCCAGCCCTTCCACGCGCACCCCCTGCCGGCCGAGCAGGATCATGTGGAACTTGGCGTTGTGCGCGCGCTTCTGCACCCCCGCGTCCGCGAAGATGCCCCGGACGCGTTCGAGCACCACCCCCAGCGCGAGCTGCCCCCCCGCCACGTGCCCCACCGGCACGTAGACCGCCTCCTCCCCGGCGGCCAGGCCGATGCCCACGATCTCGGCGGACATCGGCAGCGTGCCCGTCGCCTGCACGTTGAAGGCGAGCCCGCCACGCGCCCGCGCCCGCTCCAGGAACCCATCCAGGGCCTCCAGTGTGTCGACCGCCCGGGCCTGCTCGTCGCGTCCCGGCGCCTCCTCCGACCCGCCAAACAAGTCGAGTGCGCCTTGCTCGGGCGCGGCTGCCGGAGCCGGCTTCGGGAGCCGGTCCATCAGCGACTTGAACCCCAGCTCGTGGAAGAGCCCGACGACCTCCGGGCGGTGCACCGCCGCCAGCCGCGCCTGCTCTAGGTCCAGCTCGACCGGCAGGTCGCACACCACGGTCGCGAGTCGCTTCGCCAGGATCACCTGCTCCGCGTGCCGCGCCAGCAGGAGGCGCTGCTTCTCGGGCAACGTGTCCAGGTGGGCATAGAGCTGCTCGACCGTCTGGTGCTCCTGGAGCAGCTTCTGGGCGGTCTTCTCGCCAATCCCCGGCACGCCCGGGATGTTGTCGCTGGCGTCGCCGCGCAGCGCCTTGAAGTCGGCAATCTGCTCCGGGCGGAGCCCGTACTTCTCGTGGACGGCCTGCACGTCGTACAGCACCGTGTCGGAGATGCCGCGTCGCGAGGTGAGCAGCGCTACCCGCGGCCCCACAAGCTGGAGGAGGTCGTTATCTCCGCTCAGCACCACCACGTCCAGGTCCTGAGCGGACGCCTGGCAGGTGAGCGTGCCGATGATGTCGTCGGCCTCGTAGCCCGGGACGTGGTAGATCGGCACGCCCATCGCCTGCAGTACCCGCTGGCTCAGCTCCACCTGGCTGTGCAGCCCCTCCGGCGCGGCCTGCCGTGTCGCCTTGTAGGCCTGGAACTGGTCGCTGCGGAAGGTCGGCGCGCTCAAGTCGAACGCGGCGACGACGTACTGCGGCTTGAGCTGGTCGAGCGCCTTCAGCAGCATGCTGGTGAACCCGTACACGCCCGTCGTCAACTCGCCCTTCGGGCTGGTGAGCGGCCGCTCGGCCTGCAGGGCGTAGAACGCCCGGTAGACGAGCGCGTGGCCGTCGATCAGCAGTACCCGCTCGCGGCTGTCAGCGGCAGGCGCTGCGCGCGTCCCGTTCACAGGGCGGAGCACGGGCGCGCTGCCGGTGCCAGAGCCGGCCTCACGCTGGTCGGCCTGCTCAGCCACGGCCGATCTCCCAGGCGTGGTCGTCGGCACGAATCGACGCGCCCAGGCGCTCCGCCAGCCGCGCCTCGTTGCGCCTCAGCGCCTCGAGGAAAGCCGGCGAATCCAGTGCGTCCGTCCACATGACGAGCGCATCTTCGCCGTTGTCGCTGTAGTAGCGTTTGCGGACGCCCATCTCTTTGAACGTGTACTTGCGGTAGAGGTTCTGGGCAATCGTGTTGGACGCGCGCACCTCCAGCGTCATCCACCGCGCCCGCAGCGAGATAGCCCGGTCGATGAGCGCCAGGAGGAGCAGCTCGCCCACGCCGCGGCCGCGGTAGTCGGGCCGCGAGGCGATCGTCGTCACGTGGCCTTCGTCGGCCATCATCCACAGGCCGGCGTAGCCGACGATGGTCCGTAGCTCGGCCTCGAGCTGCGGCGACGGGGGCTCGGGCGGCGTCCGCCACAGGCGGGTGATTCGATCGAGCAGCCCTTCGCCAGCCGGCGTCGCCAGCCACGCCTCGACTGGGAGGAGATCGTCCGGGGGCGGCTCGCCCAGGCGCCTGGCCACGACGTAGTAGGCCATGCGGTTCTCGAGGATCTCCCGCCGGTAGGCGCTCGGGGGCCAGGGCTGCGGAAACGAGAGCCGCTCAATCGCGCTCACCGCCGGGATGTGCTCGACCTTCATGGGCTCGACGGTGAACTGTATCGCGACCTTCATAGCCCCACCCGGGTACGCCTGAGTGTACGCCCTACCCGGCGGCGGGACCGACCTTTGGTGGGCGGGCGGGCCGCCGCACCTGCCTCACCCCGCTTGTGAGCTCCACTGCCAACCCCTTCACCTGACGTTTTCGCCAGCCGCAACCTCTACCCCAACAGCCTCCCCGCACAGGTTGGGATAGTGATGCACGCGAGGGATCCGACGAGCACTCATGCACCCGCGCCGCGGGGATCGCACCCGGACGGTCTTGAGGCGGACGCTGCCCGCTCAGACGAAGGGGTTGAGGACCGGCACGCCCGTCCGTGCGACATCCGCCGTGTTGCGCGTGACCAGCGTCAGGCCGTGCACACGGGCCGTCGCCACCAGAAGGCCGTCAATCGTCGGCAGGGGGTCAGGCACCGTCAGGCGGCCCCACTCCTGGGCAATGCCCGCCGTCACGGGCAGTACCCGGTCACCGTAGTCTCCTTCTAGCCGGGCGAACCAGACCTCCAGTCGCTGGGCCTGCTCCGGGTCACGGCGCCGGAGGCGCTCGATCCCACGGCGGATTTCGCCCAGCGTCAGCACCGAGAGGTACGTCGTGCCCGGCGGCAGGCGGCGGAGCCAGTCGACGACCGCCGGGTTGGGTCGTGAGCGACGGACCTCCGACACGACGTTCGTGTCCAGCAGGTAGCTCACAGCTCCACGTCGCGCGGCAGGTCGCGTTCGAGCCGGTCGAGCTCCAGGTCATCGAAGTAGGGACCGGACGGGTCTAGCAGGAACGCGGCCAGGTCAGACGGCTGCCCGCGCAAACGCCCGTACTCATCGGCAGACATGACGACCACGGTCGGCTCGCCGTGGCGCGTCACCACCTGCGGGCCCTCCGCCACCGCGCGACGCACCAGTTCGCTGAACCGCTGTTTCGCTTCCTGCGTCTGCCAGGCCATTGTCACCATCCTGTCCAGTCTGTCCAGTCGAGACGAGTCTACCAGGAAGGCGCCCCAGGCGATGACGCCCCGCGCGGCCGGCCGAGGTAGAGGGCATCCAGGCCGGCGGCGTCGCCCGGGTCGCCGGCCTGGGCGGCCAGCCAGCCAAGCTCCGCCAGGTACCCGGCTCGCCGCAGCGACCCGGCCGGCGAGGCGACCCGCACGCCGCGCTCCTCGAACAGGTGGCGCGCGAGCGGCGGCACGTCACCCACCACCACGGCCGGGGCGCGCACCAGCGCCGCGAAGTCTTCCACGCTCGCATTCCGTGGCGCCCAGACGCACCGGCCGGCCTCATACCGGGCGACCGCCAGCCGGCCCCGACCCGCCTCCAGCGCCGCCCACACCGGGTCGGGCGCCAGCGCCGCACCTCTGGCCAGCACGTCCAGCGCGCTCACCCCCCAGATCGGCACTCCCAGCCCGGCCGCCATTCCCTTCGCCACACTCAGCGCGACCCGCACGCCGGTGAAGGACCCCGGGCCCCGCGCGACGACGAGGCCGGTGAGGTCGCCGGGCTGCCGCCGCAGCCGGGCCAACGCTCGATCGACCTCCTGCAGGAGCTGCGTCGAGTGCTCCCGCCCGGCCAGCCAGGTGCTCTCCGCCAGCACTCGCTCGCCATCATAGAGGGCCAGGCTCGCGACGGCCGTCGAGGAGTCCAGCGCCAGCAGCAGCGGGGCCTCAGCCACCATCTCGCCGCTCCCAGGCCCCCGGCGCCGTGCTCCTACCCGGCCGCCCTCCTCTCACCACCGCCGCGCCTCCGCGGCCGCGGCGCGGACCAGACGCGGCTCCCCCACCACCCGCACCTGCCGCGTCCGGTCGTCCTCCACGGCGAACCGCACCAGCGTCGCACCTGTCCGCAGCTCCTCGGGCAGGTGCTCCGGCCACTCTACGGCCGCCACCCCAACGTCGAACAGGTGCTCCTCCAGCTCCTCGACGAACGCCGGGTCCAGCCGCTCCAGCCGGTAGAGGTCGACGTGGTAGAGCGTCAGCCGCCCGCGATACTGGTTCTCCAGCACGAACGAGGGGCTGCTCACGGCCGCCTCCACGCCGAGCCCTTCGGCCAGCCCCTGGACGAACGTCGTCTTCCCCGCGCCAAACGGGCCTTCGAGCAGCAGCCGGTCGCCCGCCTCGGCCGCGCGCCCGACCGCCGCGCCAAGTGCCCGCATGTGGCCGACGTCCGCGACCCGCGCCGCGGCCGTCGCCGGCCTGCCGAGCCCGCGGCGCGCCGCGGCCGGGGCGCCACCCGCCGCCGAGTGCGTCACGCTACCATGCTCAGACATTGGTCGCTCTGCTCCGGCCACTCGGCGCGCCGCACTCCTCGTTCCAGCAGGCCGGTCGGCCGAGCCAGATTCTGCCAGGCCGCACCCACCGGCCACGCCGGCGCCTGGGGGCGCCAGGCTTCCACCCCCTGGCCGGGGCGCCTTGAACGGGAAGCATGCCGCCGCCCGGCCGCCGGGCCCCGGCGGCCGGGCGAACACGCCGGGCGGGAGGTCGACGACGGTGAGCACGCGCGTCCTGGTCATCGCCGACGTGCACGCCAATCTGGCGGCCCTCGAGAGCGTGCTCGAAGATGCGGGCGACGTCGACGCCGTGTGGAGCCTGGGCGACATGGTGGGCTATGGGCCGCAGCCCAACGAGGTGATCGCCCGCCTGCGTGACGTCGGCGCCGTGTGCGTGGCTGGCAACCACGAGGGGGCTGCGCTCGGGCGCCTGGATCTGCGCGCCTTCAATATCGCCGCCGCCGAGGCCGCCGCCTGGACGGCGGAGCGGCTCGCGGGGGCCTCGCGGGCGTTCCTGGCCGACCTACCCGAGCGCCAGCTCCAGGGCGGCGTCACGCTCGTCCATGGCAGCCCGCGCGACCCCATCTGGGAGTACGTCCTCGACCCCTGGGTCGCCCGGGAGTGCTTCCAGCACTTCGAGACGCGCCTCTGCTTCTTCGGCCACACCCACGTACCGGCCCTGTACACCCAGCGGCACGCCCCGCTCCCCCAGCAGCCGTTCGGTCGCGTCCGTGGCGAGAGCACGGTCGAGCTGCACCCCGGCGACCGCTACCTGCTCAACCCGGGGAGCGTGGGCCAACCGCGCGACGGGGACCCGCGCGCCGCCTACCTCGTGTGGGAGCCAGACACGCGCGTCGCCACGTGGCGCCGGGTGGACTACGACGTAGCGACAACCCAGGCCCTCATGCAGGATGCTGGGCTCCCGGCCATCCTCTGGCAGCGGCTCAGCGTCGGTCGGTAACCCCGGCCTCCGGCTGTGCTTCCGCCGCTCCCAGCGGCCCGGCCGGCTCGGCGGGCGCGGCCGGGCGCGCGTGCGTCTGGTTGGCCACCACCTCGGCGAAGACGATCGCGTTCGGCACCAGGACCTGGACGTTCTCCACCGTGCGCAACGCCGTCGTCCGCACCCCGATGTGCTCCACGATGCCCTGCTGGTCCTTCACCTTGATGACATCGCCCACACGGAACGGCCGCTCAAGCAGGAGGTACACGCCACTGAAGAAGTTCTTCAGGATGTCCTGGATGGCGAGGCTCAGCGCCAGGCCCGCGACGCCGACGACCGCGGCCAGTGCCGTCGGGTCCACCCCCAGCGTGCCGAGCACCGCCACCGCGCCCACGACGGCGAGCGCGATCGAGGTGGACCGCACCACGAGGATGCGCGTGCCGGGGTCGATCCGCGAGCGGTCCAGCGCCCGCGCCAGCCAGCTTCGGACCACGCGGAGCACCAGGACCGTCCCCACCCCGATGAGGGCGGCTTCCAGGAGCCGCGGCACGGCCTGAATCAGCCACAGCTCCACACCGGACAGCCACGTCTGGGCAGCCTGGGTCTGCCGTTCCACGGGCTGCATCGCATCTACCAGCCCGTCTGAGAATCCACCAGGCGCCCGGTCCACGCCTCGGCCGGGGGTGCGTGGCGGGAGCGATCGGACGGGGTGGACGCGCTTCGCGTTGCCTGGCGCTGGGAGCTGAGCACGGCGCCGGGCCATGATAGGCCACCTGGCGAACGGCCTACCTGGCCCCCTGCCTGGCTGCTCGGCGAGCGAACGAGCGGGCCTGCGCCGAGCGGAATGGTCGGGTGGGTGGCTACGAACGCTCGGGCGCCTGGGCCTGCTGCGCCATGAGCAGCTTCGCCTCTTCGCCCACGCCCAGCTCCTGGCAGTCGCGGAAGGTGGAGTAGAGGGCCTTGTGGATGAGCCGCATCCGCCAGTCGTTCGCGTCGAGCAGGTTCACCATCTCGCGCCGTTGGCGCTGCAGGTGGGAAAGGCGCATCAGGAAATGGAGCTGTGTTGGCGAGTACGACTTCAGGTTGCCCGCCGACCCCTGTGGGAGGCGCAGCGGCATATTGGCACCCGCGCTCGTACTCTGCTCAGCCCTCATCCCTTCTCCTCCGCGTATGGGTTCCGGATCCTTCGCGTTCACGCCAACTGCCCTGGCTGAAGCCGTGTCGCCGAAACCAGTGTACCAGCGCCTCGCGTCCGCGCCCCACCAAATCGGGCCGGCCCGAGATTCGCAGCATCATAGGCGCGCCTCCCGCTGGCGGCAAGCAGCGCGACATCACAATCCACGGCCCACGACCCCCGTTCGCTACACTCACCCGAGACATACGAGCCGCCCACCCGCGGTGGATGCTCGTCCCCCCTGAGGCCGCTGTACATGCCATTTCTCACGCCACAGGACGCCGCGCAGCTACGCGACATCTTCGCTCAGAACCTGCCCGGCAAGGTGCGGGTGCGCCTCTTCACCCGCCAGCCCTCCAGGCTGTTCGTCCCGGGAGCGCCACAGCACCAGTGCGCCACCTGTGAGGAGGCGCGGGAGCTGGTGCACGAAGTCGCCGCCCTCACCGACCAGCTCGACGTGGCAGTCCACGACGTCAAGCAGGAGCCGGAGGTGGCGCAGGCGTATGGCGTGGACGGCTTGCTGCCGGCGATCGTCCTCGAGCCGACCGACGGAGCAGCGGGCGACATGGGGCGGGTCCGCTTCCTCGGCCTGCCGGCCGGCTACGAGTTCTCGGCCCTCGTCGGCGGCCTCGTCGACGTCTCCAACCGCCGCGTCGACCTCTCGCCTGGGGCCCAGCAGGAGCTGCGCGACCTCCCCGAGGACATCCACATCCAGGTGTTCGTCACCCCCACTTGACCGTACTGCCCCCGTGCGGCCAGGTTGGCCCACCAGATGGCACAGGTCTCTCCGCGCGTGACCGCCGACGTCGTCGAGGCGAACGAGTTCCCGGAGCTGTCGCAGCGCTTCCAGGTGATGTCGGTGCCGAAGATCGTGGTCAACGGCACGCACAGCTTCGTGGGGGCCCAGCCTGAAGCCGAGTTCATGGCCGCGATCCGAGCGGCCGTGAAGCAGGCGGCGGACGCGTCCGCTTGACCCGGCTCCACCCTGCCCCATTCAGGCGGTCGTGGCAGGTGCTGTTGTCGGCGGTGCTCGCCACCGCCGTCCTGGCAAGCTGCTCGCCGCCCGCCACGACCCCGCCAACCCCAACCCCAGGAGCGCGCGTGTCCTCCAACCAGAAGCAGTGGTCGGCTCCCCCGGCCATGGCGATCGACCCGCAGAAGCAGTACCGCGCCACCATCCGCACCACGCTCGGCTGGATGCAGGCCGAGCTCTTCGCGGCCGAGGCGCCGGTGACAGTCAACAACTTCGTCTTCCTCGCCCGCCAGGGGTACTACGACGGCGTCACCTTCCACCGCGTGATCAAGGGCTTCATGGCGCAGACCGGCGACCCGACGGGCACGGGCACCGGCGGACCCGGCTATCGCTTCCAGGACGAGCCGGTGGCGCGGGCGTACGAGCGGGGCACGCTCGCCATGGCGAACGCTGGCCCGAACACCAACGGCAGCCAGTTCTTCATCGTCCAGCAGGACTACCCGCTCCCGCCCAGCTACACCATCTTCGGCAAGGTCTCCGAGGGCATCGAGACCCTCGACAAGATCGCCGACGTCCCAACGGGACCCGGGCGTGGGGGCCCCAACACCCCGCGCACCGAGATCCGCATCACCGCCATCGAGATCGACGAGCGGTAGCGCTGGGCTCGCGCGTTCGAGGCCCCCGCCCTACCTCTGCAGGACCTCCGGGTTCACGCACCAGCGCGGCGGTTCGCCACGCAGGACGAGCGCCGCGTTCTCGGCCGCCACCCGCGCCATCGCCGCCGTCGATTGCACGGTGACGCCAGCCACGTGCGGGAGCAGGATCACATGGTCGAGCTGCCGCAGCGGGCTGTCCGCCGGGAGCGGCTCCTCCTCGAAGACGTCCAGCGCCGCCCCGGCGATGCGCCCCGCGCGCAGCGCCTCGGCCAGCGCCACCTCGTCCACCAGCGGGCCACGGGCGGTGTTGACCACGTAGGCCGTCGGCTTCATGCGCGCTAGCGCCTCCCTCCCGACGAGCCCGCGTGTCTCGGGCAGGAGCGGCGCGTGGACCGTCACAAAGTCAGACTGCTCGAACAGCTCCGGCAGCGAGACGTACTGGACGCCGAAGCGCTGCACGAGCTCCAGCACCGGTGCCACGTCGACGGCGACGAGGCGCGGCTCGAACCCCCACAGCCGCTTCACCACCTCCCGCCCGATCAGGCCCGTGCCGATCACCCCGACCGTCGACCCTCGGAGCTCCACGCCGGTCGGTTGCGGCAGCCACCCGCCCGCCCGCACCCAGCGGTCCGACTCGAGGAGCCGCCGCGCGCACGCCAGGATCAAGCCCACCGCCAGATCGGCCACGGAGTGCTGGTTCGTGCCCGGAGTCGTGCAGACGGCGACGCCGCGCCGGGTCGCAGCCGGCACGTCGATGGCGTCGAACCCGACCCCCGTGCGCGAGATCACGCGCAGATCAGGCGCCCGAGCCAGCACGCCGGCGGTGTAGGGCTCGACGCTCGCCAGGGTCGCGGCAACGCCCGCGAGCTGGTCGGCCAGCCCGTCCGCCGTGCGGACCGCTACCGGGTCGGCGAAGGCGATCTCGTGCCCGTCGCGCAGCAACGACTCGAGGGCCGGGTCTTCGATCGAGCGGATCAGGGCCGAGGTAACGAGGACGCGCGCCACCAGCCGCCAGTCTACTCGCCTGCCGGGGAGCGGTCAGCCGTCAGCCGGTGGCCGTCGGCGAGAGGCGGCCAATCCCCGTGCTCCCACCTGACATCCGCCACCCCCGGTGCCCGGCCCTACCCCGCTGCCCCTGCTAGCGTCGGCGCCACTTCCCGTACTCGCTCGACGATCCCAGGCAGCACCGCCAGCAGCCGCTGCACTTCGGCCGGCGTCGTCCGGATGCCGGTCGTCAGGCGCAGGCTCCCGCGCGCCTCCTCCTCGGGGATCCGCAATGCCCGAAGCACGTGCGAGATCTCCAGCGACCCCGATGTGCAGGCCGAGCCACTCGAGGCACAGATCCCCTCCTGGTCCAGGTTCAGCAGCAGCGACTCGCCGTCCGCGCCGGCGATGGCGAAGCTGGCGCTGTTCGGCATCCGGTGCACCGGATGGCCGGTGAGCGTCGACGCGGGTATGGACTCCAGCACGCCGCCGATCAGCCGGTCCCGGAGGCCGGAGACGTGCGCCACGCGCGCCTCGCGCTCCACGTACGCCAGCTCCAACGCTGCCGCCAGCCCCGCGATGTACGGCACGTTCTCCGTCCCAGCCCGCAGCCCGCGCTCCTGTCCGCCTCCACTGGTGAGGTCGAGCAACGGCGTGCCGCGCCTCGCGTACAGCAGCCCCACTCCCTTCGGCGCGTAGAACTTATGTCCACTCAGCGCCAGCAGGTCCACACCCAGCGCCTCGACGTCGAGCGGCAGCAGCCCGCCTGCCTGCACGGCGTCCGTGTGGACCACTGTCGCCGGGTTGGCCGCCTTCACGGCGCGCGCGATCTCGGCAACCGGCTCGACAGTACCCACCTCGTTATTGGCGTACATGATGGAGACGACGGCCGTATCCGGCCGCACGGCTGCGGCCACGGCGTCCGGGTCCACCCGGCCGGTGCCGTCCACCGCCACGTACGTCACCTGGAAACCGAGGTGCCGCTCCAGCCACTCGCAGGCGTGCAGCACCGCGTGGTGCTCCACCTGCGAGGTGACCAGGTGCCTCCAGCCCCGCCGCTCCGCCAGCGCCAGCGCCGCCCCCTTGATGGCCAGGTTGTCGCTCTCGCTCCCGCAGCCCGTGAAGATGATCTCGTTGGCACGACAGTGGAGCACCTGCGCCACCCGGTCGCGCGCGTCGTCGAGCGCCCGCCGCGCGTGCCGCCCAGGCGCGTACACGCTCGACGGGTTGCCCCACTCCCGGGTGAAGAACGGCTGCATCGCCTCCAGCACCCGCGGATCGACGGGGGTCGTCGCGGCGTGGTCGAGGTAGACGACGTGGTCCATCGCAGCAGCCATTGTAGAACCCCGCGTCCGGTGGCGGCCTGCGCCTGGCTCCCTAGGGGTGCGCGGCCGAGTGTCGCAGGCATGCCTCAAGGCACCCCTCACCCGCTGCCCAGCCCGGCAGCAGCAGGAACGGTACTTTGGTACCAGCTTGACAAAAGGATGGCTCCACGCAGAGCAGGCGTCGTTTACAGGACTCCCGGGGGGTGCCTATACTGCGACCTCGCCGGACGGCCCCGGGCTGACCCCAAGGCCGGCCGAGCGGTACCCGGGATAGACGACAACCGCACGGCGTCGAGAGCGGCCCTCTCCGCCTTGCCGTCGCTCGAGACGGAAGCCAGGGTGGACCCAGCCGCGCATTCGGTCCAGGCGTGGGTCCCATCGTGACTCTGGTCGAGCCACGGCGCCTCTCCTTGCCAGCGCTCTTATGTCCAGCATCCCCCTCCCCAACGTGGCGGCTGTCCCCGAGGTGGGCTCGGGAAGGACGCGGGCTACCCACGTGGCAGGGGGCGTGGCAGCCGACGAGGACGCCAGTCCCGCCGAGGCGTGCCGCGCTTCCATAGCGCGCCAGTTCTCGCTCTGGCCGTTCGGCACCCGCCTCCTCCGCCTCTATCTGCTGGCTGACCCCTCTGAGTTCGAGGGCACGCTCATGCGAGGCCTCCTGCGGGCCATGCAGCAGGAGTACTTCCGCTCGGAGGGCCGCTCGCAGACGAACGCGCTCCGCTCGACCATCCTCGCCGCCCACTACGTCCTCCGCCACCGGAACCGCGAGTCGCTCCCGCAGGACTGGATCACCGCGGCCGCGGCGTGCGCCGTGACCCGCGGCACCACCGCCTACGTGGCCCTGGCCGGCGATGCCGCCGCCCTTGCCTGGGATGGCCAGACACTCCAGGTACAGCGTCACGGGGGCCGGGCCACGCGCCCGGTCGGGGCCGACCACACGCCACGCGTCTCCTTCTGGAGCGCCCCACTCGCGGCCGGCCAGCGGCTCGCGCTCATCTGTGGGGCCGCCTGGACGGACGAGGCAGTCGTTGCCGCCGAGGCAATCCTGCGCGTCCAGCCGCTTGCGACGGCCGAAGCCACGCTCGCACGCGCCTTCACCGACTCTCACGGCCCCGCTCGTGTGATCGTCGCCGACGGCAGTCCGGGCAGCCCGGCCCGGACGCATCAGCGGCAGCCCCACCGAGGCGCTGGCCACCGCTTGACCGTGCGCCCCGCGCCCATCCGCCGCGAGCCGCCGCCGCTGCCGGACCCGGCCAGCGCCCGGGCGCGCACCGCTGGCCCGCCTGCGCCACGCACGCCGGAGGCCACCAGGCCAGGGAGCGCCGACGCGACCGCCCGCCGGCCCTCGCGCGCACGGCTGCGCCGTTCCGTCGTCGGGGTGCTCGCGCTCGCCCTGGTCGCCGTCGCCGCGGGGCTGGCGCTCGGGCCGTTTGGTGAGGCGCAGCATGTCGCCCTCGCCCGCGAAGCCGAGACGCTGCTCGAACAGGCGCAGCGCACTCGCAGCCCCGCCGAGGCGTACCCGCTGGCTGCCAGCGCCTACACCTTCGCCCAGAAGGCAGCCACTGCCTCGCCCGGCGACCACGCAGCGCTCCTGGCGCGCTCGAGTCAGACGCTGCGCGGGATCGACCGCGCCTACGAGGTCAGCCCCATCCTACTGGTCCGGCTCGGCACCGCCGCTGCTAGCGTGGTCGACCTCGCCGTCGACGATACCGCTCTCTTCGCGCTGGACGTGAACGCAGGCGCCGTCCAGCGCTTCGACAGCACACGGCCCGAGCAGACCGCCATTAGCGGCGCCATCGTCGTCCAGCGCGGCGACTCGGTGGGAGGGACCGACGTCGACGTGCCGGTGGCGATCGCCTACGCGCCTGCCGAGGGCGCCGGCGTCCTGACCGTCGTCGACCGCAGCCGGGGCGTGCTCCAGCTCTCCGAGTCCCAGGGCCTCGTGCGCCGTGCCGTCGCCGGGGGCCGCGACTGGCAGCGCATCGCCGCCCTGGCCGGAGTCGGCGACAGCCTCTACGTCCTCGACGGCGACGCCGGCCGGCTGCTCGCCTACGATGGCGTCTCGTCCGGGCTACGCCCGCCGCCACGCCAGGTGCTCGACGCTCGGACCGCCCCGGCCGTCCCGTTCCGCACCACCGTCGAGCTCGTTGCCAGACAGGACTTCTACTTCCGCGACCAGGATGGCACGGTCAAACGATTCGATCGCCAGGGGCGGCGGCTGCCGTTCGACGTGCGCCCACCGGGCGCCCCGCTCGGGCCGATCAGCGGCATCGCCTCGGACGGCACGGATGGGCTCTACCTGGCCGACCCCCTCAACGCCCGCGTCGTGCACGCGAGCGGCGACGGCCGCTTCCTGCGCCAGCTCCGAGCCGCCGCACCTCAGTCGCTCGCAGGGCTCCGCGGCCTCCAGCTCAGCGCCGACGGCCGGCGGCTCTACACCCTGGCCTCCGACGGGGTGCTGGCCTTCGCTCTCCCCGCCGAGATCCCCGCCCCGCTGGAGCTGACCGCCGACCTCGGCCCCGCGTCGGCGACGCCCGAGCCCGCCTCGACGCAGGTGATCAAGTAGGCACAGCCGCGCCGTGTCCCGAGGCCCGGCCGGCAGGCCCCTCGGCACGGACGCCGTGCGACACTTCCCTCGCATGATCCGCATCCTCGGCATCGAGACGAGCTGTGACGAAACCGCGGTCGCCATCGTCCGCGACGGCCGGGTGATCGAGGCCAACGTCGTCGCCTCGCAGACGGACCTCCACGCACAGTACGGCGGCGTGGTGCCCGAGCACGCGGCGCGCGCCCACCTGCAAGCCATCCTCCCAGCCCTCGAAGCAGCTCGGGCCGAGGCCTGCCTCGCCTGGGATGACCTCGCCGCCATCGCCGTCACGCACGGGCCCGGCCTCGCGGGCGCCCTGCTCGTCGGGGTGAACGTCGCCAAAGGGCTCGCCTACGCCCGGCGCAAGCCCCTGCTCGGCATCAACCACCTGGAAGGCCACGTGTACGCCAACTGGCTGGAGACCGGCAGCAGCCAGCCCGACCCACGATTCCCACTCGTCGCCCTCGTCGTCTCCGGGGGCCACAGCGACGTCGTCCTCGTCCGCGGCCACGGCGACTACGTGCGTCTCGGCCGTACCCGCGACGACGCCGCCGGCGAGGCGTTCGACAAGGTGGCCCGGATCCTCGGCCTGGGGTTCCCGGGCGGACCGCTCATCGAACGCGCGGCCCACGCGGGCGACCCGGGCCGCTTCCCCTTCCCGCGCGCCTGGCTGGAGCCGGAGAGTTGGGACTTCTCCTTCAGCGGGCTGAAGACGGCAGTGCTCCACCAGGTGCGCGCGCTCGGCGTCGATCCCGAGACGTCTCCCCCGGAAGAGCGACGCGTACGCCTGCCAGTGGCGGACCTGGCCGCTGCCTTCCAGGACGCGGTCGTCGACGTGCTGGCCACCAGGATCGTCCGTGTCGCGCGGGAGCTCGGCGCCCGGCAGGTGGCGCTCGGCGGAGGCGTCGCGGCCAACCAGACCTTGCGCCGGCGCGTGGAGGCGGCGTCGCCCGTCCCCGTCCTCTGCCCACCGCCGCGCCTGTGCACCGACAACGGCGCCATGGTCGCCGCCGCCGGCTACTTCCGCTTCCGCGCCGGCCAGCGCGACAGCCTCGACCTCGACGTGCAGCCGACCATGCCCATCGCCTGACCGCCGCGGGTCCGGTTCTTACGCTCTTCTTGCACTCCCGCCTTGGCGAGCCTTCCGGGCGCTTGCTAAGCTTGTGCTCGGTTAGCACTCACGACGAGCGAGTGCTAAGTCGTGGCTCGCGGCGCGTCCCGAGCCGCTCACCTGGACGGAGGAACACTCATGGCGAGCGTGAATCTGCGCCCACTCGGCGACCGTGTGGTCATCAAGCCGCTCGAACGCGAAGAGGTCACCACGAGTGGGATCGTGCTCCCGGATACCGCCAAGGAGAAGCCGCAACAGGGCGAAGTGCTGGCCGTTGGGCCCGGCCGGATCCTGGACACGGGCGAGCGCCTCGTGCCCGACATCAAGACCGGGGATCGCGTGCTGTTCGCCAAGTACGCCGGCACGGAGTTCAAGCTCGACCAGCAGGAGCTGCTGATCCTTCGCGAGGCCGACGTCCTGGCCGTGGTGCTCGACGGCCAGAAGAAGTAGAGGGACCGCCGGAGGGCAGGAGAAGGCGGCCCGCTCGCCCCCGACGAGCAGCCGCCCGCAGGACGCACCCCAGCCACTCGCCACCCGACCCCGTGGGTGGCGCGTCCCGGACCCCACTTCCCGCCCCCAGCACCCCTGGCCCGGCACCCCGGCGCCAACCGCCCGACACCTGACACCTGACACCCGACACCAACACCCAGGGAGGATCCATGCCAGCCAAGCAGCTCGAGTACAGCGAGGACGCCCGCCGCGCCCTCAAGCGCGGGATCGACGCTCTCGCCGACGCCGTCAAGATCACGCTCGGCCCCAAGGGCCGCAACGTGGTGCTCGACAAGAAGTTCGGCCCACCCACCATCACCAACGACGGCGTGACCATCGCTAAGGAGATCGAGCTGGAGGACCCGTTCGAGAACATGGGCGCCCAGCTCCTCAAGGAAGCGGCCACCAAGACCAACGACATCGCCGGCGACGGCACCACCACGGCCACCGTGCTCGCCCAGGCGATCGTGAACGAAGGCTTCAAGAACGTGACCGCCGGCGCCAACCCGCTGCTCCTGAAGCGTGGCATTGAGCAGGGCGTCGAGGCCGTGGTCGAGAGCCTGAAGCAGCTCTCCACGCCAGTAGCCGGCCAGAAGGAGATCGCCCAGGTCGCCGCCATCTCCGCCGCCGACGAGGAGATCGGCCGGCTCATCGCCGAGGTGATGGAGAAGGTCGGCAAGGACGGCGTGATCACGGTCGAGGAGAGCAAGACCCTCAAGTTCGAGACCGAGTACGTGGAGGGCATGCAGTTCGACCGCGGCTACATCTCGCCCTACTTCATCTCCGACGCGCAGCGGATGGAGGCAGTCCTGGAGGAGCCGTACATCCTGGTCACGGACAAGAAGATCAGCGCCATCAGCGACATCCTGCCGGTGCTGGAGCGCTTCCTGCAGGTCAGCAAGAACCTGCTGCTCATCTCCGAGGACGTGGACGGCGAGGCGCTGGCAACCCTGGTGGTCAACAAGCTGCGCGGTACGCTGAACGTGCTGGCGGTGAAGGCGCCGGGCTTCGGCGACCGCCGCAAGGCGATGCTCGAGGACATCGCGACGCTGACCGGGGCCAAGGTCATCAGCGAGGAGGTCGGCCGCAAGCTGGACAGCGCCACCGTCCAGGACCTCGGCCGGGCGCGCAAGGTGGTCGCCAACAAGGACGAGACCACGATCGTCGAGGGTCGTGGCTCGGAGGAGGCGATCAAGGCGCGCATCCAGCAGATCCGCACCCAGATCAACGAGACCACCAGCGACTTCGACCGGGAGAAGCTGCAGGAGCGGCTGGCCAAGCTGGCCGGCGGTGTCGCCGTGATCAAGGTGGGCGCGGCGACCGAGGTGGAGCTGAAGGAGAAGAAGCACCGCGTGGAGGACGCCCTGAGCGCCACCCGCGCGGCCGTCGAGGAGGGCATTGTCCCTGGCGGTGGCGTCGCCTTCATCCACTCCATCGCCGCGCTTGAGGCGGCCATCGCCAAGCTGCAGGGCGACCAGAAGACGGGCGCTCAGATGCTCAAGCGCGCGCTGGAGGAGCCGCTCCGCCGCATCGCGATCAACGCCGGCCAGGAGGGCAGCGTGATCGTGCAGGAGGTGAAGACCCGCGCGAACGGGATCGGCTATGACGCCGCCAGGGGCGAGTACGTCAACATGGTGGAGGCGGGCATCATCGACCCCCTCAAGGTCACGCGCTCGGCGCTGGAGAACGCCGCGTCCATCGCCACGATGATCCTTACCACCGAGACGCTCGTCACCGAGGTCACGGAGAAGGAGAAGGCGCCAGCTCCCCCGCCGATGCCCGAGTACTGAGCCACCAGGTCGTCCTCAAAGAATCCGAGGGCCGGCCCGCGCAGCGCGGGCCGGCCCTCGGTGCGCGGGCACCGGGTCAGACCTCTCCGCTCAGCACCTGCCGCGCGATCACCAGCGTCTGAATCTCGCTCGTCCCCTCGTAGATGCGGAGCGCCCGTACCTCGCGGTACAGCCGCTCCACCGGCGTCTCGGCGACCACCCCCGATCCGCCGAAGAGCTGCACCGCCGCGTCCACGGCCCGCTGCGCCGTCTCGGTGGCGTACAGTTTCGCCATCGCCGCCTCACGCGTCACCCGCTCCGCCGCGCAATCCCTTGCCCACGCGGCCCGGTAGACGAGCAGGGCGCTGGCGTCCACCCCCACCGCCATGTCCGCCAGCTTCGCCTGCACGAGCTGGAACTGCGCGATCGGCTGGCCGAACGCCACCCGCGAGCGCGACCGCGCGACAGCCTCGTCCAGCGCCCGCCGGGCGAAGCCGAGCGCCGCGGCGCCCACGGTCGTCCGGAAGGTGTCGAGCGTGCTCAGGGCGATCTTGAAGCCGTCGCCCGGTCGCCCCAGCAGCCGCTCGGCCGCCACCCGGCACCCTTCGAGGGCGAGCGAGCCGATCGGGTGGGGCGCGCTCAGCCGGATCCGCTCAGACACGCGCAGCCCCGGCGCGTCGGCGTCGACCACGAAGGCGCTCAGCCCCTTCGTTCCAGGCTCCCCGGTGCGGGCGAAGACGATGTAGCAGTCGGCGATTCCGGCGTTCGAGATCCACGTCTTGGCGCCGTCCAGCACCCAGGCCGGCCCGTCCCGGCGGGCCAGGGTGCGAAGCGCCCCGACGTCTGAGCCGGCCTCTGCTTCCGACAGGGCGAAGGCGGTGATCCGCCTCCCGCTGGCCACCTCGGGCAGGTACGCCTGCCGCAGCTCAGGGCTGCCAAACAAGGAGATGGGTGCGCTCCCCAGCCCCTGCATCGCGAAGGCGACGTCGGCCAGGCCGTGCCGGTACGCCAATGCTTCGCGGACCAGGCACAGGCTGCGCACGTCGAGCCCGTCCAGCGCCCCGCCGTACGCGGCCGGGACGCAGTACCGCAGCCAGCCGCCGGCCCCGAGCCTGGCGACGAGCGAACGACAGGCGGCATCTACGTCTGGTGCTCCACCCTCGAGGGGCACGATCTCGGTGGCGATCCACTCATCCAGCGCCTCCACGAGCCGCCGGTGCCCGTCGCCAAAGAACGGCCAGCGCACGAAGCTGCGGTCCGGCACCGGCTTAGTCCCCCTCGAACGCCGGCGTCGTCCTGGCGACGAAGGCCCGGTACGCCCGTTCGAAGTCCTGCGTCTGCATGCAGATCGCCTGCGCCTGGGCCTCGGCGTCGATCGCCGCGTCGACTCCCATGCTCCACTCCAGGTGCAGCATGCGTTTCGTCATCGCGTGCGCGAATGAAGGTCCGTTCGCCAGCGTACCGGCCAGTGCCTGCGCCTCGGCTAGCAGGGCGGGGGGCTCACAGAGACGGTTGTAGAAGCCCCAGCGCTCGGCTTCGTCGCCGCTCAGCGTGCGTCCCGTGAACAGCAGCTCCCCGGCCCGGCCCTGCCCGACGATGCGTGGCAGGATGGCGCACGCCCCCATGTCGGCGCCAGAGAGGCCAACGCGGGTGAACAGGAACGCCACCTTGCTGCGGGCGGTCCCGAGCCGGATGTCGGAGCCCATGGCCAGGATGGCGCCGGCGCCCGCGCACACGCCGTCCACCGCGGCGACGATGGGCTGCGGGCAGTGGCGCATCGCTTTCAGCAGGTCGCCTGTCATCTGGGTGAAGGCCAGCCTGCCAGGCGCGTCCATCCGCACCAGGGGCCCGATGATGTCGTGCACGTCGCCGCCCGAGCAGAAGTTGCCACCTGCCCCGGTCAGGACCACGGCCTGGACGTCGGTCGCGTAGCCGAGCTGGCGGAAGGTGTCGCGCAGCTCGGCGTAGCTCTCGAAGGTGAGCGGGTTCTTCCGTTCCGGCCGATCGAGCGTGATGGTGGCCACCTTCCGGTCGCACGCCCACCCGAAGTGCGTGGGCCTCAAGTCCGCTGCGTCCATGTGACCTCCCTGCCGCCGAGTCGCCCCCAGGGTATGGCGCCACGCCCTGGCGAGCCAGGGGTACGCCAGGAGGAGATACGTGGCCGCGCGCTTCCGACGCGGCATCGGCCACCCCGCCGGCTCGAACGGGAAGGCGCGAAGCGTCCAGGGCGATTCCCCACACGCGCCGTCCCCTTCCGCTGGACGCGACACCGGTCACGCGTACGGTGTCCGCCCGTCAGTCGCCGGCGTAGCCTGGCCTCAGGCAGGTAGCTTCGCCCGGGCTTACGGCGTGCCCCCGCGTGCGCCGGGCCCCAGGCTGGCGGCATCGGCCGAGGGTGATGCACGTGTGGAAAGGAAGGATGCGAAGCGTGGTCCGCGTTGACGAGCCGACGGCACTGGAGGCGTCGACGGATCAGCTCGACGTCGCGTTGCCGGACGCACCCCTCGCCGGGCCGCGTGCCGGCCCTGGCGCTGGCGACGCCCTGCCCCTCTACCTCCAGGAGATCGGCCGCGTCCCGCTGCTGACGGCCGAGGAGGAGGTGCAGCTCGCCCAGACCATCGAGGCCGGGCGGGATGCGGCCGAGCGACTGCAGGTCCAGGCGGGTCGTCTGCCCCAGGAGGAGCGCGACCGACTGGTCGAGCTCGCCCAGGCCGGCGATCGCGCGCGCCTGGCGCTCAGCGAAGCCAACCTCCGGCTGGTCGTCAGCATCGCCCGCCGCTACGCCAACCGCGGCGTGCCGCTCACCGACCTCATTCAGGAAGGGAACCTGGGTCTGCTCCGAGCGGTCGAGAAGTTCGACTGGCGGCGGGGCTTCAAGTTCAGCACCTACGCCACCTGGTGGATCCGCCAGGCCGTCGCGCGCGGCCTGGCCGACGACGCACGCACCATCCGCATCCCCGTCCATCTGGTGGACACCGTCAACCGCATGCTGCGGATCGCCGGCCAGCTTCACCAGCAGCACGGTCGGGAGCCCACCGAGGTCGAGATCGCGGCCGCGCTCCGGATCTCGGCCGAGCGCGTGCGTCAGCTGGCGCAGGTGCTCCCGCAGCCCGTCTCGCTCGACGGCTACGTGGGCGAGGAGCAGGAGACCCGCCTGGCAGACCTGGTGCAGGACCACAACGCCGTCAACCTGGAGCAGGCCGCCGAGCAGCGCTCGCTCAAGGAGCAGGTGGAGGCGTCGCTGCTGTCGCTCACGCCGCGCGAGCGCCGCGTCATCGAGCGACGCTTCGGCCTGGTTGGTGGCCGGGAAGACACCCTCACCGAGATTGGCAAGGAGATCGGCGTCACGCGGGAACGGATCCGCCAGATCGAGTCGGAGGCGCTGCGCAAGCTGCGGCACCCCAGCCGCAGCAAACGGTTGCGGCCGTTCCTCGCGTAGGCCCGCCTGCCATCGGCGCGTTACGCGCGCGTGGCCGCCCCGCTCAACGGGGGAGGATCAGACCGCCGCTGGTGCTTGGTGCGCCCGGCGGGCCGGCCCCCTCCTCGCTCACGCGCCCGGCCAGCTCTAGCAACGTCGCGGCTGCAAGCTGCCCGCCGACCTCGGCGTCGCCAAGGCTGCGCACCAGGCCGGCGAGGACGAGCGGCGGCACGAGCGGGTGCGCCTCTGGCTGGAACGAGCCATCCTCGAACCCCTGTGCCGCGGCCGCCGCTCGTCGCGCGGCGACCGGGCGGTCCGTGGCGACGAAGAGGTAGGCGGTCTCTTCCAGGCGGCGGCGCAGACCGCGCCGAGCCTCGGCCGTCAGCAGCTCCCGGGCGGCGTCCGCCAGCAGCCGGCGCGCCTGCTCCTCCGGCGGGTTGCCCGGGATGAGCAGGGCTGCCCGCCCGGCCCGGGCCACCTCCAGGGCGCGAGCCCGGAGCGTGTCCGTGGGTGCCAGGCGCCAGCCAGCCAGCTCAGGTTCTACCAGTAGCGCCGCGGACGATTCGAGCCAGTGCGGGTTGAGGCGCGCCTCGAGCGGACTGATGGTCTCGTACACGAGCGCTCGCTCCGGCCCGCGCTCCGCCTCGCCGAAGAGCTGCCGGAACCGCGTGTACTGGGTCGGCAGCGCGGCCCCGCGGGCGCGGGCGAGCTCCACGCCCTCGCCCACCAGCGCCATTGCGTACTGTGGTGGAAGCCTGGCCCCCGTCGTGCCGGGCCGGCGCCGCCACGCGTCGAGGTCGCGCTGGAACCGCTTGCGCGTGGTGTCCACCAGGCTCAGGTCCAGCAACCCCTGCGTGTCGTGCAGGATGCTCCCGGCCAGCCAGACCCCGCCCAGCGATCGCTCGACCAGCAGCCAGAGAGCGCGGGCGCCGCTGGGGTCGAATGAGGTGGCCCACGCCTCGGCGACGGCAGCCTGTGGCGGGGGCGCCGGCGGCGCCGGCTCGGCCGGGGTGCCGGGCGTCGCTACCGGGATCGTGATTCCGGCGGCTCGCAGGCGGTGCAGCTCACGCCGGGCGGCCTTCCGGACGGCGCGATCCTCGGCGAGCGTATCGACGGCGGCGAGCGCCTGCGCCGCGGCAGGATCCCGGCGGCGCCCGAGCGCTGCCACGGCTGCCCCTACCTGCGTCGCCGGCGTGTTCCGCAGCAGGTCCCGACGCCTGGGCGCGTCCGCGTCCAGGAGCGTGGCAGCGAGATCCTCCGCGTCTGGCTCCATCACCACACCCTGAGCCTACCATGCCCCTCGCGTCCGCCTAGAATGGCCGGGGGCATGGCTGCGGGCAGTGGCGCGTGGGGCACGGAGCGCTCGGTCCACACGAGACCAACGCACGCGATGCTCAGGCGCGTAGGCAGGAGCTCGGCATGACTCGCCGCGGGCGAGTGGCCGCGCCAGCGTTTCCCGGCCACGACGCGGGAGGCGCGCAGGCCGGGTCCGCGGCCTTGCGCGAACGCGCGCTCGCGCTGCTGGCACAGGGCCAGCCGGTGCCCGAGGAGGAGCTCCTGGCCCACGTGTACGCCGCACGCGTCCCCGGCGCCCTCCGCGCGCCGCTGGTCGCCCCGCTACTCGCCGATCCTCGCTTCACTCGCCACGCCGACGGGACCTGGGGACTGGCACCTCCGCCCGCCGCCACCCAGGCCGGGCCCGCCAGCG
Source organism: uncultured Chloroflexota bacterium (assembly GCA_964435115.1). GTDB lineage: Bacteria > Chloroflexota > UBA6077 > UBA6077 > CF-72 > CAYSYM01. The sequence continues at coordinate 1,709 of CAYSYM010000052.1, read as the reverse complement.
CGCCCTTCGTCGCCCTCGCCGTGGCCGCCTCGGGGCCGCGGCCAAGCCGCGACCGGCTGCTCGCCGTGGCCGCGGTCCGCGTCGACGGTGGGGCCCAGGGCGTGGTCTTCAGCACGCCGCTGCGCGCCCAGGCGCGCGTGCCGCGGTACGTGCTAGACCGACTGGGGATCGAGGCCGACCAGCTCGAAACGGCCCCGGAGTTCGACGCCATCGCGGCCCGCCTGGCCGCGTTCTTCGCCGAGTGCCCGGTCGTCGCCCAGCAGGCGGAGCTGGCATGGGAGTACATGGGCGCCGAGATGCGACGTATCGGCCTGGCGGTGCCCGCTTGCCCGCTCGTCGACCTCAATCGTCTTGCCGACGACCTGCTCGACCTGCCGGCCAAGCCCACGCTCGCCACTGTGGCGCGTGCCTGCGGCCTGGGCACGCTCGTCCTCCGCCACGTCGAGGCCGAAGCGCGCGCTGTCGCCAGAGTTGCCCACTGCCTCTTCGCGGTTGCCCAGGAGCGGGGCATCCATTCGCTGGACGAGCTGGCGGTCCGCGCTGGCCGCCCGGGGCACCGGGCCGGCCAGGTGCTCCGCCGCACGTCGACGTTGCGTGCCCTGCCGGACACCTCGGGCGTGTACGTCCTGCGGGGCGACGGCGAGCGCGCCCTCTACGTGGGGAAGGCGCGCCGGCTGCGCGAGCGGCTGGCAGCTTACGTCAGCCGGCCGCTGGGCCAGACGAGGCGCCTCGAGGGCTTGCCCGAGGCGACCACGGCCGTCGAGTCGGACATCTGTGCCACGGACCTGGAAGCGCTCGTGCTGGAGGAGCGCCGCATCCGCGAGCTGCAACCCCGGTTCAACACGCAGCGAGGGGTGCGCGAAGGTCGGCGCTGGATTCGCCTGCCGCCGGAGCCAGCGCCGACCAGGCGCAGCCGCCCGCGCGCGCCGCCGCGCCTCGAGCTCGCGGATGGCCGCTCTGAGGACGGTGGCGCGTACCTCGGCCCTTTCAGGAACGCGCACCTGGCCGCCTGTGCCCGCGACCTCGCCCGGGCGCTCTTCCAGCTCGATCGCGCCCGCCGCGAGCTGGAGCGACCGCGGTACCGCGAGCGGCTCCACCTCGCCTGGCGCTTCCTCGGCGGCGCGGCACCGCTCGGCGTGGAACAGGCGCGTGCGGAACTGGCCGCGAGCACCGCGGCCCGGGACTACGCTGCCGTGCGCCGCTGGAGCGCGCTCCTCGCCCGGGCCCGCGCCTTCGAACCGGCCAGTCTGGTCTTGCCCGCGGACCCACGTGAGAGCCGCTACGCGGTCGTACGGCCCCGAGGTCGCGACGTCGAAGGCTTCGTCCTCGACTGGGCGATCCTGGTGAGCCACGCTCGGACCGGCGCGGCCGACCTGCGCGGCTTCGGCGCCCGCTTGCTGGCGGAAGAGCGCTCGCGGACGGAGCCCAGCGACGCGGAGCTCGCGCTGCGCTGGCTGGGCGGCCAGCGACCGACGGCGCGGCTCGTCCACCTCGCCGGCGATGCCGCGGCCCAGGCGGCTGCCGTGGACCGGGCCGCGCGGGCCGTGGCCGAGGCGCTGCTGCGTCCGGCTGAGTTCGAGGCGGGCTGAGCGGGGCGCCCGTGGCCGCGCCGGATGACGAGGCTCCGCCCCGGGCGGCAGCCGCCGACCAACGCTATCCCGCGGCCACCCGGCGGAGCCGGGCGTAGCCGGGCTTGATCACCTCGTCGA
>CAYSYM010000051.1:0-27000 GCA_964435115.1 uncultured Chloroflexota bacterium | reverse complement strand
CGGCGTAGGTCAGGGCCCCCAGCCCCAGCCGCTCGTACAGCCACCCCCCCAGACCGAGGCGCTCCTCGGCGGGGGGCGGCGGCGCCGGGGTCGGGAGCGCGGTCGGCCGGCTCGGGCTCGACTGAGGCTCTGGAGCAGGGGTAGTGGCCATCGTTTACCTCCGTGTTGTCGCGCCGTCGGCCTGTCGGAGAGAGGGGGGCGGCATTTCAGGACGACGGCCCGGCACCTTCCGTGCCCGTCTGCCAGCCAAGTGTGCCTGCCGGGGCCCTGGAGAGCGGTCCGTTGCGCCGGGTGCAGCCTGTCGGCCTGCCCCGGATGCGGAGGCCCTCGGCCCGTAGGTGCGGAGCGTGCTTCGCGCTATCGTCTCTGCCCGGTACCCTACCGCCGGCGCCTGAGGCGTGTCTGAGGTCGACCTGAATGGTGCCTGAGAAGCCACTTCAGGCGCCAGCGTACCCCAGGGATCGGCGCAGCCGTTCGGCGTAGTCGACCATCGCCTGGCCGTTCTGCTCGAGGTAGCCGCTCACTTCGCGCATGGTTTCTGCCGCCTGGCGCAGGGTCGCCGCCGCCTCGCCTTGCAGCCCGTGCTGCGCAATCATGACGTCCGCCTCTTCGGCCATCAGCCGACCATGCTCGGCCATGTTGCGCGCCTCGGCCTGCATCGCCACGCCGTTCCAGCGCAGCGCCTCCAGGTCGACGCCGCGGGCGCGGCTGGGGTCGTGCAGCATCGCCTGGGCCGTGCGGGTGAGCTCGCCCCAGCTCCCCTCCTGCGAGAGCTGGCTGGGTGAGGCGACCAGACTGCCGGGAGCGATCGGATTCATGGCCATCCACTGGCCGCGCTGCACCAGCTCCAGCCCGTCGCGCTGCCAGTGCTCGCCGTGCGCCGCCAGATCCTGGTCGCCGGTCCGCCGAGCCTCGTCCAGCATGACCTGGGCGTGGACCTGCATCGCGCCGCCGTCGCGGAGCATCGCCTGGGCGGCCTCCGCCATGGAGATCAGGCGTGGCGGCTGCGGGCGCGGCCGCAGCGCAGCCGCCACGAGCCCGAAGGTCACCAGGCCGAGCGCTACCGCGATGCTCCCGGCGATCACCACGCGACCCATGGGGACCTTTCCTGACACACCACCCACGTCACTGTACCCGGAATGTGCCGCTCGGATGCCTCTACGGCGCCGCGGGGGCGGTGGCCGGCGGGCTCCCTGGGCGAGGGGTTTCCACGGCCCGACGCCTCAGTGGGTGGGGCAGGCCCGCGTGCGGGCCTGGCGGAGCTGGCGCAGCAGGACGAGGATGCCGAGGAGGTTCAGGCCGATGCCCAGCCAGAGCAGAGGAGTCTTGTAGCCGTTAAGGAAGATGGCCGCCCCGGACAGCCCGAGGAGGGGCAGGAGGTCGGCCAGGTGGTGGGCGCAGCAGGCCAGCATGGCCGTGGTGCTGGTGCCGGTGCTGGCGGCGACGCCTCCGGCGGGGGCGTGGGTGTGCAGGCGGCGCAGATAGGTGAAGAGAGCGAGCTGGGTGCCGAAGCCGAGGGCGATGGCGCCGACGAAGGCGCGATCGTCGGCGAGCTGCTGGAGGGCGTGGGTCCAGCCCTGGGCGAGCGTGATGACGCCAAGGTAGAAGGCGAGCAACCCCAGCGCCCCGAGCAGCCCGACGAGAACGGACGCGGGCCACAGGCGGGGCCGACGCGTGTCGCCTCCAGGTATGGAAGCAGGCTCCGCCAGCCCGTAGCCGGCCGCGTCCGCCGCCGCGCGGAGCCGCGCGAAGGAGCCCACGACCGGGTCGCGGCGCACGGTGGCGGTACCGTCCGCCAGGTCGATCCGCACCGAGCGCACACCAGGCACGGCTGCCAGCGCGGCTTCCAGGTGCGTCGCGCACGAAGCGCAGGTCATGCCCTGTACGGCGAATCGGTCGGTTATCTCGCCCGAAATGGAGGGGAGCGCAGCAGTGCCCATGGGCATCTCTCCAGGACGGCGGAGCGGCGGCGCTCCACTCGCACGCGGCGAGCCTAACAGCGGCACCTGAGTCGATCCTGAGGGTCTGCTGAGGGGTCGCTGAGGGGAAGGGAAGGGGGTGAGACGCGGGGCATCAGCGCGCCAGCCGCTCGAGCTCGTCGGGCTGGAGCCGCTCGGGCGGGAGACCGGGCCACGGAGCACTGGCGGGGACCTCGTGGCGGTCCTGGCGGCCGGCGGCCAGGTACGCGGGCACGCCGCCACCCGGGGCTGGCTGGCCGCCGGCCGAAGGAAGCGGGCTGGCCGGCACTCGCCGGCGCCGGAGCAGCCACTCACCGACGGGAACCAGGAGGGGGAGGCCGGCGTAGGCCAGGAGCAGAGACCCGGGCATGAGGTACTCCCAGTACTGGTGCGCGTAGAAGACGGGCAGGGCCGTGAGCGAGTAGGCGATGACGACGCGCGCGAGCGTCGAGCCCCAGCCGAGGAGCGCTGCCAGCGCCAGGGGCCAGGTGAAGTACCACGCCAGGACCCAGGTGAGGACCACGGTAATCACCAGCAGGAGCGCTCGGGTCGAGGCCTCCAGGACCGCCTGGATGGCCGCTCGCCGTCCCGCGGCGGCGCGTTCCCAGACGCGACGGCTCTCCCATACCAGGTAGAGCGCGAAGGCAGCGCGGGTGAGGAGCTTCATACCCGCGCGGGCGGCATCCTGTGCCGCCGAGGGGTCGAGGCCGGCCCGGGCCAGGAGCTGGTCGGCGACGGTGAGCGCCACGAGGTCGGGCACGGAGTTGGTGTAGAGCGTGCCGCCGGCTGCTTCGAGCAGCGGCCGGAGCGCTTGCGGGAGCTGGAGCCACGGCCAGGCCAGCGCCAGGGCCAGCCCAGCCAGCCCGAGCGCAGCGCCCGCCATCCAGGCCAAGCCGGTCCGCCACCGGCGGACCTGGCGGGCCCAGGCGACGGCGTAGAAGAGCACGAGGACGCCGGACGTGTACTTCACGAGGCTGCTCAGGCCCGCAAGCACGAGCGCGGCGCTCCAACGGCGGTGGGTGGCGATCTCGCTCCGGTGGCCCCACGCCCGGGACCCACGCGGCTCCGCGCCCGGGAGCGCGCGCCGCCCCGCGAGCGGGACGAGGCTCAGCAGGAGCAGCGTGACCATCAGGGCGTCATTGTGGCCGTTGCCGGCGATCTCGAAGAGGAGGAGCGGGTTCCAGGCGAACATGGCGAACGCCGTGACTCGCGCTCGCCGCGTGCCATCCCCTGGGCGGAGCCGTCCGAGTAGCCACCAGACCAGCCCCAGGTCGACCAGGTACGAGGCGTTCATGAGGAGCTTGTACGCCAGCACCTGGTCGGTCAGGCTCAGCGAGTCGGTGAGCCTGGTCAGGGCCCAGCTCAGATCCGTCCACAGCGGGCCGTACACGCTCGGCTGGCCCCACCAGAAGGGACGCACCCAGGTGAAGATGGGGTCGCCAGGGAAGGCGTCCGGCGGAGCCACGTACGGGTTGGCGCCGTAGACGGCGGCGATCCGGCCGTACATGATGTACGAGAAGATGTCGCTGGTGTAGACGCCAGGCATGAGGAAGAGCGCCACCTGGATCCACACGGTGACCGCGACGACCAGCCACACCATGCCGCGCCAGCGGCCCAGGCCGCGGTCCAGGAGCACGAGGCCGACGACATAGCCCGCGCCGACGACCCCGAACGCGCCGACGAGGGCGTAGACCAGGATGTCGATGCTCTGCGGGGGCTCCAGGCCGGGCAGGAGCGCGTTGCCGAGGACGAGCCAGTCGTACAGCCGCTCCCAGACAGCGCCGTAGGTGACCAGGTAGGAGTAGGTGAAGTCGTTCCCGTGGGTGAGGCGGTAGCTCAGCGTCCAGACGCCGAGCCAGCCGGCCAGCATGGCCGCGCCGGCGCCGACGAGGAGCGCAAGCAGCGCGGCGTCGCGCCGCAGGCGTGCCGGGCGGGGGGGGTTGCTGAGCACGCGGGCCACCGTGCGACCCGGTTCGGTGGCGGCGTGGATGGAGGGAGACAGACGCATGCGAGAGCGCGGGGCGCGCGCCGGCGCGTGACCCTGACGAAAGATAGTACACGCGGCCCGTTGCATGGCCCGGGCCGCGCTCGAGCGGGCGGGCGGGAGACGCGCGGCGAAGCCGTGCGCCGTCTACGTCGACCCGTGTCGAACGGTGGCCCACCTGGCGAGCAGCACCACCAGGAACACGCCCGTCTCCACGAGCACAATGCTCGCGCCGGAGGCGAAGTTCCCGTAGTAGCTGACGTAGAGCCCGACGAGCGATTCGACCACCGAGAGCGCCACGGCGAGCGCGAGCAGCCGCGCGAAGCGGGTGGTCAGGAGCTGAGCGGTGGCCACGGGCGTCACGAGCATCGCCACCACGAGGATGATGCCAACCACCTGGATCGAGACGGCGATGGTCAGCGCGACGACGACGAGGAGCGCGTACTCGAGCGTGGCTACCGGGTAGCCGGCCGCCTGGGCGCCCAGGGGGTCGAACGTGGCGAAGAGCAGCTCCTTGTAGGCGCCGCCGACCACGAGGGCGACGAGACCCGTCAGCACCGCCACGATCACCAGGTCGGTCTCGGTGACCGCCAGCACGTTGCCGAAGAGGAAGCTGAACAGGTCGCCCACGAAGCCCTTGATCGTGCTCATCAGCAGCACGCCCGCGGCGAACGTGCCGGCGAAGAGGACGCCAATGGCGGTGTCGAGCCGCATCCCACCCCGGCGGCCGACCCAGCCGATGCCGAGCGCGGTGAGCACGGCCGCGGCCACGGCGCCAGGATAGATGGGCAGCTTGAGCATGAAGGCGACCACCACGCCGGGGAAGGCGGCGTGGGCGATGGCGTCGCCGATGAACGCGAGCCCCTTGAGGACCACGTAGGTGCCCACCACGGCTGCCAGGATGCCGACCATGATGGACGCCGCCACAGCGCGCTGCATGAACCCGAGGGCCAGCGGCTGTGTCACGAGATCCAGCATGGCGCTCGTCACCCCCGCCGCGGGTGGTGGGGGTCGTCCACCAGGACCACATCGCCGCGCACCTCGATGAGGTGGCCGCCGTAGGTTGCCCGCAGCACGGCCGGGTCGCGGACGAGGCTGGCCGGCCCGTCGGCCACGATCGTCCCATTGAGGCTGATGAGCCGGGCGAAGTGCTCGGCCACGCCGGCGAGGTCATGGGTGCTAGCCAGCACCGTCTTCCCGCGCCGGCTCTCCCGGTGGAGGAGGTCCATCAGGTCGTCCTCCGTGGCGACATCCACGCCGGTGACGGGCTCGTCGAGCACGTAGAGGCCTGGGTCCTGGGCGAGCGCCCGCGCGAGGAACGTCCGCCGCTGCTGCCCACCTGACAGCTCGCCGATCTGTCGGTCGGCGAGCTGCCACATCCCCACCATCTCGAGGGCGTGCCGCGCCGCATCGGCGTCGGCGCGGGTGAGCCGCCGCAGCCACCCGGCGTGCTGGTAGCGGCCCATGAGCACCACGTCGCGCACGGAGACGGGGAAGGTCCAGTCCACCACCTCGGCCTGGGGCAGGTACGCCACTCGCAGCGGCTGGCGGCCGGGCGCACCGCCGAAGATGCGCACCTGCCCGGCCAGCGGCGGCAGGAGGCCGGCCAGCACCTTCAGCAGCGTGGACTTGCCCGACCCGTTGGGGCCGACGATCGCCACCAGCTCGCCGGGTTGAATGGTGAACGTCACGTCGTCCAGGACGAGCCGCCCAGGGTAGCCCGCGCGCAGGTGGTCGACCTGGACGACCGGGTGGGCGCAGGGGTCGCGCTCAGGAGTGGTCACCGCAGCGCCTGGACGATGCGCTGGACGTTGTACCGCATCAGGCCGACGTAGGTATCGGCCGGTGGCTGGCCAACGCTGTCGTTGTAGAGGTCGGTGACGACCTCCCGCACGCCGGCCTCGCGGGCGAGCGTCTCGGCGAGGCGGGGCGAGAACTGCGCCTCGCTGAACACGGCCTTGACACCCGCCGCTTTCACCTGGCCGACGAGCCGCGCGAGCTCGCCCGCCGAGGGCTCCTGGCCGGGCGACGGGACAATGGCGCCGACCAGCTCGAAGCCATAGTGCGCGGCGAAGTACGGGTACGCCTCGTGGAAGGTGACCAGCTTGCGGTTCTGCGGTGGAATCGTCGCGACCTGCTGGTGGATCCAGGTGTCCAGGTCATCCAGCTCGGCCAGGTAGCGGGCCGCGTTGGCCTGGTAAGCGGGCGCGCCGGACGGGTCGAGCGCGCTCAGCCGGTCGCGGATCCGCTCGACGTAGATCTTGGCGTAGTGGACGTCCAGGAAGAAGTGCGGGTTGCCGTTCTCGCGGATGTCCTCGTCGGCCGACTCGCCCAGCCCGAGGGCGGGGAGGCCGTCGGAGACGACGAGGAGCGGCAGGTCTGGCTTGGCCGCCTGCGCCAACTTGGCTGCCCAGCGATCGAGCGCCAGCCCGTTCATGACGAACAGGTCGGCCTGGGCCACCTGGCGCATGTCGCCGGGGCTGGGGTTGTAGTTCTCCACCTCGACGCCGGGTGGCACGACCGAGGTGACGGCGCTGAGCCGGGCGCCGCCCACCTGCCGCGCGAGGTCCGCCAGCACCGTGTTCGTGGTGGCGACGCGCGGTCCCGGCGGCTGGTCGACACCCGGGCCGGGCGGGGATGTCACCGCGGCAGCCTGCGGCGGGGCGGCCGCGGTGGGGCTGAGCGGTGGGGCGGGCGCGCCGGTGCACGCGGCGGCGAGCACCGCCACGCTGCCGAGGACCGCCATGAACCGAGTGGGAGCCATAGACGCCTCGCGAGCGCCCCGCGGCGGCTGTGCCGCGCGGCTGGTATTGATACTAGGTCTCAATATAGGCCCGCTGCTCGGCCGTGTCAAGCCGGTGCCCTTGACGTCCGGCCCGGCGGGCCGCGCGGCCCGCCGGGTCTGCAGCCGGCCCGCCCCCTGCGCGGCAGAGGCCCAGCGGAGTGGGCATCTTGACTCCCTCGTGACGGGATGCAGTTGCGGTCACCTGCGGATAAGCCACAACTGGGGTGATGTCCGGGTTCAGCGCCGTGAAGCCCTCGGCTTCTGGCCCGTGGCATCTCGGAACGGGTACCTTGTTGAGACATGGTGCGGAGACGGATGCAGCGCATGGCCAATAGCTCGCGGGCGGAGTGGATGCTGTGGCGGCTCGCCGAGACCGGCCTGCGGTTGACCGGGCCGCGCGCGCTCGTGGCGGAGGCCATCGCCGAGCGGACGGACACCTTCACGACCGAGGGGCTGATCGAGGAGCTGCACGCCCACCGGGTGAGCCGCGCCTCCGTCTACCGGACGGTCGACCTGCTCGAACGCCTCGGCCTCGTGACGCGCATGCACCTCGAAGGCGGCAACCACGGCTACGCGGTGTGCGACGGGGGGCATCACCACCACCTGCTCTGCACGGCGTGCGGACGGGTGATCCCGATCGACGCCCGGGCCGTGGAGCGGGAGATCCAGGCCCTCGCCTCGCAGCTCCGGTTCCGCGTGGATACCCACACGCTCGAGTTCGCGGGCCAGTGCGAGCGCTGCCAGGCCGCCTGACGCGCCTGCCGCGCGCCCGTGACGGCTACGCGCCGGTTGGCGGCGACGCGCTCCTCGGGCACACGCGTACGACGGCGCGCGCCTCGCGCAGCGGCGCCTCGTAGGCGCAGGCTGCCAGGGCCGGCCGCCCGGCTCCCACCGGGCGGCTGCCTGGCTGGACGCGTGGGAGGAAGAGCCCGGGAGGCTGCGAACTCTTGCAACGTGTTGCAAGTAGCTCGATACTATGAGGCGGAGGCGCGCGACGCGACGGGCGGCAGGGTGAGACGCTCGTCGACTGAAGCGAGGGAAGCTCCCCGGCTCTCAAGACGGCGAAGCGCGCAGCGCTTTGCCATGGGAGGATCGCATGGAGATCATGCAGGTGGCTCAAGCGGTGCCGCAGCTCGGCGCCCTCTCCTTGCTCGGCACCGCGCTCCTGCTCGGCATTCGGCACGGTATCGACTGGGACCACATCGCCGCGATCAGCGACATCGCCACCACCACGACCGCGGTCGAGTCGGTCGAGGCCACGTCGGTGGCTGGCAGGGGCGGCGGCAGGGGACGCATGGGGTGGCGCGGGCCGTCCTTCAGCCGCCTCGAGCTGCGGGCGATGTGGCTGTCGTTCCTGTACGCGGTCGGACACTCCTCCGTGGTCTTCCTCCTTGGCCTCCTGGCGCTCTCGTTCGTCGCCATCCTGCCGGACTGGATCGACCCGGTCATGGAGCGCGTCGTGGGGGTGACGCTCGTGCTCCTGGGCGTGTGGGTCTTCTACTCGCTCGCGCAGTACGTGCGCGGGGTGGGCGACTTCAAGCTCCAGAGCCGCTGGATGCTCGTCTTTGCCGCCACCCGCCACGCCTGGCGCAAGGTGGAAGCGCGGGTGCACGGGCACGCGCCCGCGGAGCCGTTCCACGTGGACCAGTACGGGCCGCGGACGGCGTACGGCGTGGGGATGATCCACGGCATCGGCGCCGAGACGGGCAGCCAGGCGCTCCTCATCGCGGCCGTCGGCGGCGCGGCGAGCCAGGGGCTGGGCGTCGGCATGCTGCTCGCCTTCTCCGTCGGTCTGGTGATCTCCAACAGCATCATCGCCCTGCTCGCGTCCACGGGCGTCATCTCGTCGGCGCGCGCCAAGCCGTTCTACGTGAGTGTGGGCGTCCTGACCGGGCTGTTCAGCCTGGCGATCGGCGCTGTCTTCCTGCTCGGCCTCGGCACGGAGCTGCCCGACCTGAGCGAGCTGTTCAGCTTCATCGCCCAGGGGTAAGCTTCGCCCGTGGGGAGCGGTCTCGCAGAGCCGGCGACCACGGCGGCGCCGGCTGGCAGGCGGCCAGAGGGGATCGAGCGCCTCGTCGCCTGGGTCGCGCTGCTCGCGGCCGTGGCCCTCGCGGTCGTGGCGACGTACGGCGAGCGGGCGCCGGCGCTCGCCAGTAGCCTGGCAGCCGCGCCGGGAGCGGCGGCGCCGGGCGCGCGGCTCGGCGCCCCGGCGCCGGATTTCGCCGTCCCTGCCACCACGGGCGGCGTCCTGGGGCTGGCCGAGTTCCGCGGGCGGCCGGTCGTGCTGAACTTCTGGGCGACCTGGTGCCCGCCCTGTCGCACCGAGATGCCCGAGTTCGAGCGCTTCCAGCGGGAGCAGGGCGCCCGCGTGGTCGTCCTGGGCATCGACATGCAGGAAGATCCGGCGGTGGTGGGCGCCTTCCTGCGCCAGTACGGCATCTCCTACCGCATCGGACTCGACGGCGACGGACGCGTCTCGACGCTGTACGCCGTGACCGGCCTACCCACCACCGTATTCGTCGACAGCGCCGGGGTGGTGCGCGACCGCGTCGTCGGCCCGCTGACCTACGATGGGCTGGTCCAGCGGGCGCGGCGGCTGCAGTAGACGCCCGCATGTACGACCCGTTCCGCCTCCAGGTCCTCACCGTCAGCCTTGACTCGCAGGTCGTGCTGGCGGTGCTCGGCGTGCTGGTGGCTGGGCTGGTGGCGCGGGATCGCGCGCGCGGCCTGGGCTGGGGCCCGGGCGGCGTGTGGGACGCCTCGCTGAGCGTGGCGACCTGGGGGATCGTGGCGGGGCGCCTGGGGTGGGTGGCCACGCACCTCGAGTACTACCTGCGTGCCCCGCTCCAGGTGGCGGCGCTGGGCGATGGCGGGTTCCTGTTCGGCACCGCGGTGCTCGGCGCCGGCTGGGCGCTGTGGCGGGAGGGCCGTGCGCTCGACCTGCCCGCGGAGGAGCTCGGCCGCATCGTCGCTCCGGCAGCGGCCGCCGCGTTCCTGCTCGACCGGGCAGGCTGCGCCCTGACGGCCTGTGGCAGCGGGCAGGCGGCGTCGGTGCCCTGGGCGCTGGTCCGGTCCGGGGTCAGCCTGCACCCGGTCGGCCTGTACGGGGTTGCCCTGTGGCTGGGCGCCTGGCTGGCGCTGTGGCGCTGGGGTCGCACGGCTCCAGCAGCGGTCTCCTGGCTCGCGCTGCTGGCGGCGCTTGCCCTGGACCGTGCCGTCGCCTGGTGGTTCGGCTACGCAGGGGCGGACGGGCTGGCGGCATCGCTCGCGCTCCTGAGCGCCTCGCCCGTCCTGTTCACGCGCGCCCGGCAGCGCGGCCCGCGCGGGCGCGTGCCGCAGGCCGGCCCGCTCGCGTAGCCAGCGGGCCGCTCGGCCGGGCCGGTAGCGGACGGGGGCGGCGCCCGCCGGGCGCCGCCCCCCTCAGTCCGCCGCGTCAGTGGTGGCCGTGCTCGCCGGCCTGGGCGTACTGCCGCGGCTCACGCTCGAACGTCTGCTTGCAGCCGGGCGAGCAGAAGTAGTACGTCTGCCCCTCCGCCTCGGCCCGGTGCGCCGCGGTCGCCGGGTCGACCTCCATCCCGCACACTGGATCCTTCGCCATCGCAGGTCTCCTTCCCTTGAGCCTCGTCGTCGTGTGACCGTCTCCTTGTAGCGCCGCGCGGCCCTTGGGGCTCCAGGCTGTCCAGGCGCCTCGCGCTTTCTCTGCGGGAGGCTCGGGACATGGGCCGCAGCGGCGCCGATCCGGGCCGAACGTCGGCCTCGTGCTTCGCCGGGCATCCCTCCTTTCATCTGCCGGGATGGGGTCCTCTCGCGGCGGAGCCGTTCAGCGCCCCCCGAGCGCGGTCCCGCTCGCCCCTTGCGGAGCGACCAGGTCGCCGTCACTGAGGTCGGCGAGCCCGCTGGTCACCACGAGCTGCCCGGCGTCGACGCCCGCGACGACCTCGACCAGCCCGTCGCCCACCAGGCCGAGCCGGACCTGCTGCTTTCGGACGCGGTTGCCCTCGCCGACGACGAACACGGTCGTCGGCTCGCCCGGCGCCAGCCCGAGCACAGCCGCCTTCGGCACCACCAGGGCGTTCGGCTGTGCCGCGGTGACGATGCTCAGCCGGGCGAACATGCCCGCGCGGAGCTTGCCGCCGCCGTCACGCGGCTCCACCCGCACGGCCGCCGTCCGACTCCGCGGGTCGACGACTGGTGCGATCGTCTTCAGCACGCCGCTGAACGACTGATCAGGGAAGGCCGCGACCTGCAGCGTGGCCACCTGGCCCTCGGCGAGCTGGCCCAGCTGCGCCTCGTCCACGTTCACCACCAGCTCGAGCTCTGGCGGTACGAGCGTCACAAGCGGGGTCGTCGGGCCGACGAGGGCGCCGGGCGAGACCAGGCGCTCGGCGACCACGCCCTCCACGGGGGCGGTGATGGTCGCGTCCCGCACCCCGAGCTCGGCCAGGTCGAGCTGCGCCTGGGCCTGGTCGACCGCGGCCTGGGCCTGCGCGCGGTCCTCCGACGTGTACGGGGCCCGCACCTTCTGGAGCTGGAAGCGCGCCTGCTCCACGGCCCGCTGGAGCTGCGCGACCTGCGCCTCCTGGGCGCGCACGTCCTGCTCCGTCGGCGCCTGGGCCGGGGTAATGGCGAGCTGGAGCTGCTGCTCGGCCTGGCGCACCGTCGCTTCGGCCTGCTGGATCTCCTCGGGCTCGGCGCCGGCCACGAGCTTGTCGAGTACCGCCTGGGCTGCCTTCACGCTCTCGCGTGCCTGGACCGCCTGCGCCTCCAGGCTCGCGCGCTGTGTCTCGACGCTCTTCAGGCTCCCCTCGGCCTGGGCGAGGACGGCCGTCACCTGGGCCTGCTGGGCAGCCGTGCCACCCTTCTTCAGCAGGGCGAGTCGCGCTTCGGCCAGGTCAAGGGCCGTCTGCGCGGCGGCCTTGTTCGCGTCGCACACCGCGCTGTCCAGCGCGCCGCCCAGGGCCGTGGTGCACTGCTCGGCCGCCCGCAGGTCGGCCCGCGCCTGCTGCGTGGCGGCCTCCGCGGCGAGGATGTCGGCCGCGGTGGGCGCGAAGTTCTGGGCCAGGGCGGTGCGGGCGGCGTCGCGCTGGGCTATGGCCGCGCCCTGGACCGTCTGCACGTTCTGCGTGGCGGCCTCGGCCGCGGCCAGGGCCGCCTTGGCGCTGGCGAGCTGGCTCTGGGCCTGCTGCCGCTGGTCGCTGGTGGCGCCCTTCCGCACCTGGGCCAGGCGGGCGCGCGCGGCGTCCAGGGTCGCCTGCGCCTGCGCCACTTGGGCCTCGGCCACCGCCTCGCTGCGGCCGCCCAGCTGGAGCAGCTCCAGCCGCGCCTCGGCGGCCTGGAGGCCAGCCTGCTGGGCCTGCAGCGCGGCCGACGCGGCGCCGATATCCTCGGCGCGGGCGCCGGCGTTGACACGAGCGCGCTGCGCCTGCGCGGTGGCGAGCGCGGCCCGCGCCTGCGCCACCTGGAGCGCCGGCCGCTCCTGCTCCAGCACCGCCAGCACGTCGCCCGCCTGCACCCGGCTGCCCACGTCTACGAGGAGCTGGTCCACCTGGCCGGACGCCTTCGGGTAGACCGTCACCTGCGCCTTGGCGCGCAGCTCGCCGCTGGCTGCGAGGGTCTGCTGGAGGTCGGCGCGCCGCGCCGGCTGCGCCTCCACCGGGATCGCCCGCGGCTCCTGGGCGGCCACCGGCGCGGGACGCGGCGCGGCGCACGCTGAGACCAGGAGGGCGGCCCCGCCCACGACCCCGCTCCGCAGGGCGAGCTTCCACGGTGGTGATCGATGCGGCCGGAAGGAGATCATCGTGCACCTCCCTTGACGGTTAGGGCCTGGGCTGACCTGCCCGCGAAGACGGCGTCGGCGAACATGCCGGGCTTCAAGCGCAGGTCGGTGTTGGGCACCCGCAGCTTGATGGCGTAGACGCTCTTGACACGGTCTTCCTGCGTCTGGACGTTGCGTGGGGTGAACTCGGCTTCCGACGCGATGAACGTCACCTGCCCCTCAAACGTCTCGCCAGGGTAGGCGTCGACGGTGATACTAGCCGACTCCCCCACGGCCACGCGCCCGAACTTGTCCTCGGGCAGGAACACCTTGAGCGTCAGGTCGCGCCAGTCGGCCACCACCACGACCGGCGCGCCGGGCGGCACCACCTCGCCCGGCTCGAACACCGTGCGCGCCACCCAGCCGTCGAGTGGTGAGCGCAGCGTTTGGCGCTCGCGCTGGCGCTCCAGGTGGGTGCGGGTGGCGGGGTCCACGGTCTGCACCTGGTGGTCGAGCAGCTCGGTGTCGAACGCCGCTAGCAGGCTGCCGCGCCGCACGGCCTCGCCCTCGCGCACCGGGCGCTCCGCCAGCCGCCCGCCGACCTCAGATGAGAGCTTCACCTCCGTCGCCTCGAGCATCCCCGAGGCCTGCAGCCCCCCTGCCTGGCCGGCCTGCCGGGCCGTGTACCACCACCAGCCACCGGCGCCCGCCGCGACGAGCACGAGCGCCGCCAGCACCGCGATGTGTCGTGTGTGCCTGCCTGTCATCTCTGCGTCTCCATCACTCAGCACTCATCCCTCACCCTGCCATGGCGCGGCGCACCTGGCGCACGCCGATCCCCATCAGCAGGACGCCGTACGCGCCCAGGGCCAGCGCGTTCGGCGCCAGCACCTCGAGTCCGACGTTCTTGAAGAGCACCCCCTCCGCCACCGGCAGGTAGAAGCGCAACGGGCTGAGGAGGGTTAGCCACTGCATGGCGGGCGGCATGGTGTCGATCGGCGCGATCGTGCCCGAGAGGAACGTCATCGGGAACAGGAGGGCGAAGGTCAGCAGCAGCGTCTGCAGCAGGTTGTTCGTGACGGCCCCGACGTACGCTCCGAGCCCCGTCGAGGCGAACAGGAGCAGCAGCGAGAGCCCGAAGAAGAGCCACACGCTGCCGCGCATCGGCACGCCGAAGAGAAGGCGTGCCTCGAGGAGGCCGATGCCCACGCCGACCACCATGAGCAGCCCCATGGGGACCAGCTTGGCGACCACGAACTCCCCGGAGCCGAGGGGGGTGACCAGGAGCTGCTCCAGCGTGCCGCTCTCCTTCTCGCGCACGATCGCCGCCGCCGGCAGCAGCACGCCCAGGATGAGGGCCGAGATGCCGAGCATCGACACCATCTGCTTGTGCGCGTACGCCAGGCCTGGCATGTACCAGAGCCGCACGTTCTCGACGATGGACGGCAGCGACCCGGAGGCGCCGGTCCGGGTGGCCCACTCGGCGCGGACGCCGACCGTGTACGCCTGGAGGAGGTCGTTCGCGTACCCGAGTGCGAGCTGGCTGAAGTTGGAGTAAGTGCCGTCCGCGAGGAGCTGCACCGGCGCGGGGTCTCCGCGGTCGAGCGTCCGGGCGAAGCCGGGCGGGATCACCAGCGCGAGCTGGGTGCCGGCGGCGATCGCCGCCGCGGGATCGACCGGCGTCTCCGCGTAGCGGTAGGCGAAGTACGGCGCGGCGCGGAAGCGCTCGGCCAGCGCGCGGCTGGCGCTGGTCCGGTCCTGGTCGATCACCAGCAGCGGCAGGTCGCGCACCTCCATGGTGAGGGCCCAGGCGCAGTTGGCGATCTCGGCGAACGTGTAGAGTACGAGGACGACGAGGACCTTCGCGCGGAAGAACTGGACGAACTCCTTGCGGAAGGCGACGCGCAGACGGAGCAGCACCGTCGACCTCCTCAGCCCATCCGCCGGTGGAAGCGACTGATCGTGAGCGCGAGCAGCGCCACCGTCAGCGCCAGGAGCGCGGCGACCTGCGGCCAGAGCTGGTCGAGGCCGGCGTTCCTGAGCGCGAGCCCGCGCGAGATTTCGGTGAAGTAGCGGGCCGGGAACGCCAGCGAGAGCCACTGGTAGCGCGCCGGCATGCTGTAGACGGGGAAGAGGAAGCCCGAGAACAGGAGGGTCGGCATGATCGTCGCCACGAACGCCAGCACGACGGCGGCAACCTGGCTGCGCGTGAGGGTCGAGATGAGGAGCCCCAGGCCGACGGCCGCGAAGACGTAGACCGTCGAGACGGCCAGGAAGAGCAGCAGGCTGCCGCGGAACGGCGCCTGGAACCAGAAGAGGCCTGCTGCCAGCACGACCAGCAGGTCGACGAAGCCGAGCGCCGCGTAGGGGATCGCCTTACCGACGATGAACGCGGCCGGGCTGACCGGAGCCGCCAGCACCTGCTGGATCGAGCCGTGCTCCCGCTCGCGCACGATCGCCAGCGTCGAGAGGAGGGGCGCGAAGGTCATCAGGATAACCGAGAAGAGGCCCGGCACGATGAAGTTGACGCTCTTGAGCTGCGGGTTGAACCAGACACGTGGCTCGGGCACGACGACCGGCCCGGCCACCACGTCCAGCCCGATATCCGCCGCCAGCATCTGCCGCATGTACAACTGGGTGGCGGCGTCGATCGCGGCGAGGGCGCCCTTCGCCTGGGGCGGATACGAGCCGTCGACCAGGAGCTGGAGCGCCGCCGGCTCGCGGGCCAGCATCGACCTCTCGAAGTCGGGCGGCACCACCAGGCCGATATCCACCCGGCCGCGGTCCAGCCAGTCGCGCAGGTCGGCCACGCTCGCCGCCTCGGCGACGACCGCGAGGTCATCTGAGGCAGTCAGGCTGGCGAGGTAGTCGCGGCTCCGGGCGCTGCGGTCGAGGTCGTAGACGCCCAGCCGCACCTGGCGCACGTCGAAGTTCAGGCCGGAGGTGAAGAGGAAGAGCAGCACCAGCGGCAGCACGAGCGCCAGCGACAGCGAGAGCGGGTCGCGCCACAGCTCGCGCAGCTCCTTGCGCAGGATGGCGGAGACCACGCGGATCACGCGCTCCCTCCGGCGCGGCGCAACAGCGCGGCGAAGGCGTCCTCCAGGGTGGGCTCGGCGGCGGCCACGGTGGCCGGCAGGCCCGCGGCGTCAAGCGCGGTCGCGATCCCCTCTAGCGCGGCACCCTCGGCCAGTACGACGCGCACCGTGGGACCGTAGACGGCTGCCTGGGCCACGCCCGGCAGGCCGGCGAGCACGTCACGCGCGCGGACCGGCGTGCGGGACTGCACCGCGTACAGGCCGCCCAGCGAGCCCAGCGCCGCCGCCTTCAGCTCGTCCGGGGTCCCGAGCGCGATCAGGTGGCTGGCGGCGAGCAGCGCGATGCGGTCGCACCGCTCGGCCTCGTCCAGGTAGTGGGTGGTCACCAGCACGGTCGTCCCAGCCTGGGCGATCACATAGATGAGGTCCCAGAAACGGCGGCGGGCGATCGGGTCGACGCCGGAGGTGGGCTCGTCCAGGAACAGCACCGGCGGCTGGTGCAGCAGCGCCGCCGCCAGGGCCAGTCGCTGGCGGTAGCCCCCGCCGAGGGCGCTCGTCCCCGTCCGCTCCGCGCCGGCGAGGCCGGCCAGCTCCAGCGCCCAGCGCTTCCGCTCGCCCAGGCGGGGCCCGCTCAATCCGTACACGCCGCCGAAGAAGTCCAGGTTCTCCCCCACGGTCAGGTCCAGGTAGAGCGAGAAGCGCTGCGACATGTAGCCGACGCTGCGGCGGAGCGCCACGCCCCCGTGGCGCACGTCGTGGCCGGCCACGCGTCCGCCGCCGGCGCTCGGGGCGAGCAGGCCCGTCAGCATGCGGATCAGCGTCGACTTGCCCGAGCCATTCGGCCCGACGAGCCCGAAGACCTCGCCCGGCTGGGCCTGGAAGCTGACACCGTCGACCGCGGTGAAGCTGCCGAAGCGGCGGGTCAGGCGGTCGGCGACGATGCCTCCGGACGCCGAGGCGTGCCCGTCGCCCGCGCGCGCAGCGACCGCCGCCGGCGC
Source organism: uncultured Chloroflexota bacterium (assembly GCA_964435115.1). GTDB lineage: Bacteria > Chloroflexota > UBA6077 > UBA6077 > CF-72 > CAYSYM01. Next base: position 10,485 of record CAYSYM010000051.1, on the reverse strand, counting down.
GGCCGGTGCGGCCGAGGCGGCGGCGATGCGGGCGACGAACACGTCCTCGAGCGCCGGCTCGACGCGGCGGGCCTCGTCGACCGGGACCCCCTGCGCCCGGAGGATCTCGGCCGGCGGGGGAGCGCCAGCCGCGGTCGGGACGGCAGCGCGCAGGCTGCGGCGAACCAGGTAGACGCGATCGGCGCCGTACCGTTCGGCCAGGACCGGACGGGCACGCTCCGTCTCCGTCCGCAGCTCCCAGAGGGCGTCGGCGTAGGCGCGGCGCAGCTCGTCCGGCGGGCCAGCCGCCAGCACCTTCCCCTGGTGGAGCAGCAGCGCCTGCTGGCACCGCTCCGCCTCGTCCAGGTAGGCGGTGGTCATGACGATGGCCATCCCTTCGCCCAGGAACCGCTCCAGCAAGCGCCAGAACTCCTGGCGTGAGAGCGGGTCGACGCCCAGGGTGGGCTCGTCGAGCAGCAGCACCCGTGGCTGGTGGACCAGGACGCACGACAGGGCCAGCTTCTTCTGCATGCCGCCCGAGAGCCGGCTGGCGCGCCGGTCGAGCACCCCGTCCAGGCGGCTGAAGCGCAGCAGCTCGGCCGTCCGGCGCGCTCGCTCGCCGCCCGTCACGCCGTACAGGTCGGCGAAGAACGCCAGGTTCTCGGCGACGGAGAGGCTGCCGTACAGGGTGAAGCCCTCGGACATGTAGCCCACCCGCTCGCCAAGCGCCGTACTGGCCGTGCGGACATCCAGGCCGGCCACGCAGGCCGTCCCGCTCGTCGGCTCGAGCAAGCCGGCCAGCAACTGGACGAGGGTGGTCTTGCCGGCTCCGTCTGGCCCGACGACCGCGAGCATCTCGCCGGGGCGCAGCGTGAACGAGACGTCCTGGAGCACGCTGGTCCGCCCGTAGCGCTTGCCGAGCCCCGCGACGGCCACGCCCGGTATGGCAGCCGGCGACGAGGGCACTTCGAGGGACGCAGCCACCCACGCGCCCGGCGAGCGGTTGGCGGTGGTGGCGGGGCTCACAGCTCGTGGTACGGGACGACGAGCAGCTCGTCGCGGAGGGCGCGCAGCCCCGCCTCCAGGCGGTGGACTCGGCGGCACTGGACTGCCACCAGGATCCGCCGGCCCGGGTCGCGCCGGGCGAGCCACAGCAAGCGGTCGAGGAGCTGCGCGTTCGTCGCGTCCCACGCCCGCCGCCCGACGTCGCTCGCCACCGCTGCCTCGACCTCGCACAGGAGGTGGCAGGCGTACCCGAACAGCGCGCTGCTCACCCGCTCCGGCGAGTCGGCGGCGCGCTCCAGCCGAGTGAAGAGGGCGTCGATGGTGCCCACCATCCTGGCGCGCAACGCGGCTAGCCCGCCCTCCTCGGGCGGCGTGAGCTCCAGTGGCGACGGGGCGCCCAGCGGCACGACCACGGTGTCAAGGTGGCGGGCGGCCGGGACCAGGCTCTCCCGCACCTCCACAGAGGCACCGCTGAGGTCGCCGTTCGCCCAGGCCTGGGGGTCCGCTTCCACGCACAGGAGGTCCGGGTGGACCGTCTCGACCAGGCTGCGGAGGCGGGCGAGGTCGTAGCGCAACGGCTCGGCGTGCAGCTCTCCCAGCGTGCCTAAGAGCGCAATCCTGGTGCGTGTCCTGGTCCCGACGGCCGCCGCGGTCCTCATCGCCTCTGATCCTGCGCTCCAGCAGACCACGGCGAGCCGGCCCGCGCCAGCGACGAATCACTCACTCCGGCCTGAGTGGAATCCCCTATCTCCTGCCGAGCTACCAGGCCGTGCTGGAGGGCGACGACGGCCGCCTCGGTGCGGGAACGCACGCCCAGCTTGCCGTAGACGCTCGCCAGGTGGTTCTCCACGGTCCGCAGGCTGATGAACAGGCGCTGGCCTATCTCCTTGTTGCTCAGCCCCTGGCAGACGAGCTGGAGGACCTCGCGCTCGCGGTCGGTCAGGTGCGGCGCCGGCGCCGTTGGCTCGGACCGTTCACCCGCCAGGCGAGCCACGAGCAGGCGCGCCAGGCCAGGCGCCAGGGTCGTCTCGCCACTGGCCGCCTGCCGCACGGCGCCGGCCAGCTCCTCCAGGCCGATGTCGAACGACAGGCAGCCGACCGCGCCGGCGCGCAGTGCAGTGACGACGTCGTCGACCGTCCAGCCGAGCCCGAGGCAGAGCACCCGGGTGCCGGGGTGCCGCTCGGAGAGATGGGCCAGGCCCGAGAGCGCGTCGCGGTCAGGGCAGACGAGCAGGAGGACGTCTGGGGAATCGCGGAGGGCAGACACGACCTCCACGCCAGGCAGGCTGCCCAGCAGGCTGCTCAGCGCCTGGCCGAGGAGCGCCTGGGAGCCGGCGATGGTGACGCGGATGCGGCGCTTCGCCCCGGAGCTGGGCACCCCAGTCACCTGCCAGCGCGCCGCCGCTCGCTGGTCGGCCACGATGGCCGCGGCCAGCCCCACGGGGTGGCCCCGGCGCGGGTGGCCCGGGCCGGGTTGGCGTGGGGAGCCCCCTGGCAGGGAGAGCGCGGAGCGCCTCGGGGACGCGGCATGGGAGACGACGTGTGGCGGCATCAGACACCAGGCGTGTGGCTCGGCGCGCGGGCCGCGCCTGCGCCTCGTCCTGCCAGACGCCTGCCCACGTGTCACACCGAGTGGTACCGGCGCTGGCTGAGTTGGCGCTGAAGCCAGTCTGATGCTCGCCTGAGTGTACCGGCGAGGACAGGAGCGTGGCGGCCGCCACGCTCCTGTCCCGACGACGCGTCTGTCCGGGAGCCTGCCCGGGGACACACGGGCAGGCTCCCCGTACCCGCGTCAGACGGAGGGCGCCATTCCCTCCCGGCGCGCGCTACGTCCTCGGAGCAGAGCCCCGGGGGGCGCGGGTGGCGGTGCGGGCGGCGAGGAGGCCGAGGCCGGCCAGCACCCCGAAGAGGGCGACGAGGAGGGCGGCCTCACCGAGGGGGCGGGGGGCGACGAGCGACTCGGCGCCCATGGTGGGCTCGGCGGGGGCGGTGGCGCCGGCGGGGAGGAGGGTGAGCTGGGTGGCCTCGGCCCCGTCGCCGACGGCGCGGAGCTGGTAGGTGCCGGGGCGGAGGTCGGGTGGGAGGGTGAGGGTCCCCTCGAAGTCGCCGTCGGCGGCGGCGGCGAGCTCACCGAGGTCGAGGTCGAGGCCCTGGCCCACCAGGCGGATCTCGACCTGGCGGCTGGCGCCGAGGCCGGCGCCGGTGACGGTGATGGGGTCGCCGGGGCGGGCGGCGAGGGGCTTGACGGCGACGGAGCGGCCGCCGTCGGCCCGGGCGAGCCCGGCGCCGAGGGCGAGCAGCGCGGCGAGGGTGGCGAGGGTGGTGCGGGTGGTGCGGCGTCTCATGCGCGGGGGCTCCTTCGCGGGGTGGGGAGGTGGGGGGCTAGCCGCCGAGGTGGGCGACGGTGGGCTGGAGGGCGGTCATGAGCGAGAGGCCGAGGACGGCCCCCAGGAGGAGCAGGCCGAGGGTGGTGGGGAGTGGGCGCCGCCGCCAGCCGCGGGCCGGGCCCCGATCGAGGAAGGGCACCAGCGCCAGGAGGCCGAAGAAGGCGACGCCGGCGTAGACGATGCCGAGGACCCCGAACCAGTTCTCGAAGGGGTAGAGGAAGTAGAAGACGAACGCCGGCTTGGTGATCTCGAGGGTGGGGTCGATGGCGGGGCCGACGGGCGGGGGCCAGGCGAGGGCGAGGAGGCCGGCCAGGCCGAGGAGGGCGAGGCCGTAGCCGCCCATGAGGCGGAGGTGGGTGGAGTAGCGCGCCGTCAGCAGCCCCGCCGGCAGCCGCCCCCGCGCCGCCCGCCCCGCATCCGCCTGCGCCGGGGTGGGGCTGATCCCGTGGTGCTTGATGAGGAAGAAGTGGGCGATGAGGAGGAGGCCGAGGAGGAGGGGGACGATGCTGATGTGGGCGGTGTAGAGGCGGGCGAGCATGGGGACGGAGGTGGTGAAGCCCTCGGAGAAGTAGCCGCCGAGGGCGCCGAAGAAGGCGGTGGCCTCGACGTTGTGGGCCATCGCCTCGTACGCCTCCTGGTCCCAGCGGAGGATGGTGCCGGTGAAGACCCCCCCGAAGAGGAGCAGCCCCAGCAGCGCCACGCCCACCAGCCAGTTCACCTCCCGCGGCACCTTGTAGGCGGCGGTGGCGAAGACGCGGATGAGGTGGAGCACCGCGCTCACCACCACCAGGTAGGCGGTCCAGACGTGGAGGCCGCGGACGAGGTCGCCGAAGGGGGCCTGGGCCTGGAGGAAGAGGACGCTCTCGCGGGCGGTGAGGGGGTCGGGGTTGTAGTACTGGGCGAGCCAGAAGCCGGTGGCGACGAGGAGGAGGAGGCCGACGAAGGTGACGCCGCCGAGGGTGTACCAGAGGGTATTGGCGTGGGCCGGGACGGCGTAGGTCAGGGCCCCCAGCCCCAGCCGCTCGTACAGCCACCCCCCCAGACCAGACGGAGGGGCCGTGGGCTCTGCAACCGACCCATCCTGTGGAGCGAGTACGGCCGGCTGGTGAATCGGAGCGGATGTCGCCATCGTCAACCTCCTGCGCGGATGCTGTAGCCGTAAGTGTCCCGTGCCGCGCCGAAGCGCGGGACCGTCCGGCTGTGCAGATCTGTGGCAGCCGCGTCGTAGGAAGCCTGCGAGTTTCCGCGCCCGTGCCGTCGTGGAGAACGTGCAGGCCAGCCCGCACCAACAGGTGGGGACCGCCCATGTGGGCGGGTGGGCGACGTCGTTACGCCTCCGGTTCTGGATTGAGGAGGCCGTGGTCCAGGGCGTAGCGCACGAGCGCCGCGCGCCCGCTGAGCCCCAGCTTCTCCATGCAGCGCACCTTGTAGGTCTCCACGGTCCGCGCGCTCAGGAAGAGCTGGTCGGCGATCTGCTGGGTGGTGTGGCCGAGCGCCACGAGCCGCAGGACCTGGGTCTCGCGGTCCGAGAGCGGCTCGGCAGGTAGGCGGAGGTCGCGGGCACGCGGGCCCCACGATTCCTCTACCAGCACTCTGGTCAGGGTGGGGTGCAGGTAGACGTCCCCGCGACCCACGGCGCGGATGGCCTCCAGCAGCTCGTGGCCGCTGGCGCGCTTCAGGGCGTAGCCCGAGGCGCCCGCCGCCAGCGCCTCGCGCAGGTAGACAGGGTCGTCGTACTGGCTAAGGACGAGCACGCGCATGTCTGGTGCCACCTGCTTCATGCGCCGGACGGCTGCGAGCCCGCCACCCGGCATGCGCACGTCGACCAGCGCCACGTGAGGTTGCAGGCGCTGGACCAGGCTTACGGCCTCGTCCGCGTCGCCCGCCTCGCCCACCACCTGGAGGTCGCGCTGGTCGTCGAGCAGGGCCCGCAAGCCGGCTCTCAGCACCCCGTGGTCATCGGCCAGGACCAACCGCAGCATGCGTCTCCTCCTTGAGCGTGTTCCGGGCGAGCGGCACTTCCAGAAACACCGTCGTCCCGGCGCCGGGCGCCGTCTCGATGGTCACGGTGGCGCCGATGAGCGCTGCCCGCTCCTCCATGCCGGCCATGCCCAGGCGGTGCTCGAGCGGGGCGGCGCGGACGGCACTCAGGTCGAACCCACGACCGTCGTCCTCGATGACCACCACCAGCTTGTCGTGGCGCCGCTGGAGGAGGACGCTCACGTGGCTGGCGCCGGCGTGCTGGGAGACGTTGGTGAGCGCTCCCTGGACAATGCGATAGACGGCCGTCTCGGCGGGCGGGATGAGCCGGAAGCCGTCGACGCCGACGGCCGCGAAGTCGATCGCCAGGCCGCGCCGCCAGGAGGCGTCCCGCACGTAGCGTTCCAGCGCGGGCACGAGCCCGACGTCGTCCAGGACGCTCGGGCGCAGCTCGACGGCCAGGCGATGGACGTCGGCGAGGGTGTGGGCAGCGACGTGCTGGAGCTGCGCGGCGAGGCGCCGCGCGTCCTCCGGCCGCTCCTTGCCCGCGGCCAGCCGGTCCAGCCCGAGCTGGAGCGACGCCAGCGCCTGGCTGGCTTCGTCGTGCAGCTCCTGGGCGAGGCGGCGTCGCTCCTCCTCCTGCCCGGCGATGACGCGCTGCAACAGCTCGGCCCGCTCTCGCTCGCGCACCTGGAGACTCTCGTACAACCGCGCGTTGGCGAGCGCCATCCCCACCTGGCGGCCGACCGCGGTGAGCGTGCCGAGGTCGACCTCGCGGAAGTGCCCCTCCTGAACCGAGCCGAGGAAGAGCACGCCCTGGACGCGCTCCCCGGCCGAGAGGGGCACGGCCAGGACCGCGTGGACTCCCGCCCGGCGGCAGGCTGGCGCCGCGGTGTCCAGCTCGGCCCCTTCCAGGACCACGACCCGGTCCAGCGCGGCCGCGCGCTCGCAGAAGCAGCGCTTGGCTCCGGCGTGGCCGGCCCGTAGCGCGGCCGGCAGACCCCGCTCCGCGACCAGCGCCAGGTGCGTCTGCCCTTCTCCCAGTACGTAAAAGGCGCCCAGGTCCGCGCCCGTGATCGCGAGCACGCGCTCCAGCGTGCGCTCGAACATCGGGTGGACGTCGAGCGTCCCGCTCACGGTCTCGGCGATCTGGTTCAGATACGCGAGCTCGCGATTGCGTCGCTCGACCTCGGTCGTGCGTGCCGCGACTCGCCGCTCCAGCTCGCGGTTCCACTCGGCCACCTCGGCCAGCGAGGCGCGCAGCCGCTGGCGCATGGTGTCGAAGGCGCGCGCGAGGATGCCCAGCTCGTCGGCCCGGTCCAGGCGGACCTGCTCGTCCAGGTCGCCGGCGGCGAACCGCTGGGCGGCGGCGGTGAGCCGGTGGAGGGGCTGGACGACGCGGCGCACGTCGAACCAGGCCACGGCGGCGTCCAGGACGAGCGCCGCGACGCCCAGGAGGCCGAGCCGCACCTGGAGCGCGCGCGGCGCGGCGAGGACCACGTCCTGCGGCTGCTCGACCAGGATGCCCCAGGCAGGGAGCAGCGACACGGGCGCGTAGGCGACGACGTGGGCCTCGTAGAGGGCGGAATGTGGCGGCTCGTGCACGCGGTAGCCGGCCGTCCGAGTCGCCATGAGGTCTGCTAGCAACCCCCGGTGGGCGTCGCGGCCGCCCGGCGTCGGATCGGTTCCGTCCAGCAGCCGCCCGTCGACATCGACCAGGTCGATACGGAGGCCGTCGCGCGCGTCCGGGGCTGGCAGCAGGCCTGCCCCGGGGTCGGCCGGATCCAGGTCAGCCATCACGGCGCCGCTCACGGCCCCCCGGGCGTCCCGCACGGGGACCACGAGGCACGCCAGGGCGCCGTCGGCGTCGCCGGGCTGGGCCACCTCCGCGAGCGCGGGCTCGCCGGTCTGGAAGGCGCGCCGGACGGCCTCGTCCGCGGCGCCAGGCCCGGCCGCGGCGGCCGCGGCACCGGGGTCGGCCCACACCGTGGCGGCCCGGGCGTCCACGGCGCGCAGGGCCACGTACCGCCCGAGCTGGAGCCGCAGGTTGGCGAGCACCCGGGCGTCGGCCTCGCTCACGGGGCCGCCCGGCTCCAGCCGCAGCTCGAGCGCGGCTCGTTCCAGGCTGGCCTCGGTGGAGCGCAGGACCCGGTCCACGTGCCAGACGACCGCGCGTGCGACCGCCAGGCGTTCGCGGTAGGCCGCTTCAGTGCTCTCCTGGATGGTCCAGAGGGCGACGACGCCGGCGAGCGCCAGGACCAGGCTCAGCCCGAGGGCGACGCTGGCGATGATGCGGCGGCTGAGCGACGGGCCGCGGAGGAGGCGCCAGGCGTAGCGGTAGAGCGGGTCCAGGCGGCGGCCAACCAGCGGTATACGACCGAGCGCTGGCTGGGCACCCCCGTTCTCTCGCCTGCCGTCCTCCAGGCCGGGTGCTTCGCGCGCGCGCTCCACGTCCTACCTCCGCGCCCGCCGCGGGGCCGGCGGGCATCTCGTCACCTGTGCAGACCTTGGCGGAGGGACGCGTGCCCGGCCAGGTCCCGCTGGGTAGTCTTGCCCCACCCGCGTGGATAGGCGCCTCGCGGGCGGGCCGCCACGTGGACGCCGCGCCATGCCAACCGTCGAGCCAGGCGCGCGGCGCGTCCTGCTCGCGCCCGGCCCGGGTCAGCGCCGCCGGCTGCGCAGGACGCTCACCACCAGGTAGACGCCGAGTCCGCCGGCGATGGCGAACGCGGTGGCGAAGACGGCGCCTGCCCAGCGCTCCCAGTCGGGCGGGTGGTAGATGCTCATCAAGGAGGCCAGGCCGACGATGAACGAGCCGACGATGATGCTCAGCACCACCTGGTGGACGAGTTGCTCGAGGCGCTCCACCAGCGGCCCGGCGCCGGCCGGCCGCACGCCAATCTCCATGTCCCCGCGTTCCAGGTCGGCCAGCAGGCGGCGGAGCTGCTGGGGCAGCTCCACGCCGAGCTGCGCGGCGTCCAGCGAGGCCTGGCCGAGCTGGCGGGCCCACCGCGCGGGCGCTAGCTGGCGCAGCACCAGGCGTTCGGCATACGGCGTGAGCGCCTCCGTCAGCCGGAAGGAGGGATCGAGCTGGGCGCCGAGCCCCTCGCTCATGACGGCCGTCTTGAGGAGGAGGACCAGGTTGGTCGGCAGCCGCAGGCGGTGGCGTCGCACGATCCCCAGCGCGTCCTCGATCAGCGGTCCCAGGGCGACCTCGCCCAGTGGGCGGGTGTAATACCGCAGGAGCAGGTGCTCGAGGTCGCGGCGCAAGAGCGTGCGCTCGATGCGCTGGCGGGCCACGCCCAGCTCCAGGAAGGCGTCCACCAGGCGGGCCGGGTCGTCCGACGTGATGGCGAGCAGCAGCCGGGTGAGCTGGCCCTGGGTGCGGGCGTCGACGGTCCCGACCATGCCGTAGTCGATGAGGCCGATGCGGCCCCCGGGCTCGACGAAGAAGTTGCCCGGGTGTGGGTCGGCGTGGAAGAAGCCGTGCTCGAAGACCATCTTGAGCAGGAGGCCGGCGGCGCGGTGGGCCAGCGCCACGCGGTCGATCCCAGCCTCGTCCAGCACATGCGTGTCGCTGATCTTGATCCCCTGGATGCGCTCGAGGGTGAGCACGCGCGCGGTGGTCCACTCCCAGAAGACGCGCGGCACGTGGATATCCGGGTCGTCGCGGAAGTCCGCCGCGAAGCGCGCGGCGTTCTGCCCCTCGCGTACATAGTCGAGCTCGGCGCGCAGCGTCTGCGCGAACTCTTCGGCGAGCCCCACCAGGTCGTACTCGTCGGCCAGGGCCCAGCGACGGCTCGCCGCGCTGGCGAGGGTCCCCAGGATCTCCAGGTCCTCGTGGACGAGCGCCACCACCCCTGGCCGGCGCACCTTCACCACCACCTCGGTGCCGTCCGGCAGCCGTGCGGCGTGGACCTGCCCGATCGAGGCCGCGGCGAGCGGCTCCAGCTCGAACCAGGCGAAGGTCTCGCCTACGGGCCGGCCGAACTCTTCCACCAGGGCGGCGACCACCTGGTCGGCCGGCACGGGTGGCGCCTGGTCCTGGAGCTTCGCCAGCTCCGTCTGGAACGCGGGGGGCAGCAGGTCGGCGCGCGTGGAGAGGATCTGGCCGAGCTTGATGAAGGTGGTCCCCAGGTCCTCCACGGCCATCCGAACGTGCTCGGGGCGCGTGTAGGGCGCCTCGCGGCGCGGATGGCCAAACCAGCCCCGGTGCAGCGGGACGAAGCGCTCGAGCCCGGCCACGCCGACGAGGTAGCCCAGGCCGTGGCGGACGAGCACCTCCGCGATCTGGCGGTACCGGTTGCGGCGTCGAGCCGCGCGCGGGTGTTCCACGGGACCTCCTGCGTGTGATGCCGAACGGCACCCTACGCCGTCGCTCTGAGACGGACCTGAACGACGTCTGAGGCCCGGCTGAAGAAGCGGGCTACCCCCGGCACGGTGCGTGGGGCGGCCTTCAGCCAGCGCTCAGCGAGCTTTCAGGACAGACTCAGGGTAGCCGGCTACGGTGGAGAGCGGCTCTGGTTCGGCCGGGCGACCGCGCGTTCGGCGCCGTGGCACGATTCGGCTCGCCCCACCCGAGCCGGCAGCCGCGGGCCCGGGCCGGTGCGCCTGGCCAGGACCGGGACAGCGGGGTGGCCGAGCGAACCAGGCGCGAACGGATCGAGAGCGCCTGGCCTGGCGGATCGGATGGAACGGGCATGTCGCAGATTCTGGTGATCGACGACGATCCCGCGATCACGAGCGCGCTCAAGCGGGGCCTCTCCTACGAGGGCTTCTCCGTGGACACGGCGAGCAGCGGACCCGAGGGCCTTGGCCTGGCCCGCGACCACCCGCCCGACACCGTGATCCTCGACGTCGCCCTGCCTGGCATGGATGGGCTGGAGGTGCTGCGGCGCCTGCGTGCCGCCGACGTCCACCTCCCGGTGCTGCTGCTCGCCGCGGGCGAGACGCCTGCCGGCCAGAGGCCCGGCCTCGAGTTGGGCGCGGACGACTACGTGGCCAAGCCGCTCTCGTTCGACGTACTGCTGGCGCGGGTGCGGGCCCTGCTGCGCCGTCGACAGGCCGAACGGCCGCCCGTCCTGCGCTTCAGCGACCTCCAGCTCGACACCGGCACGCACCGCGCTCGCCGCGG
>CAYSYM010000050.1:0-27032 GCA_964435115.1 uncultured Chloroflexota bacterium | reverse complement strand
GCGACGCCGTCACGCTCGTCCTCTCGGCAGGAACACTGTGGTGAAAAGGCCCTGCCTGCAGGGGTTGCAGGAGTCGACCCTGGCGACCCGAGCGGGCTACCCTGAGCGCGTGCTCAGCCGCGCTACCCGGCACGCCTCGCTCGCGCGTCAGCGCCCCACTCAGCAGTCGCCTGCCGAGGTGCTAGCCGAGCGTCCGGGCCGGCGCCTCCGTCCGCTGCTCGGAGCCAGACCGACCTCCGTCGCTCGGCGGCCCGGCTGATTGGCGTGCGCATTGCCCTCGCCCACAGCCACCCTGAGACGTTCGGCGGCGGCGAGCGCGCGCTCCTGGAGCTGGCGCGCGGGCTGACTCCCCGCCACCAGGTACGCCTGCTGCTGGGGCGCTACCGCCCCGAACGCACCTACCCGGAGATCGCGGCCTTCAGCCACCTCCAGCTCCCGGGCCCGCGGTGGCTGACAGCACGCGTCCCCGACGACGTGGTGGTGGCCAACAGCTTCGGCGCGAACCTGCTGGCACTGCGGAACGGGCCGCGCACCGTGTACTGGGTGCACTCCGTGCGCAGCCGGTTCCTCCTGCCTGGTACCCGTCGGGCGGACCTGCTCGCCCGGCGGGCGCTCGATTGGCTGGCCGTCCGCCGCGATGCAGGCCTGGTCGCAAACAGTCGCTTCACCGCCGGCCGCTTGCGCCAGCTCTACGGCCGGCCTGCCGACGCCATCATCTACCCGGGCGTCGACCTCCACCTGTTCCGCCCGGCCCAACGAACCGGCGACTACGCTATCACCGTCGGGCGACTCGCGCCCGAGAAGGGGCTGGACCGCCTGGTGCGCTTCTGGCGCGAGCTGCCAGACCTGCCGCTGCACGTCGTGGGCGACGGTCCGCCCGCTTTCGTCCACTGGCTGCGGGCCGCTGCCCCGTCGAACGTCCACTTCCGCGGCACGCTCGGGCCCGCCGCCCTGGTCGACGCGTACCAGCGCGCCTGCGTGGCTGTGTTCGCCCCGTACGCCGAGGAGTTCGGCCTCGCCCCCCTGGAAGCGATGGCGTGCGGCGTCCCCGTGGTGGCCTGGCGGGAGGGCGGGCTCGTCGAGACCGTGGTCGACGGCTCGACAGGCTACCTGATCGTGGACGAGGAGTCGTTCCGCCAGCGGGTACGCCTCCTGGCACGCGATGGCGCGCTTCGCGCCGCGTTCGCGCTCGCCGCGCGGGCGCGCGCCGAGCAGTTCCGCTGGCAGAGGAGCGTGGACGCGATCGAGCGCGTCTGCGCCGAGCTGCCCGCCAGCAGCGGGCCGCAGGAGCGCAGGCTGGTGACGTAGACCCAGGGGCCGCGCCGGTCGGTGAGGGGCGCGCGCCCGCCGCCTCAGGCCAGGCGCAGGGCGTACACGCCGGCACCCATGGACAGAATCAACCAGACGACGCTCATCGGGCATCCCCTCCCCGAGGCTCAGTGTGTGTCCACCAGGCACCGATGGCGCATCCCAGCACGCCCCCGCCAAGGACCGCGGCCCCGCTCGGCACCAGGCGCGCCAGGAGGAGGGTCGCCACAGCCGCGCTAAGCGCGACCAGCAGCGCCGCGCGCGTCCGCAGGAGCGGCACGAGCACCGCCAGGAACGCGAGCGGCACGACGAAATCGATGCCCAGCGCCCACGGATCAGGGAGGGCATACCCCACCGCGGAGCCGAGGCCCGACCCCAGGTTCCAGCCCAGATACATGCTCACGCCGGCCCCCAGCAGCGTGGGCAGACGCAACGGCCCGAGAGCTGCGCTGACCCCGTAGGCGCCGTCGGTCAGGAAGCATGCCGCCACCAAGCGCTGGGCCCACGACGGGCGTACCTCCCGGCCGATCGCCAGGCTCAGGAGGAGGAGTTGGGCGTTGAGCGCCATCGCGGTCGCCACTAGCACCATGAGCGGTGCCCCGTCCCGGAGGAGCGACACGGCGCTCAGCTGCGCCTTCCGCTTCGAGCGGCAGCAGTTCCGCGGCGAGCCGTGGTACGAGGCCGTGCTGGGGGAGCTGATGGCGCTCCCGAGCTTCCGGCACTACTGGGGCATGGTGGAGCAGGAGCCGGCGCCGGCCGGCGCGGCCCGGGCACTGGTTCCGCTGCGGCTCGCAGTGCCCGGCGCGGGCGTCCTCCAGTTCCGGCTCTCGGCCGAACCGTTCACGCGGGACGCTCGGTTCCGCGTCGTGTACTACTTTCCGGCCGACCTCCCCACCATGCACCAGTGCGAGGCGTGGACAGTCAGCGCCGAGGGCGCCCCCGCGTAGTTCGTCCTCTCGCCAGGCGTGGTGAGTTCACACTGCAGGATCTACGCTAACGGGTCAGCCGGCTCCCGGCGCGCTCCAGCGCGTCCAGCGCCACGCGCCCCGCGCCTTCCCAGGTGAAGCGCGCCGCCTGGCGGGGCCCGGCTTCACGCAGCCACTCGCGCAGGCTGCCATCCTGGAAGACCCGGCCGATGCCGGCCGCGATGGACGTCACCGCGAGCGGATCCACGATGACCCCCGCCTGTCCCACCACTTCCGGCAGCGAGCCGCGGTTGCTCACCACGACTGGCGCGCCGCAGGCGAGCGCCTCCAGGGCCGGCATCCCGAACCCTTCGTACACGCTCACGAGCGCCACGCACGCTGCCCCACCGTAGAGGGCGGCTAGGTCCTCCCCACCGACGTACTCCAGCAGGCGGAGCCGCTCGCCCAGGCCCGTCTCCGCGATGGCCCGGCGCAGCGGGCCCGTCCCGAACCCTGCCTGCCCGGCGAGCACCAGGTGCACGTCGCTCGGCAGGTCAGCCGCCGCGAAGGCGCGCACGAGCCGCGGCAGGTTCTTCCGCGGCTTCAGCGTGCCCACGTGCAGCAGGTACCGCGGCGGTAGCCCGTACCTACGACGTACGCGCTGCACCTCCGTGTCTGACGGCGGCACGAACGCTTCGTCCGCGGCCGGGTAGGCCACGGCAATGCGGCCCGGGTCGACGCCGTACACGCGCACCAGGTCCTGCTTGCTCGACTCTGAGATCGTGAGGAGCTGGGTGGCGACGCGGACGTGGCGTCTGATCGCCCACTCGAGGTAGAGCCACTCCGCCAGGCGGTGCGCGCGCGGGAAGAACCGGTGGCCCACGTCATAGACCACCACCACGCTCCGCGCCGGACGCACGACCGGCAGCACGTGGCTCGGCACGAACAACAGGTCGGGCGGAGCCACCAGCATCTCTCGCGAGAGGCCCACCTGGGTCCACAGGCGCGGCAGGCGGATGAGGCGTTGCTCGGTGCGCTCGTTCCGAGGGAGGAGCCCGGCCTCGATCGGCGCGCCCGTGTACAGCCGGTAGTGGTTGGCGTGGTCCAGCGCCAGGAGCTGGCGCAGCAGGTGGAGGGAGTAGTTCTCAGTCCCGGTGCGCCGTGGCCGGGTGATGCGGCTGGCGTCGACCCCAATCAGCACGTGGGGAATGGTAGGCAGAACCGGTCGCGGGCAGGCTGCCGCCGGTCCGGGGCGTCGCCCCGGTGTGTCGTGTGCCAGGCACGACGGGGACTCCGCCCCCGCGACCGACCAGCGCAGCACGCTTCGGGTACGGCTGCCGCTCAGCCGGGCCCGATGCGGAGGATCCGGTCGTCCTCGGGACCCGGGCGGCCGCGGCCGTCCCGGTTGCTCGTGGCCACGTACAGGGCACCATCCAGCCCCTGAACCACGTCGCGCAGGCGCCCAAACTGGCCCTCGTAGAGGACCTCCTCCTCCAGGATGCGGCCAGGATCCTCCGGGTCGAAGACGAGACGCCGGAGCTGCGCGCCTCGCAGAGTGGCGAAGAAGAAGCTGCCCTGCCACTGCGGGATCAGGCTCCCGTCGTAGAAGGTGGCTCCAGCGGGCGCGACCGCTGGCGTGTACACGGCGAGAGGCGAGCGGTACGGCGCCGGGTGGTTCGGGCCCTGCACATCCGGCCAGCCATAGTTCTCGCCGGGCTCGATGAGGTTCACCTCGTCATTGCCCACCGGCCCGTGCTCGGTCTGGTACAGGCGGTTGGTGCCCGGCTGCCAGGCCAGTCCTTCCGGGTTGCGATGGCCGAGGGTGTACACCGGCGAGCCCGGGACGGGGTTGTCTGGCGGCACGCTGCCGTCGCGGTTCAGCCGGACGATCTTGCCTGCCAGCGCCGCGGAGTCCTGGGCCAGCGCGGCGTCGGCGGCGTCGCCCAGCGTGACGTACAGCAGGCCGTCCGGCCCGATCTTCACGCGGCCACCGTCGTGGATGCTCGCAGCCGGGAGATCGTCCAGCAGCACCCGGTCTTCCACGATCGTCGCCTCCGCCAGCCGCAGCCGAACGACCCGGTTCCTGAGGCCCTGCGCCGCCTGGTAGGTGTACATGCTGTACAGGTAGGGCGCGGCCGGGAAGTCTGGATCGACCGCCAGGCCGAGCAGGCCGCCTTCGGCCGTCTCGACGACCGGGAGGGTGGCCAGCGGCTCCGGGCTGAGCTGGCCGCTCTCGATCACTCGTATCCGGCCCGGGCGCTCGGTGAAGAACAGGCGGCCATCGGGCGCGAACGCCAGGGCCCACGGCGTGTCCAGGCCCGTCGCCACGGCGCGTACCCCGATCTCCACCGCGGCCGGCGGTGGGGATGGGGGGGACACGCGCGCCGGTGGAGACGCAGCGGCCGGCGAGAGGCTCGGAGCCACCGGGGAGACGGTGGTGAGCGGCGTCTGCGCCAGGGTGGGAGCCCGCGCGGCCGTCGCCCCAGGCGACACGGCAGGTGGAGGCGTCGCTCCCCCGGCCCCTCCGCCCGCACAGGCCGGCGCGAGCGCCAGGACGACCAGGAGGAGAGCGGTGCGGTTGCCCGGGCCGGCCGCTACGCGCGTGGGCCACACTCTGGCACGATCTGGCACAGGTGGAGCCCCCCTCGCTCGGCCTCGTGGATCGCTCAGGCGCATGTCTCGAGCGTAGCAGAGCGAGTGCCACGGACTGCAGCACCTGGCGTTGACCGGCCGTTTACGCGCCTCCACGTCAAGCGCAACCGACGCGGGCCACGATGCACGCAGGCGATCCTCCGCAGGAGTGGAGCGCGCGATCACCTGGCGAGGAGGGCCGGCGATGGTCGACGAGTGGACGGAGCAGCACGACGTGCTGCAGGAGCTGGGACGGGTGATCCCACATGCGCTCGAGGTCGCCGTCGTCTACTACAGCCGATTCGGCGCCGTGAGGCGACTCGCCGAGCGCATCGCCGAGGGCGTGAGGCGCGTGCCGGGTGTGGCGGTGGACCTGCTCCCGATCGGGGACGAGCCGGTCGGGCCGCAGCGTGCCCAGGAGACTGAGACTGACGCCGCGCTGCGCCGTGGCGCGCTGATGGACCGCCTGGCAGGCGCCGATGCGCTGATCGTGGGCGCGCCGACCTACCTGGGGAGCATGGCCTCTCCGGCCAAGCGGCTCTTCGAAGACCTGGTCACCGGAGCCGGCGCGCCGCCAGCGCCAGATGCTTCGCGTCCGTGGCGCCACTACGAGTTCCGCGACAAGGTGGGCGCCGCGTTCACGAGCTCGGCCACACCCCACGGCGGGAACGAGCAGACGCTGCACTCCATCCTCACCATGCTGATGCACCTGGGGATGATCGTCGTCACCCCGGGCCTGAGGGAGCCGCTCCTCGAAGGCTGCTGGGCGCCATACGGGGCGACGCTCGTCGCCCGACCGGGAGCGGAGCCGGCCGGCACCGCCGAGGAAGACGAGGCGGCTCGGGCGCTCGGCGAGCGGGTCGCCACCGTGGCGACCTGGCTCCGGTGCGGACGGACCGAGGCGGAGAAAGTCGCCACCCACTCGTCCGGTGAGCAGGGCGGCTACGGCGTCTCGACGCGCGGCCAGCCGCCGCGCGCCGCTCAGCATCGCCCTCGGCAGCCACCCGCGTGACCGCGCCGAGCACGGCTCTCCCGACCGGGCACGGCCACGACGTGGCAGGTGCTGCCATGAGCGAGGCCCACGCGCTCAGCCGCCTCAGGCAGAAGCGCGACGCGTTGAGCCCGCTGGCTCGTCCCTTCAAGGCCCTGGTCTTCGACTGGGACGGCACGGCGGTCGCGAGCCGCCAGGAAGACGCCACGGATATCGCGCGTGTCCTTGACGAGCTCCTGGGGCTCGGCGCGTGGATCGTCGTCGTCACTGGCACCAGCGTGGGGCACGTCCACCGCCAGGTCGGGCGGCGCCTGGCCCCGCGCCGCCGACGCCGGCTGCTGGTGTGCGCCAACCGCGGCTCTGAAGTGTACGGCTACTCGGCCCGCGGCACGCTCGTTCGACGCTGGTGGCGCCGCGCGACACCCGCCGAAGACCAGGCTCTGACCGATGTCGCCAACGCCGTGCGCGATGCCGTCGCCAGCGCGACCGGCCTGACCGTGGACGTCGTCTACGACCGCCTGAATCGACGCAAGATCGACGTGATCCCGCTGCCCGAGTGGGCCGATCCGCCCAAGACCGCGATGGGAGCGCTGCTCGCCGCCGTGCAGTCGCGCCTCCAGGGGGCCGGCCTCGGGGGTGGACTCGCCGCCGTCGTCGCGCTCACCCGCGGCGTTGCCGCCGAGCGCGGGCTGCCAGACGCGCGCATCACCAGCGACGTGAAGCACGTGGAGGTAGGCCTGACCGACAAGGGGGATGCCCTCGCGTGGATCAGGCGGCGTCTGCTGGCGTCGGAGCAGATCGCCGTGCGCGACGTGCTCGTGGCCGGCGACGAGTTTGGCCCGGTCGCCGGGTTCCCGGGCAGCGACGACCGCCTGCGCCAGGGCGCCGCAGGCGCCGTCGTGATCTCAGTCGGGGCGGAACCGAACGGCGTGCCGGCCGGGGTCGTCCACCTTGGCGGTGGACCCGCGCGGTTTGCGGCCGTGCTCGCCGAGCAGGTGCGGCTCCAGCACGAGCGTCTCGCCGCTGCCCCTGCTGCCGGCAAGTCTGCGCAGCGCGCGACTGGTTGGCTGGATGCGGCGCTTGCTCCCCCGGTCGACGCCGGCTGGCGCCTGGAGGAACGTGGCTATTGGCCCGCGCTGGAGCACGAGGTGGAGACGCGCCTCGCGCTCGGCAACGGCGCGCTCGGATCGCGGGCGTCGCTCGAGCAGCCAACGGCGGCTTCGCGCCCGCGCACGTTCATCGCGGGCCTCTTCGGCCAGCGGCACGACCAGCCCCCCGTGCCGGCCCTCGTTCCTGGCCCCGACTGGATGCGCCTGGACGTGGCAATCGACGGCGAGCGCCTCGCGCCGGGAGACGCGGCGACCGTGAGCCTCTGCCGTGCACTGGATCTGCGACGCGGCGTCCTCCTGGCGGAGTGGGTCCGCCGGGACCAGCACGGCCGAGAGGTGCACGTGCGGACGCTGCGCCTCCTCTTCCAGGTCGACCGGTCGATCGCGGCGCAGGTGGCGCTCGTGCGCGCGCCGCCAGGCGCGCAGGTCACCCTGGAGGCGCGCCTGGAGCCGCCGACCGGCGACCTCCGGCTCGCCAGCGCCACGGGGCCGGCCGCGGCGTGGACGACACGGTCCTCAGCACGCTACCTGGCCACGGCGTGCCGGGCGGCACTCCGCGTCAATGGGCGAAGGACCCGCTACCTACGGGGCGCCGCGGGGACGTGGCGCTGGTCGCCGCCCTCGGGAGAGCCCGCCGTGTTCACTCGCCTCACCGCCGTGGCGCGGGCTCACCCAGGGGAGGACGCGGGTGGACACGCCCTGGCCGAGGTCGCGCGAGCGCAACGGAGCGGCTTCCATCGACTACTCGCCGCCCACGAGCGGGCCTGGGCCGCGCGGTGGGAAGCGAGCGACGTCATCGTGGAGGGCGACGCGGCGGCCCAGCGCGCCCTCCGCTTCGCGGTCTACCACCTGCTGGCTGCCGCGAACCCGGGCGACGAGCACGTCTCGATTGGCGCGCGAGCGCTGACCGGCGATGCCTACCTGGGGCACGTGTTCTGGGATACCGAGATCTTTCTCCTCCCCTTCTACACCTTCACCTGGCCCGCCGCCGCCCGGGCGCTCCTGATGTACCGGTACCACACCCTTCCGGCCGCCCGCGCCAAGGCGGCTCGCCTGGGCTACCCCGGCGCGCTGTACGCCTGGGAATCGGCTGACGGCGGAGAGGAGACAACGCCCACCTGGGTGGTCGGGCCAGACGGACGGCTCGTTCGCATCCGGTGCGGGGTCGAGGAGCAGCACATCAGCGCCGACGTGGCCTATGCCGTCTGGCAGTACTGGCAAGCCACTGACGACGCGCTGTTTCTCCTGCAGGCCGGCGCGGAGATTCTCCTGGAGACCGCTCGATTCTGGGCCAGCCGAGCCACCAGGGAGGAGGATGGCTCCTGCCACCTGCGAGACGTCATCGGTCCCGACGAGTACCACGAAGGTGTGGACGACAACGCCTACACCAACGGCCTGGCGCGATGGAATCTCGAGCGCGGCCTCGAGGTCGCCGAGCTGCTGGCGACGCGCTGGCCGGGCCGGTGGGCCGAGCTGCGTGGAGCGCTCGGCATCGCCGAAGTGGAGCTGGCCCGGTGGCGCGACGTGGCGGAACGCGTGGCTCTCGGGGTCGATCCCTCAACGGGGATCGTCGAGCAGTTCGCCGGGTTCAGCCGGCTCGAGCCGCTCGACCTCACCCCGTACGCGCAGCGAACGGCCCCGATCGACGTGCTCCTGGGCCGCGAGCGGGCCACCCGTTCCCAAGTGATCAAGCAGGCCGACGTCGTGATGCTGATGGCGCTCCTTCCCGACCGCTTCCCGCCGGCCCAGGTGGAGGCCAATTTCGCGTACTACGAGCCACGCTGCGCCCACGGCAGCTCGCTCAGCCCGGGCGTCCACGCGCTGGTGGCAGCCCGCCTCGGCCGGCTCTCGCTCGCCGAGCGCTACTTTCGCCAGGCCGCGGCGATCGACCTCGACGATCGGATGGGGAACGCCGCGCTCGGCGTCCACGTCGGCGCGCTCGGAGGCCTGTGGCAGGCGGTCGTCCTCGGCTTCGCCGGGCTGAGTCTCGCTCCTGGCGGGCTCCGATTCGCCCCGCACGTCCCACTCGCGTGGCGCCGTCTGGCGTTCCGGGTGCACTGGCGAGGGCGGCGGCTCCTCGTCGAGCTGGACAGCCGGCAGGAGGTGCTGACGGCGACGCTCGAACAGGGTGACAGGCTCACCGTGTGCGTCGGCGCCCTGGCCGAGCCGCTCGACCCCGGGACGTCGGTGAGCTGCCGGTACACGGACCGCTCGGGTTCCCAGAGGAAGGGGGCAGCGTGACGGTGGTGGAGAAGGTGCTCGTCGCGCTGGATGGCTCGGAGGCCGCTGCGACGGCGCTGCCCCTCGCCCGGGTCGTGGCAGCCCAGCTCGGGGCGAGCGTGGAGATCCTGCACGTCGCGAGCGCCGAGGCACCGACGACGGACCTGTGGCGGCGGCTGCACCTGGACCTGGCCAGCTCCGAGGGGGTCCAGGTCCGGTCGCACGTCGGCGAGCCTGCCCCGGCCATCCTGCGCGCGGCAGCCCAGCCGGACGTCGCCCTGCTCGCCCTGACCACCCACGGCAGACTCTTGGACCGGCGCCGGCACCTGGGCCGCGTCGCCGAAGCCGTCGTCGCGCACGCCGCCCGGCCCATCCTCCTGGTACGGCCCGAGGCCGCCCCGCGCCCCGGAGCGGAGCGGCCGCTCACACATCTGCTCCTCCCGCTCGACGGGACACCGACGACAGCGGCCGCGCTCGGCCCGGCCACGGACCTGGCCGGCCGGCTGAGAGCCGCCATCGACGTCCTGTACGTGGCCAGCCCAGTCGCGGCCAGACCGGGAGAGCCCGGCACGTTGAGTGCTCCGGGCTACGTCGACCAACCGCACCATGAGTGGCCCGAGTGGGCACGCGAGGTGATGGACCGGCTCTGTACCTGCCTCGCCCACGTTCCCGCGGGCGTCCCGGTCCGGGTGTACCTCGCCCGAGGCGAGATCGAGGAGCAGATCGCCACGTTCGCCCGCGCGCACGACGAGCGAGCCATCGTCCTGGTGCGTCGCAGCCACCTGGAGCTCGGGCATGCTCGTGTCCTCCGCGCGGTCCTGGACCGCACCCCCTGCCCGGTCCTGCTCGTCGGCAGCCCATCGGAGGTGCCACCCGGGTAACGGTCCGTCCCCGGGGGCACGGTGCCCCAGGCCGTCAGCTCTGACGCACCCGGCGTCGCTCAGGGGCCTGGTCGTGGATCGCGTATAACCCGCCGGGCCCCATGCGCGAGAGCCGCTGGCAGCAGTTCGACTTCGCGATCGTAGGCGCCGCGGCGGCGCTCGTGCTAGTCGGCGTGGCGATGATCCATAGCGCGACCGGCGGCTCGCCGTGCGGTGAGGCGGTCCCCCTGAGCTGCTGGGCGGTGCGGCAGGGCACCATGGCGGTGATCGGCTTCGGGATCCTCGTCCTCGTGTCGCTGTTCGACTACCGCGCCTACCGGGCGTACGCCTACCACATCTACGCGCTGGCGGTGGCCCTGCTGGTACTCGTGCTGCTGGTGGGGCGCGGCGGCGCCGACAACGACTACGGCTCGCGGCGCTGGATCTACCTGGGCCTCTTCGACCTGCAGCCGTCGGAAGTGGCCAAGGTCGCGGTGCTCATCGCGCTCGCCCGCGTCCTGAGCGACAAGCCGGAGGGGCCGCTCACCTTCCGCCGGCTGATGGCAACGCTGGCGGTGGTCGCGCTGCCCATCGCCCTGGTGTTCGTGGAGCCCGACCTCGGCACGTCGCTCTCGTTCCTGGCGATGTGGCTGACGCTGGTGCTCGTGGCCGGGATTCGGGCGCGCCACGCGCTCGTCCTCGGGCTGGCCGGCATCGCCGCGCTTCCCCTGGCCTGGCTCGCCATGCGCGAGTACATGCGCGAGCGCATCACGACGTTCATCGGCACGCTCGTGGACATCGAGCACGCCGCGTTCGACGAGGGCTACAACGTGCTCCAGGCACGCATCAGCATCGGGTCGGGCGGGCTGTTCGGGCGAGGCTACCTGCAGGGCACCCAGACGCAGCTCGACTACCTGCGCATCAAGCAGTCCGACTTCATCTTCTCCGCGCTCGCCGAAGAGCTGGGCTTCATCGGAGCCCTGGTGCTGTTCGGCCTGCTTCTCGTGCTCGTGTTCCGCATCACCCGTGCTGCCGAGCGATCCCGCGACGACTTCGGCCGCCTCCTGGCCTTTGGCGTGGCGAGCATGCTCGTCTTCCAGGCGGTGGCGAACCTGGGCGCGAACCTGACCCTGCTGCCAGTGACGGGCATCCCGCTCCCGTTCGTCAGCTACGGGCGGACGTCGCTGCTGACGAACCTGGCGGCGCTGGGCGTGGTCCAGAGCATCCTGCTCAATCGCCTGCGCTACCGGTATTGAGCAGCCGGCACCGGGTGGGCGTGGCCAGCCGTCGAGCGCGCCCTACGGGCGTCCCGCTGGAACCCGCACGGGCTGGTCGAGGCCATCCTCGGCGCAAGACAGGCAGTAGGGATTGATGTTGAGCACCTGGCTCTCCTTGGAGCCGTAGCGGTAGACCGTGCTCCCTTTGCAGCCAAGCTCGTGGGCCAGGCGGAACACCAGCCGCACGTGCTCCGGCCGGGCATGGGCCGGCAGGTTGACCGTCTTGGACACGGCGTTGTCGGTGTGGCGCTGGAAGGCCGCTTGCACCCGCACGTGCGCTTCGGGCGGCACCTCATGCGCGGTGACGAACAGCCGACGGAAGGCCGCGGGTACCGCGTCCACCCCCTGCACTGTGCCCCGCTGGGCCACCTGCTCGAGCACCTCAGGGGCGGCGAAGCCCTCCCGTTCGGCCACCTCGCGGAAGAGGGGGTGGACCTCCCGGAACTCCCGGTCGAGGATGCGGCGCGTGAACGAGAGGGCGAACAGTGGCTCGATCCCACTCGAGCAGCCGGCGATCACGCTGATCGTCCCGGTCGGGGCGACCGTGGTGCGGGTGGCGTGGCGCACCGGCCGGGCGCCGGGCCGGTCGAGCGCACTGCCATGGAAGTTCGGGAAGGGCCCCCGTCGCTCGGCGAGCGTCGCCGACGCCTCGTCCGCCCGCCGCGCGATCAGCCCCATGGTCCGATCGGCCACGTCGAGCGCCTCTTCCGCGTCGTAGGGCACGCCGAGGCGGATCAGCAGGTCGGCGAAGCCCATCACGCCCAGCCCGATCTTGCGGTTCCCGTGGCACAAGCGCTCGATCTCCGGCAGGGGGTAGCGGCTGGCATCGATCACGTTGTCGAGGAAGTGCACGGCCGTCTCGACCGTCCGGCCAAGCCGCTCCTCCTCCAGCACCGCCCGGCCGTCGCGCTCGCCGACGAACCGTTCGAGGTTGATGGACCCCAGGCAGCACGCCTCGTAGGGGAGGAGCGGCTGCTCCCCGCACGGGTTCGTCGCCTCGATCGCGCCGAGCTGCGGCGTCGG
This sequence comes from uncultured Chloroflexota bacterium, assembly GCA_964435115.1. Taxonomy (GTDB): domain Bacteria; phylum Chloroflexota; class UBA6077; order UBA6077; family CF-72; genus CAYSYM01. The sequence continues at coordinate 14,708 of CAYSYM010000050.1, read as the reverse complement.
GTTGTCGCGGTTGATGCGGTCCAGGAACACCAGGCCCGGGTCGCCGGTGCGCCAGGCCGAGGCGGCCGCCTGGTCGAGGAGGTCGGCCGCCGACTCGCGGCGGACGACCTGGCCGGTTCGCGGGTTCACGAGGTCGATGCTGCGGCCAGCCCGCGCCGCGGCCATGAACGCGTCGCTCACGCCGACCGAGAGGTTGAAGTTCGGGAGCGCCTGCGGCCGCTCCTTGGCGCGAATGAAGGCCCGGACGTCCGGGTGGTGCGCGGCCAGGATGCCCATGTTGGCCGACCGGCGGAGGCCACCCCGGCGCATCACCTCAGCGGCCATGTCGTAGACCTCGATGAACGAGACGGGTCCGCTGGCCTCGCCCCCGGTGCCGCCGACGCGGTCGCCGTCCGGCCTCAGGCGGGAGAAGGAGAAGCCAGTCCCGCCGCCCGTCTGCCAGATCATCGCGGCGTGCTTCAGGGTGTCGAAGATACTCTCCAGCGCATCCTCGAGAGGGAGGACGAAGCAGGCCATGAGCTGGCCGAGCCGCGCGCCAGCATTCATCAAGGTCGGCGAGTTGGGCAGGAACTCGCGGCGCACCATCGCCTGGAAGAAACGCTCTTCGGTCGCGGCCAGGTCCGTGGCGCGACCGTACTGTGCGTCGATGGCCGCCACGGCGCGCGCCACGCGACGGAAGAGGGTCTCCGGGGTCTCGACGACGTGGCCCTGCTCGTCGCGCAGCAGGTACCGCTCGTCCAGGACCGCCTGGGCCGTTGGGGAGACCACCACCATTACAGAGCCACCAGCGGTGCGGAGCCCGGCCTGGCCTGGCACCCCACGGCCCCATAGGAGCCGTGCCACGGGACCTGGTGCACCGTGTCCGCCCCGCCGGAGCGCGCCCGTGGCCGGGGACGGCCGGGCCTCCGACGGCGCACCCGCTCGGGCTCCACGCCCCGTACAATCGCAGCACACCTGGGTGAGAGAGAGGCCCGTGCCGTGACCAACCTGAACCTGGCCATCATCGCCGCCGCGGCCGTCATTCTGTTCATGCTGCTCACCGCCGCGATCAAAGTCGTGCAGGAATACGAGCGGGGGGTGATCTTCCGCCTCGGCCGGCTGGTTGGGGCGCGCGGGCCGGGCCTCTTCTTCATCATCCCCGGCATCGAGAGCATGCGCAAGGTCGACCTCCGCATCGTCACCCTGGACGTCCCCGCCCAGGAGGCGATCACCCGCGACAACGTCACGGTGAAGGTGAACGCCGTGGTCTATTTTCGCGTGGTGAATCCGGAAGACGCGGTGGTGAAGGTGCTCGACTTCATGCGCGCCACCTCGCTCATCGCCCAGACGACGCTGCGCAGCATCCTAGGGCAGTCTGATCTCGACCACCTGCTCTCCGAGCGCGATAAGGTGAACCAGCTCCTGCAACAGGTGATCGACACCCAGACGGACGCCTGGGGCGTGAAGGTGACCAGCGTGGAGGTGCGCGACCTCGAGCTGCCCCAGACCATGCAGCGTGCTATGGCGCGGCAGGCGGAGGCGGAGCGCGAGAAGCGGGCCAAGATCATCCACGCTGAGGGCGAGTTCGTCGCCAGCCAGCAATTGGCCAACGCGGCGGCCATCATCGCACGGCAGCCGGCCACGCTGCAGCTCCGCTACCTGCAGACGCTGACGGAGATTGCCGCGGAGAAGAACAGCACCATCATCTTCCCGCTGCCGCTCGAGCTGGTGGACGCCTTCCTGCGCCTGGCGGTGGCCACGGGCGACGGGCGCAACGCTCCCCAGCCAGCCCAGCCACGTCCCTGACACCGTGTCGGCTATACTTGTGCCGCGGCACCCGCCGCACCCGGCAACTGTGTACGTGTCCACACCGAGCACGCTGGAGCGGAGCACCCGGTTCCGCACCTCCAGCGTGCGCCACCCCCGATAGCTGCATACGCACCCACCCGCGCCGGGTCCGAACGAGGTGGTTCGAGACCCCTGGGGGTTGTGCGCTTTATGGCCGCAGTGGCGGACGCTCGCCTATACTTGTGCGTCCCGTCGAAGCACCCGTCTGTCCCCCTGCCAAGTCGCCGGCCGCTCCTCACGCCTCGCCTTCCTGGTCTAGGTGCGCGTGGGTGGAGCAGGCTGCCGCGGGGCGGGCCGACCCGATCCGTACCCGCCGTTGACCGTCCGCCCTCGTTCTCGTCCTCGCCCACTGTGGAGGTGTGACCAGATGGCCCTCGTAGAGGCTCGCCCTGTCTCTCTCGCCACGCCGGATGGGGCCGCACGCCGCTCCTTCGCTCGGATCCCGGACGTCGCGCCCATCCCGAACCTCATCAAGGTCCAGCGCGACTCGTTCGACTGGTTCCTGCGTGAGGGGCTGAAGGAGCTGTTCGCCGAGATCTCGCCGATCCAGGATTTCACCGGGCGCAACATGGACCTCGAGCTCGCCGTGCCCGGCCCGGAGGGCGAGCCTGGTTACTCCTTCGGCACGCCCAAGATGTCCGAGGACGAATGCCGCGAGCACGACCTCACCTACGCCGCGCCCCTCAAGGTGCGCATGCGCCTGAAGATCAAGTCGGGCGAGTCCGCGGGCGAGATCAAGGAGCAAGAGATCTTCATGGGCGACTTCCCGCTCATGACCGAGAACGGGACGTTCATCATCAACGGCGCCGAGCGCGTCGTCGTCAGCCAGCTCGTACGGTCGCCGGGTGTCTACTTCACCGTGGACGAAGACCCAGCCTCCGGCCGCGACCTCTGCATGGGCAAGCTGATCCCCAGCCGCGGGGCCTGGCTCGAGTTCGAGACCTCCAGCCGCGACGTCATGTCGGTCAAGGTGGATCGCAAGCGCAAGATCCCGGTGACCACGCTCCTGCGCGCCCTGCCGCGGGTGACCCAGGTGCAGGGCCTCACCAAGGGCACGAACGACGAGATCCTGGCCCTGTTCGAGGAGGTCGACCGGGGCTCAGACCACCGCTTCATCCGGGCCACCCTGGACAAGGACCCCGCGAGCAATGCCGAGGAAGCGCTGCTCGAGTTCTACCGCCGCCTCCGGCCGGGTGATCCGCCCAACACAGACAACGCCCGCTCGCTCCTTAACAGCCTCTTCTTCAACTTCCGCCGCTACGATCTGGGCAAGGTGGGCCGCTACAAGGTGAACAAGCGGCTGAACCTCCAGACGCCCATCTCCGAGCGCATCCTCACCGCGGACGACCTCATCCAGATCGTCCGCGAGATGGTGCGCATCAACCACGGCACAGGCGCGGCGGACGACATCGACCATCTTGGCAACCGACGCGTGCGCGCCGTCGGCGAGCTGATCCAGAACCAGTTCCGGGTCGGCCTGCTGCGCATGGAGCGCGTGGTGAAGGAGCGCATGTCGATCACGGACCCTGCCACCGCCACGCCCTCGAGCCTGACCAACATCCGGCCGGTGGTGGCCGCGATGCGCGAGTTCTTCGGCGGCAGCCAGCTCAGCCAGTTCATGGACCAGACCAACCCGCTGGCCGAGCTGACGCACAAGCGGCGCCTCTCGGCGCTCGGGCCGGGCGGTCTCAGCCGCGACCGCGCCGGGTTCGAAGTGCGCGACGTCCACCACTCACACTACGGCCGCATCTGCCCCATCGAGACGCCTGAAGGCCCGAACATCGGCCTCATGGGCTCGCTGGCGACCTACGGGCGCATCAACGAGTACGGCTTCATCGAGACCCCGTACCGCCGCATCGCACGCCAGGTGGAGAACACGCCCGAGCAGCTCGTCGGGAAGACGCTGCGGAGCACGCTGAAGGCAGACGATGGCACCGTGGTTGCCGACGCCGGGACCGTCGTCGACGACACGCTGGCGCAGAAGATCGCGGAGCTGCCGGCGACGTGGATCGACGTCAAGCCACATGTGACGGACGAGATCCGCCACCTCACGGCCGACGAGGAGGACCGTTACACGATCGCCCAGGCGAACGTACGGATCAGCCCGGACGGCACGCTCGCGGACCCGCTGGTGTCGGCACGCCACGGCCAGCGCTTCCTGAGCGTCCCGCCGGAGCAGGTGGACTTCATGGACGTCTCCCCCAAGCAGACGATGTCCATCGCCGGCTCGCTCATCCCGTTCCTCGAGCACGACGATGCGAACCGGGCGCTCATGGGCTCGAACATGCAGCGGCAGGCGGTCCCGCTGCTGCAGCCGACCAGCCCGCTCGTCGGCACGGGGATGGAGGGGCGCACGGCCCGCGACTCGGGCCAGCTGGTCCTCAGCCCGTGCGACGGCGTCGTCGAGAGCGTCTCTGGCGAGCAGGTCGTCGTGCTCGACGACCAGGGCCAGGTCCACGCCCGGCGCCTGCGCAAGTTCGTGCGCACCAACCAGGGCACGTGCTTCACCCAGCGCCCAATCGTGGTCCGCGGGCAGCGGGTGCGCCAGGACGAGCCGCTGGCCGACAGTTCCTCCACGGACGCGGGCGAGCTGGCCCTTGGCCAGAACGTGCTCGTGGCGTTCATGAGCTGGGAGGGTGGGAACTTCGAAGACGCCATCCTCCTGAGCGAGACCCTGGTGCACGAGGACAAGTTCACCTCGATCCACATCGAGAAGCACGAGGTGGAGGCGCGCGACACCAAGCTCGGGCCGGAGGAGATCACGCGGGACATCCCGAACGTCGGCGAGGACAGCCTGCGCGACCTGGATGAGGACGGCATCATCCGCGTCGGCGCCGAGGTGAAGGCCGGCGACATCCTGGTGGGCAAGATCACCCCCAAGGGGGAAACTGAGCTGACCGCCGAGGAACGGCTGCTGCGGGCGATCTTTGGCGAGAAGGCGCGCGAGGTGAAGGACACCAGCCTGCGCGTGCCCCACGGCGAGCGCGGCAAGGTGGTGGCGGTCCAGGTGTTCGAACGCGACTCGGACGCCGAGTTGCCCGCAGGCGTGAACAAGATGGTGCGCGTCTCGATTGCCCAGAAGCGGAAGATCTCGGCGGGCGACAAGATGGCGGGACGGCACGGCAACAAGGGGGTCGTCTCGCGCATCCTGCCGGTCGAGGACATGCCCTTCCTGCCCGACGGGCGGCCGGTCGACATCATCCTGAACCCGCTCGGCGTCCCCAGCCGCATGAACGTGGGCCAGATCCTGGAGACCCACCTCGGCTGGGCCGCGGACGCGCTCGGCGTCAAGTTCGCCACCCCGGTGTTCGACGGGGCGACCGAGGCCGACATTCGCGCGCAGCTCAAGCGCGCGGGCCTGCCCGAGAGTGGGAAGATCCGCCTGCGCGACGGCCGCACGGGCGAGGAGTTCGACCAGGAAGTGACCGTCGGCTACATCTACATGCTGAAGCTGGTGCACCTGGTGGAGGACAAGATCCACGCGCGGTCCACCGGTCCCTACAGCCTCATCACGCAGCAGCCGCTGGGTGGTAAGGCCCAGTTCGGCGGCCAGCGCTTCGGCGAGATGGAGGTGTGGGCGCTCGAGGCCTACGGCGCGGCGCACACCCTGCAGGAGATCCTGACCGTGAAGTCTGACGACGTGGTCGGGCGCGTCAAGACCTACGAGGCGATCGTGAAGGGGGAGGACATCTTCCAGCCCGGCGTGCCGGAATCGTTCAAAGTGCTCGTGAAGGAGCTGCAGAGTCTCGGCCTCGCCGTCGAGGTGCTGAACGAGGAGGAAGAGGAAGTAGTCTTCGCTGAAGATACCGACAGCGGAGACGTGCGGTCGCTCGACATCAATATCAGCGGCTTCGAGCGCGGCGATATCGAGTAGGGGTCATGGGTGTGGGGGACGCTCCCCACGACCCACGACCGTTCCCGAAGGGAACCACATGCTGGAAGTCAACCACTTCAACGCGGTACGCATCACGCTCGCCTCGCCCGAGCAGATCCGCTCGTGGTCGCGGGGTGAGGTGACGAAGCCCGAGACCATCAACTACCGCACGCTCAAGCCCGAGCGTGACGGGCTCTTCTGCGAGCGCATCTTCGGCCCCCAGAAGGACTGGGAGTGCGCCTGCGGCAAGTACAAGCGCGTCCGCTACAAGGGGATCGTCTGCGACAAGTGTGGGGTGGAGGTCACACGGGCGAAGGTGCGTCGCGAGCGCATGGGCCACATCGAGCTGGCCAGCCCGGTCAGCCACATCTGGTTCGTCAAGGGTACGCCCACGCGCATCGGCCTGCTGCTGGATATGACGCCGCGCGTTCTCGAGCAGATCCTCTACTTCGCCAAGTATGTGGTCGTCGACGTCTACGAGAACCACCGGCAGCGGCTGATCGGCGCCATCCAGCAGGAGGTCGAGGCGAAGATCGAGCGGCTCGAGGGTGGCAACCAGGAGCGGATCGCCGAGCTGACGCGTGACCTCAACACGGAGCTCGAACGGCTGGAGAACGAGAAGTCCGAGCGGCTGCGGCCGATCGAGGCGCGCCGCGAGCAGGAGAGCCTGGGTGCGACCGAGCGTGCGGCTGAGATCGAGGCCCAGCTGAAGGAGCTGGACGGCCAGGTGGGCCCGGCGGACATCGTCTTCGAGCCATCCGGAACGGTGATCGCCCGCAAGGGAGCCCAGGTGGGACCGGAGGCCCGGCGCGCGCTACTCGAGGCGGTCAAGGAGCGCATCGACCGCCTCGAGGCCGAGGCCAGTGCCGACCAGGAGAAGCTCGCCGCCGAATACGACGCGCGCATCGACCGCCTGCGCTACGAGATCCAGGCCAAGGCGGCCGCCGTCCAGAACGAGAGCGCCGGCGAGGTCGAGGCACTCCGAGCCGGCGCCGAGCAGCGCATCAAGCGGCTGGAGTCCGTCAAGCCGCGCGACACCCTCAGCGAGCTGGAGTACCGCGAGCTCCAGGACACCGCGGGCCGCATGTTCAAGGCCGGGATGGGCGCCGAGGCGATCCGCGAGCTGCTGCGGAGCCTCAACCTGGACCAGCTCGCCGCCCAGCTCCGGGCCGAGACGCACTCGGCCAGCGGCCAGAGGCGCAAGAAGGCGACCAAGCGCCTGCGCGTCGTCGGGTCCTTCCGCAAGTCCGGTAACCGGCCCGAGTGGATGATCCTGACCACTCTGCCGGTACTGCCACCCGACCTGCGCCCGATGGTGCAGCTCGACGGCGGGCGCTTCGCCACGTCGGACCTGAACGACCTGTACCGGCGGGTCATCAACCGCAACAACCGCCTGAAGCGCCTCCTGGAGCTGCAGGCGCCGGAGATCATCATCCGGAACGAGAAGCGCATGCTCCAGGAAGCGGTGGACTCCCTGATCGACAACGGCCGCCGCGGCCGCCCGGTCAGCGGCTCGTCCAACCACAAGCTGAAGAGCCTCTCGGACATGCTGAAGGGCAAGCAGGGGCGGTTCCGCCAGAACCTGCTGGGTAAGCGTGTGGACTACTCGGGCCGGTCGGTCATCGTGGTGGGTCCGACGCTCCAGCTCCACCAGTGCGGTCTCCCGAAGCGGATGGCCCTCGAGCTGTTCAAGCCCTTCGTCATGCGCAAGCTGGTGGAGAAGGGGCTGGCCCACAACATCAAGAGCGCCAAGCGGATCGTGGAGCGCGTGCGGCCCGAAGTCTGGGACGTGCTGGAGGAGGTCATTCAGGACCACCCGGTGCTGCTCAATCGCGCGCCGACGCTCCACCGGCTGGGGATCCAGGCCTTCGAGCCGGTGCTCATCGAGGGCAGCGCCATCCAGATCCACCCGCTCGTCTGCTCCGCCTTCAACGCCGACTTTGACGGCGACCAGATGGCGGTCCACGTGCCGCTCTCGGCGGCCGCGAAGCGTGAAGCGCGCGAGCAGATGCTCAGCGTGAACAACCTGCTCCAACCCTCCAATGGTGAGCCGATCGTCGCCCCCACGCTGGATATGGTGCTCGGCATCTACTACCTGACCAGCGCCAAGCCCGGGGCGAACGGGGAAGGCAAGGCCTTCTCGGATTTCCTGGACGCTCGCCTCGCCTACGAGATGGGGATCATCGACCTGCAGGCGTCGATCAGGCTGCGCATCCCGACCCCCGCCCCGCTGAATGGCGAGGAGGAGCCCGCCACGGAGCTCATCACGACCACCATCGGCCGGGCCATCTTCAACGAGGCGATCAACGCGGCCCTGCGGGCGCACGGCCAGGAGCCGCTGCCCTTCTACAACGAGGGGGTCGACCGCTCCGGACTGAAGCGTGTCGTGGCCACGCTCATCCGGCGCTACGGGAACCGCGTGACCGCCCACGTCCTGGACGAGATCAAGCGTCTCGGCTTCCACTACGCGTCGCGGTCAGGCACGACCATCGCTATCTCGGACATCAGCATCCCCGCGGAGAAGGAGCAGATCCTGCGCGAGGCGGACGAGGAGGTCCAGCGGATCGAACGCGACTACCGCCGCGGCTTGATCACCGACGACGAGCGCTACAACGAGGTCATCGAGGTCTGGACGCGGGCGAAGGACCGCGTCACCAAGGCGGTGTCCGGGATCCTGGACCCGTTCGGCCCGGTGGCGATGATGGCGCAGTCGGGCGCGAAGGGGAACATCCAGCAGATCTCGCAGATGTCTGGCATGCGCGGTCTCATGGCCGATCCCAGCGGGCGGATCATCGAGCTCCCCATCCGCTCCTCCTTCCGTGACGGCCTGACCGTGCTGGAGTACTTCCTCTCGACGCACGGCGCCCGCAAGGGTCTGGCCGACACCGCGATCCGGACGGCCGACTCCGGCTATCTCACGCGGCGGCTCATCGACGTGGCGCAGAACGTCATCGTCTACGAGGAAGACTGCGGCACCGAGGTGGGGATCTGGATCACCGACCTCGCCACCCCGGCCCGGCGCGATGTCCGCCTGGCGCAGCTCCCGGGCCGGGCGGCGGCGGCGGACGTCGTCGACGAGACGACGGGCGAGGTGCTGGTGGAACGGAACCAGCTCATCGACGAGCGGCTGCGCGACGTGATCGCCGCTGCGCCCGGGGTGGCGCAGGTCTACCTGCGATCGCCCCTCGCCTGCGAGGCGCGCCATGGGATCTGCCAGCGCTGCTACGGCTGGCACATGGGTACCCGCCGGCTCGTCCAGGTGGGCGACGCGGTCGGCATCGTCGCCGCGCAGTCAATCGGCGAGCCGGGGACGCAGCTCACCATGCGCACCTTCCACACGGGTGGTGTGGCCGGCATCGACATCACCTCGGGCCTCCCGCGCGTGGAGGAGCTGTTCGAGGCCCGCGTGCCGAAGGGCAAGGCGATTCTGTCGGAGCTGGACGGCGTCGTGGAGCTGCAGCGTACCGACGACCACCGCATCATCAAGGTCGTTTCACGCCAGACCTACCGCGACGAGTACCCGCTGCCCCACGGGTACCGGCCGGCCGTCGAGCCGGGTGCCTGGGTGGAGATCGGCCAGGCGGTGGCGACCACCGACGCACCTGACGAACCAGCGATCGTGGCGCGGCTCACCGGGACGGCCAACACCGCGGCGGACCGCGTGGTAATCGTGTCCGAGGAACGAGAGGAGCGCGAGTACGTGGTGCCGGCCTCGGCCCGGCTGAAGGTCGAGGACGGCCAGCCGGTCGCGGCCGGCGACCTGCTCACCGAGGGCTCCAAGGACCCCGAGGAGGTGCTACGGATCCAGGGCCGCGACGCCGTGCAGCGGTACATGATCGACGAGGTCCAGGAGGTCTACCGCTCGCAGGGCGTCAACATCAACGACAAGCACATCGAAGTCATCGTGCGCCAGATGCTGCGCAAGCTGCGGGTCGACGCGCCCGGCGACACCGAGCTGCTGCCCGGTGAGCTGGTCGACCGCTTCGAGTTCGAAGACAAGAACCGCCAGGTGCTGGCCGAGGGCGGTGAGCCGGCCACGGCGCTGCCGGTGCTCCTGGGCGTGACCAAGGCGTCCCTCAACACGGAGAGCTTCCTGGCGGCCGCCTCGTTCCAGGAGACCACGAAGGTGCTGACCGAAGCGGCGATCTCCGGCCGGGTCGACAAGCTGCTCGGCCTCAAGGAGAACGTCATCATCGGCAAGCTCATCCCGGCGGGGAGCGGCCTCGAGGCGCGCCAGGCGGCGCGCCGGGAGCGGCTCCAGGCCCAGCAGCAGCTCCTGCTCGAGGCCGGCCCGCTGGGCCAGGGCCTGATCCTGGAGGAAGGCCAGCCCATCAGCCTCGGCAGCGCCGCGGAGGGTGTGGCCGTCGCCGAGCGCCCCCTGACCGCCCTGGACTTCGAGGGCGACGACGAGGAGAACGAGGAGGAGCTGGCGGACGAGGAGAACGCGGAGGAAGGCGCATAGCAGCGGGGAGAGCGGTCGCTTCTGCGGGCTGGCGCCCTCTCCCCCGGACGACGCGCCAGGGCCAGGCAGGCCGCGAACGGGAAGATCGTGAGCAGCGTAGCGGCCAATTTGCCCGCCCTGGAGCCCAGTCCGTACAATGGGCACCGTTGCCTCCAGGAAGGTGCTAGGGATAGTGCGTGCCAACAATTAGCCAGCTCGTCCGCCGCGGCCGCGAGAAGCTGAGGAGGAAGACGACGGCCCCAGCGCTGCGCTTCAACTACAACGCGCTGCGGCAGAAGCGGTACACCGTGGCCAAGGGCAATCCGCTCAAGCGGGGTGTCTGCGTGCAGGTGCGCACCATGACGCCCAAGAAGCCCAACTCCGCGCTGCGCAAGATCGCCCGCGTGCGGCTGAGCAACGGCATGGAGGTCACGGCCTACATTCCTGGTGAAGGCCACAACCTGCAGGAGCACTCGGTGGTGCTCGTGCGGGGCGGGCGGGTGAAGGACCTGCCTGGCGTGCGCTACCACGTCGTGCGCGGCGCGCTCGACGCGGGCGGTGTGAAGGACCGCAAGCAGGGGCGGTCGAAGTACGGGGCGAAAGCCCCGAAGGCCCCAGGCGCCGGGAGGTAGCCTGGGCGGGAGACAGGCTCTCCTCCATCTCAACCTCCTGGGCTAGGGCTGAACGACCTGGCCCTCTTCAACGCGGCGGCTCGGGCGCTCGCCAGCGAGCGGGCGGGTCGAGACATGACGGGGCCCACCCGGCGGGTGGGCAGATGGCTTGTGAGCCGGTACGCGCACGAACGCTCCGCCTGGCGGAGCGGTCCTCTGTACCGCTTGAAAAGGGCTCGTTCTCCATAGGGTCGTCGGTCCCAGGTCATCGACCACGGGCAGTCTGTGGGTTCGGCCTGGCCGCTGGCCGCGACCCGCGACCGACAGCAGGAGGTGGCATGCCAAGGCGCGCACGCGTCGTGAAACGGGAAGTGGTGCCGGACAGCCGGTTCGGGAGCCGCACCCTGGCGCAGTTCATCAACAAGCTGATGCTCAGCGGCAAGAAGAGCGTCGCCGAGCACACCGTCTACGGGGCACTGGAGACGATCGAGCGGCAGGCGCACCGCAGCCCGATCGACGTGTTCGACCAGGCGCTGCGCAACGCCACCCCGGTCCTGGAAGTGAAGCCCCGCCGCGTCGGCGGCGCCACGTACCAGGTGCCGGTGGAGATCAAGGGTGACCGCAAGAGCTCCCTGGCCATGCGCTGGCTCATCGCTTCCGCCCGGGGACGCGGCGGCAAGAGCATGGCGGAGAAGCTGGCCGCGGAGCTCCTGGACGCGTTCAACAACACGGGCGCGACGATTCGAAAGCGAGACGAGACCCACCGCATGGCGGAGGCGAACAGGGCGTTCAGCCACTACCGGTGGTAGGCGAAGTGATGAGTGATGCGCATGCAGTCAGGCGAAGCAGCGACTCATCCCGCATTGTCACTCATCACTCATGACGCATCACCCATGACGACTCTAGAGCGCACACGCAACATCGGCATCATCGCGCACATCGACGCCGGCAAGACCACGACGACGGAGCGCATCCTCTACTACACCGGCAAGACCTACAAGCTCGGCGAGGTCCATCACGGCACGGCCACCATGGACTGGATGGAGCAGGAGCGCGAGCGGGGCATCACCATCACGGCCGCGGCGACCACGGCGGAGTGGAAGGGCTACCGCGTCAACATCATCGACACGCCGGGCCACGTGGACTTCACCGTGGAGGTGGAGCGCTCGCTGCGCGTGCTCGACGGCGGCGTCGTGGTATTCGACGCCGTCGCGGGCGTGGAGCCGCAGTCAGAGACCGTCTGGCGGCAAGCCGACAAGTACCGCGTGCCGCGCATCTGCTTCGTCAACAAGATGGACCGCATTGGCGCCAGCTTCGACCGGACCATCGCGATGATCGTGGACCGTCTTGGCGCCAATCCCGTGCAGGTACAGATGCCCATGGGGACGGAGTCCCACTTCCGGGGCGTCGTCGACCTGCTCCGTGGCACGGCGCTGGCCTTCGGCGAGAGCCCCGACGATCCGATCCAGGAGGTGGCGATCCCGGCCGAGCTCATGGACGAGGCGGCCCGCCGCCGCGCCGCGAGCATCGAAAAGATCGTCGAGTCCGACGACGCGCTCCTGGAGCGGTTCTTCGCCGAGGAGGAGATCTCGGTCGACGAGCTGAAGCGTGCGCTGCGGCGAGCCACCATCGCCGGCAAGCTGATCCCCGTCCTGTGCGGCAGCGCGCTGCGGAACAAGGGCGTCCGCCCGCTCCTGGACGCGGTCGTCGACTACCTGCCCTCGCCCCTGGACATCCCGCCCGTCACGGGCACCCATCCGCGCACCGGTGCGGCTGAGGTGCGCCACGCCGACCCGGACGAGCCGTTCTGCGCCCTCGCGTTTAAGATTGTCGCCGACCCGTTCGTCGGCAAGCTGGCATTCATCCGCGTCTACTCGGGCACCCTCCAGACGGGCTCGTACGTCTACAACGCGACGCGAGACCAGCGCGAGCGCGTCGGGCGCCTGGTCCAGTTGCACGCGAACGAGCGGAAGGACATCCAGGAAGTCGCTGCGGGGAACATCGCCGCCATCGTCGGGCCGAAGACCACGATCACCGGCGACACGCTGTGCGACGAGCAGCAGCCGATCGTCCTCGAGTCGATCGTCTTCCCCGAGCCGGTGATCCGCGTGGCGATCGAGCCGAAGACCAAGCAGGACCAGGACAAGATGGGGCTGGCGCTGGGTCGCCTCTCCGAAGAGGATCCGACCTTCCGGGTCAGCTCCGACGCCGAGACCGGGCAGACGATCATCGCCGGCATGGGCGAGCTCCACCTCGAAGTCATCGTCGACCGTCTGATGCGCGAGTACCGCGTGGACGCCAACGTGGGACGGCCGCAGGTCGCCTACCGCGAGAGCATCAGCCGGTCGGCCCGGGCGCGCGAGCCCTACAAGCGGCAGACGGGTGGCCGGGGCATGTACGGCGACGTGGAGCTAGCCGTGGAGCCGCTCGAGCCGGGCACGGGCGTGCAGTTCGCGTGGAAGATCGTCGGCGGGGCCGTCCCGCGGGACTACGCGGCCGCCGTGGAGGCCGGGGTGCGCGAGGCCCTCGAAGGCGGCGTGGTGGCCAATTACCCGATGGTCGACGTCAAGGTGAGCGCCGTCGACGGCTCGTACCACGAGGTCGACTCGAACGAGGTGGCCTTCAAGATCGCCGCGTCGCAGAGCACGAAGGCGGCGCTGCGTCGGGCGAGCCCGCACCTGCTGGAGCCGATGATGCGGGTGGAGGTGGTGACCCCTGACGAGTTCATGGGCGATGTGATGGGTGATCTCAACCGGCGTCGCGGCCATGTCGAGGGCATGGAGCCACGCGGCAACGCGCACGTGGTCCGAGCCCGGGTGCCGCTGGCCGAGATGTTTGGCTACGCCACCGACCTGCGCAGCATGACGCAAGGCCGGGCCACCTACTCCATGGAGTTCTCGCACTATCAGCCGGTCCCACGCGAGATCGGCACCGGTATCGCCACCAGGGCCGGCGTGGCCGCGTAGCCTCGCCCCGACCCGTTCACGCTCCGCACACACAGGCGCCAGGACGCTCTGAAAGGGGTTCACGGACAAATGGGCAAGAAGGTATTCGAGCGAACCAAGCCGCACGTGAACGTGGGCACCATCGGCCACGTCGACCACGGCAAGACCACGCTGACGGCGGCCATCACCAAGGTGTTGGCGCTCAAGGGGGAGGCACAGTTCCGGTCGTTCGATTCGATCGACAAGGCGCCTGAGGAGCGGGCGCGTGGCATCACCATCGCCATCGCGCACGTGGAGTACGAGACGGACAAACGCCACTACGCGCACGTGGACTGCCCCGGGCACGCCGACTACATCAAGAACATGATCACCGGGGCGGCGCAGATGGACGGGGCCATCCTGGTGGTGGCGGCGACGGACGGGCCCATGCCGCAGACGCGCGAGCACGTCTTGCTGGCGCGCCAGGTGGGGGTGCCCTACATCGTCGTCTTCCTCAACAAGTGCGACGCGGTGGACGACAAGGAATTGCTGGACCTGGTGGAGCTGGAAGTGCGGGACCTCTTGAAGAGCTATCAGTTCCCGGGCGACCAGGTGCCGGTGATCCGGGGGTCGGCCCTGGGCGCCTTGAACGGGGAAGCGCAGTGGGAGAAGGCCATCGACGAGCTGATGGCGGCGGTGGACAAGTACATCCCGCTGCCCCAGCGCGAGGTGGACAAGCCCTTCCTGATGCCCATCGAGGACATCTTCTCCATCTCGGGCCGGGACACGGTAGTCACGGGCCGCATCGAGCGGGGCAAGGTGAAGGTGGGCGAGGAAGTGGAGATCGTGGGCTTCCGCGAGACCCAGCAGACGGTGGTCACGGGCGTGGCGATGTTCACGAAGCAGCTGGAAGCGGGCATGGCGGGGGACAACGCTGGCCTGCTCTTGCGGGGCCAGGGCAAGGCCGACGTGGAGCGGGGCATGGTAGTGGGCAAGCCGGGCCCGACCAAGCCCCGCCCCAAGCTCAAGCC
>CAYSYM010000049.1:0-28981 GCA_964435115.1 uncultured Chloroflexota bacterium | reverse complement strand
CCGCGGCGAGCGCGGTGCGTGCCGGTGTCGAGCTGGAGGTCGCTGAAGCGCAGGATGGGCGACCGCTCCACCTCGCGGCGGCGCAGCAGGGCCTTCACGCGGGCCAGCAGCACGTCGAAGGCGTACGGCTTGACCACGTAGTCGTCGGCGCCTGCTTCCAGGCCGCGCACCTGGTCGGACTCGGCGTCCCGGGCGGTCAGGAGCAGCACGGGCAGGTGCTGGTCGGCGGCGCGCAGGCGGCGCAGTACCTCGATGCCATCCATGCCCGGCATCATGATGTCCAGGACGACGAGGTCCGGGGCGTGCTCGCGGGCGAGGGTCAGCCCCTCCTGGCCGCTGCTCGCCATGTCCACGGAGAACCCCTCGTAGGAGAGACCCCGCTTGAGGACGCTCGTGACGGATGGGTCGTCGTCGATGACCAGGATGTGCTGCATACGTGGTGTACCCCTGCTGACTCTACCGCGTGCGCCAGGGGGTCGTGAAATGCCCCCGCCGCGGGGCGCCCTCTGCCCGTGGGGGGCAGGCGCGGCGGCTCAGCGCGCCGGGCCGGGCGCCTGGCCGGGGGCGGCGGTGCCGCGGCCCACGCCAGGCGCCCGCGCGGACGGGACGCGGGGCACGCGACGGGTACCCACTGGCGCCGCCACGCTACAGCGTGGCCAGGAGGGCCACGCCCAGCAGGACTGCCACCAGCCCCAGGCCCAGCTTCAGCCCCGCACGGTGGTGGAGCTGCCAGCGGCCCAGCCGGTTGAGCACGGGGCGCGAGCTGGCGAAGGCCAGGATGAGCACGAGGGGCAGGATGAAGAGCAGGTTGTAGAGGACCAGGTAGCCAAAACCGGCCGCGGCCGTCGTCTGGGTGGCCAGGAGGCCGAGGACGGCCAGGTAGATGGCGCCAGAGCACGGCACGGTGCACAGGCCGACGAGCACGCCGGCGCCGAAGACGGCCGGCAGGGTCGCCCGGCTGGTCAGCGCTTGCAGCCGCGCGTTGAGCCCGGCCGGCACGCCCAGGCGGATGCCCCACTCCGGGACGAGCGCCTCCTGCAGCGCCAGCAGCCCGAGCGCCACGGCCGCGAGCGCGGCGCCGCGGCCAACCCAGTGTGTCTGGGTGAAGGCGCGGGCGAAGGTGAGCAGCCCGAGGCCGAGGGCGAGGTAGGTCAGGAACACCGCCGCTACGTACACCAGGCCCATGCGCCACAGGAACCAGCGCGCGGCGAACCCGCGTACCGTGGCCCGTTCCGCCAGCACGAGCGTGGCGGCGATGAAGGTGAGCAGCACGGCGAAGGCGCACGGGTTGATGCTGTCCAGCAGGGCCGCCGAGACGACCACGGGCAGCGTCAGCTCCTGCACCCCCACCCCGCTCACTGGCCCACCATCCAGGCGGTGGCCCGGCGACCGCTCACGCCGTGACCTTCAGGACCCCCTGCATGGCCGGGTTCTCCTTCCCCCCGCAGCAGATGTCGCAGTAGAAGGTGTACTCACCCGGCGCAGCGGCCGGGATATCGATCGTGCTCTGGCTCCGCGGCCCGATGCGGGCGTCCACGCCCAGGGCCGGGATGGCCAGCTGGTGCCAGCCGGCGCCGTCGGTGTGCAGCGCGCTGTCCGGGTTGACAATCTGGACGCGCAGCGGCTCGCCAGCCTTCGCGGTGAGCACGGCCGGGCTGTAGCCGCTCATGTCAACCTGCACGGTCGCCTCGGCGGCGGCGTTGGCCGGGCCCGTCCGCGGCCAGACCAGGGCGACCGCCGCCAGGCTGGCGACCGCCAGCACGACGAACGCCACCACCCGCGTGCTCAGGCGGGTGCGCGAGCGCGGGCTGGCGGCGGGGGGCGACGCGGCGTGGCAGTGGCTGCTGCCCGGGGACCGGTCCTTCTTGCGGCGGTTGCGGCTCATGGGGGGCTCCTGTGGGGGGTCTGGGGCGGCGCTCGGGATGGTCGGGCTCGTGGACGAGGCGCTAGAGCATCCAGCGGAACGTGCGAGCGGGCACGCCCGCCACGTCGCGGATCGTGAGCTCGACGCGCGTGGTGTTCGGGCCGATGATCGGGCTCCCGTCGGCGGCAGTCGCGGGGAAGGCCAGCGTCCCGCTGCGGTGGTGCCCGCCCTTCGGCGCATCCCAACCAGTTGGGCGGACCTCGCCGCCCGGGTCGGCGCGCAGCACCGCGAGCTGGCTGAGGTCGACGGCGTCCAGGTCGACGCTGTGGGTATCCAGCGTCACCACGAAGACCGGGCCTGCCGCGCGGCCTTCCCAGGTCACGGCCACGGTCACCTGGCCGCCCTCACTGGTTTGCGTGGCGGGGCTGCCCGCCGGCGCCCCAGCCCCGGTTCCGCCTGACGGCGCCGCTGCGGCTCCGCTCGCCGGCGCCGTGGCCGTCGGCGAGCAGGCAGCGACAAGCAGCCCGACGAGGCCCGCCAGGAGCGCGAGCAGCCCTCGGGCGACCCGCCGGTGAGCCAGGGCAGGACGGATGCGCATATCACGGGCTCCACGAGGGCGCCGCACCAGGAGGCCCCTCTTGCCGCGGAGCCTACTGGTCAGGGCTGAGGGAGACCTGAGCGCCCGCTGAAAACCGGCTGAGGGATCGCGGCGGCCCGGCGCGCTACACCAGCGTGGCGGCCACGATCAGGCGGTCGGTGTAGATGCCGTCGGGCACGCAAGTGATGAGGGTGGCGATCGGTTCGCGGGTGGGCGCCATGACCGAGACCCGCTCGGGTGGGACGACCTGGATATCCGAGACGCGGTAGAGGTACTGGCGATCGTCGGTGGCGACAATGACGCCCTCGCCGACCTTCAGCTCCGGGAGGCGCTTGAAGACCGCGCCCTCATTGGGCGAGGAGATGTGGCCGGAGAGCACCATGTTACCGGGCTGGCCGGGGAGGCCGGTGGGCTTGTACCAGCCGACCGCGAACACGGGCCGCTCCCAGACCAGCTCGCCAGTGCGGTCGATCGTCGTTCCCAGCGCGACGACCTTGCTGTCCACCCCGATGGTCGGGATGATGAGCCACGTGGGCGGTAGGCCGATGGCGGGCGGCGGCGTGGCGCGTGGGACGGGCATCAGGCGAGCCTGGGCCGCCAGCGCGTCGCCGGGCGGGGCGACCGACCGGGCCAGAGGGGCGCCGGCCTCGGGCTCAGGTCGACCGGGCGCGGGCGTGGGTCCGGTGGCGGGCGGGTCGGGGACCGCTGGAGGCACTTCGGCTGGCGCCAGGGCTCCGGTGCCGGTGGGTGCGGCCGTCGGCTCCACGCTCGGTGGGGTCGGGTTCGACGTGGGGCGGGGCGGCTCGCCGGAGCGGAGGACGGTGCCCGTGCCGCGGATGGAGGTGGCGGCTACGGGCGCGCAGGCAGCGGTCCCGAGCGCGCCGGCCAGGCCCAGGAGGAGGGTGCGGCGGGTGAGGCGAGGCATCTCGTTTCCGATCATCGGCCGCGGGGCCGCACGTCTCCAGACCGGCGACGCCCTTCCGGCGGGCCGTCCGTCCCCGCCGCCCCGGCCAGCCGCGTCGGCCGCGTCGCACGTCTCTTCCGCACGCTCGGAACGGGGGCCGACGGCTGGCACGCGATCGGCGCCGGCGCGGCTCGTGGACGGGCCCGGCGTTCAGGGACCGTTCAGCTTCGGCTCAGCGATATCTCAGCTTCGCCGCCTACGGTTCAGGGGGTGAGGGCGCCCATGGAGAAGCGTGAGATCTGCAACCGGTTGGCGACCATCGAGGGACACCTGCGGGGTATCCGCCGGATGATCGAGGAGGACCAGGAGTGCCTGGCCGTCCTCCGCCAGACCTATGCGGTCGAGTGCGCGCTCCACAAGCTCGAGGGCGCGCTCGCGGAGAGTCACCTGAGACGCTGCCTGGACGCCGCGCTGCGGCAGGGCCGCGACCAGGAGGTGGTGCACGAGGTGGCCGAGCTGCTGCAGCTCGCCCGGCGGTGAGCGCCGCCTGTTCCGGGGGCTGAACACCTAGCCCTCGCCGGCGCCCGCCCCTCCCACGCGTCGGCCCACCGGTCGATCCGGAGCTGCCCGGAGCGTCGGCTTCAGCCCACCAGGTACGCCTCCGGGTCGGCCAGGAACTGCTTCTTGCAGGCCGGGGCGCAGAAGACGATGGTGCGCCCCTGGTACTCGACGCTGTGGCGCGCCGTCGCCGGGTCGACGTCCATCAGACACACCGGGTCCAGCCGCTCCAGCCCACCGCCGTCCTGCTCGACCGGCTCCACCAGCGGCACGTAGGACCCCGCCGGCGGCGGCAAGTAGCGCTCCCAGACGTGGTCGCGGAGGGCAGCCGGGGGCGGCAGCGGCGTCCCGGCGTCGAGCATCGACTGCGCGTAGTCGAAGACGGCCGGCACCAGGGCGGGATCGTTGAGGTCCTTCAGCCAGATCGAGCGCCCGAAGAGCTGGAGCAGGGCGTTGTTGCCGACGGCGCACGGGCCGAGGCAGCCGGTGAAGGTGAGGTGGAGGCGGTTGCGGATCTTCCGCCGCTCCCACTCGTCGGACCACAGACGGTTGTCGAACGGGAGCCGGCCCTTCTCCTCCCAGCCGCAGCAGCAGTTCCCGTTGGCCCGCGAGCAGACGAAGAGGTTGCCCTCCACCTGGACGAGGCGGAACTCCTCGCCCCGCGCGCGCACGCTGACGGTGGCCAGACTCCGCCGCGGGCGAGCTGGCACCCGGCCGTCCAGCGCCGCCCCGGTGGCTGGGCCGCCCTCGGGGCGCGCGGCCGCTCCCGGGCCGTGTGTGGTGGGGGCGTCGTCTGATGGCACATCTGGCTGCATGGCCCGAATGATGCCGCACCGGACGGGGCGGCGGGTAGGCGGGGGCTCCGTCGGGTCGAAGCGCTGCGTCTCGTGTCCCGGCGAGCGCGGCACGCGGGCCCGGGCGTGAGCCCGCGTCCTGAGCCCACACCGCGCGAGCGTGTCTGCTGCTCAGGCTCCGCGAGCGTGCAGAGCCGGACTCGGCGGGACGCAGCAGATGCAGCCGCCACCCGCCGGGCCGAGAGCGTCCAGCAGCACCTCCTCGCTGCCCCTGGGCCGCGCGTCGGGCTCGGCGTCGGCGCTCGGCGCTCCTGCCTGCAGCCAGGCGTGGAAGCGCGGGTCGACGGCGGCGAAGCGGTACTCGTCCAGGATCTGGGCGCACATCGACCGCACCGGCCCACCCGCGGGCGCGGCCAGCACCTGGGCCATGAGCCAGCCTTCGAACGCCTCGGGGTCGGGGTCCGCCGCCACCGCACGCTCCAGGAGCGCGCGTCGGATGCCCAGCCCGACGGCATCGGCCGTCTGGTCGCGCTTCCGCCGTCGGCTCTGCCCTTCGGACGCATCCAGCGTCTTGAGGAGGCCGTTGCACACCTCGCTAGGGCGCAGGAGGGCGGCCGGCTCCTTCATCATCGTCGCCACCGCGCCAGCCAGCCGGCCTGCTCGGGGACTGCCGCCAGCCGCAGCTCCAGCGCGAAGCCCGGCGCCTCCGGGCGAGCGTAGCCGTGCTGGAGCGCGGCCACGTCGAGCTCGAGCGAGCGGAGGTCCTGCAGCAGCATCTCCGCCGGCCGCAGCGGCCGCAGAGTTGCCAGCAGCTTCAGGTAGCCGTGGCACTGCTCACACGCCAGGACGCGTCGGGATTCCCGCTCGGCTTCGGCGGCGAGATAGCTCTGGGTGCGGTGATCCGTGTTCCCGCAGAAGGCGCACCGCTGGTGGACGAAGCCCCAGCCCGCGCCGCACCGGCCGCAGCACAGCCACACCTGGCGGTCGAGGCCGCGCTGTTCCGCCAGCGTCGGCCACGCTCCGCAGACCGGGCAGTACCCGCGCCCCCAGGCGGCCGTGTCGAGGGCGCCCGCCTGGCGCTGGCACGCCTGGAGGAGGGGGAACGCCGTCTGCTGCGCCAGCACGGCGAGCGGGGCCGATGCGACGCCCACGCGCTCTGCCGTGGCGTGGAACCACTGGACGTCCTGTGTCAGGCTGGCCTGCACGAGCGGGAGCGGATCGATCTGGGCGGAGGCCACGCTCCGCCGCACCGGCTCCAGCTCGCCCTCGCTCACCTCGGCGAGCAGCGCGGCCAGCCCATCGAGCAGCGCCCGGAGCCGTGCGCGATCGACGCGGAGCGTGGCGCCGTGGAGGAGAGGGACGCCCTGGCGCCCGGCGTGGTCTGGCCACGGTGGGATGCCCGCGGCCCACGACGGGTCAGCCGAGGCTCGGACGGCCCGCGCGTAGAGGAGTGCTAGGGGGGCAACGCTCGCGTCCTGAGCGGCCAGCTCCTCAAGCTGGTGCGCTACGGGCTCGGCCCGGCCCGGGCGGTCGCGATCGAGCAGCACGGCTAGCCCGTGGGACTCGCCGCCGGGGCCGGCGTCAGCCGCGGTGGGGTCGGTGACGCCACCGGCGACGCGGCTGGGGACGGGACCGGCCCGAACACCTGCGGCGAAGGCCTGGGCACCGGCGAGCGCCCGGGCACCAGCTCGGGTGGGACGACCGAGGTGGCCGGCGGGCCCACCTCGGCGGGTCGCACCGGGTTCTGGATGCAGGCGGCCAGGGCGAAGGCCAGGACGAGGGCGGCACCCGGGAGCGCAGCGCGGGAGCGCGGGCGCAGCGGCGTCACGGGCGGCTCGCGACCCACCAGCCCGGCACACCCTTCGCGTCCCGCGGCACCTGCCCGATCTCCGGGGTGCGGAACGACGGATTGTTGCGGCTCGGGTCCCCGCGCAGCTCCACGGGCAGCGCGGTGTTGCCCACGTCAGCGCCCAGGCTGCCCCGGGCGCGGGCCGCTTCCGGGCTGCAGCCCGCCACCACCAGTCCGACCAGCAGCGCGCCGGCGACGCACGCGCGCCAGAGGCGGGCCTGGAGCGGCGCGGTCGCGCCGGCGGTCGCGCGACCCACGCGCTGCTCGCGGAGCGCGCTCACCGCGCCTGCACCTGCGGCCCCATGACGAGCCCGTAGCGCAGCAGGAAGCCCCCCACCAGCACCAGCGCCGACGAGACCCCCAGGCTGGTTGCCCGGTCGCCGGGCGCCAGGAGGTGGAGCGCCAGGGGGAGGACGCCGGCGAGGGCGATGGCGGCGACGATGGCGACCAGGGGCAGGCCGGCGAGGAAGAAGGGGGCCCCGCTGCCCAGCGTCGCCAGGAAGAGCACCACCACCAGCAGCCACCAGCCGACGAGCCACGCGTTGGCACGCGCCAGCCCCAGCAGGTCGGCGTCCGTCTCGCCCCGAACGGCCTGGATCAGCACGACGGCGGCGACGCCGGTGATCATCGCCGTCGCCACGTACACCGCCGGGAGCAGCGGCGAGTCAGCCCACCCGGGCAGATTGGTGGCGGTGAGCAGCGCGCCCGAGTAGATCCCCACTCCCGCTGCCAGGGCCAGGCCGATGCCCGACCAGACACCGCCGAACGGGCTGCCGTGGAGGGTGCGATCAGCGCGCCACCCCCCGGCGCGGAACACCCGCCTGGCCACCAGCGCGTCGAGGAAGGAGATGAACGCCACGCCGGTGAAGAGGATCACCAGCCACGTCCCCGCTGACATGGGCGACCACGGCTTGAACAGGGGGAGGTAGCGGTCGCTCATGATCGCCATGTGCCAGAAGCGCTCCGGCCGCCGCAGGTCGACGATCAGGATGAGCGTGGCGAGTGCCATGAGCGGGAAGGGGACGAGGTGGGCGACCCGGGCGAGCGGGGAGCGGCCGCGGCCGCTCCACTCGAGGAAGGTCGCCGCGGCGTAGGCGCCGGCGGCGATGCCGGCGACGAACATCTCCACGTAGACCAGCCACGTCCAGTCGACCTCGTTCAACCGTTCGAGCAGCATGGGTCTACCTCACCCGTCCTGGGCGCCCGCCTCGGCGAGCACCTCCAGCCGGCGCTTGCGGAAGGAGAGCAGGCCAACCACAGCCCCCACGACCGCGCTGCCGGCCCCGAGCAGCCAGCTCGCGCCGAGCGTACGGGTGGGGAGCGTGGGCTTCTCGGGCAGCCCGTAGACCTCCGGCCGGTCGACGAGCAGGAAGAAGGCGTTCAGCCCGCCAATCGCTTCGGTGTAGCCGTCGCCCGGGACACCGTACAGGTAGGCGTCGGTTCGGCCCTGCGCCCGGAGCGTCTGCACCCGCTGGGTCGCCCGCGTCTGCAGGTCGGAGAGCGGCCCGAACTGGATCGACGCGGTCGGACACGCCTGGGCGCAGGCGGGCGTGAGCCCGCCCAGCATTCGGTCGTAGCACAGCGTGCACTTCATCGCCGTGTTGGTGGCCTCGTTGATCCCGATCACGTCGAAGGGGCAGGCGGCGATGCAGTAGCGGCAGCCATTGCACACGTCCGACTGGATCACCACCGTGTCGAACTGGGTGCGCATGATCGCGCCGGTCGGGCAGACCTCCAGACAGCCGGCCTCGACGCAGTGCTTGCAGACGTCGCTCATCAGCAGCCAGCGGGCCTCCGAGCGGTCCGTGTTGAACTGCTCGATGAACTTGACGTGCCGCCAGTTGATCCCGTCAAGATTGCGCGTGTTGTCGTAGCTCTGGCCGCTCAGCGTGTTGGCGCCACCGTTGATGGCGGGGAGCTGGTTCCACTCCTTGCAGGCGACCTCGCACGCCTTGCAGCCGATGCACAGAGTGGTGTCGGTGAAGAAGCCCATCGGCTCAGCCATCGCAGCTCACCTCCTCACGCCTTCTCCACGTTGCACACGAACGCCTTCCCCTCGTGGATGGTCACGTTCGGGTCGGCGACGAGCGACGTCAGCTCGTTGGTGACGTCGCCGGTGACGATGCCCATGTACCCCCACGGCCAGGGCATGCCCACCTGCTGGACCCGCTTCCCGTCGATCAGGAACGGGCGCAGGCGGCTCGTCACCAGCGCCCGGGTCCGAACCTCGCCGCGGGGGGTCGAGACCCTGACCCAGTCGAGGTTGCCGATCCCCTTCTCCGCGGCCAGCTCCGGGCCGATCTCGATGAACGACTCCGGCTGGAGCGCGGCCAGCCACGGCACCCAGCGGTTCATCGTGCCGGAGAGGTACGTCTCGGTCAGCCGGTAGGTGGTGATGACGAAGGGGAACCGTGGATCGCCCACCGTGGCGAGCCGGTTGTCGTCCCGCGGCCAGTACTTCAGGACCGGGTTGGTCTGCTGCTTGTAGAGCGGGTTCTGGATGGGCGACTCAGCCGGTTCGTAGTGCGTCGGCAGCGGGCCATCCACGTAGCCGGTGGGCGCGAAGAGCCAGCCTTTGCCGTCGGCCTTCATGATGAAGGGGTCGGTCCCGGAGTGCGCGTCGAGGCCGATGCCATTCGGGTCGGCCCTGGCGTCCGGGGGCTTGGTGACCACGAAATCTGGGACGTCGTAGCCCACCCACTGGCGCTTCTCTGGGTCCCACCAGACCCACTTCTTGCGCTCGCTCCACGGCTGGCCGTCCGGCCGGGCGGAGGCGCGGTTGTACATGATGCGGCGGTTCGCCGGCCAGGCGAAGCCCCAGTTCAGGTTGCTGCCCGGGTTGTTGTCGGGGTCGGGGCTGCGGTTGGCCGGCCGGTACTGGCCCACCGCGGGCAGCATGCCGGAGTAGATCCAGGAGGCGCAGGTGGTGGATCCGTCATCCCTGAGCGCAGCGAAGCCCGGCACCGGCTGCTTCGTGTCGGTGACGTAGCCGTTGATCTCCAGGTTGATCTTCATGATGTCCGGCTCGCCCCGGATGCGGGTGTTCTGGGGCTCCCGGCCAGGCTCGTAGTCGAAGTCCCAGGTCAGGTTCGTGAAGCCCTGGTCTCGCGGCAGCGTGCTGGCGGCGTACAGCCGCTTGAGGCGGAGGGCGAGCTGGTGGGTGAACCAGAGGTCGGAGCGCGCGTCGCCGGGCGGGTCGACCGCCTTCTCGTGGAACTGGAGGAGGCGCTGTGTGTTGGTGAAGGTGCCTTCCACCTCGGCGACCATCGCCGAGGGGAAGAGGAAGACCTCGGTCTGGATCTCCTCCGGCCGGACCTCGCCGCTCTTCACCTCGGGCGCGGCGTACCAGAAGGCGGCCGTCTCGGTCTCGAAGTTGTCCTTCACTACTAGCCACTCGAGGTTGCGCAGCGCTTTGCGCTGCAGCCTGGCGTTGAGCGACGTGGCCGGGTTCTGGCCAATGCACAGCATCCCCTTCACCTGGCCGTCCGCCATGCGGACCATCATCGGCAGGTGCGAGTAGTCGGCGTCGATCTTGGGGTGCCAGTCGTAGCCGAAGTCGTTCGCCCTGGTCGCGGCGTCCCCGTACATCGACTTCAGGTAGCTCACCATGAACTTCGGCTGGTTGGCCCAGTAGCCGGTGGGCAGGGTCTCGGTGGTCAGGTAGTCCTGGAGCGTGTCGTGCTTCTTGAGCACGGTGGGCGCCGTCATGTACCCGTGGATGGAGTGGTACAGGGTGGGGATGTCGGTGGAGCCCTGGATGGTGGAGTGGCCGCGCAGCGCCATGATGCCGCCGCCGGGGCGACCCATGTTGCCGAGCAGGAGCTGCAGCAGCGCCGCGGCCCCGATCATCTGGACGCCGTAGGTGTGCTGCGTCCAGGCGACGGCGTAGGCGATGGAGCTGGTGCGCTCCGGCCCGGAGCACTCGATCAGCGTGTCGGCCACCTTGAGGAAGAGCTCCCGCGGGGCGCCGGTGACCCGCTCCACCATCTCCGGCGTGTAGCGCGCGTAGTGGCGCCGCACGAGCTGGAACACCGTGCGCGGATCCTGCAGCGTCGGGTCGGTCAGCGGCGAGGGTGGCTTCAGGGCGCGCACCAGCGGATCGAACGGTGGGCCCGGGGGGACCGGCTGCTGCGGCCCGCCCGGCTGGCCGGTCTGCACCGGCTGCTCGCCCGTCTGGGCCGTGGCCGCCGCGCGTCCCTGCTCGCCCACCGGGGCCCGGGCGTACTGCCAGGTGCGGTTGTCGTACTGGGCGACGAAGCCGTTGATCGGATCGCCCGTGTACTGCATCAGCCCGGAGAAGACGCCGTCCAGCTCCTCGCTATCCTTGAACTCCTCGCTGATGATCGTCGCCGCGTTGGTGTAGGTGGTGACGAACTCCTTGAAGTACTTGTCGTTCTCAATGACGTACCGGATCAGGCCGCCCAGGAAGGCGATGTCCGAGCCGGCCCGGATCGGCACGTAGAGGTCCGCCACCGCCGAGGTGCGGGTGAACCGCGGGTCCGCGTGGATGAGCCGGGCGCCCCGCTCCTTGGCCTGCATCACCCAGCGGAAGGCGACGGGGTGGTTCTCGGCCATGTTCGAGCCCATGACCATCACGCAGTCCGAGTCGGCCAGGCTGCCCGCGTAGAGGGTGGCGGCGCCACGCCCGAGTCGTACCCCCAGACCGGGGACACTGGCGCTGTGTCATATGCGTGCCTGATTCTCAATCGCGACGATCCCCAGCCCCCGCATCAGCTTCTGGTGGATGTGGTTCCACTCGTCGTCCAGGAGCGCCCCGCCGAGCGAGAAGATGGCCGGGGTCATGTTGGCCAGCTTGCCGTTGGGCAGCCGCTCGATGAAGGTCTCGTCGCGCGTCTTCTTGACCAGCTCCGCCACCCGGTCCATCGCCCGGCTCAGGTCCCACACCTCCCACTGGCCGGCGCCCGGGGCGCGGTGAAGCACCTTGGTCAGCCGGTTCGGGTTGACGTGGAGCTGGAAGACGGCTGCCCCCTTGGGGCACAGGTTGCCCTGGCTGATGGGGCTGGCAGGGTTGCCCTCGATGTTGACGATCTGGCCGTCCACGGTGTGGACGAGCAGACCGCAGCCGACGGCGCAGTACTGGCAGACGCTGGGGTAGGTCTTGGCCTGAGCGATCCGCAGCTCCTGGGCCCGGGCCACCTTCGGGCGGAGCTCGGCCCCGAGACCCGCGAGCGCGCCGACGGCGGTCCCGGCCGCCGCCGGCCCCGATACCTTGAAGAACTCCCGCCGCGTCACTGCCACGGCACGCCCTCCCCGGCCCCAGCGCTCCAGGCTGGCGCGTTCTGGTGGACCTAGCGCCTCGGCCACACCCGCGCTGACCCCGGGCCACCTGCGCCCCGCGCGGAGTGGCCAGACGCCACCCCCTATCTCCCGCTGCCAGCATAGTGTACGCATCAACCCGTGTCTATGGATTTGCTCAGCGTCGGTTCAGGAATTGACCATCAGGCGGGAGCTAGGCGCTTGAGCACGAGGTGGATGGAGGCGGTCAGGATGTGGGCGGCCGCACACTCGGCGAGCGCTTCGAAGTCTTTGGCCAAGCGTCGGTACCGCCCCAGCCAGGCGAAGGTTCGCTCCACGACCCAGCGCCGCGGCTGCACGGCGAAGCCCACCTGCTCCGCCGAGGGGCGCACGATGCTCACCCACCAGCCCAGGTGGGTGTCCACCCAATCCTCGCACTCGCCCTGGTACCCGGCATCCGCCCCCAGTTCAACCTGCCGAATCTACGCTAGTTCTTCTTCCCAAGCACGCCGCTCCCCTTCGAGCCGCTCCTTCCGCTCGGCGAACTCCGCCCTGGTGATGAGCCGATCTTCTACCAGCTCCAGGAGCGCCTGGGCTCGGCTGGCCAGCCGGTCGAGTCCCCGCACCAGTGCCTCGCGCCGCTCGAGCAGCGGCTGCCGTCCGCCTGGGCGCGGACTCCGTTCGGCGTCTCACCGGCCTGGCGGAGTGGACGCGGGGGTGGTGGCCTGGCCCCCCGGGCGGGGGCGTCTGCCCGCTCAAGCAGCGCCGCTTCGCGGCCGATGCTCAAGGCACAGGCCCTGGAGGTCCCTCGCGGCACGGTGAAGCCAGCTCATCCTGCGTCGGATCCCCCGCCGGCCGCGTCCGCAGGGCGGGAGCCTCCGCTGGATCCCGACGCCCTGGCCAGCCTGCACGAGCTGCAGGTGCCCGGCCAGCCCGACGTGGCGGTCGAGGTCGCCCGGCTCTTCCTGCGCGAGGCGCCGCGCTGCCTCGCCAGCCTGCGGCGGGCGGCGGCCAGCCGCGATCCAGCCGCGCTGCGGTGGAGCGCCCACGCGCTGCGGGGGAACGCGAGCTTCGTCGGGGCGCGCGAGATGCAGGCGCTGTGCGGCGACCTCGAGGCGGCGGCCGCGCCCAGCAGCACCGCGGGGATCGACGCGCTCCTGGAGCGGCTCGAGCTGGCGTACCAGCGGACGGCGGCGGCGCTGCGCGGGCTCGGACTGCGAGACACGCCGTGAGAGTGCTGGTCGTCGACGACGAGCCGATCACCCGGCTGGTCCTCCAGCGGGCCGTGCAGCGGCTGGGCCACACCTGCCAGGCGGCCGCCGACGGCCTGGAAGCCTGGGCCGAGTTCACGCGGCGGCCCGCGGAGGTGATCATCAGCGACTGGCTCATGCCCGGCCTGGAGGGGCCCGAGCTGTGCCGCCGCGTGCGCGCCCACCCGAGCACGCCGTACACGTTCTTCATCCTGCTGACGGTGCTGGAGGACAAGCAGCACGCCCTGGTGGGCATGGAGGCTGGCGCCGACGACTACCTGACCAAGCCGCTCGACCTCGACGACCTGCGCGCGCGTCTCATCGTCGCCTCGCGTGTGACGGCGCTCCACCAGCGGCTCGCCCGGCGCGACGCGGAGCGGGAAGGCCGGCTCCAGGACCTGGTGCGCCGGCTGATCCTGGCGCAGGAGGAGGAGCGGCGGCGCATCGCCTACGACGTGCACGATGGTCTGGCGCAGGTGGCGGCGGCAGCGCACCAGCACCTGGAGGCGTTCGCCGCCCGCTACCGCTCGAGGTCGCCCGGGCGCCAGGCGCAGCTCCTGCAGGCGCGGGCGCTGGCGCAGCGCTCGGTGCAGGAGGCGCGCCGGGTGATCGCCGGGCTGCGCCCGACCGCGCTGGACGACTTCGGCCTGGCGACGGCGCTGCGGATCGAGCTGGACGCGCTGAGGGCGGACGGCTGGGAGGTCGCCTACGACGAGCGGCTGGGAGGACGCCTGGCGCCCCTGGTGGAGACCGCGCTCTTCCGGGTGGCCCAGGAAGCGCTGAGCAACGTGCGCAAGCACGCCGGCACCCGCCGCGTCCGGGTGTCGCTCCGCCGCGGGCGCGGGACGGTGTGCCTGGAGGTGCGCGACTGGGGCCGCGGGTTCCGGGCCGGCCACGGAGCCGGCGGGGCCCGCCCGGGCGAGCGCGTTGGGATCCCGGGCATGCAGGAACGGATCTCCTTGCTGGGGGGCCGGTGCGCAGTCCGCAGCCATCTCGGGGCGGGGACGCGGGTGATCGCGACAGTGCCGCTGGCGACAGGATTGGCCGGAGGCAGCGGCCGTGCAGCGTGACGTCCTGCCTGAGCGGAGCCAGCGCCCGACCACGCGCATCCTCATCGCCGACGACCACGAGCTGGCGCGCGCCGGACTCCGCAGCCTGCTGGCCGGCGAACGCGGGCTGGCGGTGGTAGGGGAAGCGTCGACCGGGCGGGAAGCGGTGGCCCAGTGCGGGCTCCTCCAGCCGCACCTTGTGCTCATGGACGTGCGCATGCCGGACCTGGATGGGCTCAGCGCGACCCGCATGCTCAAGCAGCAGCACCCCGCGACGAGCGTCGTCATGGTGACGATGCACGAGAACCCGGACTACCTGCTGGAGGCGATCAAGGCCGGCGCCGCGGGCTACGTGCTGAAAGGCGCGACCCGGAGCGAGATCCTGGCGACGATGCGGCGGGTCGTGCGTGGCGAGCCGGTCCTGAGCGCTGGCCTGGCGGCGCAGCTCCTGCGGCGGCTGGCGAGCGGCCGGGTGCCGCGTCGCGCGGACGGGGTGGGCGGCCTCACGCCGCGCGAGCAGGAGGTGCTCCGCGCCCTGGCGCGCGGGCGGACGAATCGACAGATCGCCGACGAGCTGATCGTCAGTCTGAGCACGGTCAAGGCGCACGTGGAGCACATCATCGCCAAGCTGGGCGTGTCGGACCGCACGCAGGCGGCGGTGCGCGCCGTCGAGCTGGGTCTCGTCGCGACCGCGCGCGGCTGAGCCCACAGGGAGCGGTCAGGGAGTGGCGAACCCGGGTGTCGGGTCGTGGAGCGTGGGGCGCGAGTGTCGGGGGTTGGGGGTGAGGAAGGCGCCACCGGCGCCTTCCGCCTTGCTTGGCCGCTGGCGCGGGGTGCGAGGGCTCGACCCGCCAGGGCCGACCAGTTCAACGCGCGTCGGGAGCACCCTGCCGGCTGAGGCGCTTGCTGGGGTGGGAGGTGCCGTCTGAGAATCTGGCCCATCGTGCTGCTCGCTCTCCTCGAACCCGCGCGGCTGCGCCAGGTTGGCCAGTGGTTCATTCTGGGGGTCGCGGCGGTAGGCGTGGAGATCGGCGAGCTGGCACTGCTGTACCAGGTGCTCGGCGTCTCGCTGCCGCTCGCCTCGGCCGTCGCCGCCGAGAGCCTGGTCCTGGCCCGCTTCGTCGCCACTGACCGCTGGGTGTTCGGGCACCGGCGCCCGGCGCTCGGCCGCTGCGTGCGCTACCACGGCGCCTCGGCCGGCGCGTTCGTGGTGAGCTGGGCGGTGCTCAACGCGTCGGCGGCGCTGCTCGGCGTGCCGTACGTCCTGGCGACCCTGCTCGGCACGGGCGCCTCATTCGGCTGGAGCCTGCTGGCCCATTTCTTCTGGGTGTGGCGCCCCGCCCCCTCGCTCGCCGAGTGAGCTGGCGCCCGTGGGCCTACCACCCGGGCGAGCCGGCGTAGATGACCAGGCGCTTCGCCGGTCGCCTCGCTGGGCGCCAGCTATCAGTTGTCAGGGGTCGGGGAGCAAGCTCCCAACACCCAACTCCCAACACCCCATACCCGCTCAGAACTTGCGCCACTGGCGCCCGTCGCGCTCGATGAAGGCGTCCGCCCAGGCGGGCCCCCAGGTGCCGGCGGGGTAGAAGTGGACGTTGCTCCGGCGCTGGGCCCAGCCGGCCAGGATTGGCTCGGACCAGGCCCAGGCTTGCTCCACCTCGTCGGCGCGCGTGAAGAGGGTGCGGTCACCCAGCATGGCATCCAGCAGGAGCCGCTCGTAGGCATCCGTCTGGTCGATGGCGTCGGGGCCGAACGAGCTGCCGTACTGGAAGTTCATGGCTACCTCCTGCAGCCG
The DNA here is from genome assembly GCA_964435115.1 of uncultured Chloroflexota bacterium. Lineage (GTDB taxonomy): Bacteria > Chloroflexota > UBA6077 > UBA6077 > CF-72 > CAYSYM01. The sequence goes on along the minus strand of CAYSYM010000049.1, from coordinate 13,067 downwards.
CATCGTCGGCCCTGGCACCTTGGCCGCGAAGCACAGGCTGATGCCCTCGTCCGGCTGGATGCGGATGCAGAGGATGTTGGGCTCCAGCCGCTCCTCGCCGAGGAAGAACATCTTCGGGGCCGGCTTGAACTGGATGGCGATCTCGGTGATCCGTGTCGGCAGGCGTTTGCCGTGGCGCAGGTAGAACGGTGTGCCCGCCCAGCGCCAGTTCTCGACGTACACCTTCGCGACGACGAACGTCTCGGCCAGGGAGTCCGGGGCCACCTTCTCCTCGCCGCGGTAACCGGAGACTCGCTTCCCATCCACCTCGCCGGCCGTGTACTGGCCGCGCAGGGTCAGCTCGCCCACCTCCTCGGGCGCAATGCGGCGCAGCGCCTTCAGCACCTTCAGCTTCTCGTCCCGCACCGGCTCCGCTTCGAACACCACCGGCGGCTCCATGGCGACGATGGAGAGGAGCTGCAGCATGTGGTTCTCGACGACATCGCGGAAGGCGCCCGTCTGGTCGTAGAAGCCGCCCCGCTGGTCGACGCCGATGCTCTCGGCCACGGTGATCTGGACGTGGTCGACGTAGTTGCGATTCCAGATCGGCTCGAAGATGCCGTTGGCCAGGCGGAAGGCCAGGATGTTCTGGACGGTCTCCTTCCCCAGGTAGTGGTCGATGCGGTAGACCTGCGACTCGCGGAAGACGGCCTGGACGTCGCGGTTGAGCTGCCGGGCGCTCGCCAGGCTGGTGCCGAAGGGTTTCTCGACGACGAGCCGCACGAAGGCACCGTCGGGGCGCGGCAGGTTCAGGTGGGCGTTGCCGAGCTGCGCCACGATGGCCGGGAAGACCTCGGGCGGCGTGGCCAGGTAGAAGAGGCGGTTGCCGCCCGTGTCACGCGCCTGGTCGATCGCCTCCAGGCGCGCGCGCAGCCGCTGGTAGCTGGCCGGGTCGTCGAACCGGCCCTGCTCGTAGCCGAGCAGGCCGGCAAACTCGCGCCAGGTCTCCTCCCGGATGCGCGCGTGGCGGGAGAACTGCTGGACGCCCTGGCGCGCCAGCTCGCGGAAGGCGTCGTCGGTGAGCGGCGTGCGGGAGAACCCGACCACGGCGGAGTCGCGCGCGAGCAGGCCGGCGTCGTAGAGATGGAAGAGCGCGGGGAGCAGCTTGCGCTGGGTGAGGTCGCCCGAGGCGCCGAAGATGACCAGGGCGACTGGCGGCGCTGGCCGGAGGTGGGTAGGGGCGATGGCGCCATCCGGGCGGGCGGCAACGGAGATGTCGACAGCGGCCATGCCTAGCGCTCCCGGCGCGTCCCCCGGGCTCGACGTCCGGCGGGGAGAACCTGCCCCATGCGTCCAGCCCGCGCCCTGCAGCGTGCTCGCTAGTCCGTCGCGGGTGGCTCGGCCGCCACGGTGGCGTGCCCGCCGAACTGGTTGCGCAGCGCCGCCAGCACGCGCCAGGAGAAGGCGTTCGGGTCGCGCGAGTAGAAGCGGCTGAAGAGCGCCAGGGCGGTGACTGGCGCCGGAACGGCCTCGTCGATGGCGGTCTCGATGGTCCAGCGGCCCTCGCCGGTGTCGGCCACGTAGCCCTGGAGCTGCTCCAGCCGGGGGTCGCTGGCGAAGGCGCGCACCGCCAGCTCCAGCAGCCAGGAGCGGACCACGCTCCCGTGCATCCATAGCTCGGCAACCTGGTGCAGGTCGAGCCCGAACTGGGAGCGCTCCAGGATCTCGAAGCCCTCGGCGTAGGCCTGCATCATGCCGTACTCGATGCCGTTATGGACCATCTTCACGAAGTGGCCGGCGCCGTTCGGGCCCACCCGGCCGTAGCCGCCGTCGGGCGGCGCCAGGGTCCGGATGATCGGCTCGACGCGGGCGTACGCCTCGGCGGAGCCACCGGCCATGACGGCATAGCCGCTCTCCAGCCCCCAGATGCCACCGCTGACGCCGCAGTCGACGAACGCGAAGCCGCGGGCCGTGACACGCTCGGCGCGCGCCACGGTGTCCTTCCAGCGGGCGTTGGCCCCGTCCACGAAGAGGTCGCCCGGCTCGCCCAGCTCCATGAGACGGTCCAGGTGCTCGTCGGTCACCCGGCCCTGGGGGAGCATGAGCCAGATGTGGCGCGGCGGGTCGACCCGGGCCACGAGGTCCTCGAGCGAGGCCGCGCCGGTGGCGCCATGCTGGACGGCCTCCTGGACCGGGCCCGGGCTGCGGTTGTAGGCCACCACGTCGTGGCCGGCACGTGCGAGACGATGGACCATGTTGCCGCCCATGCGGCCGAGGCCAACGAACCCGAGTTGCATCTGCGTCGCTCCAAGAGATGGTCCGCGGCCAGCCGCCAGCGACCAGCGAGAAGGCTACCCGCCCGTCCCCGTCTGACCGCTGGAATCTGATCGCTGGAATCTGAGAGCTGGCATCTCCCGTCCTCACGCCCGCCGGGGCAGCGCGGCCGCGGCGGCGGCGAGGTGGGCCAGGCCGGCCGCCACGTCCGTTCCGAGGTCGACGCGCGCGACCCGCAGGCCGCGGCCGGCGAGCGACTGGAGGTCGCCCAGCGCCTGCGCCGCAAGCAGCGTGCCGAAGGTGTAGGGCTGCCCGGGTACGGGCAGGTCCTGGGTGGGCCGGTAGGTGAGCTGGAGGAAGACGCCGCTGGCGGGGCCGCCCTTGTGGAGCTGGCCGGTGGAGTGGAGGAAGCGCGGCCCGAAGCCGAGGGTCGTGGCCACCCCGAGCTGGGCCCGGGTGCGGGCGCGGATCGCCTGGAGCCGCGCCTCGACCTCCGCGCTCGGGGTGAGGTAGGCCTGGAACGCGACGTACTCGCCCCGGCCGGCCTGGGCCAGGAAGCCGGCGACGCTGTCGGCGTCGCCCACGTCCAGTCGCGCATCCTCGGGAGGGTCCGGGACGCGGCCGGAGCACTGCGTCGCCTGGAGCACGCGGCTGGTGTTGTCCTTGCTCTCCTGGACGTTCGGCTGGTCGAACGGGTGGATACCGAGCAGCGCGCCGGCGACCGCCGTCGCCACCTCCCAGCGGTACAGCTCGGCGCCCAGGTCGTACCGGTCGCGGAGCCGGGCCACGACGACCGGGTGGGTCCCCCGCAGCGACTCGACGGCGCGGTCCAGGGCCTGGTTGTCGTCGCCGTCGAGCCGGAGCGCCGCGAAGCAGCGGTCGTCGCCATAGACGTCGGGGCTGCCGATCGGCTCGCCGACGACGGGGATGATGCCGCGGCCCTCCTTGCCGGTGCTCTCGGCCAGGAGCTGCTCCACCCACAGGCCGAAGCTGGCGACGGCGGGCGAGGTGAGGAGCGTGAGCTTGTCGCGCCCCGACCGCGCCAGGCCGCCGAGGTAGGCGCCCAGCCACAGGCCGGGGTTCCGCTCGGGTGGCGCGGCGGGCGCGCAGCGCTCGCGCTCACCCGCGGCGCGTTCCAGCAGCCGGGCGAGGTCCAGGCCGGCCAGCGCGGCCGGCACCAGGCCGAAGAGGGAGAGCGCCGAGTAGCGCCCGCCGACGTCCGGGGGGTTGGCGAAGACGTGGCGGAAGCCGCGCTCGCGCGCCAGCGCCTCGAGGCTGGTGCCGGGGTCGGTGATGGCGCAGAAGCGGCTTCCCTGCTGGCCGGCCGCCTCCCAGAAGTGCGCCAGGAACGCCATCACCTCGAGCGTGCCGCCCGACTTGCTGGCGATCAGGAACAGGGTACGCGCGGGGTCGATGGCGGCGTCCACCGCGCGGACCGCGCCCGGATCGGTCGAGTCGAGCACGTGGAGCGTCGGGTAGCCCGGGCCGCTGCCGAAGGTGAGGCGGAAGACCTCGGGCGCCAGGCTGCTGCCGCCCATACCGCCCAGGACGACGTGGCGCGTGCCCGCCTGGCGCACCTCGTCGGCCAGCTGGCGCAGGCCAGGCACCTGGTCCCGCGTGCTGAGCGGCAGCTCTAGCCAGCCGAGGCGATCGACAATCTCGCCCTGCTCGCCGGGGCTCGCCTTCCAGAGCGAGGGGTCCTTCTCCCACAGGCGTCTGGCGGCGTCGCGGTCGGCCAGCTCGGCCAGGGCGCCATCCAGCACGGCCCCCGCGGGCGCCAGGTCCGCCGCCACGAGGCGCTCGATCTCCACGCTCCGATGATGGGCCCCCGCCCGCCCGCGGAGCAAGGGGGCGGGGCGGCGGCCGACTGGCGTACGGGACACGCGTCTTCGGCTGGAGGCGTGCGAGAGCACGACCTCGCGGCCCCCTGAGGGAGCTGACAGGCGGCGCGGAGGGGTCCGCCTCCTCTGCCTCCTGAAGGCGCGCGCATGTGATGCACATGCTAGCATGTGGCCACCATGCCAAAGATGGTCCAGATCCGCAACGTGCCGGACAGCGTGCATCGCCGCCTCAAGGTCCGCGCGGCCGCGGCAGGCATGTCGCTCTCTGAGTACCTGAACCGGCAGGTCGCTCACCTCGTCGAGACGCCAACGCTGGAAGAGCTCCTCAATCGACTCTCCCGCCAGCGACCAGTCGCCCTGTCGGAGACGATCGAGGAGGCGGTGCAAGCCGAGCGCGAGGGCCGGTGATCGTCCTCGACGCCTCGGCAGTGGTGTGTCTTCTGCTGAATACGCCGCCCGGCCAGGCTTCGGGAATCCGGCGTCGGGTCGTGGAGGTCGGCGGTCCAATTTATGTCCCGCACCTCGCGGATGTGGAGGTGGCTCAGGTGCTGCGCCGCTTCGTGCTGCGAGGAGAGCTGTCATCGGCACGGGCGGGCATGGCGCTCACGGCGCTCCGTGCGCTCCCGCTCGTCCGGTACCCGCACTCACCGTTCCTTCCGCGAGTCTGGGCCCTGCGCGACAACCTGACCGCATACGACGGGGTCTACGTCGCGCTGGCCGAAGCTCTCGCAGCCCCACTGCTCACGCTCCACGCACGCATCCAGCGGGCCCCGGGTCTCCAGACACGTGTCGACGTGGTGTGATGGAGGTCGTGGCGACGCGGCGCCTGGCGGCAGGCGGGCGGCCCTCAAGGGGGGTAGGGGGTGAGGATGTCCCTCCCGACGTGCCGGAGCGGTCCCGCCGTTGGCCAGGTGGCAGGGAGCCCTGCAACGCTGGCGTAACCGAACGTCGCCAACTCCTCAACCGCCCGCCGCCACACTGGCCCTATCCCGTGCCTGGCGGAGAGCGCGGGCGAGTCACGGTGAACCTCGGAGGTTGGTTGAGCTCCCCATCTATTGGCCGGTCGCTCGCCCGCGCTCCCGCCAGGCCCTGGGGGCCTGGCCAGGCGCCGGCACGGCTCCGTGCCCTCCTGCTCCGATGCGCCCCCTGGTGGCCGGTCGCGCTGCTCGGGGTGGTCGCGCTCCTGGTCGCCTGGAAAACGTGGGGCATCTTCCTCGCCCGCGGCCTCTTCACCTGGCTGGGCACCGACTTCGCCGCCTACTACGTGCAGGCGACCGCCTTGCGGCTGGGCGCCGGGCCGGCGATCTACGACCCGGCGGCGCTGGCCCCTCTGGCCGCCCTCGTCACACCGTACGGCGCCGTTGCGGCGCCTTACACCCTGACGCTGGTCCCCTACCCGCCCCTGTACGCCTGGTTGTTCGCGCCGCTCACCCTGCTGGCGCCCCCGCTCAGCTTCGCCGTGTGGACCGCCCTGAACCTCGCCGCCGCCACCTACCTGGGCTGGCGCGTCTCGACGTTCTTCGCCCCGAGCCGGCGGCGCTGGATCGTGCCGCTCGTCCTCCTCAGCTACCCGGCCCAGTACAGCCTGTTCCTCGGCCAGCCGATGCTCCTGCTAGCGGCCGCGATCGGCGAGATGTACCTGTCGCTGCGGGCCGGCCGGGAGTTCCGCGCCGGCCTGTGGCTGGCGCTACTCGCCTTCAAGCCGCAGTACGGCCTCCTGCTGGGGCTGCTCCTGCTGTGGAAGCGCCGCTGGCGCGCCGTGGCCGGAGCGGCGGCCGGCCTGGGCGTGATCGGGCTCGGCTCCGCCCTCGCGGCCGGCCCCTCCGTCCTCCTCGCCTGGCCGGCCGCGATCGCCCTGGAGGGCGGGCGCTTCCGCGGTGATGGCATCGGCTCGTTCCCCGAGCAGATGATGAACTGGCGCTCCCTGGTGTTGAAGGTCAACCCGTGGATCGGCGACGAGGCCAGCGTCCTGCTCACCCTCGCTCTCGGTGCGCTGACCGTGGCGAGTCTCGTCCCGGCCCTGCGCGGTCCGTGGGACCGCCGCGACCCGCTGTTCGCGTCGAAGCTCACCCTCGTCCTGCTGGCAACGCTCATCGCCAGCTACCACAGCCATCCGTACGGACCGGTGCTCCTGCTCGTGCCGGCGGCCGCGCTCCTGGCGGAGGAGCGGCCCGCGCCACTCACCCGCCTGGCGCTCCTGGCCGGGCTGGTGATCCCCGCCTTCACCTACCCGGTGACTGACAAGGCCGGCCTGTTCGTGCGGCTGCTCGGGTTCGCCGCGTTCGCCGTGCTGCTCGCCAGCCTGCTCTGGGTCCGCCTCCCGGCCCGCCAGCAGGCGCGCTTCGCCCGCCTGGGCGGCGTCCTGGGGCTGCGGCCCGCGCGCGCTCGACCGGCCGGCGGGTGGAAGAGGGAGCCGAGCACGGTGAGCCGTCCGATCGCCGGACGAGAGGCGCCCTGGCGGGCAGGCCCGTGGTTGCCGGCTGAGGGCGGGGCCGCGCCGCTGGGGCCCGGGCGGGAGCCGGGTGTGATCGGCGCTGAGCCGGCGCAGGCCCAGGTCCTGGCTGGAGCCACCGCCGTCCGGGCCCCGCGCCGGGTCCGATGCTGACAGGCTCCGGACCGGCGCCACCGGGAAGGAACTGCGCGCGAAGCGCTCAGGGGCCGCTGGCGGCCGGCCCGGGGCTGCGTCCCACCGGCACCGCGGGGATCCTGTTCGCCGCCAGCACCTGCTCCTTCTCGGCGTCCGAGAGGTACCGGCCGCCACTCCCGCCGAGCGTGGCGTTGAAGCTGGCCAGGCTGAGCTGAGGTCCGGCCCAGGCGAAGCGGGGGGTGCCCGCCTCACTCCCGGCGAACCAGTAGCGGTTGCGCGTGCCGCGGTTGTTCGAGCCCGCGTTGAACAGCGGGTACGGCCCGTAGTCCGACAGCCACGCCAGCGCGAACGCCCCGTCCGGCGCGACCACGGTGTTGTCGCGCACCCAGACGTTCGTCACCGTGTTGACCAGCTCGCGGTTCTGCTCGATTACCGAGATACCGTCGGCGTTCCAGGCCACCACGTTGTCGTAGATCTCCGCGTCGGCGCAGTTCTGGCAGAGGATCCCGGCCCCGAACCCCCACGCGGCGAAGCCCCAGCCGTTCCCCCACACCGTGTTGCCATACACCCGCACGCCAGCGCTGATCTCGGCGGAGATCCCGTTGCGCTGGTTGCCGTACACCCGGTTGCGGCTGAACGTGGTGTCGGTGCAGCCGATGTCACACCACAGGCCCGGGCCGTCGTTGGCGTACACCTCGTTGCCGTCCAGCGTCAGCCGGGTCGTCCGCGCCATCTTCAGCCCGCCGGCCTCCCAGCCAGGCTCGAACCCCTCCGTGTTGTTGGCGTAGATCCGGTTGCCCTGGACCAGGGTGTTCGTCTGGTCGCTCCCGTGGACGCCGAGCTGGCCGCTGCGGCTGATGTCGTTGCCCAGGAGCCGGTGCCCGGCGCCGCCGACCAGCGACACGGCGGGCCCGTGGCTGTCGGAGAGGGTGTTGCCCCGGATGGTCCAGCGGGAGTAGCCGCGGGTGTGGAGGGCGCCGCTCTGGGCCGGGTTGCCCGCGTGCTTCATCGTGAACCCCTGGATAGTGACGTCGTCGGCGCCGCCGAGGACCCAGTACGGGCGCACGGTCACCTCCACGAGCCGGCCGGTCGGGTCGTCGGCGAGCACGATGGCACCGTTCTCCAGGGAGAACTGGCCGCGCCCCGGCCGGGCGGCCACCTGCCGGAGCGGCTGGCCGTCCAGGAAGACCTGGTTCGCCCACCGACAGCGGACACCGTTGTCCCGACACTCGCCCCCGCTGGCCAGGGTGGGCGCGCCGGCGCGCGTCCAGAAGGCGCCCTGCCGCACCCACCCGGTCCACACGTCGGAGCCGCGAATCTCCGCGCCGGGCTCGGCCAGGAGCGTGAGCGGCTTCGTGACCGTGACAGTCTCGCGGTAGATGCCGGGTGGCACGCGCACCACCGCGCCGGGCGCCGCGGCATCCACCAGCGCCTGGATGGAGACCACGGGCGGCGGCGTTGGCTGGGGTGTCGGCGGGAGGACCGGTGGTGGCGGTGGCGGCGGCGCCGGCCGTGGACGGACGAGCCAGACGACGGTCGCGCCGAGTGCGATGGCGGCGACCACGAGCAGGCCAGCCACCACGGCCGCCCGGGGCCGGCGTGGAGTGGGACGGGGCACGAGTCGCCGGCCTACCCGTTTCGCGCGTCCTCTTCTGGTGAGCTCAGCCCGTGGGTGGCATGTGCGCCAATCCGTACCGAACGGCCGCCCACGGGCTGAGCCTCCCGTCCCTCGGGTCGGCGCGGGCCGCCGGCTGGCGGTCGCGCCTGGCCGGCGGAGGCGGCGTGAGCCGCGGCTCGGGCGTACGCGTCCAGCAGCGCGGCGTAGCCGTGCTCGGCGGTGTACGCGCCTTCGTACGCGGCGCGCGCGTGCCGGCTCATCTCTGCCAGGGCCTGCGGGTGGCCAGCGGCCCACGCCACGCACCGCGCCAGGTCGTCGGCGCTCCCCGGCGTGAAGAGGAGCCCCGTGCGGCCGGGCTCGACCAGCGCCGCCAGGCTCGCCAGGTCGCTGGCGATGGCGGGCAGTCCCGTCGCGTACGCCTCGGCGATGACCAGCGTCGTCTCGTAGACGCGGGACGGGACGACGAGGACGGCGGCCTGCTGCATGAGGGCGAGCACCCGCTCCCGTCCGAGCGGCCCCCGCCACTCCACCCCGCCCGGGCGGGCGGCGGCGGACACCTGGGGGGCGAGCGGTCCGTCGCCCACCACGACGAGGGGCAGGCGGGCGCCGGGCCGCGCCCAGGCGGCGAGGAGGGTGTCGAGCCCCTTCTCCGGGCTGAGCCGCCCCACGAACAGGGCGAACCGCCCCGCGTGCTCGCCCGGGCCGGGGTCCGGGTGGATGAAGTTGGGCTTCACGATCACTCTGTCCGCCGGCAGCCCACCCTGGATGAACCTGGCGCGCGCGAACTCGCTGAGCGCGATGTACAGGTCCACCTGGCGGGTCCAGGTGCGCAGCAGGCGGTGGAGCGCCAGCATCGCCGCCGTGACCGCGCTCGCCCGTCGGTCGCCCCGGTAGCAGCGGTGGAGGACCCCCGGCCAGGGCAGCGCCCGGCCGAGGCAGTCTTCGCACACGCGGCCGGCACGGAAGAAGAGCGCGTTGGGGCACAGCAGCCGGTAGTTGTGGAGGGTCTGGACCACGGGGACGCCGGCGGCGCGGACCGTGTAGTACGCGGCAGGCGAGATGAGAGGGAACGTATTGTGGAAGTGCGCCACGTCGAACCGCTGCTGGCGCAGCAGCCGCGCCAGGTGCGCCCGCGCGCGCCGCGACCACAGCGTGGTGGCGGCCAGGGCCATGGGCGAGAGCTCGGCGACACGGCGGTTGTCCTCCGTGTACTCCACCACCTCGTGCCCGTGGCGGCGGAGCAGCGCCGCCTCGGCGGCGAAGACCGCATCCTCCCCGCCGGGCTGCTGGTACCGGTTATGGACGAGCAGGATGCGCTGCATGAGGAGCGACTCCCGCCCGGCTGGAGCGGCGCGGCCCGTTCGACGGCCGGCCGAGCGCGGGCGAGCGGCTCGGGGCGGGCGACGCGTCGGCGCGCCGCTCCGCTGCCCAGGCCAGGGCCAGGCCGAGCAGCCAGAAGAAGGGCGCCGCGCCGAACGGACTCTCCAGGACGACGCCCAGCGAGGCAATCAGCAGCATGGCCGCCAGGTAGCTCGCGAGCCAGACGCCCATGAGCTCGTTGTCTCGGTCCCCACGGCGGCGGGACGCCAGGGTGGCGCGGACGATGCTGGAGAAGCTGGTGCCGAGCACGAGCAGCCAGAGGGCGAGCCCCAGCAGCCCGGACCGCGCGAGGATCGTCATGGCGATGTTGTGGGGCGAGCGGACCGGCCGGCCAACCTCCGAGCCCTGGTTCCAGTTGACGCTGCCGCGGGCGCGCCCGGCCAGGGCATCACGCAGGTCCGGGCCGTAGCCGCGGCCAATCGCGAGGATGGTCGGGTCCGCCAGCGCTTCGTCCACGAGGGCCTGCCACCAGATCAGACGCCACTCGATGGTGCCGCTCGTCCCGTCGTCCTGGCTCGGGGCTGCCTCCTGGTCGCCGCCGTTCAGGAAGTCGATGGTGGAGAGCTGGCGCTCGATGACGCTCCGGGCCGAGACGACCCCGCGGCTCGTCTCCAGGTCGAAGTTCACGAGCCACATCACGGCGAGGAGGCTGCCCAGCGCCGCGAAGATCAGCAGCACCGAGCGCAGCATCCGGTGGACCGCGAGCAGGACGAGGACGCCGGCGAGGCCGACGAAGGCCGCGCGCACCTGGAGGACCGCCATGAGCCCGAGGGCCGCGGCCACCAGGAGCGGGGTCAGCCGCCGTGTGAGGGGGGGCGCTGCCAGCCGCTGCGCGGTGACGAAGAACACGGCGGCGCCGATCAGGTGCATCGAGGTTGTGTCGAAGCGCAGCTCGCTGAAGAGCGGGGCGTCTGAGAGCGGGATCTCGATGGGGGCGAGCGCGCCGGCCGCGGCCGCTACACCGAGCGGGACGGCGGCGAGGGTGGCGAGGAAGACCACGGCGAACCCGCGCCGCACGCCGGCACCGCCGAGGCTGTACCAGACGGCGGCGCCGACGAGCGCGTAGAGGCCGTAGTACCACACGGCGGCGTCGCGAATCGCTTCGAGACCGTAGGCCGGGAGCTGGCGGAGCGTCAGGAGCGCGTTGACCGCCATCCAGATCCCGAGCGCAGCGACTGGCGCGTCCAGGGATCGGCCGCGCAGCCGGCGCCAGGCAGGCACGAGCAGCAGGAGCAGGCCGATCTCGCCGACGTAGAGCGGGAAGCCCCCGAGCGGGACGTAGAAGCCGGCGAACCCACGCGTGAGCGCCATGTAGCCGCCGAGGAGCGCGAAGGCGCCCAGCACGAACGGGGGGACGGCGCGCCAGGGGCGAGCGAGCGCCAGGCCGATGCCCGCTCCCAGGGCGAGCCCGAGCACCACCACGCGTGGCTGGAGGGCGACGAGGGCCCCGCCGAGCGCCGCGGCGCCGATCACGGCCGCGCCGAGCGGCAGGGCCCGGGGCCTCAGCGCTTCGCGCTCACTCATGAGAGGGCCGAGCAGGTGGGCCCCTCCTGCACCAGACTGCGCCCACACCTGGCCCACCTGCTCGGCCGGCCCGCCCGTTGCCGGGTGGCTCCTACTCATCGGTGCTCTCCACTATCGGGGGCGAGCGTTGAGGGCGGGTGGACGCCGGGTTGAGGCGGGGTTAGGCGCGCCTCTGCTTCCCGCCACGCCACGGGAGCGGGGCGCGGCGACCGTGCCCGCACCCGTGAAGTGGCGAACGCCGTCGGTCGGAGGCTCCAGCGGAGCCTCCGACCTCGCTGGAGGCGTCTAGCGGCGCTGGGGTGCGGTGGGGATGCCGGCGGCCGCGAGCTGCTGGTCCTTCTCGGCGGCGGAGAGGTAGCGGCCGTTCTCCTCACCCGGCGTCGGGTTGAAGTCGGTCAGGCGGTTCTTCGGGCCCCCCCAGGCGAAGCGCGCGTAGGGCCCTTCCGCGGTCGGATACCAGTAGCTGTTGGCCTGGCCCCGGTTGTTTGACTGGGGCGCGAAGAGGCCGACGTCGGCATCCTGCATCCAGCCAATCGCGAACTTGTTGTACGGGTCGCCTCCGTCATCGGTCGCCACCACGAGGTTGTCGCGCACGTAGTTGCCGACCACCGGCTTGCCGTACTCGCTCCGGGCCTGGCCAATCACCGAGATCCCATCGGCATTCCAGGCCAGGACGTTGTTGTACACCTCGGCGTACGACGACGTGGAAATCAGGATGCCGGCGCCGAAGCCGTACGCTCGCATCCCCCAGCCGTTCTCCCACACCCTGTTCCCGAAGATCTTTGCGCCATCGCTGATCTCGAAGGAGATGCCGTTATTGGCATTGTTGTAGACGCGGTTGTTGCTGATGGTGACATTCTTGCAGGAGATGTCGCACCAGAGGCCGGGGCCGTCGTTGTCGAACACCTCGTTGCCGTCCCAGGTGGAGTCCGTCTGCAGGGCGGCCTTCATGCCGCCGGCCTCCCAGCCCTGGTCGAACGCCTCGGTATTGTTGGCGTAGATCCGGTTGCCCTGGACGAGGATGCCCGCGGCGCTGCCGGAGTGCACCCCCATCTGGCCGCCCCGGGCGATGTCGTTGTCGAGGATCTTGAGGCCGGTGGCGTCGCTGAGCCGCAGCACGACGCCGTGGGCGTCGGACAGGGTGTTGCCCGCGACGGTCCAGTTGGCGTAGCCGCGGTTGGTCAGGGCGCCCTGCTGGGCGGGCGACGCGGCGTGCTTCATGCTGAAGCCGCGGATGGTGACGTCGCTCGAGGCGCCGAGCACCCAGTACTGGCGGGTGGTCACCTCCACCAGCCGCCCGGTCGGGTCGTCCGCCAGGACGACGCGGCGCGCGCCGTCGATCGCGAACTGGCCGCTGGCCGGGTTCGTGGCGACCTGGAGCAGGGGCTTGCCGTCCAGGAAGACCTGCTCCGGCCGGTTGCAGCGACCGTTGCTGTCGGACCGGCAGGGCCGGTTCTCGGCCGGGAAGGCCGGCACGCTGCCGCGCACCCAGTAGCTCCCCTCGCGAGTCCAGCCCTCGGCCCACACGTCGCTGCCGCGGATCTCGGCGCGGCCCTGGCCGTCGAGCGTGAGCGGTTTCTTCACGGTCACCGTCTCCCGGTAGACGCACGCCGGCACCAGGAGCGTGGCGCCCGGCGCCGCGGCGTCCACCAGCGCCTGCAGCGGCGTGCCGCAGGCGGCGCTCGACGTGGGCGAGGCGCCCGGGGTGGGCGAGGGCGAAGCAGACGGGGTGGGTGAGGCCGCGGGCGTGGCGGTGGTTGGAGCGCATTCCGAGGGGGCGCTGGAGGTGGCGGGCGAAGCCGTCGGGCTGGCGGCCGATGGGCTCGGCGGGCTTCCCGTGCCCGAGCACGCGGCGAGGATCACC
>CAYSYM010000048.1:0-29091 GCA_964435115.1 uncultured Chloroflexota bacterium | reverse complement strand
CTGGCTCAATGATGTTGGCGACCCGGCTCAATGACCCTGGCGATCGACATCCGGGATGCTGGTCGGGCCGGGCGGATTTGAACCGCCGACCACCTGAACCCCATTCAGGTGCGCTACCAGGCTGCGCTACGGCCCGAACGGCCGGAGTATACCCGGCCCGGGCCGGCGGCGGCCACGGCGCTCGGCGCCGGCGCACCGAACGGACGGCGGGCCGCGGGTATCATCCCCCCAGTGCGACCGCTCGTCCTGGTGAATGGCCTGCTCCTCCTCGCCACCGCCGGGGCGATTGGGGCGGTGCAGCTGCTCGACCGCACGCCCCTGGCGATCGAGAGCGCCGTGCTGCGGTACGCCACCGCGGTCACCTACGCCGACCGCGAGGCGGCGCTCGCCGAGCTGGCGCCGGACGTTCGGGATACCTGGGCGCCCTGGGTGGAGCTCCGCCTGGGCGATCGGTACGACGTGCGCGCGGTCAGCGTCCGCGCGCCTTCCATGCTCGACCGGCTTCTCCGCGGCGTACCAGGCACCCCCTCCGAGGCGACCGTGGTCCTGGACGTCAACCGCGAGGTGCCTGGCGCCTTCTACCAGCCCTCCACGCGCGTGCCCGTCGCGCAGGTTGCCGGCCGCTGGTACCTGGTCCAGCCACTGCTGGCCCCTGAGTCGGGCTAGTCATCGCCACCCACGTGACCTGGTCCTCGCCGCGCCCGGGGCCGAGCCGGGACCCGAGTGCAGGTGACGCATGGTTCAAGGTCCGCGGCAATGCGGGAGGCTCAGCAAGTGCGCCGCACGTACGGCCAATCGCGTCGCCCGTGGGCGCACCCGGTGGACCTCGGGTAGGGGTGAGCGCGAAACGCTCAGCCGGCCCGGCGTTCGTCTCGGCCGCGGAACTGGAGGCGGATAGGCGTGCCCTCGAACCCGAACTCCTTGCGCAACGTGTTGTTCAAGTAGCGCACGTAGCTGAAGTGGACGAGGCGTGGGTCGTTGGAGAAGCAGGTGAACGTGGGTGGCTCTGTGCCGGTCTGCGCGGCGTAATAGATCTTCAGCGCGCGTCCGCGCTCGGTGAGCGGGTGCGCCTGCACGGCGGCGCGGATGACCTCGTTCAGTCGCGGCGTCGGGACGCGCTTCGTCCGCTCCCGTTGGATCGCGCGCGCCAGCTCCAGCACCCGGTCTACGCGCTGGCGCGTCCTGGCCGACACGAAGAGCAGCGGCGCCCAGTCCGCGAACTTCAGCTCACGCCGCACCATCGCCACGTACTCCTGCTGGACCTTCCCGTGTTTCTCCACCAGGTCCCACTTGTTGACTGCCACGACCATGCCCTTGGCGGCTTCGTCCACGTACCCGGCGACGTGGGTGTCCTGCGCGCGCACGCCTTCCGCAGCGTCGATCACCAGCACCGCCACGTCGCACCGCTCGATCGCGCGCACCGCTCGCAGGACGCTGAACTTCTCGACGCCCGGCGCCACGGCGCCGCGCCGGCGGATACCCGCTGTGTCGATCAGCAGGACGCGCTCGCCATGGCGCTGGATCGTCGTGTCGACGGCATCGCGGGTGGTGCCTGCCTCGGCGCGGACAATGCTGCGCCCGGTGCCGACGATCGCGTTCAGCAGGCTCGACTTCCCCACGTTGGGTCGGCCGACGATGGCGACGGCCACCGCGGGCCGCTCCTCCTCCGGCCCGGCCGCCCGGGGGAACCAGTCCACGATGGCGTCCAGCAGGTCGCCCGTGCCTTCGCCGTGAAGGGCGGACACGGGGAGGGGATCGCCGAGCCCGAGTCGGTAGAACTCGCTTGCGTCCCACTGGCGCCTGCGGCTCTCGGCCTTGTTCGCCACCGCGACCAGGGGCTTGTCGGCACGACGCAACCGGTCTGCCACGTCCTCGTCGGCCGGCGTGATCCCGCTCTGGGCGTCCAGCACCAGCACGATCACGTCTGCCTGGCGGATCGCCTCCTCTGCCTGGAGCCGCACGTCGCGCAGCAGGTCGCCCTCGCCGGTCTCCAGCCCGATTCCACCGGTGTCCACCACGGTGAATTCCCGCCCGCGCCATTCGGTCGTCCCGTACAGCCGGTCGCGCGTCGTGCCAGGCAGCTCGTGCACCACGGCGCGGTGCTCGCCGATCAGGCGGTTGAACAGCGTGGACTTCCCCACGTTCGGTCGGCCCACGAGCGCAACGACTGGCATAGCTTCTCAGGGTAGCTGACGCACCCCGGTCGTCTGGGCGGCGGGGTGGCCCGCAGGGCTCAGCGCGCTGCTGCCTGGCGCAGCTCGACCGCCACCGTTCGCGGGTCGATCTTCTCGAGCCGCATGTCCTGGGGCAGGTTCTGGACCCTCAGCTCCACGTCGTACCTGCCGGGTGCCTTGCCGCTCAGGTCCAGCACCACGCGGAAATCCCTGGCGTTCAGTCCGGACAGCGTGGGCGCCGGGCCCGAGATGGTGACGGCCACGGGGTCGGGCGCACGCACCAGCTCCAGCCCGGCCGGTAAGTCCGGTACGGACGGCTGCACGCGGAACGTCTGGGTGATCGTGAGTGGGGATACCTTCACGGTCACCAGCACGGTCTGCCCCTGCTGGACGAGGAGCGTGTTGGGTGGCGCAACCACCCCCACCCGGCGCACCGCGGTGCTTGTCAGGCCGCTCACGTCCACCGGCTGGGTGTCCGCGAAGTTCGCCCCTTCCAGCGCCGCTGGCTCGCCCATCAGCGTCACGGTGGGTGGATCCACCTCCAGCGGCTCCAGCACGTAGCCCGGCGCGGCTTGTCCCTGGACTCGGGGGCGCACGCCCACCTCTTTGAACTGGGCCTGCTGAGAGATGGGCACCTCCACGTTCACCGAGGGTGGCCGCACGGCCAGGTCTGTCAGCTCGTTGCCGCGCTCGTCCACCACGCGTGGCGTGAAGACGCCGCTAACAGTCACCGTGACCCGGTCCACGCTCACGTCCACCAGCGCCTCGTAAGCGCGGCGCACCAGGCTGGTGGCACCGCTCACCGTCACCCGCGCCGGGTCGCTGCGGGGCTGGCCGAGCTGGTAGCCCGAAGGCACCTGGCCCGTCACGCTCACACGCAGCGGGATGGAGCGCTCGAGCACGTCCTCCAGCCGCACGCGCACACTGGAGGGAACGGCCGTGGCATCGCGCACATCCGGATCACCGGAGCGCACCCGAACGGGGAGGAGCTGCTCCCCGGCGCTCGCGTTCGAGGCATCGACGAGCGCCGCGAAGCTCTCTGGCCGCAGCCGGTTCAAGACGGCTTGCTGGGCGCGGACCCGCACGCGCACTGGTGGGGGCCGGTCCACCACCACCAGCCCGGATGGGACGTTCACGACCTCCACCGGGATACTGTCGAACTCACGCGTCTGCTCCGGGTTCGTCTCGTACAGGGCGAAGAAGTAGAGGAGGGTGGCGAGCGCCACGGAGAACGCGGCGCGCCCGATGTCGATCGAGAACGGGAGTCGCACAGTCTGCCACCTGGCGCTAGACCCGCGCCAGCCCGCCCCGCTCGGAGGGCGGCTCGGCGTGCTCGCGGGGCTCGTGGCCGAGGCGTGTTGGTGGGAAGAAGCTGCCGGTCGGCGCCCGTTCAAGGATGGTGAGCACCCGACGCAGGTGCGCCTCGGTCAGGTTGCGCACCATGCGCCCCGCGTTGGCAATGGAGACCCTCCCGGTCTCTTCGGACACCACCAGGGCGATTGCGTCCGAGCGCTCTGTGATGCCGATCGCCGCCCGGTGGCGCGTGCCCACGTGCTCCATGGTGGGCGCCTGGCTCAGGGGCAGCACGCAGCCCGCGGCGACCACCCGGCCGGCGCGCACGATCACCGCGCCATCATGCAGCGGCGTGTTCGGATAGAAGACGTTGAGCAGCAGCTCCTCGGAGAGGAGCCCGTCGATCGGCGTTCCCGTCTGGGCGTACTCGCCCAGCGGCGTGCCGCGCTCCAGAACAATGAGGGCGCCCCAACGCCGTTCGGCCAGGCGCTGCACGGCGTCGGCCACCGTGTCCGCCACCTTGGTCGTAGGGGAGGTCACGGGGTTGCGCGGGATCCAGGAGCCGGCCCGGCCAAGCTGCTCGAGCGCGCGCCGCAGCTCGGGGGCGAAGAGGATGGGCACCGCCACCAGCAGCGCCGGGATGGCGTTGCGGAGCAACCAGCCGAGCATGGTCAGGTTGAGCAGGTTGCTGAGCACAAAGCCCGCGGCCAGCAGCACCAGGATGCCGCGCACCAGCGTGGCTGCGGACGTGCCGCTGATCAGGCTGAGCAGCCAGTACAGGATGGTCGTGACGATGGCGATATCGACCAGCGAGCGCAGGTCGAAGCGGCCGAGGATCGAGCCGAGGAAGGTGAGGAGGGCGTCCATGGGCCCGCACGCTCCCCGGGCTCAGCCCTTCCCCAGCAGATGCAGCAAGAGCGCCTTCTGGACGTGGAGCCTGTTCTCGGCCTGGTCGAACACCACTGAGCCGGGCCCGTCGAGCACCTCGTCGGTGATCTCCTGGCCGCGGTGGGCGGGCAGGCAGTGCATCACCAGCGCCCCGGGCCGCGCCTGGGCCAGCAGCGAGGCGTTCACCTGGTACGGTCGAAACAGCGGCTGGCGGATCTCTGCCTCGTCCTCCTGGCCCATGCTGTACCAGGCATCCGTGTAGACCGCATCGGCCCCGCGCACCGCTGCGCGCGGGTCCCGGAACAGCTCCACCGACACCCCCTGGCTCGCGGCGTCGGCGCCGGCGGCGTCGAGCACCTCGGGCGGCGGCTCGTAGCCATCCGGGCACGCGAGCCGCACGGTCATCCCCAGGCGCGGCGCGGCCAGGGCGAGCGAGCTGGCTACGTTATTGCCGTCGCCCACGTAAGCGAGGGTGAGCCCGCGCAGCGAGCCGCGATGCTCGCGCAGGGTGAGCAGGTCGGCCAGGATCTGGCAGGGGTGCTCACGCTCGGAGAGCGCGTTGATTACCGGGACGGTGGCGTGCCGCGCCAGGTGCTGAATGTCCTCGTGCAGGAACACCCGCGCGACGAGCACGTCGACGTACCGGCTGAGCACCCGCGCCGCGTCGGCGACGCCCTCGCGCTGGCCGAGCTGGATCTCGTGGGGGGAGAGGTAGAGCGCGTGCCCGCCGAGCTGCAGCATGGCGATCTCGAAGGAGACGCGTGTCCGCAGCGAGGGCTTCTGGAACACCAGCGCCGCGGTCTTCCCTGGCAGCACGGGCCGGGTGGCGCCGCCCGCGCACGCGCGCTTCAACGCGAGGGCGCGATCCAGCAGCGCGGACGTCTCCTCGGCGGAGAGGTCCGTCACGCTCAAGTAGTGAGGCACTGCTCCGGAGGAGGACGCGACCCGTCGCTGCTCGCCTCGCGCCACGTTACGAGGCAGCGCAACCGGCGACACGTGGGCAGTATACAGCCGGCGCTTCAGGCTCCTGGCCTGGGCGTGGGTGCCCCCGTGGTGGCAGCGGACCGCGTGGGGGTGCGAGTAGGGCTGGGAGTCGGCGTGGCCGTGAGGGCGGGCGGCGTCGGCGTGGCCGGGCGTGGCGTACCGGCCGTGGCTGTGGGGGCGGGGGCCGACCCAATCCTGGCCGTCGGCGTGGACGTGGGCGTTCGCACCCCTGGCGTCAGCGCTGGTGGCGTGGCCGACGGCACGGGCGACCCGTTGGATACCCCAGGCGCGGGTGCCGGCGTCCGGACTACCCGCGCCGTCGGGGAGGGCGTGAGACTCTCAGTGATGCGCGGCTTGGATGGTGTGGCGACTGGCCGCGAATCCTGGGGCGCTGGCGCCGGGGCGCGGGGGACGAGTGGAACCTCGTTGATCGGGGGCGCGTTGAGGAGTGGGCCAGGTGGTGCACTGGGCTCAGGCGCCGGCGACGGCGAGCCTGGCGCCACGGCAGCCACTCTGCTCGTCGCCTCGGGCGTCGGCGCCGCGGGGCCGGACGGGGCCAGCGACTGCACCTCCGCCTCCACCCGACGGACGAGGATGGTGCTGCCCAGGCCCAGCAGGTACCCGCCGGTGGCCAGGAGGAGCAGCATGGTGGCGATCCCATACTTGACCCGCTCCCAGTCCGTCAGCGCGTCGTACCAGGCCAGCAGCCGCTGCTGTGGCGACCGCGCGGGGGGAGGAGCCGCCATCTACAGCTTGATCACCTTGATCAGCCCCACGTTTGCCTGTGCCCGGATGCGCTCCACCACCTCTGCTGGAACCGGCTCGTCCACCGAGAGGAGCATGAGTGCTCGGCCGCGTGGAGCCTGGCGCCCCACCTGCATGGACGAGATGTTGATGTCAGCTTCGCCGAGGATGGTGCCGACTCGGCCGATGATGCCCGGCCGGTCGGTGTGCTGGGTGACGAGCAGGTAGCCGGGCGTCGGCGGCAGATGGAGGTCGTATCCGTCGATCTGCACGACATGCGGCTTGCCCTCCGAGATGGCACCCGCCACGCTCGTGGCGTCCTGGTCGGTGCGCAGCGTGACGCGCACCAGGCTCGTGTAGTGCTCGGGCTTCGAGGAGCGCGTCTCCAGGATCTCGAGGCCGCGCTGCCGGGCCAGCAGGCGGGCGTTGACCAGGGTGACCGGGGTATCTGAGACGGGCTCGAGCAGTCCCTGGGCTGCCGCGGCGGTCACCGCGGCCAGGTTGTCCTCGGCCACCTCGCCGCGATAGGTGACCTCGGCGAACCGCAGGTGCCCGTCCGCGAGCTGCGTCGCCACCTTCCCCAGCATGCGCGCCAGCTCCAGGAACGGCTGGAGCCGCTGCGCCTCCTCCGCGCGGACCGATGGCGCGTTCACAGCGAACTGCGCCGGCAGCCCGGCGAGGACCGCGAGCACCTCCTGCACTACCTGCACCGCCACATTCGCCTGCGCCTCGATCGTCGAGGCGCCCAGGTGGGGTGTGGCGACCACCCTCGGGTGGCGTGGTAATGGGTCGTCCGGGCTGGCCGGCTCGCGCGGCCAGACGTCGATGCCCGCGCCCGCCAGGTGGCCGCTCTCCAGCGCCTCGATGAGCGCCTGCTGGTCGACCAGCCCGCCACGCGCGCAGTTCACCAGGAAGGCGCCCCGGCGCAACGTCGCCAGCCGTTTGGCATCGATCAGTCCGCGCGTGGCCTCGGTGAGCGGCACGTGGAGCGACACGAAATCCGAGCCGGCCAGCAGGTCGTCAAGCTCGGCCGGCTCGAAGCCGGAGTGGCGCAGGTGCTCGGCGGGCACGTAGGGGTCGTACACGAGGACCCGCATCTCCAGCCCGGCCGCGCGCTTGCCGACGGCGCTGCCCACGCGCCCGAACCCGACCAGCCCGAGCGTCTTGCCGGCCAGCTCGACGCCGACGTACCTGGAGCGCGCCCACTCGCCGCGTTTCATGGACGCGTCGGCGGCGGTGAGTCGGCGCGCGAGAGCGAACATCAGGGCGATGGTGTGCTCGGCCGCGGCGACGGCGTTGCCGCCGGGCGCGTTGACCACGACGATGCCACGAGCCGTGGCCGCCTCGACGTCGATCGTATCGACGCCGGCGCCGGCGCGCCCGATCACCCGCAGCCGCGGGGCCGCGTCCAGGAGCTGGCGGGTGACCCGCGTCTCGCTGCGGACGAGCAGGGCTTCGGCTCGGCGGAGCGCCGCGGCGAGGGCGTCTGGCCCCTGGCCTGTGAGCTGCTCCACCTCGGCGCGGGGCCGGAGGAGCGCCAGCCCCTCCTCGGCGAGGGGGTCGGCCACGACGACCACCGGGCGCCCCGTGCCGGCCGCGGCGCTGCCGGGTCCGGCGTCCACGACGGTCACGTTAGCGCCCGACGGCCGCCGGCGCGGCCGCGCCGGCGGCCAGTTCGGCCTGCAGGGTGTCCAGGGCAACGTCGACGTCCGCCTCGGTCACGTAGCCCAGGTGGCCCACGCGGATAAGCCTGCCCTCGTACGGGCCCTGCCCACCCGCGAGGACGACGCCGTGCGTTTCGCGCAGCGTCCGCAGCAGTGCCTTCCCGTCCACGCCGTCCGGGACCCACGCCGTGGTCACCGTCCAGGAGGGGTGAGCCGGATCGGCGAATAGCCGCACACCCATCCGGGCGAGCCGCTCGCGCGTGTGGCGCGCGACGCGCTCGTGCCGGGCGAAGATCTGCTCCAGCCCTTCGGCGCGCATGCGCCGCAGCGCGGCTTGCAGCCCGAAGACGAGGCCGACGGCAGGCGTCCACGGCGTGGTGTTCTTGTCCAGGTTCTTCCGGTGCGGCAGCCAGTCGAAGTAGAAGCGCGGTAGGCCAGCCCGGGCCTGGCGCTCCCACGCGCGCGGGCTGACGGAGACGAAGGTGAGGCCGGGTGGGATCATCCAGCCCTTCTGGGAGCCCGAAACCACCACGTCGCACTGCCAGGCGTCGGTGAGGACAGGCGCGGAGCCGACTGAGCTGATGCCGTCTACGGCGAGGATGGCGTGCGGCCGCGCGTCGCGCACGGCCCGCGTGATCTCCGGCAGCGGATTCATGACGCCGGTGGAGGTCTCGTTGTGTGTCACGAAGACAGTCTCGATGGTCGGGTCGGCCGCCAGCCGGTCCGCCACGACGCCGGGGTCGGCCGCCTGCCCCCAGTCGAACGTGAGATCCACCACGTCGGCGCCGAACGCGCGCGCGATCCTGGCGAACCGGTCGCCGAAATAGCCGATGCTCACGGCAAGCACCCGCTGGCCCGGGCTGAGCAGGTTGGCCACCACGGATTCGAGGCCGCCCGTGCCCGAGGCGGTCAGCACGAGGACGTCGTGGCGGGTCTGGAAGGCCCACCGCAAGCCTTCCCGGCACTCGCGCAACACCGTGCCGAACTCGGGCCCGCGGTGGTTGAGCATGTCGAGGGCGAGCGCGGCGCGCACGTCGGGCGGGAGGGGGGTAGGGCCTGGGGTGCGCAGGTTCTGGCTGGTGGGGAACGGACGTTCGTTGGAGGGAGGCATGGACTCCCGGATCATACTGCCCGAGCGCGCCCGCTGCGGGTAGCACCACAGTAGATTTCAGGCGCAGCAGTAAGCAGGCTGGGACGCGGCGCCGGTGAGGCGCGTGGGAGGAGGGGCGGATGATCCCGCGGTATGCGCGGCTGCGGGGCCAGCCGGCGGTGTTCCAGAGCCTGACAGGCCTGCGGGTGGTGGAGTTCGGCGCGCTGGTGCGGGACCGGCTGCCCGCCTACCGCGCCGCCGAGGAGCGGCGGCTGGGCCGCCCCGACCGCCAGCGGGCCATCACCGGCGGCTCCCCGGCAGGTGCCTGGTCACAAGGAGCAGGCCACTGCCAAGGGCTACGCCCACCTCGACGGCGACGGGCTCGTTGCTGATGCCCCGGGTGTCCCCCAGGCGGAGCGTGGCGGCGGCAAGCGGCCAGCGCAGGCCATGGGTGCTGACGCCGCGCGCTTCGGCAGCCAGGGGCAGGAGCGAGACCAGCTCGTCCGGGCGCGCGCGCCAGGTCCAGGAGTCTCCCGGGCGGAGGAGCCGGCACTCGTTCTCTTCCTCGACGATGGCCGCGCCGGCTGGGAGCAGGTTCAGGAGGAGCACGTTCGCCAGGCTGTGGTCCAGCCGAGCGCCGCCGAGGAAGCCCACCAGGACCAGCTCTGAGGGGTCGAGCTGCAACGCGCGCTCGAGCGCGAGCTGGCCGTCGGTCGCGTCCTTCTCACGTGGGTACGGCTGGAGGGGGATGCCGCGCCGCTCCACCTCGGCCAGGGTGGCGGCGTCGATGGAGTCCATGTCGCCGACGACGAGATCGGGCACGTAGCCGAAGGCGAGCGCCGAAGCGGCGCCGGAGTCCGCGGCGATCACGTACGGCTGGGGGATGGCACGCAGGCGCGCGCGCAGGCGCGGCGAGGGCGCGAGGCTGACACCGCCAAAGACGACGACCGGCCGCTTGGCCATCGCGCGGCAGCGTAGCACCTTCCCTGCCGTGGAGAGGGTTGAGCCGTCGCGCGTGGACTCCCGGACTCCAGGACGCAGGGCCATCCGGTGTTCCCCACCCCCTATCCCCCTCCCCAGGGAGGGGGAGAGCCTTTCTTCTGGGGGCTTCGGCCCCCAGGCCGCCAGGAGGACGAAGGGCGGAGGCCACGCCTCGACACTGGAGGGCGTCGCAGTTGCAGGTCGCATCTCGACCCCCTATCCTCCCGATCAGCGGCCCTTCTCAGACTGGAAGGTGGGCCGACTCCACCAGGATGGGAGGTGACTGCCCATGGCCACGGGTTACTGCATGAAGTGCAAGACCCAGCGCGACATCAAGGACGCGAAGCAGATCACCATGAAGAACGGCCGCCCGGCCACCGAGGGTACATGCCCGGTGTGCGGGACCAAGATCTTCAAGATCGGCGCTGGCAAGTAGCCACCTCGCGCGTTCACCACGCTACGCACGTCCCGGCGGGGCCTCACGCTGTCTGAGGCCCCGCTGCCTGTCCGGCTGGTGTGACGCGCCAGCGCCAGCCGGCCGGGGTGCATGCTGATCCTCGGCCCAGCCGGCGATCCCGTGCGCCTGGACGGTGATCGCGCGCGCCGGCATCCTGCTTGACGTGTAGAACGAATGTTCTACACTGGGACCATTGGCTGCCTGGGCCGGCTCTGGCGTGCGTCGCCGTGATCTCCCCCCCTTCGTCACCGCGCGGGCGGACCGCTGGCCGGATGTGCGCGCGGCGTGCGTCTGGCTGCCACAGCTCCCCCTGCGCGTCGAGGTGCTGCGGCAGCCGGCGCTGGATGGTCGGCCGCTGGTGCTGGGCGGAGCGCCGGGCGAGCGCAGGGTCGTGCAGCGCTGCTCGCCCGAGGCCGAACGGGCCGGCGTTCGCCCCGGCCTGCCCTTGCGTGAGGTTGTGCCGCTCTGCCCTGAGGCCGTCGTACTCCAGCCTGACCCCGTGCGCGTGGCCGCCGTACTCGAGGAGGTGCTGGCCGGCCTCCAGCGCGTGAGCCCATCGGTGGAGGTGGCCGAGGAGCAGCTCTTCCTGGACCTGCGCGGACTGGAGGCGCTCTACCGCAGCGACCCGGCGGCGCTAGACCAGGCGGTCCGCCGAGTAGTTCCGCCACCGCTGCGGCCCCGCCTCGGCATCGCAGGGGGCAAGTTCGCCGCCGCGGTCGCCGCGCGCGTGGCGCCGCCGGCTGGCACACACGTCGTGCCTGCCCACGCGACTGCCAGCTTCCTGGTGCCACTGCCCATCGGCCTCCTGCCGTTCGCCCCAGAAGCGCTCCCACGGCTTGAACTGCTCGGCCTGCGGACCATCGGCGACCTGGCACGGCTGCCGTTCGGGGCCGTCCAGGCGCAGTTCGGCCCGGCTGGCGCCCTCGCCTGGCGGCTGGCGAGCGGGCAGGATGACGAGCCGATCGTGCCGCGCCCTGTCAGCGCGTCAATCCAGGTCTCGCTGCGCTTCGACGACTCGCTCGCCAGTGCGGAGGCGGTCGCGATCGCCGTGGGCCAACTACTCGCGGAGGCGTTCGCCCAGCTCGCCTCAACTCCTCCTCTAGGTCGCTCCGTCCGCCAGGTGCGCCTGCGCGCGCTGCTTGCAGACGGCACCTCCTGGGAGCGGCTCTGCACGTTCAAGGAAGCGCTCGCCGCACGGGACGCGGCGCAGCGGGCGCTGGCGAGCAAGCTCGCGCTGCCGAACGGGCTGCCGCCGGCGCCGATCGCCGAGCTGGCGCTGGAGCTACTCGGGCTGGGCGGCGAGGCGGCCAGGCAAGGGCGCCTGTTCTCCGCCTCCGCCCAGCAGCTCGAGCCGATCGCCGAGGCGGCGCGCCAGCTCCGCGCGCGCTACGGCAGCGTGCCGCTCTATCACGCCGTGGAGGTGGAACCGTGGTCGCGCCTTCCCGAGCGTCGCTGGGCGCTCGTGACTTGCGACGCCTGAATGCACCAGCCGCGCTCCGTGTCCAGACAGACGCGGCCGGGACGCCCACGGCCGCGCACCGGCGCGGCTGGCCCAGGCCGCGCGGCGTAGCGCGCGTGCAGGACCGCTGGCGGATCGACGACGAGTGGTGGCGCGAGCAGCCGATCTCGCGCCTGTACTACCTGCTGCTGCTGGAGGACGGCATGCTGCTCACCGTCTACCACGATCTCGTGGCCGAACGGTGGTATGAACAGCGAAGCTAAGCTGGGTCGTGGGTTCCGCCCGTGTACACCGCCGAGCTCCACCTGCACACCTGCTACTCCTTCCTGGACGGAGCCTCACAGCCAGAAGAGCTCGCGGCACGGGCGGCCGCGCTGGGCTACCGGGCACTCGCCATCACCGACCACGACGGCCTGTATGGCGCGATGGCCTTCGCCCAGGCGTGCACGGCCGGGGGCGTGCGGCCGATCGTCGGCGTGGAGCTGACACTCCAGCACGGCCTGGTCGACACGTCGTCTGGCCCCGTCCACCTGACGCTGCTGGCCGAGAGCGACCGCGGCTACGCCAACCTGTGCCGCCTGGTCACCGAAGCGCACCGCTCCAGCCGCCCCTGGAGCGCGCCAGCCCCAAGCGCTTCGCGCTTCATTGCTGAACGGCCAAGCACGTGGACTCAAGCTCGGCCCGATTTCGTGCAGGTGCGGCCCACGTGCTTGGCGACTCCTCCACACCAGCATGCTCCCCAGCACGCCGGGGTTGCCCTCGCCCCCGCGTTCCTCGAAGGCCACACGGAGGGCCTCATCGCACTCTCCGGCTGCCGCGCCGGCGAGGTGGCGCGCCTGGTCGACGCGGGCCGCTTCGACGACGCGCTGGACGCAGCGCGCCGTCTGGCAGCCCTCTTCAGTCGACATAACACCTTCGTCGAGCTGCAGCACAACCTCGTCCGGGGCGATACGCAGCGCGTCGCGCGTCTCGTCGAGCTGGCCTGCCGGCTCACGCTGCCGAGCGTCGCCACCGGTAACGTGCACTACCACGACCGCGCCCGCCACCGTCTGCAGGATGCCCTGGTGGCGATCAAGCACCACGCGACCCTCGAGACGTCTCACCGCCTCCGTCGCCCCAACAGCGAGTTCTACCTGCGTCCGCCCCAGGAGGTAGCCGCGCTATTCGCCACGTACCCGGAGGCGATCGCGAACGTGGCGCTCGTCGCCGAGCGCTGCCGGGACTTCAACCTCGCTGACCACCGTGACCTGGGCTACGACTTCCCCGATTTCACGCGCAAGGAGGATGAGCGGCAGTCGACGGCTGACGAGGTGCTCGCCGCCCACTGCTGGGCGCAGTTCGACGCGCGCTACCCCGCGGCGACGACCGAGCCAGCCACGTGGCAGAAGGCACGTGAGCAGCTCCAGGCGGAGCTGGCGCTCGTCGCCAAGCACCACCTGGCGGGCTTCTTCCTCATCTACCGCGACCTCCAGGAGCTCGCCACGCAGGTGGCACAGGAGGTGCGCGGTGCCGGTACCGTGCGCGGTGGGTCCGGGCTGCCACCCGGCCGTGGCCGTGGGTCGTCCGTCAGCTCGATCATCTGCTACCTCATCGGCCTCTCGCACGTGGACCCGGTCAGGAACCGGCTCTTCTTCCGTCGCTTCCTGAACGAGGACCTCCAGGCCGTGCCAGACATCGATCTGGACTTCGCCCGGGACATCCGCGAGCAGCTCATTCGGCGCGTCTACGAGCGCTACGGCCGCGACCACGCTGCGCTGGTCTGCTCGTTTGCCACCTACCGCCTGCGCAGCGCCGTGCGTGACCTGGGCAAGGTGCTTGGCCTGCCGCCGGCTGCCATCGACAAGCTGGCTCGGTTGTCCGAAGGAGGCAAGGCCAGCTCGGTCCGGGCCGAGTGGCAGCGTCTGCCCGAGCTCCAGGGCCAGGTGGCCGGCCCGCTGTGGCAGCACCTCGAAGCGCTGTGCCAGCAGATCGACGGCTTCCCGCGCCACGTGGGCCAGCACGTCGGCGGCATGGTCATCTCCTCCCGTCCGCTCGTGGAGATGGTGCCCGTCCAGCCAGCCGCTATGGAGGGCCGCTTCATCTGCCAGTGGGACAAGGACTCCTGCGACGACGCCCGGTTCATCAAGATCGACTTCCTCGCGCTCGGGATGCTCTCGCTGGTGGAGGAGTGCCTGGAGCTGATCTGGCAGACCCGCGGCGAGCAGGTGGACCTGAGCAGCATCTCCTACGCGGACCCCGCGGTCTACGACGCCCTCTGCGCGGGCGACACGGTGGGCCTGTTCCAGGTGGAGAGCCGTGCCCAGATCCAGATGCTCACCCGCACCCGGCCGCGGACCCTTGACGACCTCGCCGTCCAGGTGGCCATCGTCCGGCCCGGCCCCATCGTCGGCGGCGCGGTCAATCCCTACGTGCGCCGCCGCGAGCGCCTGCGCCAGGACCCGCGCTACCGCCCGCGGGCCGACCACCCGCTGCTGGACGACCTGCTCAGAGACACCCTGGGCATCGTGCTCTACCAGGACCAGGTGCTGGAGGTGGCGATGGTGGTGGGCGGCTTCACGCCCGGCCAGGCCGACCAGTTCCGCCGCGCGATGAGCCGCCGCCGCTCCCGCGAAGCGATGGAGGGTTTCCGGCAGAGCTTCGTGCGGGGCGCCCGCGCGCGGGGCGTGGCCGAACAGGAGGCGCTGGCTATCTTCGACAAGCTGCGGGCCTTCTCCGAGTTTGGCTTCCCCAAGAGCCACGCCTACGCCTTCGCCGTCCTGGCGTACCAGTCGGCCTGGCTGCGCCACTTCTACCCGGCCGAGTATTACGCCGCGCTGCTGAACAACCAGCCGATGGGCTTCTACGCCCCGCACGTGCTCGTCGGCGACGCCAGGCGCCACGGTCTCCAGGTACTGCGCGTCTCCATCAACGCGAGCGGTGTCCGCACGACCCCTCTCCCCCTGTGCTCCTCGAGACCCGCTTGGCGCCCCCCTCCGGCCTCACTGCCCCAGGCGCCGCCCTCCGCGAAGACCACTGCCTGTCTCCCCCCTCTCTCCGTGGGAGAGGGGGGTCGGAGGGATCAGGGTGCCCTCCTCCTGGGTCTGGCCACCGTCAAGGGCATCGGCGAGCACCTGGCCCGGACGATTGTGGCGGAGCGCGCGGCGAACGGGCCGTACCGTTCGCTGGGCGACCTGCTCCGCCGCACTGGCCTGCCGCGCACGGCGGCGGAGCGCCTGATCGCCGTCGGCGCTCTGAGCGAGCTGGGCCTCGGCCGCCGCGAGCTGCTCTGGCAGTTCGGCCTGCTGGCGCCGCGACCGCGGCTGGCCCTCTCTGCCTCTGGCGGGCGGCCGGCGACCACAGCCACTCCCGCCCCTAGAGGGCGGGGCCGTCTCACCCGCCAGCGACAGATGGCGCTCGCCCTGCCCGTCGAGCAGGACATGGTCCGCCTGAGCGACATGGACGCCTGGGAGCGGATGGTGGCCGACTACGGCCTGCTGGGGCTCTCACCTGGCGCCCACCCGCTGGGCCTCCTGCGCGGGCAGCTCCCGCCTGACATCCTGACCACCGGGCAGCTCCGCGCGCTGAGGGACGGCGCCCACGCCCAGACCGCCGGACTCGTGGTCTGCCGCCAGCGGCCTGGCACAGCCAAAGGCTACGTCTTCCTCCTGCTCGAAGATGAGAGCGGGCTGGCCAACGTCGTCGTCCGACCCGACCTGTACGAGGCGCGGCGGAGCGTGATCCGCGGTGAGCCGTACCTGTGGGTGGCGGGGACGGTGCAGCTTCGTTCGGGCAGCTTGAACCTGCTGGCCGAGCAGGTAGCACCGCTCGCCCGCGTGCCGGACGCCCTGCTGCCACCGATGGCTGTCGGTGCGGCCGGTGCGGGCGCGGCGGTGCGTGACGGCGCCGCCCCGTTCGCGACACTCCACCCGGCCACGCCCGCCAGCCGTGACTTCCACTGACCTTCCGCTTCGCATCCTGGCCGACTGCGTAGAATTCCCCCCTAACCCGCAACGCCTCCCGCCCACCCGGCCCCAAGACCGTGGCGTGGCCCGGCGCAGTAACCGCGGGTCAGCGAGCCGGCTTGCTCGTCGTATATGGTGGGATATACACTGTCGCTGTGGCCAATCTCCGGATCGAAGTGCTGGAGATCGATCCACCTATCGAGGACAAGCTGGAGTCCAAGCACAGCGTCACGATCGAGGAGGTCGAGGAAGTCTGTGCGTCCGCCTACAAGCCGCTGCGATTGCGCGAAGGCCTGTACGCGTTGCTTGGCCAGTCCGAGGCCGGCCGGTATCTGGTCGTGGTGCTTGCGCCCAAGGGCGGTGGGGTGTGGAAGATCGTGACCGCTCGGGATATGAAAACGGACGAGCGTCGGCGGTACCGACGCAAGTGAGGGCGGCGATGACGACGAACGAAGGCACGGCAAGCGAGGAGCGGCAGCAGCGGGAGATCGAGCGCATTGAGGCGGGCGGCAGCGTGTGGGAAGGCGCCGAAGAGGTCGAGATCGAGGTGCAGCAGCCGCTCGAGAAGGTGGTGCCGATCCGCATGTCGGCGGAGCAGTGGGAGGTGCTGCGTCGCGAGGCGCGCGAGCTGGGGACGCGCCCCACCACCCTGCTGCGGATGTGGATACTGGAGCGTCTCCGCGAGGCATCCCGGCAACGCGTGGCCGTCTGAGTCTCCGCGCCAACGCCGGGGTAAATCTACGTGGTCCATTCCGCAAGTTCAGGTGGCTTTGGGCAGAGTCGCCACCCCGGTAGGTCGGCCGGTGCGGGCGCGGCGGTGCGTGACGGCGCCGCCCCGTTCGCGACACTCCACCCGGCCACGCCCGCCAGCCGTGACTTCCACTGACCTTCCGCTTCGCATCCTGGCCGACTGCGTAGAATTCCCCCCTTAACCCGCAACGCCTCCCGCCCACCCGGCCCACCACGCACAGTCAACGGTCTCGCCAGATCTGAGCCCCGGGCGCCGCCCGACTACCGTTCCGGCAGGCCCGTCCCGGGGCCGCGGCGGCACACCACCTTCCCGCACATCGGCCCACCCACTGAGTCACCCCACCATGTTCGAATCCCTCTCCGAGAAGCTCCTGGCCGTCTTCGACCGGCTCGGCCGCAGAGGCAAGCTGACCCAGGAGGACGTCGAGGCCGCCCTGCGCGAGGTGCGCGTGGCGCTGCTCGAGGCCGACGTCTCCCTCAAGGTCGTGCGCCAGTTCGTCGCCGCGATCAAGGAGCAGGCCGTGGGCCAGGAGGTGCTGCAGAGCCTCTCGCCCACGCAGACCGTCATCAAGATCGTCCATGACCAGCTCGTGGAGCTGCTGGGGACGACCCCGCCGCGCCTGACCGTCTCCCCCAGACCGCCGACCGTGGTGATGCTCGTGGGCCTGCAGGGCTCGGGCAAGACCACCACGGCCGCGAAGCTCGCGGTGCAGATCCGCAAGCTGGGGCACAAGCCCCTGCTGGTGGCGGCCGACCCGTACCGGCCCGCCGCGGTGGCCCAGCTCCAGACCCTGGGCCAGCAGGTCGAGGTGCCGGTGTACCACGAGGCGGGCAAGCAGCCGCCCGAGCTAGCGCAGGCAGCCGTGAGGCACGCCGCGCAGCTCGGCTACAGCTTCGTCGTGCTGGACACCGCCGGCCGCTTGCAGATCGCCGAGGACCTGATGCGCGAGCTGGAGGCCGTGCGCGAGCGAACCCAGCCGCATGAGACGCTGCTGGTGGCCGACGCCATGACCGGCCAGGAGGCCGTGCGGGTGGCGGAAGGGTTTCTCCAGCACGTCCCACTCACGGGGATCATCCTGACCAAGCTGGATGGCGATGCGCGTGGCGGCGCCGCGCTCTCGCTGCGCGCCGTGACCGGCGTGCCCATCAAGTACGTCGGCGTCGGCGAGAAGCTGGACGCGCTGGAGCCGTTCCACCCCGACCGCCTGGCCCAGCGCATCCTGGGCATGGGCGACGTGCTGAGCCTGATCGAGCGCGCCCAGGAGGCGGTGGACCAGGAGCAGGCAGCCAGGCTGCAGAAGAAGGTGGCCAGGGGGCAGTTCGACCTGCAGGACTTCCTGGAGCAGATGTCCCAGCTCCGCACGATGGCCGGCGGGGGCGGCTTGATGGGTCTGCTTGAGTTCCTGCCGGGCATGGGCCGGGCGCTCAAGGAGGCCCGCCAGGCCGGAGCGCAGTTGGACGAGCAGCAGTTCAAGCGCATCGAGGCGATCATCCAGTCGATGACGCCCGAGGAGCGCCGGCGCCCGGAGCTCATTGGCGGCTCCCGCAAGAAGCGGATCGCGCGTGGCTCGGGCACCACCGCGGCCGAGATCAACCAGCTCCTGAATCAGTTCCGCGAGGCGCAGAAGATGGTGAAGATGCTCGCCGGGAGCGGCGGCAAGGTGCCGAAGGGCTTCCCCGCGGGCCTGCCGGGGAGCCCATCCGGGGCGCTGCCTGGCCGCAGCCACCTCCCCAGGGGTGGGCGCTTCAAGTAGCGCCCGCCCATTCCGTGTGGACGACGAGGTGTGGGGCACCGGACTCCGCTCCCCGGCCGCCACCGACACCTTCACCATCCTGGCGACCCTCTTCGGCACCTGGCGGGCGCGCACCCTCGACGTCCTGGTTGCCTGCCGCCAGATGCTCCTCGCTCACGCTGCCGCGTCAGTGTGAGAAGTTACGGCGCAACTCGCACGCTAGCGTTATGCAGGGACTTGCATTACCATAGGGGGTGACCACCGCGGCTCCCGCCAGGGCAGGTACGGCGGGGCGCGGTGCGCCAGGCTCCAACCGTCCCATGATCACCACCTTCGAACGTCCGCAAGTCGTCGACCAGCGCGCGACCGAGGCGCCGGCGGGGCGCCGGCTCATCGATGCCTTCGGCCGCCACATCGAGGACCTGCGGGTTTTTATCACCGACCGCTGCAACTTCCGCTGCGTGTACTGCATGCCGGAGGAGGGCATGCCGTGGCTCGCCAGCAGCAAAATCCTCACCTTCGACGAGATCGAGCGCCTGACACGTATCGCCGTGCGGCTCGGCATCAGGGAGGTCCGGCTGACGGGTGGCGAGCCAACCCTGCGTCCCAACCTGCCCGACCTCGTGCGCCGCCTCTCGGCGATCGACGGCCTGGAGAGTCTGAGCCTCACGACGAACGGCTACTTCCTGCAGCGTCTGGCGAAGCCGCTGGCAGAAGCCGGCCTGACGCGCATCAACGTCAGCCTGGACACCCTCGATCAGCACAAGTTCCACCAGGTGGCCCGCCGCGATGGCCTGGCGCAGGTGCTGGCCGGCCTGGAGGAGCTGGAGAGGTACCCGACCATCCAGCCGATTAAGGTGAACGCGGTCGCCATGCGGGACTTCTCGGAGGATGAGGTGGTGGCATTCGCCAGGCTCGCGCGCCGCAAGCCGTACGCGGTCCGCTTCATCGAGTTCATGCCGCTCGATGCCGACGGCAACTGGCAGCGCAGTCGGGTGCTCACCGGGGCAGAGATCAAGGCGATCATCGAGCGGGACTTCCTGCCGCTGGTCGAGCTGCCCACGGAACCGAGCAGCACCTCGCGGCGGTACACCTTCCCCGACGGCGTCGGCGAGATCGGTTTCATCAACCCGGTCTCCCAGCCATTCTGCGCCACCTGCAACCGCATCCGCCTGACGGCGGATGGGCAGATCCGCACGTGCCTGTTCTCGATCGACGAGTGGGACCTGCGCGTCCCCCTACGTGGTGGTGCCTCGGACGACGAGCTGGCCGACGTGTTCGTGCAAGCCGTCGCCCACAAGGAGCTGAAGCACAAGATCAACGAGGGCGCAGCCTTCCAGCGAGCCTCGCGCTCGATGAGCCAGATCGGCGGCTGAGGGGCCCCAGCGGGTAGAATCTCCGCGCGCCGGCCGGGGTGGCGGAACGGTAGACGCGGCGGTCTCAAAAACCGCTGGGGCAGACGCCCCGTGCGGGTTCGACTCCCGCCCTCGGCACCGCGGTGGAGTGCCGCGTCAGAACGTCTGTGCGGCCCGGGGTGGACCTGTTCAGCCGTCCGACCCGGAGGGCCTCCTCCGCCTGGCGCTCGCGGTGCTCGTGGCGGCGGACCGTGCACTTCACCGAAGGCATCCTGGCCGCCCCCACGAGGTCGGGGAGTGGGCGCAAGTGCTGGAGCGCCCTACCACGCAGGCGCGGCCGTGTGGAGTGGGGCCACGCGCGGCTCGGCGAGGGCGCCAGGCACACCTGGACCGGGCCGGATCGGTTCCCCCCAGAATACCCTCTGGCGTGGGGCTCTACCGGCGTGCGTGCTCAGCGCTCCTGGTCCGCCCGATGCCCCTCGCAATCATGGCCGCGCCGGCGGAGCCGTCGCACGGCCCCACTCCACACGGCCGCGATCGCCACCGACACGCCCAGCCAGACGGCGAGGGCCGCCAGCGCGGCGCTCAGGCCGAATGCCATCGCGATGGTCGGCAGCGCTACGCTGACGACGATCAGCGCCAGCATAATGGGCCCGGCCACCCGATCCATGTGCTCCTGCCTCTTGTTGTGGCCCGAACGCTGAGCCGTGTATCTGTCAGGCTCCGTACGGCTGTCGTGCTGAGCGGAGCGGAGCGGCCGTCGCGCCGGAGCACGGGCGCTTCGTGTCGCGCACAGTGACGGACGTGTCGCCCACCTGCCAGGCAGCTACCCTCCGAGGTACTCATAGGCGGCCCGAGACGCCTCCGCGATCACACGCTGCGCGCCCTCGGGCCTACCACCTTCCGTCAGTACGACCGCCACGTACGTCGTGCGCGGTGTGTAGACGATGCCGGCGTCGTGCCGGGCTCCAGGCAGGTCGCCCCACTTGTGGGCCAGCTTGACCCACCACGGGAGGCCCTCGCCAAGCCAGGCGTTCGCCTGCTTCAGCTCCAGCAGCTTCAGGGCTTCCTCGGACGTCTCCGCGTCGATCAGGCGGCCGGTGGCAATCGTCTCCAGCAGGCGAGCCATGTCGCGCGCGGTGGTCACGTGGGCGAGGTTCGGGTCCGTGCGGCGGTCGCGCACGCGGGTGTCCCGCAGTCCCATGGCGTCCATGGTGGCGTTCACGTTCGCCGCCCCCACGGCGTCCAGCAAGACGAGGGCGGCGATGTTGTCGCTCTCCTGGATCATGAGACGCAGCAGCTCCCGGACTTGCAGGCGCTCGCCCACCCGGGCCTGGAGCACGCCGCTGCCGTCGGTCCACTGGTCTGGTTCGATCTCCAGCTCGTCGTCCAGGCTGATGCGCTTCAAACGCTGCTGCTTGAGCACCTCCACCATGATTGGCAGCTTGAAGAGGCTGGCGGACCGAAACACCCGGTTGGCGTTGATCTCGGCCAGGGCACCGGTCTGGAGGTCACGCACCACCACCCCCACCGTTCCGCCTGCCAGCGCTGCCGACGTCTGGATGCGCGCCTGCAGGCCGGGATCGGCGCGCGCGGCTGGCACGGGCTGGCTGGCGACGCCGGGGCGGGCGAAGGTGAGGCCACGCACCGCGTCCACGCCGGCGAGTGCGGCCCGCCAGCCAAGGACGACGGTGAAGAGGCCGAGGAGGCCGAGGGCGAGGGCCACCAGTGCCGGCCGGCTGGCACGCTGGCCCGTGCTGGGCGTCGCCCGGGTGCCGGAGGCGCTCAGCGCAGCCCGGTCGCTAGCGGTGATACGGGGGCGGCGAGAAGGGGAGCGGCGTGTGGAGAACAAGAGGGCAGGACCACGGAGGGCCGCGCTGCTCGGCGACGGCTCGACGCCGACGGTGCCCACGGGCTGAGCTGGCTGGAGGGGGGAGTGGAGCGCTTGGCCGTTGGCCCTGACTATAGCGGCGGCGGGATCACCAGCTTCTGCCCCACGTTCAGGACGCGCGGGTCTGGCAGGTTGTTCAGCGCCTGGATCCGCTGTACCGTGGTGTTGAAGCGGGCGGCAATGCTCACCAGGGTGTCCTGCGGCGCGACCGTGTAGTTCGGCTCTAGCGCTCTCACGGTGGCACGGATCTCTCTGACGACCGGGGCGCTGGTGGCGACCGGGCCTGGGGCCACCGTCGCGGTCGTCTCCGGCACGGCGGCGGTGGCCGCGGCCGGCGCGGCGCCCTGGCTCGACAGGCTTCCATCCCACCGACTGAGGATCTGGACCAGGGCGAAGCCGGCGCCGACCAGCGCCACCAGCAGCGCCAGCGCCGCCAGGCTGAGCGCGTTCCGCTGGAGCCAGCTCGTCCGCTGCCGGCGGCGCCGGACCCGGCGCTCGCCCGCCGGCGCCCCTCGTTCGGCCCGGCGGCTCATGGCGAAGCGGCGCTCGTCGTCGTCGGGCGTCGGCACGGAGCGCGGTCGACGCGAGAACGGCACGACCACACGTTCGTACGCGTCGTCCGCGTCGTCAAGGGCCGGCCGGCGGGCAGTCGGACGCTCGGAAGAGGATGGCGGCATGCACAGGGCCGGTTGGGCGCGCCACGCGCGGAGCGGCGGGGGCATTGTAGTCGACCGACAAGTGCGCGGTCAAGGCGCCCCGCCGCGTCGGCGCCCACCGGCCGCCCGGGTCGCCTCGGCTGCCGGCGCCGTGCCCGCAGACTGTCCGGAGCGGCTGCCGGTGGCCATCATCAGGCCAAGCAGCTCCGGCGTTGCCTGGTCCGCAGATACCACGTCGACGATGTGCCCGCGATACAGCACCGCGATACGGTCCGAGAGGCTGAGGATCTCGTCCAGCTCGGCCGAGACGAGCAGGACCGCGGCGCCGGCGTCGCGCGCCTCGATCAGTTTCTGGTGCACGAACTCGGTGGAGCCCACGTCCACCCCGCGCGTGGGCTGAGCCGCCACGAGCAGCTTCAGCGCGCGCGAGAACTCGCGGGCAAGCACGGTCTTCTGCTGATTACCGCCCGAGAGCGTGCTCGCGAGCGCCTCCACCGAGCTGGCGCGGATGTCGTACTCCGCCACCAGGCGGCGGGCGAACTCCACGATCGCCCCGCGGAGCACGCGGATGCCTCGCGCGAACGGGGGGTCATGGTAGGTCCGCAGGACCAGGTTCTCGGCGACCGGGTAGCTGAGCACCAGCCCGTGCCGGCGGCGGTCTTCCGGGATGTGCGCCACGCCGAGGTCCACCAGGCTGCCAGGGTCGGCGTGGGTGACGTCGTGCTCGTCCACCACGATGCGGCCGGCGCTCGCCGGCCGCAGGCCCGTCAGCGCCTCTACCAGCTCCGTCTGGCCGTTGCCCTGCACGCCCGCGATCCCGAGCACCTCGCCGGCCCGCACCTCGAGCGAGACGCCGTCGACCGCTGGCAGGTGCCCGTCGGAGAGCACCCGCAGGCCCTCCACCCGCAGCACCACCCGCCCGGGCCGGGCGGGACCCTTCGGCACCTGCAGCAGGACCGGCCGCCCGACCATCAGAGCCGCCAGCGACTCCTCTGTCGCCTCCCTCGGCTCGAGCGACCCCACCACCCGTCCGTCACGCATCACCACGATCCGGTCGGCCACGTCGAACACCTCGTGGAGCTTGTGGGTGATGAAGACGATGCTGGTGCCTCCCGTCGCCAGGCTGCGCAGCACGTCGAACAGGTCGCGCGCCTCCTGGGGCGTCAGCACGGAGGTCGGCTCGTCGAGGATCAGGATGCGCACCTGGCGATACAGGGCCTTCAGGATCTCCACGCGCTGCTGCAGGCCCACGGGCAGGTCGCGCACGAGCGCATCGGGCTCCACAGGCATGCCGTAGCTCTCGGAGAGGCGGCGCACGTCGCGCCTGACCCCGTCGAGATCCAGGACGCCGGCGCCCGCGGTACGCTCCGTGCCGAGCATGACGTTCTCAGCCACCGTCAGCGTGGGGACCAGCATGAAGTGCTGATGCACCATGCCAATCCCCCGCTGAATCGCCTCACGCGGGGAGCCGAACACGACCGGCTTGCCGTCCAGCACGACCTGGCCGGCGTCGCTCGCGTAGAGGCCGTACAGGACGTTCATGAGCGTCGTCTTGCCCGCCCCGTTCTCTCCCAGGAGCGCCAGCACCTGGCCCGGGTAGAGCGCCAAGTCGACGCCGTCGTTGGCGACGACCCCGGGGAACCGCTTGACGATGCCCTGCGCGTGGAGGACGGGCTCAGCCGCGCTCATACGGCACGCCAATCGCCGCCGGCGGCGTGGCCCGCCCCACTGCGCCCGCGACCACGACGATCGTCAGCACGTACGGCAGTAGTCCGACGATCTGGAAGGGCACCGTAATCCCCTGGAGCTGGAGCGCGGTTGGCACGGCCTCCGCCACACCGAACAGCAGCGCCGCCCCCCACGCGCCCAAAGGCGTCCACTTGCCGAAGATCATGGCGGCCAGGGCGATGAACCCACGGCCGTTGGTCATCAGCGGCTCGAACTGTGGGATCGACTCCAGGGTGAAGTAGGCGCCGCCCAGCCCGGCGAACAGGCCACCTACCACCACGTTGACGTACCGCAGCCGGTTCACGTCAATGCCCACCGTGTCCGCGGCGAGCGGGTGCTCGCCGATGGCCCGTGTGCGCAACCCCCACCGGGTACGGAAGAGCGCGAAGTGCAGCACGAAGACGAGCGCGATCGCCGAGAGGGCGATCGGCTTCTGCGTGAAGAGCACGGCGCCCACGATCGGGATGTCGCTCAGGATGGGCAGCTCGACTCGCGGCAGGATCGCCTGGCCGCTCGGAGCGCCGGTGGCGAAGAGCTGTCGGTTCAGGTACCCGGTGAGGCCGAAGGCAAGGATGTTCACCACCGTGCCGCTGATGATCTGGTCGACCTTGAAGGTGATCGAGAGGACGGCGTGCAGGAGCGCCATCACTCCGCCGCTAAGCACGGCGGCCAAGAGTGCGAGCGCGAGGTTGCGGGTGTAGACGCCGACGAAGAACCCGGTGAAGGCCGCGATCAGCATGAGGCCCTCGATGGCGATGTTCACGACCCCGGAGCGTTCGGAGCACACGCCGGCCAGCGCGCCCAGGGTGAGCGGCGTGGCCTTGGTGAGGCTCACCGCCACGATGGATGCGGCGGTCAGCAGGCCGAAGCGCAGCCCGGCCAGCAGCACGAACGCCAGCACCACGATGCCCCAGAAGATCGGCCAGAACCACGGCGAGCCGGTGACGCCCCGGTAGGTAGCGCCTGGCCGTGCGGGTGCGGGCGGTGCGGCCGGCGCGCTGCTGGCGGCGGTCACGGCTCGGCCTTGCCCCAGCCCGCGGAGAGGCGGGCACGTCGCTCCGGTAGCTCGCCGTCTCGGTCGACCGGGAAACGGTAGAGCCACCTGATGAGCGCCGGCGCCGCGACGAAGATGAGCACCAGCGCCTGGATCAACCGGATGATGTCGATCGGGATCTGGGCCAGGAACTGCATGCGCGACGCGCCCGCGCCGAGCGCGCCGAACAGGAGCGCAGCCGGGATGACTCCCAGGGGGTTGCTGCGTCCGAGGAGTGCGACCGCGATGCTGTCGAACCCGTACCCCACGCTGAACCCGGGCGTGTGGTAGTAGTTCAGCCCGACGACCTCGAACGTCCCGGCCAGGCCCGCCAGCCCACCGGAGACGGCCATGGTGAGCACGATCGTCCGCCCAACGTGGACGCCCGCGTAGCGCGCGGCGTGCAGGCTAGCCCCCACCGTGCGGACCTCGAACCCGATGGTCGTCTTCTTCAGCAGCCACCAGGCGCCCACCGCCGCCAGCAGCGCGAGCGGGAAGCCCCAGTGCAGGCGGTACGGCTCGAGGATCGCCGGCAGCCGCGCCGATTCCAGGATCTTGGGCGTCTGGGCCACGGCAATGAGGGGGTTCGGGTCCTTCATCGGGCCGGATAGGAGGAAGCTCGTCATCTGGATCGCCACGTAGTTCAGCATGATGGTGACGATCACCTCATGCGCGCCTGTGCGGGCCTTCAGTAGGCCCGGGATGGCGCCCCAGATGGCGCCGCCCAGCGCGCCGGCCAGGATGGCGAGGATGGCGTGGAGCGGGAACGGGATGCCCGTCACGGCGTAGCCGACGTACACCGAAGCGAGCGCCCCGGCGGCGATCTGTCCCTCCACGCCGATGTTGAAGAGGTTCGCCTTGAACCCGAACGCGACGGCGAGTCCGCCCAGGATGTACGGCGTGGACCAGACGAACGTCTCCGAGATCGACTGGGACCGACCCAGCGAGCCTTCCCACAGGCCGCGGTACGCCACCAGCGGGTTGCCACCCGTGGCGAAGATCACCACCGCGCCGAGCGCGAGCGCGGTCATGACGGCCAGCGCAGGCAGGGCGACCGCGGTGGCAAGCTTGCGGGCCATGGCGGACCGGGACCGGTCGTGAGCGGGGGCTCGCGAGTCGGCCGGCAGCGCGGAGCCGGCCGACTCGCGAGCCGGTGGTTCGGCTGCGCTTACGCCTGCGGGCAGTTGCCCGTCGGCGCTCCCCACCTGGTGTCGACCTTGCCTGCCACCACGTCGCCGGTGACCTGGTCCACCTTGGCCTTCACGTCGGCGGGGACCCTGGGCTCCGTGTCGTGGTAGGGGGCCAGACCGACGTCGCCGAAGCTGTTGCCGCCCTTGAACGTGCCCGCCTGCTCCGCCTTCACCAGGCGGAAGACACCGGGCGTGATCAGCTTCATGGCGCTGGAGAGGAGGATCGGCCTCGCTTCGGTGAGCGTGAAGTACTGGTCGGTGTCGACCCCGATGCCCAGCACCGCGCCTCGCCTCTCGGCGATCGCGAGCAGCCCGCCGTTGCCGGTCTGGCCGCCGGCGGCGAACAGGACGTCGGCGCCCTGGTTCATCTGTAGCGTGGCCGTGTCCTTGCCCCACTCCGGGTCGGTGAACCCCCGGGCGAGCCCACCCGGGTGGCAGGCGCTGAGCACCTTGATGCTCGGGGTGGCGGCCCTGGCGCCGCTGATGAAGCCCACCCCGAACGCCTCGACCGGCGGGACGACGGGCGTGCCCAGGACCTGCCCGATGGTGCCCGACTTGCTCATCAGTGCGGCCAGGTAGCCGGCCAGGTAGCCGGCGCGGTCCTCGTTGAAGACCAAGCCAGCCAGGTTGGGCACAGTCTCCGCCTGGAATTGGTCGACGCCGATGAACTTGATGCTGGGGTACTTCTTGGCCGCGGCCACACTCGCCTCACCCAGGGCGAAGCCGACGCTGACGATGACGTCGTAGTTATCCTGCGCGAAGGTGTCGATGTTCTTGGCGTAGTCCTTGGGGTCGGTCGTCTCGATGAACCTGACCTCGGCGCCCAGGTTCTTCTGGGCGCACTGCACCCCTTCCCAGGCCGACTGGTTGAAGCTCTTGTCGTCGACTTTGCCGACGTCGGTCACGAGCCCCACGCGCAGCCTCCGCGCGCCGGCCGGCGCGGGCTCGTTCGGGCAGCCAGTGACGAGGGCCGCTGGAGACGCCGCGGGGGAGGCGACCGGCGAGGCCGCGGGCGAAGCGGCGGGTTTGACGGCCGGACTCGCGGCCACCGCTGGCGACGGAGAGGCCGCGGCGGCTGGCTTGGGCGCCTCGGTCGGCTTGGCCGGAACCGGGGTTGGCGCGGGGGCCGCTTGCTGGCAGGCCGCTGTTACCAGCACGGTCGCGCCCAATAGGATGACGAGCGTACGAGGAACACGCATGGCGAACCCTCCTCGAATGCAATGCCATCTTACCCGCGTAGCTCCCTCAGCCGCTGGGTGAAGGCCGGCAGGACCTGCTTCCAGTCGCCCACCACCCCGTAGCGGGCGTACTTGAAGATGTTGGCGTCCGGGTCGCGGTTGATCGCCACGACGTTGCGGGCGCCCGAGATGCCGGCCACGTGCTGCACGGCCCCGCTGACGGCAATC
This sequence comes from uncultured Chloroflexota bacterium, assembly GCA_964435115.1. Classification (GTDB taxonomy): domain Bacteria; phylum Chloroflexota; class UBA6077; order UBA6077; family CF-72; genus CAYSYM01. The sequence continues at coordinate 1,674 of CAYSYM010000048.1, read as the reverse complement.
GCGATATACAGGTCCGGGGCGATCGTGGCGCCCGTCAGCCCCACCTGCAGCGACGGCGGCACCCAGCCCGCGTCGGTGACCGCGCGGGTTGCACCCACCGCGCCGCCGAGCACCCGGGCTAGCTCCTCCACATGGCGCCAGTTCTCGGGGCCGCCCAGGCCGCGTCCGCCCGCCACCACGACCTTGGCATCTTTCAGCCGCGGTCCGGCGCTGGCCTGCTCGCGCACCTCGTCGAGCACCTCGATCCGCCCGCCCGGCGCGGGCACGCTCAGCGGCTCCACGGCTACGGGCCGGCCCGGTTGGGCTAGGGCAGCCTGGAAGGCGCGCGGCCGCAGCGTCACAACCTGCGGGCTTGTCAGGACGCTCATCTCGGCTAGCGCGCTGCCGCCGAAGACGGGCTTGGTGACAACCAGCCGGTCGCCTTCGACGCGGATCACCGTCGCGTCCGTGACAGCGCCCGTCTTCAGCCGGAATGCCAAGCTGGGGCCCAGCTCGCGACCGGCGGTGGAGTGGGTGAGCAGGACGACCTGCGGGTCCACCAGCTCGGCGGCTGCCTCGGCGGCCGCCAGCAGCCACTCCGGCGACGTCGGCGCCGGCCCGGTGTCGTCGGCCACCAGCATCCGTTCCACGCCGAGCTCTCCCAGGCCTGGCGCGAGACCGCTCACCTGCTTGCCCGCCAGCAGCGCTACCAGTGGCTGGCCGAGCGCGTCGGCCACTCTCCCACCCTCGGCCGCCAGCTCGAGGGTCGTGCCGGTGAGCTCCTCGCCGGCTGCTTCCGCGACGATCAGGACGCCCGCCATGCCTACACCAGCCTCGCTTCGCGCAGCCGGTCCGCGAGCTTCGCGCCCGCCTCCGCCGGGGAATCCGCCTGGACGATCTCGCCCTGCGCCTCGCGCGTCTCCACGTACAGCCGCCGCAACTCAACCCGCCGGCTGAGCTCATCCAGCCCGAGGTCAGCCTTCGTCCACACCGGAATCTGGGCCCGGCCAGCTGCCATGATGCCCTTCAACGGCGGGTAGCGCGGCTCGTTGATCTCGCTCGAGATCCCCAGCAGGGCCGGCAGGCTCACACGCACCCGCTGGTAGCCGTCCTCGATGATCCGCTGCACCAGGACGGTGCCCCCCTCGACCGCTTCAAGCTTCTGCACGGGCGAGACGGCCGGCAGCCCCAGCAGCTCGGCCACGCCCAGGTGCACCTGCCCGGCATCCGTGTCCGACGCCTGGCGCCCGGCCAGCACCAGGTCGTACTCGCCGATCTCGCGGATCGCCGCCGCCAACGCTTCGGCCGTGATCGTGCTGTCGCCGTCCAGTAGAGCGAGGTCGTTCACGTGCACGGCGGCGTCGGCGCCCATCGCGATCGCCCGCTTGAGGGTGTCGCGGGCCGTGTCTCCGCCCACGCTCACTACCGTCACCCGGCCGCCGTGGCGCTCCTTCAGCCGGAGCGCCTCCTCGAGCGCGTTGGCGTCATAGCCGTTCATGACGGGCGCCACGCCCTGCGGCGGGATCACCTTCTTCGCCGGCTCGTCCACCCTGAAGTGGCCGGGAGGGATATCCGGATCCGGGACCTGCTTCACCGTCACGATGATGTTCAAGGGCTGCTCCTCTTCCGCCGTTGGAAATGGATCCCGGGCGCGCCAGCCGGCGGCCGCGCGGTGGTGCCTGCATGGTACAGGCG
>CAYSYM010000047.1:0-29770 GCA_964435115.1 uncultured Chloroflexota bacterium | reverse complement strand
CCGCGGCGCGCCAACTCCCCCTCAAGCTCCACGCCGCATAACGGCGGAAGTCGAGTCAAGGGTGCATCAGCTGTATCGGCGGGTGTGTGTGTGGAGGGGGCGGCGTCACTGGCGTGTCATGCTGCACGGGCGTCGACCCAGCCGGAGTAGCGACGCAGTGTTGCGTCTTCGTGTACAGCGGGTGCGTTCGGCCCGTGTATCTCTGCTCGTCAGACACCTGCACGGGTGCAGTCTGCTAAGGTCCGCGAAAGGAGGCGTGCCAACTCATGCAGAATCACGAGGTCACCAAGAAGAAGAGTGGGGTCAAGGCGTCGGCAGAGCTCCGGGCGGGCGAACCAGTCTTGGGCGCGCAAGGTCCTGACGGCAGCCGATTCCTTGGCTGGGTCCTGGTCCAGGTGTGGGAGCCGGTTGCAGGCACTGCGGCGACCGCCAGTCACAGCGGCATTACCGTGAATTGGAGCGGAGGCGCAGCGCAGTTGATGGATCGAGCTGCCACCGAGTTGTCGAAGTTGAGTCAAACACTACCGCGATAGTCGCGATAGTGAAGGGGGTGCAGCCGGATACGATGCGCCAGTCGGGCCAGTCTAGACGCGTAGCGACGGCAAAGGCCTCCGAGACGCCCAGCCCGACGGGACCGACCCCCGTCGGGCTTGTGCATTGTGCTGATCGTGCATGCACGCGATCCTGGACCGACGCGGACAGGCTCTGAGACTCGTTGAGAACCTCGCGAGGCGTCTTCCAACGCCTACTTTCAGCCAGGACCGGGTCGAGGAAGATCGCCGCCATCAGCGCCCGGAGCGGTCCTCAAGGATTGCCTCAGATAGTCCGAGACCCGTCGGGCGTGCGGCCAGCCAGACCTCGACTCTGGCCGAGCTCCACCCACCAGGCCGAGGCGGCGGCGAGCGGCCACCTGGCTCGCAGGCCGGTGTTGAGAAGTCTGTGGACAATATCTGTAACGCATCTGTGATCTGGGGAAAACTCAGCCCTTAAGAGGTGGGTTACGCTACGTGACCCAGCCTCCGCTCGGCAGAGGGCCCGGCCGGGAGCGGGCCAGAGCTGGGACCGGTGTGCCCGAAGACGGCGTCAGGCAGCCAGGTGTGGTGGCCACGGGACGGAGGCCACCCGTTAGAACATCAGTCCTAGACGGAGCGGCCGGCTGGTACACTTGGCCGACGCCATGGCGATCGTCCAGCCCGCCTCCACACGCCCCATGGTCCTGCCGGCGCTGGCGCTCGCCATCCAGCCCCGCCAGGACGAGACCGGGAACCACCGCTTCGCGGCCCTGTGCTTCCGGGGCGACGAGGTGCTGGACGTCCGCGAGACGGACGGCGACCCGGCAGGGGCGGGCACGTGGTTGCGGGAGCGCGCCGGCTCGCGACCCATCGTGACCGCCACGCCCCAGCTCGCGGCCGAGCTGGTCGGCGAGCAAGAGCTCTCCACCGCCACGCCTGTGTGGGATGTCCTGGAGCTGGCAGCGCTCCTGGCGCCGCACTGCCCCGTCGACTCCCTCGACACGGCGGCGGCCCACTTCGGCCTCGCACGCGAGGAGGACGATCTGGCGGGCGACGCCCGCCTGGTGGCGGGGCTGTTCGCCCGGCTGGTCGCGCTACTCGAACAGACCGACGCGGCGACGCTGATGCACGTGGCCCGCCTGGCGGCCTCGCTCGCCTGGCCGCTACGCTCCCTGTTCGCGGAGGTCGAGCGCCACCGGGCCCGCACGCAGCTCGAGCAAGGACTGGTTGCGGCGTCCGGCTGGGTGCCCGGCGCGCCCGCGCGGAAGCGCAGCCCCCTGGTCCCTACCACGCGGCCGCGGCCGCTGGACGTCGAGCGTGTGGTCCAGCAGCTCAGCCCCGGCGGATCGCTGGCCGAGCTCCTGCCCGGGTACGAGCCGCGGGCCGAGCAGGTGGCGATGGCGCGAGCGGTCGGCACCGCGCTGAACGAGGGCGGCCGCCTGTTCGTGGAAGCGGGGACGGGCACGGGCAAGAGCGTGGCCTACCTGCTGCCGGCGGTTGCGCTGGCGCTGCGGAACCAGTGGCGGGTCGTCGTCGCCACCGCCACGACGACCCTGCAGGACCAGCTCTTCCAGAAGGACCTGCCCCTGGTGGAGGCCGCCCTCGGCGCCACGGGGCAGCTCCGCGCGTGCGTGCTGAAGGGGCGCACCAACTACCTCTGTCTGCGGCGCTGGCAGGCGCTCCTGCACGCGAGCGACCTCCAGCCGCACGACCGGACCCTCCTGATCAAGACGCTGTTCTGGCTCCCGTGGACGGAGACCGGCGACCGGGCCGAGCTGCGGCTCTCGCCCCGCGAGGAAGAGGCGTGGCAGCGCGTCAGCGCGGTCGCGGAAGTCTGCACCCCTGTCCGCTGCGCCTACCACAAGCTCGGCGCCTGCTACCTCGCACGCGCCCGGCGCGCTGCCGAAGAGAGCCACGTCGTCGTCGCCAACCACGCCCTGCTCCTCTCCGACCTCGCGAATGGCAGCCGGGTCCTGCCCCCGTACCAGGTGCTGGTCGTCGACGAGGCGCACCACCTGGAGGACGAAGCCACCAACCAGTTCGGCTGGCGGCTGGGCGAGCGCGAGCTGGCGAGCCGCCTGGAGGCGCTGTGGAGCGCCTCGTCCGGTGCCCGCGGCGGGGTAGGCGCCCTTCCCGAAGCCCTCGGAGCATTGCGGCAGGCTGCGCCAAGCGAGCGTGAAGCGCTCGGACGCGCCGCCGAGGTGGCTCCGGCGGTCACGCGCTGCGAAACCACCCTGGCCGAGCTGGGGCGTCTGATCCACGCCTTCTTCGAACGACTGGCGGCGCTGCTCGACGAAGGACAGGTAGGGTCGGACGACGGCACTTTGACCATCCGCCTGACCGGCGGGGTGCGGGCTGGGTCGACCTGGCAGGAAGCAGAGCAGTTGTGGGCCGCGGCGATGGCCCGCCTGTCGAGCGTGCTCCAGGTGGCGGCGGAGCTGCAGCTCCGGCTGGAGACGCTGCCAGCCGGGGGAGACGACACGCGCGGCCTCGCCGCCGAGCTGGCCAACCAGGTGGACTTCTGGCAGACGCTGCGGCAGCGCATGGACGCGGCCGTCCACGCGCCCGACCAGGCCGGCGTGTACTGGCTCGCCGGCAGTCGCAAGGGGCCAACCTGGCTGTGCGAGGCGCCGCTGGAAGTGGCCTCGATCCTCCGCTCGAGCCTCTTCGCCGACCCGTACGCGGCCATCCTCGTCTCGGCCACGCTGGCCGTCGACGGGTCGTTCGATTACGTCAAGGCGCGCCTGGGCCTGGAAGACGCCGACGCCCTCGCGGTGGGCTCCACGTTCGACTACGGGCGGGCCGCGCTGCTGTACGTCCCGCACGATGTTCCCGACCCCACGCAGCCCGGCTACCAGCGGCTGGTGGAGGATGTCCTGTTCGACACCATTCTCGCGGCTGGTGGGCGCACGCTGGCGCTCTTCACCAGCCGGGCTCAGCTCCGCGCCACGTACGCCGCGCTCGCCCGCCGGCTGGCGGCCGGGGGGGTCACGCTGCTCGCCCAGGGCGTGAACGAAGGGTCCCGAACCCGCCTGCTCGACGCCTTCCGGCGTGGGAGCCGGGTGGCGCTCTTCGGCACGAGCTCCTTCTGGGAGGGGATCGACGTGATTGGGGAGGCGCTGAGCTGTGTGGTCGTGGCGCGCCTCCCATTCGCCGTCCCGACCGAGCCGATCTACGCCGCGCGGGCCGAGCAGTTCGAGGACCCGTTCGGCCAGCACGCCGTGCCGCAGGCCATCCTCCGCTTCAAGCAGGGGTTCGGGCGGTTGATCCGGTCCCGCTCGGACCGTGGGGCGGTCGTGGTGCTCGATCGGCGCCTCCTGACCCGCAACTACGGCGCCGTATTCGTTCGATCGCTCCCCGAGTGCACCGTCGAGCAAGGCCCGGCCAGTCGCACGGCCCGGGTGGTGGCCGACTGGCTCAGCGCGTCGATGCTTCCCCCGCCCACGGGGCGCCTGGGGATCGCGCGGCCCGCTCAGGTCAGGTCGCGCGGGGGAAGCCGACCCGCTCGAACACGTGCGGTGGCGCCTCCACCGCGTCCTGGCCGATCGACACAGCATTGAGGAACAGGCTGCGAGCCACCGCGAGCCGCCGGGGATCGTTGGCGTGGAGCACCGCGAGCGCGGCGCCGGCGTCCACGCGGTCGCCCACCTTCGCGCGCAGCTCGACGCCCACGGCCAGGTCGATCGGCTCGCCCTTCCGCTCGCGGCCCGCGCCCAGGAGGATGGCCGTACGCGCCACGGCCAGCGCGTCCAGGCGGGCCAGGTAGCCAGACGATGGCGCGGGCACGGTCTCCTGCCACCGGGCGGTGGGCAGCCGCGCGCGGTCGTCGAAGGCGGCCGTGTCGCCGCCCTGCGCCTCGACCATGCGGCGAAAGACCGCCAGGCCTGCCCCACTGGCGAGCGCGCGCTCCACGTCCGGCCGCCCCTGACGTCCAGCGGTGGCGAGGCGCACGATCGCCGACGCCAGCTCGACGGCGAATGGCTGGAAGTCTGGCGGACCTTTCCCTTCGAGCGTATCGAGCGCCTCACGCACCTCGAGCGCGTTGCCCACGGTGCGGCCGAGCGGCTGCGACATGTCGCTCACGACGGCGGCGACCCGGCGCCCGGCCGCGACGCCGATAGCCACCATAGCCTCCGCGAGGGCCCGCGCGGCCACGCGCTCACGCATGAACGCGCCCGAGCCCGTCTTCACGTCGAGCACGATCACGTTCGCGCCGGCAGCCAGCTTCTTGGACATGATGCTGCTGGCAATCAGCGGCAGGCTGGGGACAGTCCCGGTCACATCGCGCAGCGCGTACAGCCTGCCGTCGGCCGGGGCCAGGTCCGCCGACTGCCCGCTGATGACGAGGCCGATCGCGTGGAGCTGGGCCACGAACGCGTGCGCGGAGAGATCCAGCTTGATGCCCGCGAACGACTCCAGCTTGTCGATCGTGCCACCGGTGAACCCCAGGCCGCGCCCGCTCATCTTCGCGACCGGCACGCCGCACGCGGCCACGAGCGGCATGACCACCAGCGAGGTCTTGTCGCCGACACCGCCGGTGGAGTGCTTGTCCGCGACGGGTCGGCCGATCGCAGAGAGGTCGAGCTGCTCTCCGCTGGCTGCCATGACCTGGGTGAGGGCAGCCATCTCCTCCTCGGCCATCCCCCGCCACACGACGGCCATCAGCCAGGCCGCCACCTGGTAGTCCGGCACCTCGCCGCGCGTGTAGCCGAGGACGAGCGCCTCCAGCTCGGCCCGCGTGTGCGTGCCGCCGTCGCGCTTCTTCTCGATCAGATCGACGATACGCATCGTGCAGTCGGAGGCCGCGGGTAGCGGCTACAGCTCAAGCTCGGCCTCATCCGCCAGGCGGCTCGCGCGCACCGGGACACCCCGTTCCAGGTACACGCGGGGAGCGCGGGTGCCCAGGCGCACCAGCGCCTCGTGAGGGATGATGCCGGCCGAGTCGGCGAACTCCTCCAAGGTGATCGCGGCATCCCCCTGGCGGCCGAGGAGCACGACCTCGTCGCCCACCTCGGCGTCGGGCACGTGCGTCACGTCGGCCACCGCCATGTCCATCGACACGGTCCCGACGAGCTGGGCGCGCTGGCCGCGGATCAGCACCCAGCCACGGTTGCTGCACGCCCGCGGCAGCCCGTCCGCATAGCCACAGGCGAGGAGCGCCACCCGCATGGGGCGGTACACCTTGTAGGTGCGACCGTAGCCGATGGACGTGCCGATGGCGGGCCTATGGAACCGGACCACGCGGGCCTTCAGCGCCACGGCGGGCCGCAGCTCGCCCGGCTGAGGCACCCAGCTCGTGGCGCGATGTCCGCTCAGGCCAATGCCGACGCGGATCGTGTCCAGGGCCGCGCCCGGGATGCGCAGGGCGCCGGCCGAGCTCGCGGCGTGCTTGAGGCCCAGGTCGAGCCCTTCCGTCTCGAGCTGGCTGCAGATCGCCAGGTAGCGGGCGAGCTGCTGGTGGGCGAAGAAAGGATCGGCGTCGTCGGCAGCGGCGAAGTGGGTGTAGAAGCCTTCCAGGCGGAGACCGGGCAGCGTGTGGAGCTGCCGCACGATGGCCATCGCCTCCTCCGCGGGCGCCCCGTAGCGGGCGATGCCGGTGTCCACCTTGACCTGGACCCCGAGCTGCCTGCCGGATCGGCCCGCCGCCGCGTTCAGCAGGCGAGCGGTCTCCCAGTCCGTGACTGTCGGCGTGAGCGCGAGGCGCACGGCCTCGGCCGCCTCGCCGGGCGCGATGCCGCCGAGCAGCAAGATGGGCTGGCGCACGCCGTTGGCCCGAAGCTGGGCTGCCTCGGCGACGCGCGCCACCGCCACGCCACGCGCTCCGGCGCCGAGCGCCGCACGTGCGACCTCGGTCGCGCCGAGGCCGTACGCCTGAGCTTTAACCACGGCGGTCACGCCAACTCGCGGCTCGGCGATCGCCTGGAGCGCCCGGACGTTGTGGGCCACGGCATCCAGGTCGACCTCGACCCAGCAAGGCCAGCAGTCCGCCGGCGAGCCGCTGCGCCTGGTCTCGTCCGCCAGATGGGGGAGGGGGCCGGATGTTGGCAGCATGCTCGGGTGGGGCGTTGAGACGGCTGGAGTATAGGTGGAGCGGGCCGCCGCGCTCGGGCGCGGCCGCCCGCTGGCACTTTGGTAGACTGCCCCGAAGTCGCCAGGCAGACGGGCCGCAGCGGCCCGACCCGTGCCGGACCTCGGCCCCGTGCCTGGCGCGAAGGAGAAGGGCGCAAAGGCCGCGGCCGGCCATCCACCGGGCGAGCCCGCGCTTCAGGCGCCAAGCGCAGAGCCTGCGCCCGAGCCGCCGGAACGCGGAGCACTCGCAGTTCGATCCGTGGGCCGCATCCGCCCCGATCCGAGCCGCACCCCGGCCCACGGGCTGAGGTCGCATAGAGACAGGACGCGCGAAGCGGTCAGCAGCGCGCAGGAGGCGTATGCCACAGGTGGCCCCAGACAGGGACAAGGGGTTCGGCGGCCAGCTTCCACCGAAGGATGCCAGCGATGGCGAGGCATTCTCGCGCTGGTACGTCACCGCCATCCGTCGCTCGGAGCTCGCCGACTACTTCGAGCCGGTCGGTGGCACGATGGTCATTCGTCCGTACGGCTACGCGCTGTGGGAGAACATGCAGGCGGGCCTGGACCGCCGTTTCAAGGAGACGGGCCACAAGAACGCCTACTTCCCGCTCTTCGTGCCCGAGAGCTTCCTGCGCCGCGAAGCCAGGCACGTCGAAGGTTTCGCCCCCGAGGTTGCCTGGGTCACGCACGCCGGCGGCGAGCCCCTCCAGGAGCGGCTGGCGATCCGCCCCACCAGCGAGACGATCATCGGCCACTTCTACGCGCGCTGGATCCAGTCGTGGCGCGACCTGCCCGTGCTCATCAACCAGTGGGCCAACGTGGTGCGCTGGGAGAAGCGGACCGTGTTCTTCCTGCGCACCACCGAGTTCCTGTGGCAGGAGGGCCACACGGCGCACCGCACGTACGAGGAAGCGCAGGAGGAGACCCTGCGCATGCTCGGCGTCTACGCCGACTTCGCGGAGCAGGCGCTGGCCCTGCCGGTGCTGCGGGGCCGCAAGAGCGAGGCCGAGAAGTTCGCCGGCGCGGACATGACCTACAGCATCGAAGCGCTGATGCCTGACGGCAAGGCGCTCCAGAGCGGAACTAGCCACAACCTGGGGCAGAACTTCGCCCGGGCGTTCGACATCGACTTCCTGGACCAGGACGGCGAACGCCGCTACTGCTGGACGACGAGCTGGGGGATGAGCACGCGCATCCTGGGCGGCATGCTGATGGCCCACGGCGACGATAGTGGCCTGATCCTGCCGCCGCGCGTCGCGCCGGTACAGGTGGTCGTCGTCCCCATCCCGGCGAAGACAGACGAGGACGAGAACCGGGTGGCTGAGGCAGTCTCCAGGCTGCTGCGCGAGTTGACGGCGGCCGGCTGTCGGGCCGAGGCCGACTGGAGCGATAAGCGCCCGGGCTGGAAGTTCAACGAGTGGGAGCTCAAAGGGGTACCGCTCCGAATTGAGGTCGGTCCGCGCGATCTGGCCAGCGGACAGGTGACTCTCGTGAGGCGCGATACCCGGACCAAAGAGCAGGCAGCAATCGCAGCCACGACTGCTCGCGTGGGAGACCTGCTACCGGAGATCCAGCAGGCCCTCTTCGACCGGGCGCTGGTGTTCCGCGAGGCCAACACGTGTGCGGCCGACGACTACGAGACGTTCAGGGCGATCATGGCCGAGCGGCGTGGGTTCATCCGCGCCTACTGGTGCGGCAAGCCCGTGTGCGAGCAGCGGATCAAGGACGAGACCCGGGCCACGGTCCGGGTCATCCCCGAGGACGCCTCGGACGACGGGCCCGGCCGGTGCGTGGTCGACGGCGCGGAGGCGCCACAGCGGGCCGTGTTTGCCCAGGCGTACTGACCTCCCCAGCGGGACTGCCATGCTGCAGCGCGACGATGACCGCCAGGCAGCCCTCGCCGCTGCCCTGAAGCTGGTGGCCGACGAAGGTGAGCTCGTGGTCGAGCACTACGACGCGCTGTCTGTGCTCGAAGGCGCCGACCTCGAAGCGTTCCGGGCGGCCTGGAGCGGTCTGCCAGCCGCGGCCCGGGAGCGGCTGGTGCGAGCCCTCCACGCCGCCGCCGAGCAGCGGCTGCGCCTGGACTACAGCACGATCAACCGCCTCGCCCTGGAGGACGAGGACGCGGCCGTGCGTGTGGCGGGCGTCGAGTGCGCGCTCGAAGACCAGAGCGCAGGCCTCTTCGACCGCCTGCTCGAGCTCGTCCGCCGCGATCCCAGCCAGGAGGTCCGTCGGGCGGCGGCGGAGGACCTGGCGCGCTTCACCCTGCGCGGGGAGCTGGACGACCTGCACCAGCGTGACGTGGAGCGCCTACGCGCGGTCCTGCTCGAGGTCGTCCACGACGCGGCGGAAGCGCCGGGCGTTCGCTCGGCCGCTCTCGCCTCGCTGGGGTACTTCAGCGACGCCCGCGTGACGGGCGAGCTGGCGGCGGCCTTCACCGACCCCTCGCTGCGGCTAGGAGCCATCAAGGGCATGGGGCGGAGTGCGGACCCGCGCTGGACGGATCGCCTGCTCCCAGTGCTCGGCAGCGAGGACCCGGAGATGCGCCTGGAGGCAGCCAGGAGTCTGGAGGAGATCGGCGACGAGCGCGCGGTCGCCCCGTTGGTGGACCTCGTGGATGACCCGGAGCCCGCGGTCCGGCTGGCCGTGATCCATGCGCTGGGCGTCCTGGGCGGCGACGAGGCGCGCGAAGCGCTGCTCTACGCGCTCGAGGATCGCGACCCGCACGTCCGCGCCGCCGCCGAGCAGGCGATCAGCGCGCTGGAGGAGAACGAAGGCGAGCTAGAGCTCTAGCGGGGCGGGAGGAGCGATCACCTCCGTCCTGGTGCGGTTCAGAATGTCGTCCCAGAAGTGGCAGGCCACCCAGTGGTCGGGCTCCACCTCCAGCAGCTCCGGTTCCTGCTCGCGGCACAGCTCCTGGGCGAACGGGCAGCGCGGGTGGAAGCGACACCCCGTCGGCGGGTTCACCGGGCTGGGCACGTCGCCGGTCAGGATCATGCGCTGCCGCTTGCGCTCGACGGTCGGGTCCGGCACCGGCACGGCCGACAGGAGCGCCTTGGTGTAGGGATGGAGCGGCCGTTCGTACAGGTGGTCGCGGGTGGTGATCTCGACGATCTTGCCGACGTACATCACCGCCACGCGGTCCGAGATGTGGCGTACCACGCTCAGGTCGTGCGCGATGAACAGGTACGTCAGGTTGAACTGGCCCTGGAGCTCTTCCAGCAGGTTGATCACCTGCGCCTGGATGGACACGTCCAGCGCCGAGATCGGCTCATCGCAGACGATGAACGACGGCTGGACAGCCAGCGCGCGGGCGATGCCGATGCGCTGGCGCTGGCCGCCGCTGAACTCGTGGGGGTAGCGGTTGGCGAAGTAGGGGTTGAGGCCCACCACGCGCAGCAGCTCCTGCACCCGCTCCTGCTTCTCCTTGCCCCTGGCCAGGCCGTGGATCTCGAGGGGCTCGCCGATGATGCTGCCCACGGTCATCCGCGGGTTGAGGCTGGCGTACGGGTCCTGGAAGATCATCTGCATCTCGCGCCGCATCTTCCGCAGCTCGCCGCCGCCCAGCGTGGTCAGCTCCTTGCCGAGGAAGTTCACGCTGCCGGCGGTCGGCTTGTAGAGCTGCAGGAGGGCGCGGCCGGTCGTGCTCTTGCCGCAGCCGCTCTCGCCCACGAGGCCGAGCGTCTCGCCCCGGCGCACCGAGAACGAGACGTCGTCTACGGCGCGCACCCAACCCACCTGCCGTTGCAGGATGATCCCCTGGGTGATGGGGAAGTACATCTTCAGGTGCTCGACGTGTAGGAGCTCCCCGTCAGCAGTCCCATCCTTCGGCACTACGATCGGGCTGGTTGTCGTCGCCATCTCCTCTCCCGCGCAACTCTCAGAACTCAGATGTCACACGTCTGCCGTCTGCCATCTGCCATCTCACGTCTGCCTTCTCCTCACACGCTCTGCGCCACGGGCGCGGCGTGTGGCTCCCTGCCGCCGGTGACGTCCACCCAGCAGGCGATCTTGTGCCCCGGCACCACGGGCTCGAGGCTCGGGTTCTCGGGGATGCACCGCTCGACCGTGTACGGGCAGCGGGGCTGGAACGGGCAGCCCGGCGGTGCGTCGATGAGGTCGGGGGGCAGGCCCTCGATCGGCACCAGCTTCTCGCGCCGCGGCTCGTCGATGCGCGGGATCGACTTCAGCAGACCCAGCGTGTACGGGTGGCGAGGGTTGTGGAAGATCTCCTCGACGGTGCCCGTCTCCACGATGTAGCCCGCGTACATCACGTTGATCCGGTCGGCGATGCCGGCGACCACACCCAGGTCGTGCGTGATCAGGATGAGCGCCATGCCCAGCTCGTCGCGCAGCCGCTTGATCAAGTCGAGGATCTGCGCCTGGATCGTCACGTCGAGCGCGGTCGTCGGCTCGTCGGCAATCAGGAGCTTCGGCTCGCAGCTCAGCGCCATGGCGATCATGACCCGCTGGCGCATGCCACCGGAGAACTGGTGCGGGTAGTCGTCGACGCGGTTCCTGGCCGCGGGGATGCCGACCAGATCGAGCAGCTCGATCGTCCGCTTGCGAGCCGCCGAACGGTCCATCCCCTTGTGCAGCTCGAGCGCCTCGCTGATCTGCCGGCCGATGGTAAGGACCGGGTTCAGGGACGTCATGGGGTCCTGGAAGATCATGGCGATGTCGTTGCCACGCACCTTCCGCATGTCGTCTTCCTTGAGCTTGAGCAGGTTCCGACCGTCGAAGAACACCTCGCCCGAGACGATCTTCCCGGGCGGTGAGGGGATCAGCCGCATCAAGGAGAGCGCGCTCACGCTCTTGCCACACCCGGACTCGCCGACCAGTCCGAGCGCCTCGCTCTCATTCAGCGTGAACGAGACCCCGTTGACGGCCTTCACCACGCCGTCCTGCGTGAAGAACTGGGTTCGGAGGTCGGTGACCTCGAGCAGGGGTCGCTTCGTGTTTACCGCCACGGTACTCGCTCTCTCATCCTCCCCTCGTGAGGTTCAGGCGCTTCGCGCTTCCGTCCTCGGTGGCCGGGCACCAGGGATTGGGTATTGGGGGTTGGGTGCTCGGGAGAAGAGCCCCGCACGTGCTCGGCCTTCCCTCGGCCGGGGCACGTGGGCGTGAGTGTACTCGCATTCCCCCGTCGCGTGCTGGAGCTCGATGCTGGCCTGGCGTCCCCGGAGCCGTCGACGCGCGCCGTGCCTGCTTCTCGGGGGCCGAGCACGTGGACCCCACCTGTGCCAGCGCATGCCCCGCGTTGGCCCACTCGCTCAGGCCGGCCGCGGCCCTCCGGCCGCAGCGCCGTCCGCTGGCGACGCGCCGCCTGGGTCCCATCGCAGGATGGGCTTGCGGGCCGCGGCGACCTCGTCGAGCCGGCCGACCACCTGGTGGTGCGGGGCGGCCAGCACGACCTCCGGCGACTGCTCCGCTTCTCGGGCGATGCGCCGCATCACCGCCGCGAACCGGTCCAGCGTTGGCCGGGACTCCGTCTCGGTCGGCTCGACCATGATCGCCTCTTCGACGATGAGCGGGAAGTAGATGGTCGGCGGGTGGATGTGGAAGTCGATCAGTCGCTTCGCGATGTCCAGGGTCCGCACGCCGTGGGCCTTCTGGCGGCGGCCGGAGAGCACGAACTCGTGCGTGCAGCGGCGGGCGTAGGGGAGCTCGTACAGCTCCTGGAGCAGGACGCGCAGGTAGTTGGCGTTGAGCACGGCGGTCTCCGCCGCGGCGCGGAGTCCCTGGGCGCCCTGCATGCGGATGTAGGTGTAGCCGCGCAGCAGGATGCCGAAGTGGCCGCTGAAGCCCTTCAGCCGGCCGATGCTCCGGGGGCGGTCGAAGTCGAAGGCGTAGGTTCCATCCGCCCTTCTCACCACCACCGGCGTTGGCAGGTACGGCTCGAGCTTCGCATTCACGACGACCGGGCCTGCGCCCGGGCCGCCCGCGCCGTGGGGCGTGGAGAAGGTCTTGTGCACGTTGATATGCAGGCAGTCGAAGCCCATCGCCGCGGGCTTGACCACTCCCAGGATCGCGTTCAGGTTCGCCCCGTCGCCGTAGACCAGGCCGCCGGCGTCGTGAACGGCCTGGGTGACGTCGCGCAACCGTTGCTCGAACAGGCCCAGGGTGTTCGGGTTGGTCAGCATGAGGCCGACCACCGTGTCGTCCAGCTCTGCCTCGAGCCGCTCCAGGTCCACGTTCCCGTTCCGATCGGTGGGGATGGCGACGGGGGAGAAGCCACACATGGCCGCGCTGGCCGGGTTGGTGCCGTGGGCCGAGTCCGGGACGAGGACCCGGCGGCGCCGGGTATCGCCGCGCTGCTCGTGGTAGGCGCGCATCATCAGCATGCCCGCCAGCTCGCCCTGAGCGCCGGCGGCGGGCTGGAGGGTGGCCGCGTCGAACCCGGTGATCTCCGCCAGGAGCTGCTGCATCTCGTACATCACCTGCAGCGCCCCCTGGACCGTCTCCTCCGGCTGGAGCGGGTGGACGTGGGCGAAGCCAGGCAGCCGGGCCACGTCCTCGTTCACCTTCGGGTTGTACTTCATCGTGCAGGACCCGAGGGGGTAGAAGACCGTATCGATGCCGAAGTTGCGCTGGGCCAGGTGCGTGAAGTGGCGCACCACGTCCAGCTCGCCGAGCTCGGGCAGCGGGAGAGCGGCGCGCAGTAGCTGGCCCGAGAAGTCGGGCGTGGCGTCCCGCACGTCGAGCGGGGGCAGGGTGTGGCCAGGGGTCCCGGGGTGGGAGAGCTCGGACAGGAGCGGCTCGGTGGGCACCGCCGGCGGCTCGCCGGCCTCGACCGGCCGTTCGAGATCGGCGAACGCGCCACTCATCCCGCCACCGCCTTGAAGGCCGACACCAGGCGGTCGACCTGTTCTCGCGTGTTCCGCTCGGTAAACGCCAGGAGCAGCGCGTTCGGCAGCTCGGGGAAGTCGCGCTCCACAGGTACCCCGGCCAGGAGCTGCTCGGCTGTTAGCGCTGAGCGGACCTGGCGGGCCGGCTGCGGGCATGCCACGAGGAACTCGTTGAAGAACGGCGCCGGCGTGAGCACGCGGTAGCCAGGCAGCGCGGCGATCCGCTCGGCCGCGTAGGCGGCCTTGGCGTGCGACTGGCGCGCGACCTCGCGCAGACCTGCCGGGCCCATGAGGGAGAGGTACGCCGCGATGCCGATGCCGAGCAGGGTCTGGCTGGTGCAGATGTTCGAGGTGGCCTTCTCACGCCGGATGTGCTGCTCGCGCGCCTGGAGGGTGAGGACGAAGCCGCGGCGTCCCTCATGGTCCGTGGTCTGGCCCACGATGCGGCCGGGCAGTTGGCGGACGAAGTCGGCACGGCAGGCCATCAGGCCCGCCCACGGGCCGCCAAACTGGAGGGGGAGCCCGAGCGACTGTCCCTCGGCCGTGGCGATGTCGGCTCCCCACGCCCCGGGCGTCTTCAGCAGGCCGAGCGACGTGGCGTCAGCCACGCCCATGACGAGCAGCGCTCCGCGCGCGTGGATCGCTTCGGCGAGGCCGTTGAAGTCGCGGACGTGGCCGAAGAAGTCGGGCTGCTGCACCACCACGCAGGCGGTCTGGTCGTCCACCAGGTCGAACAGCCGCTCCTCATGCAGCAGCCCCTGCTCGTCGAGCGCGACCCCCGTCGTCACCACCTCTGCGGCGCGCGCCCCCACGTAGGAGTGCACTACCTGGCGCCACTGCGGGTGGACGCTGCCGGCCAGCACCACCCGGTCGCGGCGGGTGACACGCTGCGCCATCAGCACCGCCTCGCCGACGGCCGAGGCGCCGTCGTAGACGGACGCGTTGGCCACGTCCATGTCCAGCAGATCGCACACCAGCGACTGGAATTCGAACATGGCCTGGAGCGTGCCCTGGCTGACCTCGGGCTGGTAGGGTGTGTACGACGTGTAGAGCTGGGGCAGGCCCATGATGTGGCCGACCGCCGCGGGCGCGTAGTGGTCGTACGCACCCCCGCCGATGAAGCAGGGCCAATCGCGGACGGAGACGTTCCGTCCCGCCAGCTCGGCGACGCGGCGGGTGACCTCGAGCTCGCTGAGGGCAGGAGGCAGGTCGAGCGTGGGGAATCGCGCCTCGTGGGGAACGTCGGCGAACAGCTCCTCAATGCTCCGGACGCCGATCGCCCGGAGCATCTCCTCGCGGTCGCCAGGCGTGAGCTGGGTGAAGGTAGGCATCTTCCTCGGGTGTCAGGTATCGGGTGTTAGGGCCGAGGCCAGGGGCCCCGGATCTCGGCGGAGCGCTTCGCACGTCGTCTCGTCGGGTGCGCACCTGCTCGGGACTAGAGCATACCCGCGCGGCAACCCTCGACACCCCGGGCGCCGGAGCGCGTTGCGCGTCCAGTGGTCCAGGTGCTACTCGCCAGTCTGGCGGGCGTACTCGTCGGCCGTGAGCAGTCGCTCCACCTGCGTCGGGTCGTCCGCTCTGATCTTGATCATCCATCCCTGGCCGTACGGGTCCTCGTTCACCGTCTGGGGTTCGCTGGCGAGGTGGGGGTTCACCTCGACGACCTCGCCTGAGACGGGCGCATACAGGTCGGACGCCGTCTTGACCGACTCGATGACGCCGAAGCCCTTGCCAGCCTCCACCCGGTCGCCGACCTTGGGCAGCTCCACGTAGACGATGTCGCCAAGCTGGTCCTGGGCGAAGGAGGTGATGCCGACGAGGAAAGTTCCGCCGTCCGGCTTGATCCACTCGTGCTCGGTCGTGTAGCGACGGTCGGCCGGGTTCACGTTGGAAGGGGGCATGGGCTGCTCCTGCGGGCTACTGGGTCCTGACTGCTGGCTGCTGCACTCTAACGCTCGGAACTCTCACCGGCCGGCTCGCCGGGCTCGAGGCCGCGCGCGGTGCGGGACGAACGGTAGATTCACCACCTCGGCGGGTACCGGCCGCCCGCGCATCTCGACGGCGAACCGCTGGCCCACCTCGCCGGTGCCGGCTGGCACGTAGCCAAGGGCAATGGTACGTCGTAACGTGGGCGAGAACGTGCCGCTGGTGAGGGCGCCGACCGGCCGCCCATCCCGGAACACCCGGAACCCGGGCCGCGGGATCCCCCCTTCGCCCACGTGGAAGCCAACCAGCGTGCGGGCCGGCCCGCGCTCCTTGATTGCGGCCAGGGCGTCGCGACCGGCGAAGTCGGGTTTGCTCAGGCTGACCGCCCAGCCAAGACACGCTTCATACGGGTTGGTCTGCTCGTCGATCTCGTGGCCGTACAGGGGCATCGCCGCTTCCGTGCGCAGCGTGTCGCGGGCGCCGAGGCCGCACGCCGCCACCCGACCACCGTCGCCAAGGAGCGCGTCCCAGATCGACGCGGCGTCCTCCGCTGCAACCATCACCTCGAACCCGTCCTCGCCCGTGTAGCCCGTTCGTGCGACGAGCGCCTGGCGGCCGAGCACCTGCGTCCATTGGAAGCTGTAGCCGGGCATCGATTCGAGGTCCGCGGCGCAGACCGCCTGCAGCACCGTCTGCGCCTCCGGCCCCTGGACGCCGAGCAGGCCGGTTGCGAGCGTCCGGTCCTCGATAGTCGCGCGCAGGCCGCGGCGGTCGCGCTGCGCCTCGAACCAGGCGACATCCTTCTGGCGGTTGGACGCGTTGACGACGAGCAGAATCTCCTCGGCACTGAGGAGGTAGGCGATGACGTCGTCGAGGATGCCGCCATCCTCGCGACACAGCAGCGAGTAGGCCGCCTCGCCGGGCGGAATGCGGCCCAGGTCGCGCGTGGCGCAGAGCTGAGACAGGGCCAGGGCGTCGGCGCCACGGACGAACACGCGGCCCATGTGCGAGAGGTCGAACAGGCCGCAGCGACCACGTACTGCGCGGTGCTCGCCGACGATGCCGGTCAGGTACTGGACAGGCATCTCCCAGCCGGCGAAGTCGACCATGCGCCCGCCGAGGCGACGATGCGCCTCATACAGTGGGGTGCGTAGTAGCGTGGACGAGAGAGGCATTGCTGGTTCCGGTCCGTCGGCTCGGCGCTGCGTGCTCATCCTTCCGGGCAGTGAGGCAGTGGACCGCGCCGACGCCATGCCGTGCCGAACCTTGCCTCACGTGCTGAGCGCCGCCTGTCGGGAGCCCGCGAGCCGCCCGGCCGGACCTGACTCAAGCGTAGGCGGTCGTGTGCGGCGCGGTCAAAGCAGGCAGACGAATCCGCAGGGTCTTCCAGTTTTCGGTGAGCGCGCCCGCTCTTCGTCTGCGTGGGGCCTGAGGGCGCCAGCCCCCAAGAAGAACACTCTTTCCCCTGGGGAAGGGCAGGGGATGGGGAAAACCGAAAGACCCTGGACGAATCCGGACGTGGAGCACGCTCGTACTCCGTGTAGAGGGAGGAGCGGCATGCCAGCACTCCGCCACCCAGGGCGAGGCGCCCTCGCCGTCGCGGCGCTCGGGGCGCTCCTCACGCTGGCTTGCACCGCCAGGGCGGCGCAGGAGACGAGCGGGGATGTGCCCGCACCGGAGACGACCGTGGCGGTCGCGCTACGCGAGCTCGCCTTCAACCCGGCCGAGCTGCAGGTAGCCCCGGGGACCACCGTCGTCTGGACCAACGAGGACCCCTTCCAGCACTCGGTCACGTCAGACGACGGCCTCTTCGATTCCGGCCTCCTGGACCAGGGGACGTCATTCACCTTCACCTTCACGGAGCCGGGCCGCCACCAGTACTACTGCGTGCCTCACGGCGGACCTGGCCTGGCCGGCATGGCAGGGGTCATCGTCGTGGGGGAGGCGAGTCCCGCCGAGAGCCCGCCGCCGGCAGAGCAGCCACCTGCCGAGCCCGTCCCGTCCTACGGCTACTGAGCGGCCCGCCAACTCTTCCGCTCCTACTTCGCCTACCAGCCTGCCGAGCCCGTCCCGTCCTACGGTTACTGAGCGGGCCACAGCGGTCGATCGAGCTGCCAGACGACGAGGGGGCCGGGTAGCCGGCCTCCTCAGGTGCGCATGCGGAGCGCCGAGCGCTTACAGGCCCGAGAGCTCCCGGTTCCGCTGGGTAAAGCTCTTCCACTCGTCCGGCACGGCGCTCTCGTGGAAGATGGCGTTCACGGGGCACTCAGGCTCGCACGCCCCGCACTCGATGCACTCGTCCGGGTTGATGTAGTACATGTCCTCGGCCTCATAGATGCACGAGACAGGACACACGTCAACGCAGCTCGCGTTCTTCGTGCCGATGCACGGTTCGGTGATAACGTAGGTCATTCAACCCTCCGGTTCCGCCGGGTGGAGTAGGGTGGGATGCGCGCTGCATCCCGCGTCGCCTGCACCCATTATCGGCGGGCGGCGGCGGCCTGCCTGTGACCTAGGTCACACGCGCCGGGAAATGCTCAGCACGCGGGCCAGCGTTCGACCCGCTGTACGACGCTCTGGTCTGGACGCTGAGCTCTCGGGGCAAGGCAGCGCGACGGGCTTCCAGCCTGTCTGACCACCCCCACCACACGCCCGCACCGCGCTCGTGCCGCGTGCACCCGGGCGGCGGCCGGAGGGGGCGTTAGGCCCAGGCGAGACGTTCGAGCAGCACGCGGTCCTGGACGTGGACCCGGCCGCGCTCGAGCCGGATGGCGCCATCCTGGCTGAGCGCCTTGAGCGCACGTCCGACGACCTCGCGACGGGAGCCGGCCATGGCGGCCAGCAGCTCCTGCGTCAGCCAGGGCGCCCGTGCCGCGGCGCCCGTCTGGCCGTCGAGCAGGATCTTCGCGACCCGGCTGGTCACGTCCCGGAAGGCCAGGTCTTCCACGAGGTCCAGCGCCTCGCGCAGCCGGTGGGCGAAGTTGCGGGTGAAAGCGAGCGCGATGCCAGGCCGCTCGACCATGAACCGCAGCAGGTCGCGCCGGCGCAGCAGGAAGAGGGTCGAATCCTCGATCACCTGGGCGCTGGCGGGGTTGGGCCCTTCGTCGACGACGGCGACCTCGTTGAACATCTCGCCCGCGCGCAGCAGGCGCAGCACCTGCTCGCGCCCCTTGCTGGACGTCTTGAAGAGCTTGAGGCGGCCCGCCTTGACGACGTACAGCACGGAGGACGCCGCGCCTTCGACGAGGACGATCTGGCCGGCCGGGTAGGCGCGCTGGACCATGGCGCTGGCGAGCACGCGGACATCGTCCTCGGCCAGGTCGCTGAAGAAGGGCGAGGGGAGGGCGCGCAGGTCACCCGGCGTCGTGGCGCGCGGCTTTTCGCGCCCCTCGGCGGTGGCTGCCGCGCCCGCGGGAACGAGGGTCAGGGGCACCTGACCAGATTATAGAGACGCCTCGGCGCGCCCGACGCCCCGCTCGCGCTCGGCCTGCGCGGGCGCGCCTGCCACGTGCAGCCGGCCCCCAGGAGCCACTCATGAAGGAGCGGCGGCATGATCGCGACTTTCAGCCCGGTGTGCACCCAGGCGGCCGCCGCGGCTGCGGGCTTGACAACCCCGGCGGGGGCGGGCACTGTGTGCCGTACGAGGCCCGCGACGCCGCACCCTGGAGCAGGCGCAAGGGCCCGGCTCAGCCGATAGCCCGCCACCCGACGGGATGCCGCACCGCTGCGGCTCACCGGCTGAGCCACCTGGAACAGGAAGCGCGCAGCGCTTCGGGAGGTGCGCATCGTGGCCACCACGGTTGAATCGCCGACGATTGGCGGGCTGAGCTTCGAGCTGTCGGACGACCTGAAGGCGCTCCAGCGAACGGTCCGCGAGTACGTGCAGAACCGGCTGGAGCCGATCTCACAGCAGGTGGAGCGTGACGATAGGATCCCGCCGGAGGTCGTCAGGGAGATGGGCGAGCTAGGCTTCTTCGGCGTGCCGTTCCCGGAGCAGTATGGCGGGCTGGGTCTGGGCGAGCTGGGCTACTGTGTCGCGCTCGAGCAGCTCGGCGCGACCAACGCTGCCTACTCGAACCTGATCGGCGCCAGCGTTGGGCTCTTCGGGATGGCGGTCGCCCTGGACGGCAGCGAGACGCAGAAGGAGCACTACCTGCGGCCGGTGGCCGAGGGCCACGCGATCGGCAGCTTCTGCCTCACCGAGCCGATGGCAGGCTCGGACGCTGCCAGCCTGCGCACCACCGCCGCGCGGCGCGACGGCGGCTGGGAGCTGAACGGGTCCAAGCAGTGGGTGACCAATGCGCCAATCGCCGACTTCTTCGTCGTGTTTGCCGCCAACGACCCAGCCAGGGGCTCGCGCGGGATCACGGCGTTCATCGTGGAGAAGGGGACGCCCGGCTTCCAGGTGGGCCAGCCCGACGCGAAGATGGGGCTCCGCGGATCGTACACGGCGCCGATTACGATCGAGGGCGTCTTCGTCCAGGACGCGCAGGTGGTGGGCGAGGTAGGTGCGGGATTCAAGACGGCGCTCAAGACCCTCGACGGCGGCCGTATCAGCCTGGCGGCCGGCGCAGTCGGGACGGCCCAGTGGCTGCTCGACCGGTCGGTCGCCTACGCCAGGCAGCGCCATCAGTTCGGGCAGCCGCTGGCCAGCTTCCAGGCGATCCAGTGGATGCTGGCCGACATGCAGGTGGGCGTCCACGCGGGCCGGCTGATGGTCTACCACGCAGCCTGGAAGGTGGATCGCGGCCAGCGCGCCAGCCGTGAGGCGGGCATCTGCAAGCTGTACTGCAGCGAGATGGTCGGCCGGGCGGCTGACCTGGCGCTCCAGGTGCACGGCGGCATGGGCTACATGCAGGACCTGCCGATTGAGCGGGCGTACCGTGATGCGCGCATCCTGCGCATCTACGAGGGCACCAGTGAGGTCCAGCGCATGGTCATCGCCGAGGACCTGCTGCGGCAGTAGCCGCCTGGCCGGCGGCCCCAGCCAGTTAGGGAGACTTGCACGATGAGGCCCCAGCGAGACGGGAGTCCAGGCGCTCCGCGCTCCGCCCTGAGGGGGCACAGCACGTGGGCCAACGGCTGGCCCGGATCGGCGTGCCTACGGCCAACGTACCGTGCCGGCCTCGGCTCCGACGCGGCCCACCGGGGACAGCACACACGCAGCGCTTCACACGGGAGAGCACGGCCATGACACTCCAAGAGACACACCCGCCGCAGCACGAGCCCCCTCCGCCCGATCGGCCATGGCTCCAGTGGTACGACCCCGGTGTTCCTCACGAGGTCGAGGTGCCGGGCCGGCCCCTGGACCAGCTCCTCGCCGAGAGCGCGGCGCGCTACCCGTCCAGGACGGCGATCCGTTACCTGGGTCGGTCCATCACCTACGCCGCGCTGGACGAGGCGGTGAGTCGCTTCGCCAACGCGCTGGCCACGCTGGGGGTGCAGAAGGGCGACCGGGTGGCGCTCCTGCTCCCCAACTGCCCGCAGATGGTCATCGCCTACTACGGCGGTCTGCGCGCGGGAGCGGTGCTGGTACCGACGAGCCCGCTGTACGTCGAACCCGAGCTGGTACACCAGTTCGCCGATGCCGACGCCAAGATCGTCGTCTGCCTCTCCGCCCTGTTCCCGAAGGTGCAGGCGATCCGTGCGAGCCTGCCTGCGCTGCAGCACGTGGTCGCCACCAACATCAAGGAGTACTTCCCGCCGCTGCTCCGCTTCCTGTTCACGGTGGCCAGGGAGGAGAAGGAGGGCCACCGGGTGCGGCTGCCGCAGGACGGGCGCACCTCGTGGCTCCAGCCACTGCTGCGCCATGCGTCGCCCCACCCGCCCGCGGTGGTCGTGGATGCCGACGACCTCGCCCTGCTCCAGTACACGGGCGGCACGACCGGCACCGCCAAGGCGGCCATGCTCACCCACCGCAACCTGCTCGCCAACACCCTGCAGGTGCGCGCCTGGTTCAGGAACCTCAGCAAGCCGGACGGGTCCGACGTCATCATGGGCGTCATCCCGCTCTTCCACATCTACGCCATGACCTCGGTCATGAACTTCGCCGTGGCCGGGGGCGGGACCATGGTGCTCCAGCCGCGGTTCGTGGTGGGAGACGTGCTGAAGGCGCTCCACAAAGAGCGACCAGACCTCTTCCCGGGCGTCCCAACCATGTACATGGCGATCAACAACGCGCCAGACCTGAAGCAGTACGACCTGGGCTCGCTGAAGGGCGCGATCAGCGGCGCGGCGCCGCTGCCACAGGAGGTGCAAACGAGGTTTGAGGAGCTGACCGGCGCCAAGCTGGTCGAGGGCTACGGGCTCACCGAGGCGAGCCCGGTAACGCACTGCAACCCGATGGAAGGCCGGCGGAAGGTGGGGAGCATCGGCATCCCCTTCCCCAGCACCGACGCCGCGATCTTCGACCAGGAGACCGGCACGCGGCGGCTGCCACCGGGCGAGGTGGGCGAGCTGGCCGTGAAGGGCCCCCAGGTGATGCAGGGCTACTGGCGCCGCGAAGGCGAGACCGCGCTGGTGCTCCGCGACGGCTGGCTGTTCACCGGCGACCTCGCCCGGAGGGACGAGGAGGGCTACTTCAGCATCGTCGATCGCAAGAAGGACCTGATCATCACGGGCGGCATGAACGTCTACCCGCGCGACGTGGAGGAGCCGCTCTATCAGCACCCGAAGGTGAAGGAGGCCGTGGCGGTCGGCATCCCAGACGAGAAGTGGGGCGAGGCGGTGAAGGTGTACGTCGTCCTGAAGGAGGGCGAGACGGCGACCGAGCAGGAGATCGTCGACTTCTGCCACGCACGGATGGCGCGGTACAAGGTGCCAAAGTACGTGGAGTTTCGGCCCGAGCTCCCCAAGACGCTGGTGGGCAAGTTCCTGCGGCGGAAGCTGCTGGAGGAGGAGAAGGCGCGGCCGAGCGTCGCCCCTGCGCCCTCCGCCTGACGGCCTCGCGTGCGCCCGCGCCGGCACCGGGCGCGCGGGCGACGGGTAGCCACACCCCGAGCTGGGCCAGGGCGGCTGCTAAATGCTTCCCGCGAATGGCTGCACGATGGCGGTGCTTCTTCAGCCGTAGGACGCCCTCACCCTCGCCCTCTCCCAGAGGGAGAGGGGACTCCCGGCCATGCCGCATTCAATAGCGGGAAGCATCTAGCACGCCGGGCCAGGGTGGGCGATGATTGCCTCGATGGGCTCCGCGAGGCGAGGTTCCCCTGCCGGCCCGATGGGTGGCCAGCTGGTCGAGGTCGAGCTGAGCGGCGCGGCCTTCGGCGGGGAGGCGCTGGGCCGCCTCCCTGACGGGCGGGTCGCGTTCGTTGCGCGCGCGCTCCCGGGCGAGCGGGCGCTGGTGCGGCTGGCGGAAGAGCAGAAGGACTACGCGCGCGGAGAGGTCGCACAGCTCCTGGTGGCGGCCCCCCAGCGGACCCAGCCGCCGTGCCCCTCCTTCCAGGCCGGCTGCGGCGGCTGCAGCTGGCAGCACGCGACCTACCAGGCCCAGCTCGACATGAAGCGCCACGTCGTGCTGGAGCAACTGCGTCGCATCGGCCGCTTCCAGGACGCCGAGGCCCTCGTACGCCCGACGATCGGGATGCTGGAGCCCTGGCACTACCGGAACCAGGCGCGGTTCGCGGTCGGCCGAAAGCTCGGCGAGCTGTGCTTCACCTACCGCGCCACGCACCGGCTGCTGCGGGTGGACCACTGTTGGATTACCCACCCGGCGATCAACACCGTCCTCGAGCGGCTCCAGGGGCGGCTGGCCGGGATCGAGCGTCGGGTGCACCAGGTGAGCATCCGGGTGGGGGCGAACACCGGGCAGCTCCTGGTGGCCCCGCTCCTGCCAGAGGTGCCGGAGGTCGAGACCGGCCAGCGCTCCCTCGAGGAGGAGCTGCTGGGGCGGCGCTTCCGCCTCCAGCCCCCCTCGTTCTTCCAGGTGAACACGCGCCGTGAGCAGCGGCCTCTGCCCGGCGCGATTCGACGGCCCTGGCTGCCGCAGCCCCATGACGGCCTGAGCATGGCCGAGCTGCTGGCGCTCCTCGTGCTCGACCGGCTGGAGCCGCGCGGCGACGAGCTGATCGTGGACGCGTACTCAGGCGTTGGCACGTTCGCCCTGCTCATGGCACCCCTGGTCGGCGAGGTGGTGGGCATCGAAGAGGCCCGCGCGGCGGTGGCGGACGCCGAGCACAACGGCCGCCACGTGCCCAACGTTCGCTTCGTGGAAGGGAAGGCAGAGGTGGTGCTGCCGCGCCTGGCGCTCGAACGGCGGCCGGACGGCGTGGTGCTGGATCCGGCCCGTGCCGGCGCGCACCCCGCGGTGCTGGAGGCGCTGCTCTCGCACGCGCTGCGCCCCGCCCGGATCGTGTACGTCTCGTGCGACCCCGCGACGCTCGCGCGCGACCTGCGCGTGCTGGTGAATGGCGGCTACACCCTCCAGGACGTGCAGCCCCTGGACATGTTCCCGCAGACGCACCACGTCGAGTGCGTGGCCACGCTGCGCACTCCTTGAGGTCGATCAGCGCAGGCGTAACATGTTCTTGATGGCCACACCTCTACTGGGGCCTGGAGACTGAGTGGGCGCGACGGTGCGCGAGACAGCAAGCACCTCCGCGCGAACCCGAGACGGTACAGGAATCGCCGCGTGGTGGTCGTCTCCACGCCGCGCGAGTGGGCAGCACGCGCGCCGGCTACCGTGTCTCTGCTGGCGAAGCGGACCGCCTCCTGAGTGGGTGCCAGCAGACCGGAGGGCATGAGCCGTGACCGTCAAGGATCGCCTACACCGCCTCGTGGACGAATTGTCGGAAGCGGAGAGCGTCGCCGCGGAGCGGTACTTGGAGTACCTCCGGAACGTCGGGGGCGACCCGCTTGCCGCGGCTCTTGCCCAGGCGCCCACCGACGACGAACCGCTGACCGCCGAGGACCTGGCCGAGTTGGAGGCTGCGCGCGCGGAGCTGGGCCGCGGGGAGGGGCGCGGGTGGGAAGACGTTATCGAGCACAGCACCCAGTCCGCCGACCCCAGGTGCCGCTCAGCCACCACGAGCATTGGTGCCCGGGCGGCGCGACGAGCCCCGCCCGGGCACCTCCACGGCTCGGCCTGCTAGGTGCTCGATGCTCCCTGGCCCGAGAGCCGCACGACGTACTCGACGACCCCACCCAGGGCCAGCCCACCAAGCAGCGCGGGCAGGACGTACAGCCCGTCGAACACTGGGCCCCACGTGGTGGCCGGACCGAGGGACTGGCCGGCGACGAACGCGCCTACCCCTGCCCCGATCCCCGCGATCAGCCAGTCGTACGTGAACCGCGGCGTTCCGATGGCCTGGTAGGCGAAGCCCACCACGGCCGCGCCGACGATCAGCAGGACGAATGCTCCGATGCCCATGCGATCCTCCTGGGTGACAAGGTGCACGCTCGCGTACGCGCACGCCCGGCGCGGCCGGCGCTCGGCGCGGCCGGCGCTCCGGACATCTCGACGCTAGCTCGGCGACGTCAACCAGCGCGTAGCGCCACGTCAACTGGCGGTAAATGCCGGCGCTTGGCGGTGCTCACCGCCCCTCGACTACCTCAGCCGTTGCGACGAGGCAGCGATCCGCCGGCAGGCGCGGCAGATGCCGCCTTTGGGAACCCGCGTTGGCTGCGCCGTCGAACGGCCCTACTCGCGGGGCCGAGCCCCGGCTCCACCTGCGGTGAACCCTGCCGAGCGTGGCCGCCAGTACTTCCGGGCCTTGGCGGCTGCACGGACCGCAAGCGATGATGGGTGGGCGCCAGCGGCGCAAGGGGGCTCCAGCAGTCGTCGGCATGCCAGACACACCTCCGCCTCTGGCGGCCATAACGGGCACGTCGTCGAACGCGTTGTCCCTGGCAGGGAGCGAAGCCGTACAGGCGCCGGACACGCGCCTTGCCGACGACCCGGAGGTCGTGGCGCTCGTGGACCGCGCCGTCGCCGGCCGCGACCGGGTGGCATTCGGCGACCTGTACGACCGCTTCGTCGACCGAGTGTACCGTTACCTCTACTACCGAACCGGCAGGCAGACTGACGCGGAAGACCTGACCGAGCAGGTGTTCCTGAAGGCGTGGGAAGCGATCGATCGGTTCCAGTGGCAGGGGCGGCCGTTCCTGGCCTGGCTGTACCGGCTCGCGCACAACGTCCACGTGGACCATCTGCGTCGACGCCGTGCGACCGCATCGCTCGACGACGGCGACAGTCCGATCGATCCCCCGAGCGAAGCGGCCGCGCGCGAGCTCGCGCGGCCGCTCGACGCCGACCTGCTCGCCCGAGCGGTCGCCCGTCTCACCCCTGAGCAGCAACAGGTGATCGTGCTGAAGTTCCTGGACGGCCTCGAGAACGACCAGATCGCGCGGATCCTGAGCAAGCGCGAGGGGAGCATTCGCGCCCTCCAGATGCGCGCGCTGCAGCGCTTGCGGCGCGTGCTCGAGCGCCAGGGCGAGGTGGGTCCGGCATGAGCGCGCCTGATGGACCCGTGACGTCGGACGCCACGCCCCAACCGCCGGACGAGCTGCTGCTGGCTCAGGCGCTGGACGCCTGCCTGCAGGCCGAGCGTGAGACGCCCGGGGCTTCGGCCGCCATCGTGGAGCGCGCGCCTCAAGGGGCGCAGGCCGAGCTGCGCGCCTTGGTCGCGCTTGCACAGGCGCTCGAGACGACCGCGCCGACAGCACGGCCACGGCCCGGCTTCCGAGAAGCAGCGCGCGCCCGCCTGCTGCGGCGGATCGCCGCCGACGTCCCGCCGCCAGCCACCCCGGTAGCGGCCGGCCGCACGGCGCTGTCGAGCGCCATCCAGGCGCGAGCGTCCCGGCGCACGCTCAGCGTGTTGCGCCTCCCCTGGAGAGGGCGAAACCCGTGGGCTCCTCCGGCGCCGATCTGGGCCACACACTGGCCGACGCGCTTCGCCTGGCTCGCGCGAGTGGCGGCCGGCCTCGCGGCACTCTCGCTGGCCGGCTTCGCCGCCGTCGGCGTGTCCGCGAGCGCGCTCCCCGGCGACGTGCTCTACCCCGTCAAGGAAGCGAGTGAAGCGCTGGCGGTGCAGCTCGCGCCGGACGACGAGGCGAGGGCCCGGGTCCTGCTCCGACAGGCAGATGCGCGCGTGGAGGAAGCGGCTCGCCTGGTGGACCAGGGCCGGGCCGCTGACGGGGCAGCCGCGGCTCGGCGCTATGAGGACACGCTGAGCACCGCCATGGCGCAGGTCCTGGCGCTGGCCGAACGCCAGACCGCCGCGCCCGCCAGCGCCGCGGACGCGACAGAGGTCAACCTGCTGCAGGCGAAGCTGGAGGAGCAGCAGGCGCGGCTAGAGCGTGCCATCGAGGCGGCTCCTGAGGCGGCCAAGCCCGGTTTGAGCGCGGCTCTGGCTGCCTCGGCTCGGGGTCTCGACCGCGTCGCCGAGGTCCAATCCCGCCCGCGTCCCGGCCGCCCCGCTCGGGCTGAGCCGACTGCGCCAGCGGCTGGCGCGACCCCCGCGCCACGGAGCGTCGAGCCCGACCGGGAGCGCGAGGATCAGCGCGACGCGGATCGAGGCGACGATCGGCAGGCAGGCGACGCCGACGAACGGCCGCCCGCGCCGCGTCGCGCGGGTGAAGGGGAGGCGCGCGATGCAGAGCGGCGGCAACGCGACGAGCCGCCCGGGACCCGGAGGCCCCGCACGCCAACGCCGACGGTCGGCCAGGCCGACGGCAGCCCGTTACCCGCCGCTCCCTCGGTGCCGACCGAGGGCGTTCGGCGCGACGACGAGCCCGGGCGTCCCGCCGAGCGCGAGGAGGACCGCGACAGGCCACCCCCCACCGTCCGCAGTGGAGGCACTCCGACGGCCCGCGAGCTGGAAGGCGGGCGGACGTCGCCCGCCACGCCAGGACCGACCCCTACCACGCGGGCCACCGCCACCGCCACCCCCACAGCTCAGCGCGGCGAGGAACGGCGGCGGCCGGGCGGCGAGGCCAGGGACACCGGGCGCCGCGACGACCGGAACACCCCGGACGACACCGATCAGGGCGACAGGGACCACTGACGGCTGCGAGACACCTTGAGAGGCGCGCTCACGCGGTGGCGGCGATGACGCGCACGCTGGCGCGCGAGCTTGGAGGCTCCAACATCCGCGTCAACAGCGTGGCGCCGGGCTCCACCCTCAGCGAGGAGAACCCCACGGAGGACATCCTGCGGATGCGCCAGGCGCCGGTCTCGGGCCGCGCCATCAAGCGCGTGCAGGTGCCCGCCGACCTGGTCGGCGTGGTGCTGTCCCTCGCCTCGGACGACTCCGCCTTCATGACCGGCCAGACCCTGGTGGTCGACGGCGGCTTCGTCATGTCATAGGCGCCCACGACCCGGCCCTGATCGCGGCGGGGTCCCTCGACGCCCTGCGCGGCGACCGGCGCGCGTTCGCCTTCGTCCAGGCCAGCAGCGAGGCAGCGCTGGCGCGGCCCCGGTCCGCCTCGGCGTACGGGCAGCTCGTCGAGTTGGCGTTGCTGGTGCCACTGTCGACCCGGGCCGAGTCCGGGTGGTGGTGGCTGGTGACTCGGTACACACTCCCGACAACAGCAAAGCGCGGGCGAACCGCGGACAGTAGCCCGCGCTAACGGTACTGGGAACGAACCTCGCCGCCGGCCACGGCCGCGAGCGGCCGCACGCCCGGGCCCTGAGCGACAAGGTCGAAGCGATCGAGGTTCATCACCTTGTTCCACGCAGCCACGAAGTCACGCACGAACTTCTCCTTCGAGTCGTCAGAGGCGTAGACCTCCGAGATAGCTCGGAGCTGGGAGTTCGAACCGAAGACGAGGTCGACGGCGGTGGCGGTCCACTTGCGCTCGCCCGTGGCGCGATCGCGACCCTCGTACACGTGCTCAGCCGAAGCGGATGCCTTCCACTCCGTGCGCATGTCGAGCAGGTTCACGAAGAAGTCGGTGGTCAGCGCCTCGGGCCGGTCGGTGAAGACGCCGTGTTGAGATCGCCCGAAGGTGGCGTTCAAGGCGCGCATGCCGCCGATGAGAACCGTCATCTGGGGTGCGGTCAGCCTCAAGAGGGTGGCCCGCTCCAGCAGCAGCGCCTCCGGCGACAACATCTCTCCGGCTCGGAGGTAGTTGCGGAACCCGTCGGCGGTCGGTTCGAGCACGGCAAACGACTCCACGTCGGTCTGCTCCTGCGAGGCGTCCGTGCGCCCCGGCGCGAACGGGACCGTGGTGTCGTGCCCGGCGTTCTTCGCCGCTTGCTCGACGGCCGCGCACCCGCCCAGGACAATCAGGTCAGCGAGTGAGACCTTCTTCCCGCCGGACTGTGAGCTGTTGAAGTCCTGCTGGATCTGCGCGAGGACTTCCAGCACATTGGCCAATTCGGCCGGCTCGTTGACCTCCCAGTCCTTTTGCGGTGCAAGGCGAATCCGCGCCCCGTTCGCCCCACCACGCTTGTCGGTGCCGCGGAAGCTGGCCGCCGACGACCAGGCGGTGTAGACCAGCCGGGAGATGGAGAGTCCCGAGGCGAGGATCTTGGCCTTGAGGGCAGCGATGTCCGCCTCCCCGATCAGCTCATGATCGACCTCGGGGACGGGGTCCTGCCACAGCTGCGGCTCCGCAACCCACGGGCCGAGGTAGCGCGAGATGGGGCCCATGTCGCGGTGCAGCAGCTTGTACCACGCCTTGGCGAACGCTTCTGCGAGCTCGTCCGGATGCTCGTGGAAGCGCTTGGAAATCGGCCCGTAGATCGGATCCAGCTTCAGCGCCAGGTCCGTCGTCAGCATCATGGGCGCGTGCCGCTTCGACGGATCATGGGCGTCCGGCACGGTGCCCTGGGCCTCGGGGTTCTTGGGGGTCCACTGCTGCGCCCCGGCGGGACTCTTCGTCAGCTCCCAGTCGTACTTGAACAGGTTGTCCAGGAACCCGTTGTCCCACTTCGTCGGCGCGTCGGTCCACGCGCCCTCGAGGCCGCTCGTGACCGTGTCGGCGCCCTTGCCGCTGCCGAACGTGTTCTTCCAGCCGAGGCCTTGCTCCTCGACGGGGGCACCCTCTGGCTCGGGACCGACGTACGGGACGGCGGGAGCAGCACCGTGGGTCTTGCCGAACGTGTGGCCGCCAATGATGAGCGCAGCCGTCTCCTCGTCGTTCATCGCCATGCGGCGGAATGTTTCGCGAATGTACTTCGCTGCAAGGAGCGGGTCCGGGTTGCCGTTGGGCCCCTCCGGGTTCACGTAGATCAGGCCCATGTGATCGGCGCCGAAAGGCCCCTGGATTAGCCCGTCGCCGCCGTGGCGCTCGTCTCCGAGCCAGGTGTCCTCAGGCCCCCAGATGATCTCGTCGGGCTCCCAGATGTCCTCGCGCCCGAAGCCGAAGCCGAACGTCTTGAACCCCATCGATTCCATGGCGACGTTGCCCGCGTAGACCAACAGGTCGGCCCAGGAGATCTTCCGGCCGTACTTCTGCTTGATCGGCCAGAGCAGC
>CAYSYM010000046.1:0-31300 GCA_964435115.1 uncultured Chloroflexota bacterium | reverse complement strand
AGGCGGAACTCCGTGGCCTGGCGGTGGGCAGGTGCTCCGAGGAGCTGGCCGCGCGGGTGCCGCCACTGGAGCGGCTGCTGCGCGGCTACCTCATGCGAACGCTGGTCGTCCCGGACGACCCGACCGCGCGAGAGGCCCACCGCCGGCTGGCCGAGGCGGTGGGGGAGGGCGAGCCGGCCTGGGCGGTGCTGTCACTCGATGGGCTGCTGGTGGCGGCGCCGGGGGCGCGGATGATCCAGGCGCCAGAGGCGGGTGGCTCGGCGCTGGCGGACTGGCGGCGGCAGGTGGGCGAGCTGGAGGTGGGCCGGGTGGCGGCGGAGGTGGCGCGCCGGGAGGCCGAGGCGGCGCTGGTGCGGGCGAGCGAGGAGCTCGCGGCGGCCGAGCGAGCCTGCGCCGCCACCCGCGCGGCACGCCAGGAGCTGGACGCGCGCCTCCAGCAGGCGCGGCGGGCGGAAGCGGCGGCTCGGGCAGAGCTGCACCGGACCCAACAGGAGCTGCAGCAGGACGCGCTGCACCAGGGGCGCACCGACGCGGACAGGCAGGCCGGCGAGCGGCGGGTTCAGGCGCTCGCGGCCGAGCTGGCTGAGGCACGGACGGCGCGGGACGAGGCGGCCACCACTGCGCGCTCGGCCGAGGAGCGCGTGGCGGCGCTGGGCGAGCAGGCGGCGGCGGCCCGGGTGCGGCTGGGCGAGCTGGAGGCCGCCGAGGCGCACCGCGCCGCCGAGCGGCACGCGCGCCAGACCCTCCTGGCGCGGATCAGGAGCGACCTGCGCGCGGCCGAGGACGCCCGGCATACGGCCGGGGAGCGCCTGGTGGCCCTGGCGCAGCACGCGGACGAGCTGGGCGGGCAAGAGGCGCGGTTGGGGCAGGAGCTGCGCGAGGCGAACGCGGCGCTGGAGCCCCTGAAGGCCGAGCTGGCGGCGGCGGACGGTGCACGGTTGGCGCTCGCGGCTGAGCGACGCGCGGCGGAACAGCAGGGCGGGGAGCGGCGGAGCACGGAGCGGGCCGTCCAGGAGCTGCGGGAGGCGGCGCTCGTGCGGGCCCAGCGCGCCCGCGACGAGCTGGAGCGCCTGGAGCGCGAGGTGGCCGACACGGCCGAGGTGGACGGGGGCGAAGGGGGTGGTGCGGCGTGGGCCAGGCAGCTCCGGCTGGCGCTGGACGGCCGGGCCTCGGAGCAGCGTGTGCTGGAGGAGCCGGTGCTGGACCTGGAGGGGATGCGCCGGCGGATCGCCTGGCTGCAGCGCGAGCTGCGGGCGGTCGGCGGGGTGAACGAGAGCGTGGTGCAGGAGTACCGGGAGCTCTCGGAGCGGCACGACTTCCTGCTGGGCCAGGCCGAGGACCTGCACGCAGCCATGGCCGACCTGGAGAAGGCGGCGGCGGAGCTGGAGGAGTACCTGCGCAACCGCTTCACGGAGGTGTTCGAGGCGGTCAACGCGGCCTTCCGGGAGGCGTTCGAGACGCTCTTTGGCGGCGGCGAGGCGCGCCTGGTGCTGACCGACCCGGGCGACGTGCTCGCGACGGGTATCGACGTGGTGGCGCGCCCGCCGGGCAAGAAGCTGCAGGGGCTGCTCTCGCTGAGCGGCGGTGAGCGCGCGCTGACCATCGTGGCCCTGCTCTTCGGCCTGCTCAAGGTGAACCCCACCCCCTTCTGCGTGCTGGACGAGGTCGACGCGGCGCTAGACGAGGCGAACGTGCAGCGGTTCGTCCAGCTCCTGGCACAGTTCTCGCGCCACATCCAGTTCGTGGTGGTGACCCACAACCGCGCCACCATGGAGCGGTCGGACGCCATGTACGGGGTCACCATGGACACCGCTGGCGTCTCCCACGTCTTCTCCGTCAAGCCGACCGCGCTCGCCGCCCGCACGAGTGGCGGCCTGGATGCGCCACGAGCCCGCCTCTGAGCAGCCCGTCGTCCCCGCCCAGCACCCGCCCCCGAACGCCCAACCCCCGACACCCAATACCGGACACCCGATACCCGACGCCCGACGCCCGACACCCGACACCCGACCATGATCCTGTCGCGCTGGTTCAAGCTGGACAAGGGCGTCGAGAAGTCGCGCGAGGGGATCTTCGCGCGCATCGCGGGCGTGTTCGAGGCGAGCCGCCCGATTGACGACGACCTCTGGGACGAGCTGGAGGAGCTGCTGCTGCAGGCCGACGTGGGCGTGAAGACCACCGACCAGCTCATGGAGATCATGCGCAACGAGGTCACGCTGGGCACGGTGGACGACGCCAGGGGGCTGTACCGCGTCCTGAAGGAGGAGCTGGTGCAGAGCCTGGAGGCGGTGGCGGCGGCCGTGCCCGAGGCGCTGCTGGCGCCGCCGGGCGAGCTGGGCGTGATCCTGGTCGTCGGGGTGAACGGGGTGGGCAAGACGACGAGCATCGCCAAGCTGGCGGAGTACTGGAAGGATCAGGGCAAGCGGGTGATGCTGGCGGCCGGCGACACGTTCCGGGCGGCGGCGATCGACCAGCTTAAGATCTGGGGCGACCGGATTGGCGTGCCCGTGGTGGCCCAGCACCCCGGCGCCGACCCCGGCTCGGTGGTGTTCGACGCGGTCACCGCGGCGCGGGCGCGGGGGGCCGACCTGCTGATCGTAGACACCGCGGGCCGGCTGCACACGAAGTTCAACCTTATGGAGGAGCTGAAGAAGATCCGCCGCGTGCTGGAGCGGCAGGGGGTGCGCCACGTGCGCACGCTGCTGGTGCTGGATGCCACCACGGGCCAGAATGCCGTGCTCCAGGGTCGGGCGTTCAAGGCGGCGACCGGCCTGGATGGGCTGATCCTGGCCAAGCTGGACAGCACCGCCAAGGGAGGCGTGGTCTTCGCCATCGTGGACGAGCTGGAGGTGCCGGTGCTCTTCGTGGGAACCGGCGAGAAACCCACCGACCTCTCTGAGTTCGACCCCGAGCCGTTCGTCAACGCCCTCTTCAAGCGGTAGCGGGCCGGGGTCACTGGCCGTGCCTCTGCGTGCACCCCCCGCAGAACCGAGCTGCGTGAGGCGTGCACCTGCGCCGTGCTGCCTCCACTCACCTATCTGCCCGGGTTGCTGGGCCTGCCGACGAAGAGTGTACCTGAGCGACACACGCGCCTAGCGGCACGGTCCTGTCGCGAGGCACGTCCACTACCATACGGAGGCACATGCAGACACCAGCCCCGCGCGCCCACCCGATAGGCCAGGCATCAGCCGAGCGCCCGCGCATCCTGGTGCTGTGGGGGCCGAACCTGAACCTCCTCGGCACCCGCGAGCCAGCGATCTACGGCTCGATGAGCTTCGAGGAGATCAACACGCGCTTGCGCGAGGAAGCGGCTGCGCTGGGCTGCGAGGTGGAGATTTTCCAGTCCAACAGCGAGGGGGAGCTGGTCTCGGCGCTGCACGGCGCGATGGGGCGGGTCGTCGGCGTGGTGCTGAACCCCGGCGCGTACAGCCATTACGGGTATGCCCTGCGCGACGCGATTGCGGCCAGCGAGCTGCCTGTCATGGAAGTGCACTTCTCGAATGTCTACGCCCGCGAGCCCTTCCGGCACACGTCGGTGGTGGCGCCGGTCTGCCACGGGGTGATCGTCGGGCTGGGCTGGCGGGGCATGGGCCTGGGCTTGCGCGCGCTGGTCGAGCTCCACCAGGCGGGGCACCCGTAGCGCGAGCGACGCGCGGCGCTACGCGGAACGGACGAACATCGTCGTGCTCGACCCGGACGTCGCGGAGGCTTTCCCGACTGCGGACGAAGTCAACCGCGCGCTCCGGCAGCTCCTGGCGAGTGCCTAGGCTGGACCTGATCCACCGCGCCAGGTTGTCAGCGACCGACTGGCGCACGTGCGAGACACGTGTCGGTCCGGGACGCGCAGCGCCCGGCGCCAGGTCCAGCGCCTACATCGGCCGACGCGCCGGACGGCGGGCGCCGGGTGGCCCCACCCCGGACGGCGGGCACCAGCGTGGCCAGCCGCGCGCGCGAGCGGCAGCGCTGCTTCCAGCTCAGGTCGCGGCTGCTGCGCGTGCCGGCGCCGGCCGCGTGGCGCGGACGAAGGCGCTCACCAGCCGGCCGCCGGCCGCCTCGAGCGCAGCCGCCTGCCTGAGCAGCTCGGCGTCGCAAGTGTCCCCCAGCGCCTGCGTGGCGTCGTAGACCCGCGTCACCGCCACGTCGAGGCCGACGAAGCCCGCCTCGGCCAGGAGGCGGCGGTACTCGCCCTCCTCCAACGCCCCGGCCACGCACCCGGCCCACAGCTCCAGGCTCTGGCGGAGCGCTGGCGGCAGCGTGCCCTGGACGACCACGTCCGAGACGGCGAAGCGGCCGCCGGGCCGCAGCACGCGGAACGCTTCGCGCAGCACCCGGGCCTTGTCGGCGCTGAGGTTGATGACGCAGTTCGAGATGACCACGTCCACGCTCGCGTCCGGCAGCGGGATGTCTTCGATCTGCCCTTTGAGGAACCGGACGTTGGTGACCCCGCGCTGGGCGGCGTTCTTCTCGGCCAGAGCGAGCATCTCGTCGGTCATGTCGAGGCCGTAGGCGAAGCCGGTCGGACCGACGCGCCTGGCGGAGAGCAGCACGTCGATCCCGCCGCCGGAGCCGAGGTCGAGCACGACCTCACCCGGCTTCAGCTCCGCCAGAGCGGTCGGGTTGCCGCAGCCGAGCGAGGCCAGCACGGCCGCCGAGGGCAGGTCCGCCACCTCGTCCACGGCATACAGGTCGCGGGAGATGGCGTCCTTCTCCGGGCCGCAGCACGCGGCCTCGTCGACGGTTGAAACCGCC
The DNA here is from genome assembly GCA_964435115.1 of uncultured Chloroflexota bacterium. Classification (GTDB taxonomy): domain Bacteria; phylum Chloroflexota; class UBA6077; order UBA6077; family CF-72; genus CAYSYM01. The sequence continues at coordinate 26,554 of CAYSYM010000046.1, read as the reverse complement.
GCGCCCGGCCGGGGCTGAGACTGGCCGGCTGCGCGAGCGGCGGCGCCATAGCGGGCGCGGACGGCGTCGCGAATGGTCTTGGGGTCAGGAGACTGCGTCATGGGTGGGCTCCTCGCGCTCTTGCTCCGCCTCGTGCACGAGCTGGGCGTGGCGGAGGTGGGCGGCCATCTCCAGGTCGAACAACGACAGCATTGCAGAGTCTCCAGTACGTGTACGGGTGTAGCTGCTTCGACGCATCTGGCATGGCGGGACGGCTCAGCAGCAGGTGAGGCTCTCCAGCAAGCCCTGGAGGGTGGTGACGACGCGCTCCTTGTCCAGGCGGTAGTAGACCTCGCGGCCCCGCTTGCGGGCGCGGAGCAGGCCGGCGCGGCGGAGCACGTTCAGGTGGTGCGAGACGGTCGGGCGGCTCAGCGTCACGAGCGCCGCGACCTCGCCCACGTTCAGCTCGCCGCGGGCCAGCACCTGCACCAAGTCCTGGCGAGCCGGGTCGGCCAGGGCGTCGAGCAGGTCGCGGCTGGCGACCAGGTGGTCGCGCAGGGTGCGCACCTCCGGCGCCAGCGCCGTGACGTCACGCAGGCAGCAGGCGTCCTCTGCCTGGACCACGTTGACGCGTTCAAGCACATCGACAGTCTGGCGCAGGGCGGCCTGGCTGTCAAGTGATCGCACGCCGCCCCAATCCGTGGATTCCAGATTGAAAGTGTCACCTTCTGGGTGAACGAATCGAACTCGCGCCCACGGATTCGGGCGCCGGGTGCCGCCTCAGACCCGTATCACGGACCGCAGCTCGTGGCGACGGCTCGCAGTGTCGCCTTGGGCGGCCCCCTACCGGCTGGCGGTCGCCTCGCTACCGGGACCGTTCGGCGTACGAGGCTGAGCCGGTACCACACCGGAGGGTGGGCCTGGAAATCGGCCCGCTGAGGGAGCGGGAGCCGCGGCCGCGCATCCCCGATCTCGGCCGTGCCCACCGCGGGGCCCGGCCCGCAGGGCGCCCAGGGCGGAAGCTGGCTCCGCCCGCACGCCGGCGACCGTTCCATTTGGCGCGCCGAGCGCCTATAGTGGCGGCCCCGCGTGCAGGAGCTGGGCTGCGGCTAGGCGCCCGCCAGCCCCCGGCGCGCGACACGCCCTTTGAAACCGCCGGGAGGGAGCCCGAACATGCGGGATGGCTGGCCGTCGTGGCCGGGGCGGAACCGCTCCGACGTCGCAGGGATCGCTGTCGGCTCGTCGCTCAGGCGGTTCGCCCTCCCCCTGGGACTCGGCGGGCTGGTCGGGCTGGTTGCGTGGGGCGCCCTCGGTGCTGCCTGGCTGGTCGGAACGCCTGGCCCACTCGCTGAGCCTGCTGCCTCGCCCACGGCCCCGGCGTCGGCAGCGATCGAGGAGATCGCCCCGCTCGCGACGGCCGTGGCGGCCCTGCCGACGGAGGCGCCCGCGCCGCCGGCAGTCGAACCGATCCGCCGCCACACGGTGGCGCCCGATGAGACCGTACGCACCGTGGCCGAGCGCTACGGGATCAGCGTCCAGACGCTCATCGCGGCCAACGACCTGCCGAACCCGGACCTGCTGCGGGTGGGGCAGGAGCTCCTCGTGCCGGCCGTGGACGGCGTGGTGCACGCGCTGCAGCCAGGCGAGACCGTGCGCCAGGTGGCCGAGCGCTACGGCGTCCCCACCGGCGCGGTGGTGGCGGCGAACGGGCTGGGTGGAAACCCGGACCTGGTGGCCGCGGGCACGCTGCTGGTGGTCCCGGGCGCCACGCCGGTGGCGCGGGCGGCGCAGGCCGCGGAGGGTGGCGCGGCGGAGCCGCAGCAGGCCGCGGCGAGCACCGCCCCGGCCGGCGCGCCGGCGGAGGACCAGGCGGCGAGCCCGGCGCCCGAGCTCCCGCCCGCCGGCCCCCGCCGGCTCAGCGACGAGCCCCCGCCCGCTGTCACGGCGCGCACCGTGGCGATCGTCGATGGGCCGTCCGCGGAGCTACTGTACGGCCAGGGCGAACGCACCCGTGTGGCGCCGGCCAGCGTGACCAAGATCGCCACGACCCTCGTCGCCCTGGAGCGTGCGCCAGACCTCGCCCAGCGCATCCCGGTCACGGTCAGCGGCTCGGCTATGCGGGCGCAGGACGGCTCGTCCATCATGGGGCTGGAGCCCGGCCGCGACGTGTCGCTGGCCACGCTGCTGTACGGCATGATGCTCCCGAGTGGCAACGACGCCGCCGAGCAGGTGGCGCTGGCGCTGGCCGGCTCGCGCGAACGTTACGTGGAATGGATGAACCAGAAAGTTGCCTCGCTCGGGCTCACCGACACGCGCTTCGCCAACCCCAGCGGCATGGACGCGCGCAGCCACTATTCCACGGCCTACGACATGGCGCTGCTGGGTCGTGCCGCGATGCAGAACGAGACCTTCCGCCAGCTCGCGGGCGCCGCGACCTACCGGGGCGATGGGTACAGCCTGAAGAACCTCAACCGGCTGGTCGGCACCTACCCGGGCGCCGACGGCATCAAGATCGGCTCCACCCGCGCGGCGGGCAAGACGATCGTCGCCTCCGCCACCCGCGCCGGCCGCCGCGTCTACGTCAGCCTCATGCGCAGCCAGGACCTCACCGGTGACAGCACGGCGCTGTTTGAGTGGGTCTGGCGCACGTTCGCCTGGTAGGTCCGGCCGGCCGACCCGTACCTGGGGCGCGAGGGAGGGACCGATCCGGCGGTAGTCCTATCAGCGCCGCTCAGCGCCGCCTGGCCGACTCGCGCAGGCGGAGCGCGGAGCGCTCATGCGACCCCGGCGCCGAGAAGGGCGAGCAGCTCGTCCCAGCGGTCGACGCACCAGTCGGGCGCGGCGCTCGCCAGGCGCACGCGTGCTTGCGCCCCCCAGGTCACGGCGCAGGCTGCCGCCCCGGCCGCCCGGGCCATCGCCACGTCGTGGGTACTGTCGCCCACCACGAGCGTGCGTGCGGCTCGGATACCGCCCATCCCCTCCAGCAGCCGCAGCAGCACGTCGGGATGCGGCTTCGGCCGCTCCACGCGGTCCGTCCCGAGGACCGCCACGAAGTGGTGCGCCAGCGCGCACCGTTCGAGCATGGCTACGGCGGTGTCAGTGCGCCGGCCGGTGGCGATGCCCAGCGGCACGCCCTGGCGGGCCGCGACGGCCAGCGCCTCCGCGGCACCCTCGATCGGCCGGATCACCGGCAGCACCTCGGCGTCGAAGAGGAGGCGGTACTCGTCGACGCACTGGGGCACCAGGTACCGCGCCGCCGGCCCGAGCACGGCCTGGAACACCTCGTCCAGGGGCAGCCCCATCAACGCGTGCACGGCCGTGGCGTCCACGGCGGGGAGTGCGCGGCGCTCGACCACGCGCTGGACGGTCTGCACGATGAGCCGGGGGCTGTCGATGACCGTGCCGTCCAGGTCGAACACGATCGCCTCGAACCGCCCCGGCGCGCCGCGCTGCCTCACGCAGGGGCTCCGCTCCTCGGCTCCACGCCGGTGTCAGAGGGAGCCGAACGCTGGCCCACGTGCGGCGCTCGCGCGATCATGCTGCCAGGTCGAACACCTCGTCGGCCCGGTCGGCGACGAGGCGCCCGATCTCGAGGGAGGACGTCGCGGCGGGCGAGGGGGCGTTGCGCACGTGGACCACCTGCTGCCCCTGGACGTTGACCACGAAGTCGTCCACCAGGGCGCCGTCCGCGCCCAGCGCCTGGGCGCGCACGCCGGACGGCCCGGGCAGCAGGTCGGCCATGCTCAGCTCGGGCACGTACTGCTGCAGCGAGCGCAGGAAGCTGGCCTTGCTGAAGTCGCGCGCCATCTCGCCCAGCCCCATCCGCCAGTACCTGGCGGCGAGCCTCTGGAACCCGGGGAACAACAGCGCCTCGGCCAGGTCGCGGGGGTTGAGGTCCAGGCGTCGGTAGCCCTCACGGGCGAAGGCAAGGACCGCGTTCGGGCCGAGCCAGACCCTGCCGTCCGCGATACGCCGGGTGAAGTGGACCCCCAGGAAGGGAAACGCGGGGTCAGGCACCGGGTAGATCAGGTTCCGGGCGAGGTGGCGTCGGTCCGGCCGCAGGATCCAGTAGTCGCCGCGGAACGGCACGATGCGGGGCGTGGGTGGCGCGCCGGTCAGGCGCGCCACCCGGTCGGCGTACAGGCCGGCGCAGGCCACCACGTGGCGAGCCTCCACGTCGCCGGCGGTGGTCACGAGCGTGGCGCCACCCGGCCGCAGCACGATGTCGCGCACCTCCCAGCCCGGCAGCACGTCACCCCCGGCAGCCCGCACGTCGTCGGCGTACGTCCCGCTGACGCGGCTGAAGTCGGCGATCCCGGTGTTCGGCGACCAGATGGCCTGGACGCCCACGCAGTGCGGCTCGATCTCGCGCAGCCGCTCCGGCCCGATCAACTCGAGCCCCTCGACACCGTTGGCGACGCCGCGCTCGTACAGCGCCCGCAAGCGCGGCAACTCCTCGGGTGTCGACGCGACGATCACCTTGCCGCAGCGCTCGGCGGGCAGGCCCTTCTGCTCGCAGTAGGCGTACAGCGCGCGCGAGCCGCGCACGCACAGCCGGGCCTTGAGCGACCCCGGCGTGTAGTAGATGCCCGAGTGGATCACGCCGCTGTTATGGCCGGTCTGGTGCTGACCGATGGCGGGCTCCTTGTCGAGGACGGCCAGCCGCAGGCGCGGGTGGCGCAGCAGGAGCTCGCGCGCCGATGCCAGGCCGACGATCCCGGCGCCGATGACGACCACGTCGTAGGAACGCATGGCGACAGACTACACGCTACACGGTCCGCGCGCTGCGCGTTCGCTCTGCCGCCGCAGCCCGCTCGCCGGATGCCCAGGCGGTCGGCTCGTCAGGCCCGCCGCTCTTTCGCGTGGGCCCGCGACGAGCCTCGGCTGGACCCCCGGCGCCGGCTGCGGCCGCCGCGCGCCGAGCCGGGGCTACAATCCACCCCGATGGCGCGCACGGCCAGTTCTCCCGCCCCCGCCGTGGCTTTCGCCCGCTGGCTGGCGGCGCACGAAGACGACGCGGCCGCGGTGCCCATGCAGGCTGCCTTCAGGCAGGGTGCCGCGGCCGACGTGATCTCGTTCAGAGGCGGGCTGCCGGCGCCGGAGCTGTTCCCGCTGGAGTCGATGGAGCGCGCCTTCGCTCGGGCTATCCGCCACGATGGACGGGCCGCGCTCCAGTATGGCGAGACCGAAGGGGTGGGCGAGCTGCGCGCGCTGATCTGCGAGCGACTGGCGCGCCGCGCGATCCGGGCGTCACCGGCCGACCTCCTCGTCACGAGCGGGTCGCTCCAGGGGCTCGACGTGGTGGGGCGTGTCCTCCTCGACCCCGGCGACCTGGTGGTGACGGAGGGGCCGACGTTCATGGGCGCCCTCGGCTCGTGGGCGAGCCACTCGCCGCGCTACCGCGCCGTCCCGGTGGACGCGGACGGCATGCGGCTGGACGCCCTCGAGGCGGTGATCCAGGCCGAGGGTCGGGCGCCCAAGTTCGTCTACGCGCTGCCGACCTTCCAGAACCCCACGGGCGCCACCCTCAGCCTGGAGCGACGCCGCGGGCTCCTCGAGCTGGCGTGGAAGCACGGCTTCTACATCCTCGAGGACGACCCCTACGGGGAGCTGTGGTTCGACCAGGGCGCGCCGCCGCTGCCGCCGATCCGGTCGCTCCCGGGCGCGGAGGGGCGCGTCGTCTACCTGGGGTCGTTCTCCAAGATCCTCGCGCCTGGCATCCGCCTTGGCTTCGTGGCGGCTGCGCCCGAGATGATGCGGCGGCTGGTCACGGCGAAGAAGGGGGTCGACCTTCAAACGGACGGGCTGGCCCAGTACGGCGTCCTCCACCTCGTCCGCGGGGACGACTTCGACCTCGACGCTCACGTGGCCGGCCTGCGTCGCGTCTACCGCGAGGACCGCGACGCCATGCTCGACGCCCTGGAGACGACCTTCCCCGAGGGGGCGCGGTGGACCAGGCCCGCTGGGGGCTTCTTCCTCTGGGTGGAGCTACCGGCGGGGAGGAGCGCGCTCGACCTGCTGCCGCGCGCCATCGCCGAGGGGGTGAGCTTCCTGCCCGGGCCGGCCTTCTTTCCGGGCGGGGGAGGGGAGAGCGCCCTGCGCTTGAGCTTCTCCGCCAACCCACCCGAGCGCATCCGGCAGGGCATCCAGCGCCTGGCGCGGGCGGTCGCCCGGCGCTGAGATGAAAGCGCTCCTGCTCACCAACGAGTACCCGCCCAACGTCTACGGCGGGGCGGGCGTCCACGTCGAGTTCCTCAGTCAGGCGCTGGCGCGCCTGATCGACGTCGAAGTGCGCTGCTTCGGCGACCAGCGGGTGGACGAGACGCACCTGAAGGTGCGCGGTTACCACGCCGACCTCCGCGACTTCACCGCGCCCGCCCCCCTGAGGCCCGTGTTCGATGCCGCGGAGCGCAGCGTCGCCTTCGCATCGACGAACGTGGAGGCGGACGTCGTCCACTGCCACACCTGGTACACCCACCTGGGCGGCATCCTGGTCAGGCAGGCGTACGGCGTGCCGCTGGCGATCACCGTCCACTCACTCGAGCCACTGCGGCCCTGGAAGCGCGAGCAGCTCGGCGGAGGGTACGACGTCTCGTGCTGGGTGGAGAAGACGGCCCTGGAGATGGCGGATGCCGTGGTCGCTGTCTCTGCGGGCACGCGGGCGGACGTGCTCCGCCTCTTCGACGTGGACGAGCGCCGGGTGCATGTGATCCACAACGGGATCGACCCGTCGCTCTACCGCCCCGTCCAGTCCGCCGAGGCGCTCACGCGCCTCGGCGTGGACCCGGAGCGGCCGTACGTCCTCTTCGTCGGCCGCGTCACCCGCCAGAAGGGGATCGTCCACCTGGCGCGGGCGATCCCGGCGATCGACCCGGCGGCGCAGGTCGTCCTGTGCGCGGGCGCGCCCGACACGCCGGAGATCGCCGCCGAGATGGAGGCGGCGGTGGCGTTGGCCCGGCAGCAGCGCTCGGGCGTGGTGTGGGTGCGCGAGATGGTGCCGCGCGATGAGGTGATCCAGCTCTACTCGCACGCCGCCGTCTTCTGCTGCCCGTCGATCTACGAGCCGTTCGGGATCATCAACCTGGAGGCGATGGCGTGCGGGACGGCGGTCGTGGCGAGCGCCGTGGGCGGGATACCGGAGGTGGTGGTGGATGGCGAGACCGGCCTCCTCGTGCCGCTGGAACAGCAGGCGACGAGCCCGTTCGAGCCGACCGACCCTGCCGGCTACAGCCGCGACCTGGCCGTGGCGATCAACGCGCTGCTGGGCGACCCCGAGCGGCGGGCCCGCATGGGCGCGAACGGCCGGCGCCGGGTGGAGGAGCACTTCGCCTGGAGTGTCATCGCGCAACGCACCGTGGCCCTGTACCGTTCGCTGCTCGGCGCTTCGCCCTGACGCCCGGCCACGCGCGTGGGCTGCTCCCGGCCGACGGCCCCGCCCCAGGCGCGGTGGCTGAGCGCGCTTCAGCCGACCCGCTCGGCCAGTTCCGGGGCCGGCGGAGGCGTTCGCGCGTTGGGCTCCAGCCCGGCCGCGCGTAGCAGGTCCGTGCGAACGGCCGCTATGGCACGGTCGCCGTCCACGCGGCGCAACACCCCGCGCGCGGCGTAGTACTCGACGACGGGCACGGTCTGCTCGAAGTACACGCTGACGCGCTTCTCCACGACCTCACGCCTGTCGTCCGGCCGCTGGTAGAGCGTGCCGCCGCATGCATCGCACGTGCCCGGCCTGGTGGGAGGATTGAAGCGCTCGTGGTAACTCGCCTGGCAGTCGCGGCACAGCCAGCGGCCGGCCAGGCGCTCGACCAGCGATGCCCTGGGCACCTCCAGGTACAGGGCCGCGCGCACCCTCCCGCCCTTGGCGGCGAGCCGTTCGTCCAGCGCCCGGGCCTGGGCGAGGGTGCGTGGGAAGCCGTCCAGCAGGACGCCGCCGGCCGCGTCGGGCTCGTCCAGCCGCTCCACGACCATGTCGACCACAAGGTCGTCGGGAACGAGGTCGCCGCGGTCCATGTACGCCTGGGCTGCCCGACCGAGCTTGGTGCCGCGCCGACGGTGCTCGCGCAGCAGGTCGCCGCTGGCGACGTGCGGCACGCCCAGGCCTTCGGCGAGGAAGCGGGCCTGCGTCCCCTTGCCAGCGCCCGGCGCCCCGAGCAGCAGCACTACGTCGGAATGACCGTGCAACGCCATCGTTGCCCTCCCAGGTCTCAATTGGGCCCCTCAGCGCCTGCGCTTCCCTGCCCAGTGCGCCGGGCGCGCGGGCCGACGCGGGGCCCTGCCCGGCGCCGGCGCGGTCCACGTGCCGAGCAGGCTACCCGAGCGCACTCTGGCGTGCTATCGGCCTGGCCCCGGCGAGCAATCAGCGCCCCTGATATCTCCCCCATCCTAAGCGCTGCACGCTCGCTCTTCCAGAGGGGGCGCACCCCAAGCGTGTCGAGGGGGCGGCCCTGGCACGCCACACACCTCGGGCAGCCCCTTCCAGAGCGCCCGGGCAGCCCCGACCCGTGGATTCCAGGGTGGAGGCTCCACCCTCTGGGTGAGGGAGTTGAACTCACCGCCACGGATTCGGGCGCACGTGGCCGCCCCTCACCAGCTCGGGCAGGAATCAGCGACGGGGGCCGCCGTAGGCCTCGTCAAGCAGCTCCACCACGTGCTTGACGTCGGCCCGCAGCCGCGTCTTCGCCACGCCCGCCTGGAGCTGCATCAGGCAGCCGGGGTTCGCCGTTACCAGGGTCGTCGCGCCCGTCGCCTGGACCTCGCCCATGCGCTCGTCCAGGAGCCGCTGGCTCATCTCACGCTGCGTGAGCATGTACAGGCCGGCGCTCCCACAGCAGCGGTCGGGGTGCTCCATGTCCCGCAGCTCCAGCCCCGGGACCATCGCCAGCAGCGTGCGCGGGGCGTCCTTGATCCGCTGCGCGTGGACCAGGTGGCAGCTCTCCTGGAACGTCGCCACCCGGTTGACGGTGTGGGTTGGCACCTTCAGCTCGATCGCGGCGAGGAACTCGTTGACGTCCTTGGCCAGCCGCGCGAACTCCGCGGCGTCCGCCGTGGCCAGCAGATCGCCGTACTCCTTCATGGTCGAGCCGCAGCCGGCCGAGTTGACGACGATCGCGTCGAGCCCGCGCCCCAGGAACGCCCGCACGTTGGCGCGGGCCAGGTCGCGCGCCACCGCGCGCTCGCCGGCGTGGACGTTGAGCGCGCCGCAGCACGTCTGCTCGCGTGGCACGTGGACCTCACAGCCGTTCCAGGTGAGCACGCGGATGGTCGCCTCGTGGACGGGCCCGTAGGCCAGCGGCATGATGCACCCCGTGAACAGGCCCACCCGGTACTTCGCCGGCCCGACGGCGCGGTACACCTCAAACCTTGGCACGAAGGGTCTGGGGAGTGGCGGCAGCAGGCGCTCGGCCGAGCGGAGCGGCTCGGGCAACAGGCCCAGCCGGCGCACCACCGCCTGGAGCCCGGAGCGCTGGTAGAGCCGCAGCCCGCTCGCCACCGCCCGCAGCCGCGCCTGGTGGGGGAGCAGCTCGCGGAACACGATCCGCCAGTACAGTTTCCGCGGCAGCGATGGCTCCGCTACCGCCTGGAGCTGCGCCCGACCCGCTTCCATGATGCGGCCGAAGTGCACGCCGCTCGGACAGACCGCCTCACAGTTGCGGCACACCAGGCACAGCTCGAGGTGCTGGCGGTACGCCCCATTTGCCTCGATCCGCCCCGCGTTGAACGCCTGGATCAGGTGCACGCGGCCGCGGGGCGACTCGGCCTCGGAGCCCGTGGCCAGGTAGGTCGGGCAGGATGGTAGGCAGAGGCCGCAGTGGACGCACTGCGCCAGGTCGTCGGCCGACGGGATGGCGCCGTCCAGGAGGCTCAGCACGCGGGCTGCAGGTTGGGCCGCTTCCCCGGCCGGGTGGCCCACCTGCGCCGTCCCGCTCGCCGTCACGCCCACATCCCGTCTGGCCCCGGGGGTCGCATCCCCGGCCGCGCCGCGGGCCCCACCGCGTCGTGGCAGGCGCTCCCCAACGGGAAGATCTTGTCCGGGTTCAGGCAGGCATCCGGGTCGACGGCCTTCCGCACGCGTGACATGACGTCGAGGTCGTCGTCGCTGAAGATCCACGCCATGTAGGCCTGTTTCTCCAGGCCAACCCCGTGCTCGCCGGTGATGCTGCCGCCGGCGCGGACGCACGCGTCGAGGATGGCCCTGCCCGCCGCGTCCACACGCTCCAGGATGCCCGTGTGCCGGGCGTCGAACAGGATCATCGGGTGCAGGTTGCCATCGCCGGCGTGGAAGAGGTTGGCGATGGGGAGGTCATACCGCTCGCCGATCTCCACCACCCTGGCGAGGAGCTCAGGGAGCCTGGTGCGCGGCACCACCGCATCGTGGAGGTAGTAGTTCGGCGCCACGCGCCCCATGGCGCTGGCCGCCCCCTTCCGCCCCGCCCACAGGCGGGCGCGCTCGGCCGCGTCGGCCGCCTCACGGATCTCCAGCGCGCCCGCCTCACGGCAGACCGCGTCCACGGCGAGCGCCTGCTGCTCCACCTGCTCCCGCAGGCCGTCCGCCTCGACCAGCAGGACCGCTCCAGCTTCAGGCGGGTAGCCGGCGTGGAACGCCTCCTCCACGGCGCGCAGGGCCAGCCGATCCATCATCTCGAGCGCCGAGGGCACGATCCCGCGGGCGATCAGCCCCGAGACCGCTTCGCTGGCGGTCTCGACCGAGTCGAAGAGGGCGAGCGTGGTGCGGACAGCCTCCGACAGGGGCAGGAGGCGCACGGTCGCCTCGGTGACGATGCCCAGCGTCCCCTCGGAGCCAACCGTCAAGCCTACCAGGTCGTACCCTAAGCCAGCGGGGGCTTTCCCGCCCAGTCGCACCACGCCGCCGTCGTGCAGCACGACCTCCAGGCCGAGGACGTGGTTCGTCGTCACGCCCAGCGAGAGGCAGTGCGGGCCGCCGGCGTTGTTGCCGATGTTGCCTCCGATGGTCGAGGCCTTCTGGCTGGCGGGATCGGGGGCGAAGAAGAGCCCGTAAGGCTCGGCCAGCTTCGACAGCTCGAGGTTGACGACGCCTGGCTGGACCACCGCGCAGCGGTTCGCCACGTCGATCTCGAGCACCTCGGCCATGCGGGCGGTCGACACCACGACTCCGCCGCGCCGCGGCACCGAGCCGCCGGCGATGCCTGTGCCCGCCCCGCGCGCGACCACCGGCACGCCTGCGTCGTGCGCCAGCCTGACCGCGTGCTGCACGTCGGCCGTCGACGTGGGGAGCACCGCGATGTCTGGCGTGCCACGCTCGAAGCCGTAGTCGTACTCGTAGACGATCACGTCCTCCGGCCGGCGGAACACGGAGCCTGGACCGAGCGCCTCGGCCAGGCGCTGGGCGAGCGCGTCGAGGTCGGCGGCAGTAGGGGTGGGGGTCGGTGGTGTGGCGGCGGCAGGCATCAGTCCGGCCAGGTGGCAGGGACGGGGTGGCGTGGAGTGTACAGAGCGGGGGCCACGAAGGGAGCAATGGCTTGCGTCGCGCGGTCGACCTCCGCCGGGGTGTTGTAGACGTGGGGCGAGAAGCGGACGCCGCCTGCGCGGACGGCGGCGCGAATCCCCTCCCGCTCCAGCGCCAGGCGCACCTGGTCGGCCTCCGCCACCGGGACGCTGAGGACGGACGAGCCGGTTGCGGGCAGCCCGACGCTCGTGGCGAGGCGCCTGGTGAGGTGGAGGACCTCAGGCAGCACGCCTTGCCGCTGCCACTCACACAGGAGCCGGAGCGATTCGCTGGCGCCCACCCATGAGAGCCAGGCGAGCGAGACGTCGTATCGCGCGGCGTTGGGGGCCAGGTCCAGCGGTCCGCCGTAGTAGCGGCCGTACGGGCTGCTCGCGCCCCGCCAGCTCGCACACACGGCCGGAAGCTCGTCCCAGTGGGCGGGCGCCACGTAGAAGAAGGCCACGCCGCGTGGGCAGAGGAGGTGCTTGTAGGCCGCGCAGACGAGGTAGTCGATCTCGCCAAGGCTGGGCGCGACGGGGACGAACGGCACGGCGTGGGTGGCGTCGACCAGCGTCTGGGCGCCGGCGGCCTTCGCGGCCGCGCACACCCGGGCGAGCGGCGCGGTCCGCCCGGACTGCGACTGGACGAGGCTGAAGGCCACCAGCCGCGTGCCTGGGCGGACCGACTCAACCAGGCGGTCGAACGGCACGGCCCGAACCCCGATGCCCCGATGCTGCTGGGCGACCAGGAGGGGGAACAGGACGGACGTGAACTCGTCGTCGGGCACCACCACCTCGTCGCCGGGCCGCAGCGCGGAGGCGACCACGCCGACCGGCACCGAGACCGACGGGGCGAGGCTCACCGTCTCCGGCCGGGCGCCGATGAGCGAGGCGAAGAGGGCGCGACAGGTCTCGCCGTGCTGGTCCCAGGAGCGCACCCAGTCGGCCGTGCCAGCCTGCCATGCGTCGAGCGCCTGCCGCATCGCCTGCACGGTAGGCTGTGGCGGCAGGCCGTAAGTGCCGGCGTCCAGGTACACCGCGCCCGGTTCCGGCGAGAACAGGGCGCGGATGGCATCGGGGATCATTGGCGCCAGGCACTCTACCGCCCGCCCGGCCTGAGCGGCCAACCCCCCCACTGGCCGGGCTTTGCACCCGTTGGGCGCTACGCGCTTCCTTGCCTGGGGTGCTCAGCACGAGGGCCGCAGCCGGGCACGAACGTGCCCGGCTGCGGCCCGGCGCCGTGGTGGCCGGCGGCCCTCAGAGCTGGTAGGCCACCTCGCCGTGCTGCGTGGTGTCCAGTCCCAGGACCTCCTCGTGCTCGGGCACGCGCAGGCCGATCACCGCGTCGATCGCCTTCAGGATGACGAAGGTCATCGCGCCGGAATACACCCAGGCGACGACGACCGCGACGGCCTGGACCAGGAGCTGCTGGGGGTTGCCGTAGAGCAGCCCATTCGCGCCGGCGGCGTTGACCGCCGTCGTCGCGAAGAGTCCCGTGGCGAGCGCGCCCCACGTCCCGCCCACGCCGTGGCAGGCAAACACGTCGAGGGCGTCGTCCACCCGCAGCCGCTCCCGGATCAGGTGCCCGGCGAAGAAGCTGGCCACGGCTGCCCCGAGGCCGATGACGATGGCGGCAGGCACCGTGACGTAGCCAGCCGCCGGGGTGATCGCCACCAGCCCGACGACCGCGCCCGCCGCGGCGCCCAGCACCGACGGGCGCCGGTGCACCAGCCAGCTCACGGTCATCCAGGTGAGCGCCCCCATGGCGGCCGACGTGTTGGTGGTCACGAACGCCTGCGCCGCCAGGCCGCCAGACGTGAGCGCCGACCCCGCGTTGAAGCCGAACCAGCCGAACCAGAGCAAGCCGGCGCCGAGCACGACCATCGTCATGTCATGCGGGTCCATCGCCTCCTGGCCCAGGCCCTTCCGCCGGCCGAGCACCAGCGCCGCGACGAGCGCCGAGGCCCCGCTGGTGATGTGGACGACCGTGCCGCCGGCGAAGTCAAGCGTGCCGAGCTGGCGCAGCCAGCCACCGGTCCCCCAGACCCAGTGCGCCACCGGGTCGTACACCAGCGTTGCCCATAGCAGGCTGAAGAGCACGAACGCCTTGAACCGCTTCCGCTCCGCGAACGCGCCCGTGATGAGCGCTGGCGTGATGATGGCGAACATCATCTGGAACGCCATGAACGCCAGGGCCGGCACCGTAGGCGCATAGTCCGGGTTGGGCTCCTGGCCCACGCCGTTGAGGCCCACCCAGCTCAGGCCGCCGATGATGCCGAGCCCGGTGTCCGGGCTGAACGCGAGGGAGTAGCCCCATAGCACCCACTGGACGCTGATGAGCGCCAGGATGAACCAGGAGTGCATCAGCGTCGAGAGCACGTTCTTGCGGCGTACCAGCCCGCCGTAGAAGAAGCCGAGCGCGGGGGTCATGAGCATGACCAGCGCTGCCGCCGCGAGGATCCACGCTGTATCCCCGGCGCTGACCGTTGGAGCTTGATCCGGCATCGTGTCACTCTCCCGTTCTTCCCCACCGTCGAGCGGGTCCGGCTCGCGTGGGCATGCTGCTGGACGGCCCGCTGCGCCGCGCGGGTGGTGCCCGCCTCGCCCAGCCCGTGGACCTCCACCGGAGCCGATCCGTCCCCGGCATCGACTCCGGCAGTAGAGACTAGGTGGGCGGCGAGTCGGGATCGTAGGGTCAGCCGCCATGAACCTCGCCGCCGCGCGGTTAGGCAGACTGCCCAAAGCTGCCGCGTCGAGGGAGCGGCTGCAGGGGCGCGGGCGAGGTCCCGCGCGAAGATCCGGATGGCGTGACGCGACGTATAGCTCGGTAGGCGCAGGTGCGGCGTGTGGAGGGGCGCGCCGCCCGGCCTCCCTGCAACGAGCTTCGCTGGCGCGCAAGCGCGGAAAGGACCCCACGTTCCATGCGACGGACACGCCTTCTTGTCTCGGCCATCGCACTCGGCCTGCTGGCGTCGATCGGCACCGCCTCGCTGGCGGGCGCTCAGGCCACCGCGACGACCGTGACCCTGGCTCCACTGAACAACTCGGGCATCAGCGGTAGCGCCACGCTGACCGACCTGGGTGGTGGCAGGACCCGCGTCGTTGTCAACGTGACCGGCTCGCCGGCCGGCGCCAACCACCCGGCGCACATCCACGATGGGAGCTGCCCCACCCCGGGCGCGGTGCGGTACCCGCTGCAGAACATCCAGAACGGCACCAGCACGACCGAGGTGAATGCGTCCCTGGCGGACCTGATGCGCGGGACCTTCGCCGTCAACCTGCACCGGAGCGCTCAGGAAGCGTCCGTGTACGTAGCCTGTGGCAACGTCCAGCAGGCTGCTGCCGCGGCGCCGGCCGCGCCGGCGACCCTGCCGCGCACGGGCGACCTCGGCTCCATTGCGCCGCTGGCCGTAGCGGCCGGGCTCGGCCTGGTCGGCCTGGGCTTCGCCCTGCGCCGGCGCACGGCTCGCTAGCCGCCCGCGGGCCGGGCGGCTCCCCTCGGCCGCCTGGACCAGCCGGCGGCTGGTCACCCGGCCGCAGGACGCCTACGTGAATCCGTGGATGCGAGACTGACACCAGCACTCTGTGGGTGATGATGTCAATCGAAGACCAGCGGAACGAGGACTACGCCTGGCGCAGGCGCTGCGTGAGGTACTCCCTGAACGCGGGGCCGAGGTCCGCGCGGGCCAGCGCCAGGTCGACCGTGGCTTCCAGGTACTCCGGCTTGTTGCCGACGTCGTAGCGGCGGCCCTGGAACTCCAGGGCGTAGAGGTGGCCCCGCTCGGCGATCCGCTGGACGGCGTCCGCCAGCCAGATCTCGCCGCCCCGGCCGGGCTGGGTGTGCGCCAGGTGGTCGAACACGTCCGGCGTCAGCAGATAGCCGGCAACCGCCGCCAGGCTCGAGGGCGCCTGCCCGCATGGGGGCTTCTCGACGATGCGCGACACCCGTGAGAGGCGCTCGTCCAGCCGCTCCGCCACCTCGACGACGGCGTACCTGCACGCGGTCTCGGGTGGCACTGACATGGCCCCGACCACCGCGCCGCCGGTCCGCTCGTAGGCGTCCACGAGCTGCTGCACGAACGGGGGCTCGCCCAGTACCAGGTCGTCGCCCCAGAGCATGGCGAACGGCTCGTCGCCGACGACCTCCCTGGCCGCGAGGACCGCGTGGCCGTTCCCCAGGGGCGCGCCCTGGCGCACGTAGACGAACTTCGCCAGCTCGGCCGGCCGCACAGACTCTTCCAGGAGGTCGGCCTTGCCCGCCACCTGCAGTCGGTGCTCGAGCTCCCAGAAGCGATCGAAGTGGTCCTCGATCGCCCGCTTCGCGGCGCTCGTCACGACCACCACCTCTTCGATGCCCGAGGCGACCGCCCCTTCGACGATGTACTGGATGACCGGCTTGTCGACCAGCGGCAGCATCTCCTTGGGAATGGCCTTGGAGGCCGGCAAGAAGCGAGTGCCGAGGCCAGCGGCGGGGATGACGGCCTTGCGCACCGGCGCGCGGGGAGTGGTCACGGACGTGGCGTTTCCCTCCGGTGAGACGAGATGGTGTTCTGCTGCCTGGGGCCGTTACCCGCGGCCGGGGCGGCGACCTCCACCGAGACGAGATCCTGGCCCGGCAGGTGCTCCTGCAGTCGCGCCACCTGCTCCTCCCGACTGGCGCGGTAGAACGACGCCATCGCCACGATCACGGCGACGACCGGCACGCCGAAGATGGCGCCCCAGACGCCCGCGACGCGCGCGCCGGCCAGCACGGCGAAGAAGACGAGCAGCGGGTGGAGCCCCACCTGCTCGCTCAGGATGCGCGGGGCCAGGACGTTGAAGATGACCTGTTGCAGGGCGAGCAGCAGGAGGAGCACGATCCAGGCGACCTCCGGGCGCACGAACAGCGCGATGAGCACGGGCAGCCAGACGGCCACGACGGGCCCGAGGAACGGGATCAGCAGGAAGAGGCCGGCGACGACGCCGGCCAGGAGCGCGTAGTCGACGCGCAGCGCCGACATGATCAGGGCCGTCCCGATCCCGCTCACCAGCGCCTGGATGAGCTGCCCGCGCAGGAACCCGGCGAAGGCGCGGTGGACGTTGGCCACCAGGAAGCGGGTGTCGTCCTGGGCGCGCAGCGGGAGGGCGCGGACGAGGCTTTCGCTCAGGCGCGACCCGTCCACCATGAAGTAGAAGGAGAGGATCAGGAGGACTACCAGCTCCACGAGGAGCGTGGCGGCGCCGGCGGCGAACTGCAGCGCGTTGCTGAGGAGCGGCGGCCCGAGCGCCTCGACGCGGCGGGCCAGATCGTCCGGGTTGAGCGCCGACTGCACGTCGAACAGGACCGGGCTGCGGCGGTCTAGGAGCCAGGCGTTGACCGACGTTTGAACGGCGGTCACCCACTCGGTCAGCGTCTCGGCGTAGGCGGGGAGGTTGCGCGCAACCTCCACGACCTGCACGGTGAGCGCCGGGACGAGCAGGATCACCGCGGCCGAGAACAGGACGAGGAGGGCGGCGTAGGTGGCGCCGATCGCCACCAGCCGGGGCAGCCGCACTGCCTGGGTGAGGCCGACGACGACCGGCTCGAGCACGAACGCCAGCAGCCAGGCGAGGAAGAAGAGGAGCAGGATGTCCGCGAACTGCTGGAGGACCTGCCAGAGCAGACCGACCAGGTAGATGCTGGCGATGGCGGCCATCACCATGACGAGCGCCCGCAGCCAGGGGTCGCGAATCATGCCGGTGGATCACGCGAGGGCGCGGACGCGGCGCGGCCTGGGGCTGAGCTGCGGCAGCGTGAGCCTGGGCCGGTCGGCGGCCAGCGGACGGTGCGGCGGGCGTTGGGCCAGCAGGTCGAGCGCCACGGCGATCGCCCGCCGGAGCTGTGGATCCTCGCCGCGGGCGTAGTCCTGCGGGGCGTTGTCCACCTCGATATCCGGGTCCGTCCCGTAGTTCTCGACCCGCCAGCCGACGTCGTCGAAGAAGAAGGAGAATTCCGGCTGCGTGGTCACGGTCCCATCGGCCAGGGTGTGGCGGGGCCAGATCCCGATCACCCCGCCCCAGGTCCGCTTGCCCACCAGCGGGCCCAGGCGCATGAGCTTGAAGGCGTGGCTGAAGATGTCGCCATCGGAGCCGGCCTGCTCGTTCGTCAAGGCGACGAGCGGCCCGGCCGGCGACTCCTCCGGGTACGGCTTGGGCGTGCTCCAGCGGGGGAAGTCGTACCCCACGCGGCGGCGCGCCAGCTTCTCGAGCAGCAGCCCCGAGACGTGGCCCCCGCCGTTGAAGCGCACGTCGACGATCAGCGCATCCCGGTCGTACTCGCGGAGGAACCCGCGGTGGAACTCGGCGTACCCGTCGGGTCCCATGTCCGGCACGTGGAGGTAGCCAACGCGGCCGCCGGTCGCCTCGTGGACGAGCCGCCGCTTCGCTTCCACCCAGTCGCGGTAGATCGCGGGTCGCTCGTCAGAGAGGGCGCGGACGGTGACCGTGCGAGGGGGCTCGTCACCGCGCTGGACGGTCAGCAGCACGTCGTTGCCGGCCTGGTTCACGAGCAGCTCGCCCGGGCTAGTGAGCGCGCCGACGGGTTGGCCGTTGATGGCGAGCAGCTCATCGCCGAGCCGGACGTCGATACCGGGCGCCCTGAGCGGCGACGTGGCCGCCGGGTCCCAGCGGTCGCCCTCGAGCAGCCCGGCCACGCGGTACCGCTGGCGCTCGGCGTCGAGCTCCCACTGGGCTCCGAGGAAGCCCTGGCGGTAGTCTGGCCCGGGGCGGTAGTCGCCGCCCAGCTCGTAGGCGTGCGAGGTGCCCAGCTCGCCCTGGACCTCCCAGAGCAGGTCGGAGAACTCGGAGCGGGTGGTGACGCGGTCCACCAGCGGCAGGTAGCGGCGGTGGATCGTGTCCCAGTCGACGCCTGAGAGGTCCTCGCTCCAGAACTGCTCGCGCTGGAGCCGCCAGGCCTCCTGGAACATCTGGCGCCACTCGGCGGCCGGCTGCACGGACACCTTGACGCGGCCGAGGTCCACCCAGCCATTCTCCCGCCCGGGCTTGCCGCCGTTCCCGTTGGCCTTCTCCGACGGCTTCTCGCCAGCCTTGATCACTCGCAGGCGGTCGCCGGCGCGGTAGAGCAGCGCCTTGCTGTCGCGACTCACCCAGAAATCCGAGAGGCCGTCCACCAGGCGCTCCTGCTTCGCCGCGTCGAAGTCGTAGCACTCGAGTGTGCCGTTGGCCTTCGGCGTCCCGTTCACCCAGCTCCGCCCGCGGCTGCCCTCGATGGGGTAGGCGGAGAAGAGCGCCTTACCCCTGGCGCCCAGGACCCGCCCGTACCGGCCCTCGGGAACGGGGAACGCCACGACGCGCTCGGCGATGCCCTCGAGGTCGATCTCGGTCGCCGGGTGCTCCTCCTTCTCCTCCGCCTCCGCCTTCTTGGCCGCGGCGGCTTCTTTGCTTTCGGGCGCCTTGGGGCGCGGGACGAAGGGGTTGAGCAGCTCCTTGCGGAGCGTGACCAGGAACGGCCGGGAGCCCTTGGGGAAGCCGAGGTCGAAGTGGAGCGAGTCGTAGACGGGGTCGAAGTCGCGCTGGCCGATGAAGTACAGGTACTGGCCGTCCGGGTCGAAGGCCGGCAGCGTGTCGCGCAGGACCGGGCGGGTGGCAAAGCTCGTCTCTCCTGTCTCGACGCGGCACAGCTTGATAGCTGTCGTCTGAGCGGTGTCGGGGAAGCCGTAGGCGATCCAGCGGCTGTCGGGCGACCAGGCGATCCCGTCGATGCGTCCGAAGCGGCTCTGGTCGAGCAGGCGTCGGGTCGGCTCCGCGGCCCGGAAGTCGACCAGCAGCAGTTCGTTGCGGTGGTTGCTGAGCGCCACGAGGTCGAGGGTAGGGGCGACGTCGAGGTCGACGACGCGGCCGACGTCCAGGTGGTCGAGGTAGCGCGGCGGCTCGGAGCCGTCGGCGGTGAGGATGGCCAGCACTTCGCGCTCGCCCGCGCCGCTGGCCGCGGCCACGAGCCGCCTTTCGTCGTTCAGCCAGGTCGTCAGGCGGTAGCGCATCCCGTCCGGCTCGCCGTGTTGGACGACCGCTCCCTCCCAGTTCGCGAAGCTGAATGCCTTACCGCGCGTGGTGATGCTGAGGCCCGTCCCGCCGTGGTTGAGCGCGGCGCTGTGGAGGAACTTCTCCGCGGGCACGAAGCGGCGGTTGCGCTGGGTGCGGGTGCTCCCCAGGTGAACCTCCAGCGCACGCGCGTCGTCTTCATCGGGGTCGACGAGGTAGAGATCGGCGCCGGCGTGGTAGACGAGGCGGCGGCCGTCGCCGCTGAGGTTGCGCGCGTAGAAGTCGGCGTGGTCCGTGTGGCGCTGGACATCCTCGCCGGACGGTGTACACGAGTAGACGTTACCAACCCCCTCGTGGTCCGAGAGGAAGTAGATGCGGTCGCCCACCCAGCAGGGGGACGCCAGGTTCCCGTCCAGCGTGACGAGCGGGTGGAACTCGCCCGCACCGTCGGGGTCGATCCACAGGGTGCCGGCGGTCCCGCCGCGATAGCGCTTCCAGCGGGCGGGATCGGCCGTGTTGCGGCCAAGGACGACGCCGCCGTGTGGGCCGAAGCTGATGCTGCTGGCGGGCCCCCACGGGAGCTGGCGGGGAAGCCCGCCAGCGGGCCGGACGGCGTTCAGCCACTGCTCGCGCGCGAACGGGCGGTGCGCGTTCGAAGCGTACACGACCTCGGCACCGTCCAGCGTCCAGCCGGCGACCGCGCACAGCGCGCCCTGGTAGGTCAGGCGGCGCGCCGGACCCCCGCTGGCGGGTAGCACGTAGACTTCGGGTGGACCTTCCTCCCGGCCGACGAAGGCGATGAGCGAGCCGTCTGGCGAGAAGCGGGGGCGGCTGGCCTCGCCCACGCCGGACGTTACCCGGTAGGCACGGCCGCCGTCGGCTGAGACGGCCCAGAGATCGTCTTCGCAGACGAAGACGACCTGGTCGCCGTGCAGGGTGGGGAAGCGCAGGTACCCCTGGTCACTCTCGGGCATACGTCGCGGAAGGCCTCCCATTCCAGGCTTCGGGGTTGCGGCCGTAAGGCTAGCACCTGCACCGTCGACGGCACGGCGCATTGGTTCCCGCGCCGGGCCGACGCTGCCCTTCCTGGCCTGCCCGGCCCGGGCGCCGCGGCGTGCTCCTCTCCTGTGGAACGGCCGCTACGGCCGGGCGAGCTGGCGCAGCACGTACGGCAGGATCCCGCCGTGGCGGAAGTACTCCACCTCGATCGGCGTGTCGATGCGCACCAGGGTCTCGAAGGAGAGGGCCGACCCGTCCTCCCGTCGGACGCGAACGGGGAGCGTCTGGCCGGGCCGCAGGCCCGACTGGATGCCGAGGATGTCGTACACCTCCCGGCCAGTCAGCCCCAGGCTCTGGCGGCTCTGCCCGCCGGTGAACTGGAGGGGCAGCACGCCCATGCCGACGAGATTGCTGCGGTGGATGCGCTCGTAGCTCTCGGCGATGACCGCGCGAACGCCCAGGAGCAGGACGCCTTTGGCGGCCCAATCGCGCGAGCTGCCCGACCCGTACTCCTTGCCGGCCACGACGACCAGCGGCACGCCCTCGCGCTGGTAGCGCAGGGACGCGTCGTAGATGCGCATGACCTCGTCGTCCGGGAGGTAGGTCGTCCAGTCGCCCTCGCGGCCTAGCGCCAGCTCGTTCCGCAGGCGGAGGTTGCCAAAAGTGCCCCGCACCATCACCTCGTGGTTGCCGCGGCGTGCGCCGTAGCTGTTGAACTCGCGGAGCGGCACCCCATGTTCGAGCAGGTACGCGCCCGCCGGGCTGTCCCTGGGGATCGAACCCGCCGGCGAGATGTGGTCAGTGGTAATCGAGTCGCCGAGCTGCACGAGGACACGCGCGCCGCGGATGTCGGCGAGCGAGGCTGGCTCGGCGCTGAGCGCCTGGAAGAAGGGCGGCTCCTGGACGTAGGTGGAGGACGGGTCCCAGGCGTACAGTCCGCCCTCAGGCACCGGCAGCGCCCTCCAGCGCTCGTCGCCCTCGAACACGTGCGCGTACTCCGCCTTGAACATCTCGGGCGTGAGGGCCGCGGCGAGGGTGTCGCGGATCTCCGCGAGCGAGGGCCAGATGTCGCGCAGGTAGACGGGCTGGCCGTTGCGATCCCGGCCGAGCGGCTCGGTGGTCAGGTCGATGTCGACCGTCCCGGCGAGGGCGAAGGCCACGACGAGCGGTGGCGATGCCAGGTACGAGGCGCGGACCTGGGGGTGGATGCGACCCTCGAAGTTGCGGTTCCCGCTGAGCACGGCCGCCACGACGAGCTGCTGGTCCTGGATCGCCCTGGCGACCGGTTCGGGCAGCGGGCCGGAGTTGCCGATGCAGGTCGTGCAGCCGTAGCCGACCATGTGGAACTGGAGGGCTTCCAGGTACGGCAGCAGCCCCGCGCGCTGCAGGTAATCGGTCACCACGCGGGAGCCCGGGGCGAGGCTCGTCTTGACGTACGGCTGGACCGCCAGCCCCTTCTCCACCGCCTTCCTGGCCAGCAGGCCGGCGCCCACCATGACGGTCGGGTTGGACGTGTTGGTACAGCTCGTGATGGCGGCGATGGCGACGGAGCCGTGGGCCAGCGTAGCGTGGCGCCCGCCGACCTCGATCTCCACCCCGGCGGACGGGGCCTGGACCGGCACCTGGCTCGCCGTGCCAGCCTGTGCGTCGACCACGGTGATCGACCCGCCCGTCTGGCCCGATGCGCCGAGCTGCTCCGGGTAGGCAGCACGCACGCTCCGGCCCACGTCGGCCAAACGCACCCGGTCCTGCGGCCGGCGCGGCCCCGCCAGGCTCGGCTCGACCGTCCCCAAGTCGAGCTCCAGCAGGTCGGTGAACTCAGGCTCCAGGCTGGAGTCGGTGCGGAAAAGCCCCTGCTCCTTCGTGTAGCGCTCCACGAGGTCCACCAGCTCGGGGTCGCGGCCGGTGAGGGTGAGGTAGCGCAGCGTCTCCTGGTCAACCGGGAAGAGGGCGGCCGTCGCGCCGTACTCAGGACACATGTTGGTGATGGTGGCCCGGTCGGCGAGCGCGAGCTGACTCAGGCCGGGCCCGCTGAACTCGACGAACCTCCCCACCACGCCCCGCTTGCGCAGCATCTGGGTGACCGTGAGGACGAGGTCGGTGGCCGTGGCGCCTTCGGGCAGGGCACCGTGCAAGCGGAAGCCCACGACCTCGGGGGTCAGCAGGTAGAGCGGTTGGCCCAGCAGGACCGCCTCTGCCTCGATGCCGCCGACGCCCCAGCCCAGGATGCCCAGGCCGTTGATCATGGTGGTGTGCGAGTCGGTCCCCACCAGCGTGTCCGGGTAGACCACGCGGGCGTCGCCCTGCTGGCGGGTCTGGACCACCTGGCCCAGGTACTCCAGGTTCACCTGATGGACGATGCCCGTGCCGGGGGGGACCACGCGGAAGTTCTCGAAGGCCTGCTGGGTCCAGCGCAGCAGGGCGTAGCGCTCGCGGTTGCGCTCGTACTCGAGGTCGACGTTCAGCGCGAACGCGTCGGCCGTGCCGAAGTAGTCCACCTGGACGGAGTGGTCGATGACGAGGTCGGCGGGAACCAGGGGGTTGACCCGGGCGGGATCGCCGCCGAGGCGAGCGACCGCGGAACGCATGGCGGCGAGGTCGACCGCCGCGGGCACACCCGTGAAGTCCTGCAAAATCACGCGCGCCGGATAGAACGGGAACTCGCGCTCGTCGGCCGTGTCGCGGGTCCAGGCAGCCAGGTTGCGCACCTCCTCGTCGCCGACGACGCCGTTGCCCGCGTGGCGGAGGAGGTTCTCCAGCAGTACCTTGACCGTCATGGGCACGCGGTCGAGGCTGGCGACGCCGTGCTCCTCGAGGAACGGCAGCCGGAAATAGGCCACGGCTCCCGCGGCTGTGTGCAGGGTGGCACGCGCCCCGGAGAACGCGCTCGGCGTGGAAGCTGGCATCGTCACAGGACCTCCGTCATCGCAGGCACAGCCTAATCGTAGCGACATTCAGGGCGGCCCCGCCTGCCACCGGCCCTGAGCCCCCCGAACCCGCGCGTCGCGAGCGCGTCCTTCGGCCCTGGGGTGACGCTGTCGCGCTGGGAGCGCCGAGCGCCGAGCGCCGGCGCGGCGGGCGTCGAGGTCTGGACCGGGCCTGGTAGGATTCGGCCCAGGTGTGGCCACGGCTGTGCCGCCGGAGACAGGCAGGGCGAAGGGCTCAGGTGGCGGCCACCAGCAGCGGTCTCGGTGCGCCTTCGCCGCGGCGGCCGCGAGTAGAGCGACAGGGGTGCACGCATGGTGGACAGTTCGGTGCTGGCGATGGGTTCGGGGATTGCCGCGCTCGCGTTCGCGGGGATCCTGGCCAGCCGCGTCGTCGCGGCGAGCGCTGGCAACGATCGGATGCGCGAGATCCAGCGCGCCATCCAGGAGGGCGCGCAGGCGTTTCTCGGGCGAGAGTACCGTGTCCTCGCCATCTTCGCGCTCGTCGTCTCCGTCGTGCTCGGCGTGCTGATTGGCTACGGCACGGCGCTCGCCTTCCTGTTCGGCGCCTTCTGCTCCGCCGTGACCGGCTACGCCGGTATGGCCATGGCCGTGCGCGCCAACGCGCGGACCGCGCAGGGCGCCATGGAGTCGCTCAACCGTGGCCTGCGGGTGGCGTTCAATAGCGGCGCCGTCATGGGGCTATCGGTGGTGGGCGTCGGGCTGGTGGGGTTGAGCATCGTCTGGCTCGTGGCGCGGCAGTTCATGGACTCCCAGGCGGCCACGGTCATTATCAGCGGCTTCTCGTTCGGCGCCAGCTCCATCGCCCTCTTCGCGCGCGTGGGTGGCGGCATTTACACCAAGGCGGCCGACGTGGGCGCCGACCTGGTGGGCAAGGTGGAGATCGGCATCCCCGAGGACGACCCGCGCAATCCGGCCGTCATTGCCGACAACGTGGGCGACAACGTGGGCGACGTGGCCGGGATGGGCGCTGACCTCTTCGAGTCGTACGTGGGCTCGATCGTCGGCACGATGGCGCTCGCGGGCACCGCCAGCATCATCGGTGACGACGTGCTGCCGCTGCTGGTGGCCGCCGTGGGCATCGCTGCATCGATCGTGGGCACCTTCTTCGTGCGCGTCCGGGAGGGCGCGGACCTGAACGGCCTGCTCTGGGCGTTGCGGCGGGGCATCCTCGTCGCGGGGGCCGTGGTGCTAGTGGGGACCTTCGCGCTGGTGAGCGTCACGGGCGCCGGGCCGCTGGTGTTCTGGGCCATCACCGCCGGGCTCGTGGCCGGCATCATCATCGGGCTGGGAACCGAGTACTTCACCTCCTACACCTACGCCCCCACCCGCCACATCGCGGAGTCGGCGCTGACCGGCTCGGCCACCACTATCATTCGTGGTCTGGCGGTCGGCATGCAGAGCACGGTGCTGCCGATGCTGGTGCTGGGGGCGGCGATCCTGGCCGCCTACGCGCTGGCCGGCCTGTACGGGGTCGCCATCGCCGGGGTCGGCATGCTCTCGACGCTCGGGATCACGCTGGCCACGGATGCCTACGGGCCGGTGGCCGACAACGCGGGCGGCATTGCTGAGATGGCCGAGCTGCCCCCGGACGTGCGGCACCGGACCGACGCCCTCGACTCGCTGGGGAACACCACGGCCGCCACTGGCAAGGGCTTCGCCATCGGGTCGGCTGTCCTGACCGCCCTGGCGCTCATGGCCGCGTACGCCACCGCGGTGAGGCTGGACAGCATCAACGTGCTGGACCCGCGGGCCATGGTAGGGCTGCTGGTGGGGGCGATGCTGGCCTTCCTCTTCAGCGCGTTCGCCATGACGGCGGTGGGCAAAGCCGCGTACGGCGTGGTGCGTGAGGTGCGCCGGCAGTTCAAGGAGATCCCAGGCCTCCTGGAGGGCACCGGACGGGCGGACTACGCGCGCTGCGTGGACATCACCACCGCCTCGGCGCTGCGGGAGATGGTGGCTCCGGGCCTCATGGCGGTCCTGAGCCCCCTGGTCGTCGGCCTGGTGCTGGGGAAGGAGGCGCTCGGCGGCATGCTGATGGGGGCCATCGCCGCCGGCGCGCTGCTGGCGATCACGATGGCCAATGCCGGCGGGGCCTGGGACAACGCCAAGAAGTTCATCGAGGCCGGCACGCACGGCGGCAAAGGCTCGGACGCCCACCGCGCCGCGGTCATCGGCGACACCGTGGGCGACCCGTTCAAGGACACGGCCGGCCCGAGCATGAACATCCTCATCAAGCTGATGTCGGTCGTCTCCCTGGTCCTCGCCCCCCTGTTCGTGGGCCGGTAGGTAGGCCTTCGGGGCGCCGGCGGGCGTGGACCGCGGCAGCCCGGCACCGGGTGGGGCGCAGGGGTTGTAGAATGGCGGCGGCAGCGTGTGAAGCGTCGCCGCGGCGTGGTCCTTCCGTAGAGAGCCCTGCTCCGCCCGGCGGCGGCCATCCCTGACTTGAGACGTCCGCACGCCCGCGGACTCGTCGGGCAGGTGTCGGAGGAACGGGGTTCCTATGGAGTTGTGGCCAGTCGTGCTGGTTGCCGGGCTGCTGGCGATCGCGTTCGCGGCGTACCTGGCGCGGGATGTCCTCAGCCAGGACCGGGGCACGCCCGCCATGCAGGAAGTCGCGGGGATGATCTTCGAGGGCGCCATGGCGTTCCTCAACCGCCAGTACCGCACTATCGCCCTATTCGCCCTCGTGGCGGCTGTGCTCATCGGCGGGCTCCTGGGCGTCCTGTCGGGGCGGCAGGACCTCGCCATCAAGACCGCGATCGCCTTCCTGCTGGGGGCCCTGGCCTCTGGCCTCTCGGGCTTCGTGGGGATGTACGTGGCGGTCAAGGCGAACCTGCGCACCGCGGCCGCGGCGCAGCGCAGCGTGCGGGATGCCCTCAACGTGTCGCTGCGGGGTGGCGCGGTCTCCGGCTTCCTGGTCGTCGCGCTGAGCCTGCTGGGCGTGCTCGGGATCTTCTGGGCGTTCGGCGGCTTCAACGTCGATCCGGCCGACCCCACGCGCAGCGGCCTGGCGACGGTGCCGTTCGACATCGTCGGCTTCGGGTTCGGGGCGAGCTTCGTCGCGCTGTTCGCCCAGCTCGGCGGGGGCATCTACACCAAGGCGGCCGACGTGGGCGCCGACCTGGTGGGCAAGGTGGAGGCGGGCATTCCCG
>CAYSYM010000045.1:0-31317 GCA_964435115.1 uncultured Chloroflexota bacterium | reverse complement strand
CCGAGGTCGTGGGCGGGGGCGCGGGGGCTGTCGGGCTGTACAGGCGCTGGCGGGGGGGGGGGGAGCGGCCGGCCACCCGGCGGCGACGCCGCGTGAGGGGCTTGGCCCGGGACGTGGCGGAGCGGCTGCCGGACCGCGAGGCGGTGATGGAGCGCCGGCCGGCCGCAGACGCCGCGGCACCCGCCGGTGGGGCAGGGACCGCGCTCCTGGTGGCGGCGCTCGTCGCCTGGCGGCTGTTGCGCGGCCGCAAGGAGGGACCGGAGCTGGAGCGTGCGGCCCAAGCTGCGGGCGCGAGTGCTCCGGCCGAGGACGCGCGCCGACGACTGGCCCGGATCGGCGCCGATGTCACCCAGCGGCTGAGCCCCCGCGCTTGGAAGGGCCAGGCGCTGAACGCGGCGCCGCCGGCCGTGGAGGAAGTACGGACGCGCTGGGGCCGCATCCGGTTTCCGTCCCGGCTGAGCCGCGAGCGTGTGGCAGAGGTAGCCGACACGGCTGCCAGGGGCGCTCGTGGAGGCGCCAGCATCGCTCGATCGCGGTGGGCGGCCGGCGGCCAGGCGCTGGCGAGCGCACTGGCGGCCGGTACCGCCGGCTACCTCCTGTGGCGCGGGCGGCGCGGCCGACGGGAGGCAGACGTGTCATACGCCGGTGGGAGCGGCGACGCCTTCCCGAACCAGTAGGCGCCCGCGCCGCGCGCGGCGTTGGCCCTGCCGCTCTGCTCGCACGAGGCCCGGGAGTCCGCCTGGGCGCTTCCCGCGTCGTTTCTCCAGGCGGACAGCGCAGGGGCCGGGTGCGGCCCCGGCCCCTGCGCCGACCCTCGGCTACTCGCTGGTCGGCTGCGGCGCGGGCGCCCGCCCGCGCGGCCAGCGGTCGCGGAGCTGGCTGAGCGATCCCAGGCCGCGCCTGATCGCCCCGCGCAGCGCTTCGGCGCGCTGGCCTTCGGCCGCCTCGACCAGCCGTTCGAACTCGCCCAGGCGGCGGAACTTGCGGTAGCGCTCCTCCACCAGGCGTCTGGAGTCCCGCCGCCGCAGCTCCTTCAGCGCGTTCACCAGCTCCCCGCGCAACAGGAGCGCCGCGTAGTCGGGGTCCAGGTGAGCGCCACCCTGCGGCTCCGGCACCACGGTGTCGACGACGCCGAGCACCTGGCAGTCGTAGGCGGTGATCTTCAGCGCGTCCGCGATCTCCCGCGCGTGCGCCGCGTCGCGGTGGACGATCGCCGCAGCCCCCTCGGGCGCGATGACGGAGTAGACGGCGTGCTCGAGCATCAGGATTCGGTCGGCCACCCCGAGGGCGAGGGCCGGACCGCTACCACCTTCGCCAATCACCACGCCGACGGTTGGGACCGGCAGGACGCTCATATTGGCGAGACAGTTCGAGAGTGCGCCCGCCAGCCCCCGGGCCTCGGTCTCGTAGTCGAGGTGGGCGCCCGGCGTGTCGATGAACGTGACCAGCGGGTAGCGCAGCTCGGCCGCGAGGCGCATGATGCGCGCCGCCTTGCGGAAGCCTTCCGGGCGCACGCGCCCGCCGTTGCGGCGCGGGTCGCCGTGCCCGCGCTCCTGGCCGATGGCGAAGACGGTCATGCCGGCCAGATCGCCAACCCCGGCGATGATGGCGGCGTCGTCACCGAAGACCCGGTCGCCGTGCAGCTCCACGAAGTGCGGCATGAGGCGGCGCACGTAGTCGGCGGCAGTGGGCCGCTCGGGATGCCGGGCCAGCAGGACCTCCTGCCAGGCGGACGGCGGCGCCGCTGGCGGCGGCCGGTACGGTTCCCCCTGCACGCGCGTCTCGCCGGCCGGGCCGGCGTGGAAGAGCTGGAGCATGGTCGCCAGGACGCCGCGCAGCCGGGCGCGGTCGACGACCGCGTCGAGCTGCCCGTGCTCGAGCAGAAACTCGGCCGTGTGGGTACCCGCGGGCGGTGCCTGCCCCGTGATCTGCTCGATGACGCGCGGGCCGGCGAAGCCGATGAGCGCGCCCGGCTCCGCCAGCAGGAAGTCTCCCTGGCTGGCGAAGCTCGCGTACACCCCGCCGGTCGTCGGATTGGTGAGCACCGTAATGGAGGGAACACCGGCCTGGTGGAGCCGCATCGCCGCGGCGGTCGTCTTGGCCATCTGCACCAGGCTGAGCATCCCCTCCTGCATCCGGGCGCCGCCGCTGGCGACGACCGAGATGAAAGGGACGCGCCGGTCAGCGGCCAGCTCGAGGGCGAGCGCCACCTTCTCGCCGACCACGCTCCCCATACTCCCGCCCAGGAAGCCAAACTCGAACACGGCCAGGACACATTCGCGGCCGTTGATGCGCGCGCTCCCCGTGACCACCGCTTCGTTCAGCCCGGTCTCGCGTCGCGCCACCTGCAGCCGGTCGCGGTAGGAGACGCGATCCGTAAAGAGGAGGGGGTCACCCGAGACCAGCGACGGGTTGATCTCGCGCACCGAGTCCGGATCGGCCAGCAGGTCGACCCGTTCGAGCGCGGTCATCGGGAAGTGGTAGCGACAGGAGCCGCACACCCGGTACCGGTCCCAGGCTGGCCCGGCCCGGGCCGCCCCGCACGAGGGGCACGGCTGCGCGTCTTGGGCGGTGGTTGAGGGGAGGTCGCCGGATGGCGGCGTCGCCAACCCTAGCCACCCCTCGGCGGTGATGCCCGCCCGAGGACGCGGTCCTCGACGAAGATGGGCGCGCCCGCGCGGAGCGCCAGCGCCACCGCGTCCGAGGGACGCGCCTGGATCACGCGAGGCTCGCCAGCAGCGGAGACCACGAGCTGGGCGAAGTACTCGGTGTCGCTGGCGTCGTTGATGACCACGCGGTCCAGCCGGCCGCCGAGCTGCTGGATCACGTCGCGGAGGAGGTCGTACGACCTGGGCGGCTCGATCTGCGTGCGGTAGCCCTGCTCGCGGGCGATCACCAGGACCTCGACGCCGGTGACGTCCATGGCGATCCGGCGCTGCCCACCCTTCTCCTTGAGGGTGAGGGTGGCGGTGCCGTTGGAGCGCGGCTGGAAGTCCTGGATCGCCACCTCGACGGGAAGGACGCCCGCGGCGGCCGCCTCGGTGGCCACGCTGTTGCGCCAGAGCAGGTAGCTCCCTCCGCCCACGCCGAGCACCAGGAGCACGAGGATGGTGGCGCGCTTGCGGTAGAGCGCGTAGAGCAGCCGCTGGAATACCCGACGCCAGACTCGCACGGCTGCCCCTCGATCCTCAGGCCAGAGTGGCGAATTCTACCACTGGCAGCGCGCCGCCCACGCGGAATCGCCCCGCCGCCCCGGGAGATGCTGGCGCGAGGATCCGCACCCAGGGTGTTTCGGTTTTCCCCATTCCCTGCCCGTTCCCCGGGAAGGGGAGACAGGTTCCTTCTGGGGGCTGACGCCCATAGGTCCCCACGAGGGCGTAGCACGGCTGGGCGCACCGAGCACGGGAAGGCGCTGGATCCGCACCCCTGCGTGCGTGTGTGTTGCCGGGGCACGGCAGCGGTTGCTACGGTTGGGCGAGAGATCGCGCTCGAGAGCGTGTGGCAGGGACCTGGACCGGCGACCACACCCGCAACCGAGGACTCCCTACGGTGCGACCGCCAGGTGGCGAGCGGCCCGTGAGCCTGCGGGAAGGGAGGTGGGCACCTGTGGCACGCGATTACCTGGCCGAGCTGCGCACGCGTGTGCTCGTCTTCGACGGCGGCATGGGGGCCAACCTCCAGCGGCTCAACCTGACGGCTGAGGATTTCGGCGGGCCGGCGTACGAGGGCTGCATGGACGTGCTCTGCCTCACCCGCCCAGACGCTCCCGCGAGCCTGCACCACGGCTTCCTCGAGGCCGGCGTCGATGTCGTCGAGACCAACACCTTCCAGGCCAGCCGGCTGCGGCTGAGCGAGTGGGGCCTGGCCGACCGCACCGCGGCGATCAACCGCGCCGGGGCACAGATCGCGCGCGCCGTGTGCGACGAGTTCGAGGCGCGCGATGGTCGCCCGCGCTTCGTAGCTGGCGCCATTGGGCCGAGCGGGTTCCTGCCCTCGTCGGATGATCCTACCCTCTCCAGCATCACCTTTGAGCAGCTCGTGGCGACGTTTGAGGAGCAAGCCCGCGGCCTGCTGGAGGGCGGCGCGGACCTCCTGATCGTGGAGACCCAGCAGGACATCCTGGAGACGAAGGCCGCTATCCACGGCGCCCGCCGCGCCTTCCAGGCGAGCGGGCGGGTCGTGCCGATCCAGGCCCAGATGACCCTGGACACGAACGGCCGCATGCTGCTCGGCACCGACGTCGGTGCCGCGCTGGCGATCCTGGAAACCCTCGAAGCCGACGTGATCGGCCTGAACTGCTCTACCGGCCCCGACTACATGCGCGAGCCGGTGCGCTACCTCGTCCAGAACACCCGGCGGCCGGTCAGCGTCATCCCCAATGCGGGGATCCCGCTCAACCTGGGCGGCGGACAGGCGTGCTACCCGCTGGCGCCGCAGGAGCTGGCGGCGGCGCTCAAGGAGTTCGTCGAGGAGCTCGGGGTGGACGCGGTGGGCGGCTGCTGCGGCACGACCTTCGAGCACCTCCGCCAGGTGGTCCACGCGCTGCGCGGCAGCGTGCGCGCCCCGCGCGACAGCGTGGCCGGCCGGCAGCGCGTGGCCAGCGGCATCCGCGCCGTCGACCTGCGGCAGGATCCTCCCCCCACTCTCATCGGCGAGCGCGTGAACACCCAGGGCAGCCGCAAGGTGAAGCGGCTGCTGCTCGCCGACCAGTACGACGAGCTGCAGGCAGTCGCGCGCGAGCAGGTAGACGGCGGCGCCCACCTGCTGGACGTGTGCGTGGCGCTCACCGAGCGCCCGGACGAAGCCCGCCAGATGGTCGAGGTGGTCAAACGGCTGCGCTCGTCGGTCGAGGCGCCCCTGGTGATCGATTCGACTGAGCCCGAGGTCGTTCGGGCAGCGCTCGAGGCCTACCCCGGCCTGGCCGTCATCAACTCCACCAACCTGGAAGCTGGCCGGGCCAAGACCGACCGGCTCGTCGCGCTCGCCCGCGAGCACGGGGCGGCGCTCCTGGCGATGACGATCGACGAGCAGGGGATGGCGCACACCGCCGCCCGGAAGGTGGAGATTGCCCGGCGCGTGTACCAGGTCGCCTGCCTGGAGCACGGCCTGCCCGCCGACCGCCTGATCTTCGACGTCCTTACCTTCCCCTTGACTACCGGCCAGGAGGAGCTGCGCGGCGATGCCGCGGAGACGATCGAAGGCATCCGTCGCGTCAAAGCGGAGCTGCCGGGAGTGCTCACCAGCCTCGGTCTGTCGAACGTGTCCTTTGGCATCTCGCCGGCGGCGCGCGGCGTGCTCAACTCGGTGTTCCTGTACCACTGCGTCCAGGCCGGGCTGGACATGGCCATCGTCAACCCGGCCCACCTGACGCCGTACGCCGAGATTGACGCCCAGCAGCGGGCGCTGGCCGAAGACCTGATCTACAACCGGCGCGAGGATGCGCTCCCGCGGTTCCTGGCCGCGTTCGAGGGGGTGGAAGTCGTGCAGAAGGACGCCACGGCGAACGAGGACGCCAGCCTGCCGGTGGACGAACGGATCCACCAGCGCATCCTCCACCGCAAGAAGGAAGGGATCGAGGCGCTGCTGGACCAGGCGGTGGCCCAGCGCCTGGGAGCCCCGCTCGCACCGGGGGAGGGTGCCGGACAGCCCAGCCGGGCGGCGGTCTCCAGCGCCGCGGTGGGCGTGCTGAACGAGGTGCTGCTACCTGCGATGAGGGAGGTTGGCGACCGCTTCGGCGCCGGCGAGCTGATCCTGCCGTTCGTCCTCCAGAGCGCCGAGGTGATGAAGCGGGCCGTACGCCACCTGGAACAGTACCTGGAGAAACAGGAGGGCTATACCAAAGGCACGCTCGTCGTCGCCACGGTCTACGGCGACGTGCACGACATTGGGAAGTCGCTGCTGATCACTATCCTCGCCAACAATGGCTACACGGTCCACGACCTGGGCAAGCAGGTGCCGGCGAATACGATCATCGAGGCGGCGCTGGACAAGAAGGCCGACGCGATCGGTCTCTCGGCGCTGCTGGTGAGCACGTCCAGGCAGATGCCGCTGGTCGTGCAGGAGCTGGACGCACGCGGCATCCACCTGCCAGTGCTCATCGGCGGCGCGGCCATCAACCGCGCCTTTGGGCGCCGCAGCGCGATCCTGCCCGATGGCAGGATCTACGAGCCGGGTGTCTTCTACTGCAAGGACGTCTTCGAGGGGCTCGGAACGATGGACCAGCTCAGCGGGGAGCCGGCCCAGCGGCAGGGGCTCATCCGGCGGGTGCGCGCGGAGATCGAGGCGGAGCGCGACAGGCAGGACGAGGCGCCCGTCGCCCGCGTCCTCCCCAGGCGCGGCAGCGGGCCGCGCCGCGACCTGCCAGTACCCGCGCCGCCGTACTGGGGCGCGCGGAAGATCGCGGCCGACCTGCGCGCGGTGTGGCAGCACCTCGACCTGAACACGCTCTTCCGCCACCACTGGGGCGGCCACCGCGCCAAGGGCGCGGAGTACGAGCGGATTGTGCGCGAGCTGTTCGAGCCGGAGCTGGGACGACTGCAGGAGGATGCCCTGGTCGACGGCTGGCTGGAGGCGCGCATCGTCGGTGGCTTCTTCCCCTGCAACGCCGAAGGCGACCAGCTCGTCGTCTTCGATCCCGGGCGCCACGACGTCGAGCTGGCGCGGCTCGAGTTCCCCCGCCAACCGGACGGCGAGCAGCTCTGCCTGGCTGACTACTTCCGACCCCTCAGCGCCGGCGAACGGGACGTCGTGGTGCTGCAGGCGGTCAGCACCGGGCCTCGCGCCGGCCAGTATGTGCAGGAGCTACAGGAGGCCGGGGACTACAGCCGCATGCTCTACGTCAATGGCCTCGCGTCCAGCACGGCCGAAGCGCTGGCCGAGTATGCTCAGAACGCCGCCCGCCGCGCGCTCGGCCTGGCGCCGAACCAGGGGCTGCGGTATAGCTGGGGCTACCCGGCCTGCCCGGACGTGCTGGAGCAGCACAAGGTGATGCCACTTCTGCGCACGGAAGAGCAGATCGGGCTGCGGGTGAGCCTGTCAGGGCACCTCGACCCCGAGCACAGCACGGCGGCGATCGTCGTCCACCACGCCGAGGCCAAGTACTTCTCCGTGCGCCAGGCCGCTGGCGTCGCCTGACTGCCCTCGTCTCCCCTCTGGCGGCCAGGGGCGTTCACGCGCCAGCGGCTTCGCGTGTACTCCGTTCCTCGCCCCGCCCGCGGCACTCCCGACACAGGCCCACGATGGCGAAGTGCGCCAGGTCGGGCTCGAACCCGTACTCGGCCCTGAGCCGCGCCGCCACGGGTTCCAGCAGCGCCATGTCCAGCTCGCGCTCGGCGCCGCACGCCCGGCAGACAAGGTGCTGGTGGGCGGGCTCGTGCGCCAGGTGGTACTGCGCCACGCCGTCGTCAAAGTGGGTGTGCCTGACCAGCCCGAGCTCCTGGAGCAGCTCCAGCGTGCGGTAGACGGTCGAGATGTTGACGTCGGGGAACTGCTCGACCACGCGCTGGAAGACGAGGTCGGCGGAGATGTGCCCGGGGAGCGACGCGAGCGCCTCGAGGATGAGCTGGCGCTGCCGCGTCAGGCGCACTCCCCGCGCCTTCAGCGCCGCGTGCAGCTCGCGACCTGTCGCCATGGCCGCGACCCTACCACAGGCGCCGAGGTGCGACAACGCGCTGGCCCCGGGTCCACCTCGCGCGGGTGGTGGGGGTGCCTGCCGGTGCGCGGAGCACGCTCGCCGCCCTCACTGCCTGCCCCACCCAGGACCGGGGCGAAGTCGCTCCGCTGGTATGCTGTTGGCCGAGCAGTCCGTCTCCTGGAGGGCTCCAGGCGAGGCATGTCAGTCGAGACACCTTCTCTCCCCCGCGTGGGCGAGCCCGCCCCGGCCTTTTCCCTCCCCTCGACCGAGGGACGCGACATCTCGCTCGACGACTACCGCGGCCGGCAGGCAGTCGTGCTCTACTTCTACCCCAAGGACGACACGCCCGGCTGCACCGGCGAGGCACGCGCGTTCCGCGACCTGCGGGCTCGCTTCGACGAGCGCGGCGCGGAGATCCTCGGCGTCAGCGCCGACTCGGTGCGGTCCCACAACAGGTTCCGCCACCGGTACGGCCTGAACTTCCCCCTGCTGTCGGATCCCGACCACCGGGTGGCCGAACAGTACGGCGTCTGGCAGCGGAAGAAGTTCCTGGGGCGTGAGTTCATGGGGATCGCCCGGACGACGTTCGTCATTGGCAAGGACGGCCTCGTCACGGCCGTCTTCCCCAGCGTGACGGTGAAGGGGCACGCGGACCAGGTCCTGGCAGCGCTGTAGGGCGGTCGGGGGTGCCGGCCCGCGCACCGCCCATCCATGGCTCGGTCCGCTCAAGCGTACGCGCGGAGCGCGTACAATCGGGCCGCTATGGGGCGGCTGGAAGGGCTCGTCGCGGTCATCACGGGCGCGGGGTCCGGAATCGGCCGCGCGGCAGCGGTGGAGTTCGCGCGCGAGGGCGCACGTGTGGTGGCGGCAGACCTGCGCGGCGACGCGGCGGTCGAGACGGCTGACCTGGCGAGCCTGAACGGCGCTCAGGCGGAGAGTATCGCCGTCGACGTCGCGCGCCGCGCCGACGTCGAGGCGGCCGTGAAGCTCGCGGTCGACCGCTTCGGCCGCCTGGACGTGATGTACAACAACGCGGGGCTGGCACAGCCCTTCACGCCCTTCGAGGAGACCTCGGAGGAGCAGTGGGAGCGCCTCTACGCGGTGAACGTGAAGGGGGTGTTCCACGGCTGCCAGGCCGCCGCCCGCCAGATGCGGACGCAAGGCGGCGGGGTCATCCTCAACACGGCCAGCACGGCCGGTATCCGCCCCAGGCCGGGGCTCGCCGCCTACAACTCGACCAAGGGCGCCGTCATCACCCTCACCAAGTCGCTGGCCGTGGAGCTGGCGCCCCACCGCATCCGCGTGGTCGCCATCTGTCCGGTCGCCACCGATACACCGATGCTGCCGCAGTTCATCGGCGCGGCGGACGAAGCTGAGGGGCGCAGGCGCTTCATCGCCAGCATTCCGTGGGGCCGGCTGAACCGGCCCGAGGACATCGCGAAGGCGGCGGTCTACCTGGCCTCGGCCGACGCCGAGATGGTGACCGGGACGGCCTTCGAGATCGACGGTGGGCGGGACGTCTGACGCCTCCCAGGTCACCCTGGAGCTGCACGGCTTCCTCGCCACTCGGCTGGCTCACCTGGGCGAGCGGCACGGGACGCGGGTCCACGTGGCGGTGGAGCTTCGGCCCGAGGAGCGCGTGAGGCAGCTCCTCGAACGGCTGGTGCGCTCCGACGCGCGCTGCGCGCTGCTCTTCGAGCCGGGCACCGGTCGGCTGCCGGAGCACGTCGAGGCGGTCCTGAATGGGCGGGTGCTCGACCTCCAGGGCGGTCTTGAGGCACCCCTCGCGGCCGGCGACGTGCTGGCGTTCCTGCCTGCCCACGCTGGCGGCTAACGCCCCTCCCACCGCTTGAACACGGCCACGCTGTTCTGGCCGCCGAAGCCGAAGCCGTTGGCCATCGCGGTGCGGACCGGCACCTGGCGTGCCTTCCACGGCACGTAGTCGAGGTCGCACTCCGGGTCCGGCGTGTCGAGGTTGATGGTGGGCGGCACGCAGCCGCTCTGGAGCGCCTGCACGCAGGCGAGCGCGCTCATCGCGCCCGCGGCTCCGAGCTGGTGGCCGACCATCGACTTCACCGAGCTGACCGGGATGGTGTAGGCGTGGTCGCCCAGGGCTTGCTTGATCGCCCGCGTCTCGGCCGCGTCGTTGAGCGGCGTGCCCGTGCCGTGGGCGCAGATGTAGTCGATCTCGTCGGGTCGCAGCTCCGCGTCGGCGATGGCTCGGACGATGGCGCGCCTCTGGCTCTCACCGCTCGGCTCCGGCGCGCTGACGTGGTAGGCATCCCCGGTGATGCTGGCTCCAGCGAGCTCGGCCCGGATGCGCGCTCCCCGCCCGCGCGCATGGTCGAGCGTCTCGAGCACCAGGACACCCGCGCCCTCGCCGAACACGAACCCGTCGCGGTCCCGGTCGAATGGCCGGCTCGCCTTCGCGGGTTCGTCATTGCGCCGGGAGAGGGCGCCTGTCCGGGCCAGCGAGATGAACGCGAGCGGCAGCATCGCCGATTCCGTGCCGCCGGCCAGGATCACCTGGGCGTCGCCGCGGCGGAGGAAGTGGAGCGCCTCGAACAGGGCGTAGACCCCGGCGGCGCAGGCCGCTGTGTTCGTGACCACGGGACCCTTGAGTCCATAGGTGATGGAGACCTGGCACGAGGCCATGTTCGGGATCATCATCGGTACCATCATCGGGCTCACACGCTCCCAGCCCCGCGTGATGAAGGCTTCCGTCTCGGCGGCCACCTCCTGGAAGCCACCGCCGCCGGTGGCGATGACCGCGCCAATGTCCCAGCGATTGGCGTCGTCGATGGAGAGCCCGGCGTCCGCGATGGCCTGGCCGGCGGCCGCCACCGAGAACTGCGCGAAGCGCGACATCCGCCTGGCGGCCTTGCGGTCCATGTAGCTGGCTGGGTCGAAGCCCTTCACCTCAGCCGCGATCCGCACCGGCAACGCGCTGGCGTCGAAGGCCGTGATCGGGCCGACACCGGACACTCCAGCCGTCAACTGTCGCCAGTACTCGTCGGCCGAGAGGCCGATGGGTGTGATCGCCCCGAGGCCGGTGACGACGACGCGGTTACCGTACATGGAAGTCCTGAGCCCTCTGTTCTTGCATTCCTGGTCCTTCGCCACCCCTGCCCGGCGCCGCCGCAGGGGTACCCCTCAGCCTCCAACTGGCCGTGGACGCGTCCAGGCAGGCGACCCTTACGCGCGGCGCGCTCCCTGGCGCGGGCGGCTTGGCACGTGGGCTGGCGGGTGGCTGGGGGTGGCGGGAAGGGAGCTCACGTGCTCAGCCTAGCGGGCGGAAGACCACCGTCGAATTATGGCCGCCGAGCCCGAAGCTGTTGCTTATAGCGGCCGTGGGCGCCCACGGCCGGGCCCGGTTGGGGACGTAGTCCAGGTCGCACTCCTGGTCCGGCACCTCGTAGTTGATGGTCGGCGGGAGACAGCCGGTCTGAAGCGCCTTGACGCAGGCCAGCGCCTCGACCGCGCCGGCCGCGCCGAACATGTGCCCGGTCATGCTCTTCGTGGACGAGACGCTCAGGCGATAGGCATGGTCGCCGAACACGTCTTTGATAGCCATGGTCTCGAAGCGGTCGTTGTACGGGGTGGAGGTGCCGTGGGCGTTGATGTAGCCGACCTCCTCTGGCCGCAGGCCGACGTGGCGGGCGGCCTTGTCCAGGGCCGCGCGCATCACCTTGGCGGCGCCGGCGCCCCGGTCCTTCGGCTGGACCAGGTGGAAGGCGTCGTTACCGCTCGCGTAGCCGACCACCTCGCAGTAGACGCGGGCGCCGCGCCGGCGTGCGTGCTCCAGCTCCTCGAGCACAAGTACCGCGGCACCTTCGCCGATCACGAACCCATCCCGCTGGGCGTCGAAGGGGCGGCTCGCCTTCTGCGGCTCGTCGTTACGCGTGGAGAGCGCCCGCATGTTGATGAAGCCGGCGAAGATCACCGGCAGGATGCTCGCCTCGGTCCCCCCCGCCAGCATGACGTCCGCGTCGTCGCGCCGGATCGTCTCGAACGCTTCGCCCACCGCGTGGGTGCCCGTGGCGCACGCGGTGGAGACGGACATGTTCGGCCCCTCCGCCTCGAGCATGATCGCGATGAGCCCGGACGCCGTGTCCGGCAGGAAGTGCGGCAGGAACATCGGCGAGACCCGGTCCGGGCCCCGTTCCAGGAGCACCTGCTGCTGGGCCAGCAGCCGCTCCACGCCACCGGCGGCCGTCCCGATGACCATGCCCACGCGCGCGGCCCGCGCAGGCGCGAGGTCGAGGGTCGCGTCCGCCACCGCCTCCGCGGCGGCCACCACGGCGAACTGGGAGCTGCGGTCCATGTGGCGCAGCTCCTTGGCCGGAATGTGCTCTTCCGGCTTGAAGCCCTTGACTTCGCCGCCGATGCGCACGCCGAACCCGGTGGGGTCGAACAGCGTGACCGTGTCGATCCCAGAGCGGCCGGCTACCAGGGCGTCCCACGTGTCGGCCGCGGTGAGGCCGAGCGGCGTCACCGCTCCCAGCCCGGTTACGACGACGCGCCGCATCCCACCCACGTCGCCTTCAGCACCGTTCGCCTCCGCGTGATCCTGGAACGCCAGGCCGGCCGCCGGCCACCTCAGCGGGGCTCACCGTGTGGCAGACCGAGCCGGAGCACGCCGGTGTCGCTCAGGCTGATCGCCCTCACATCGCGGCTGATGCGGCTGATCAGGCGCGAGAGCACCTGGCCGGGCCCAATCTCCACGAAGGTGTCCACACCGCTGGCGACCATCTGGCGCACCGACCCGACCCACTCGACAGGGGCCACCATCTGCACGGCCAGCTCGCCGCGGATCTGCTCGGCGGTCGTCAGCACCTGGCCGGCGATGTTGGCCACGATGGGGATCTGCGGCTCCCGCATGGATGAGCGGTCGATGATCTCGGCCAGCTTCGCCGCGGCCTGCTGCATGAGCGGCGAGTGGGACGCGATGCTGATCCGCAGGGGGACGACGGTCCGCGCCCCGCGTTCCCGGCACAGCACCACGGCCCGGTCCAGGGCGGCCAGGTCACCGGAGATCACGAACTGCTCCGGGGAGTTCGCGTTCGCCACGTTGATCACCGCGTCCGCGGTGGAGGCCTCGGCGCACACCTGGTCCAGCGTCTCGCGGTCGAGGCCGACCACGGCGGCCATACCGCCCGGTCGGTGGTCGCCCTGCTCCTTCATCAGCCGCCCACGCTCGCGGACCAGGCGAAGCGCGTCGGCGAAGTCGAGCACCCCGGCGGCCACCAGGGCGGTGTACTCGCCCAGGCTGTGGCCGGCCACGAAGCGCGGGGACCGCAACTCGAGCCCTTCCCACTTCTCGCGGATGGCGGCGAGGCACGCCATCGAGACCGTGAGGACCGCCGGCTGCGCGTTGATGGTGTCTTCCAGCTCATCCTCGGGGCCCTCGAAGCAGAGCTGCGACAGCTTGAAGCCGAGGATCTCGTCGGCCTGGTGGAAGATCCGCC
Organism: uncultured Chloroflexota bacterium; assembly: GCA_964435115.1. GTDB lineage: Bacteria > Chloroflexota > UBA6077 > UBA6077 > CF-72 > CAYSYM01. Next base: position 18,216 of record CAYSYM010000045.1, on the reverse strand, counting down.
GCGCGGCAGCGGACGCCTCGTACAGCGCCTTGCCCATCCCGACGTACTGTGAGCCCTGGCCGGGGAAGACGAACGCCAGGTTCGCCTCCTTCGCCGGTAGGTCAACGCTCGTGAGACTCACCTTTCCTCCCCTCGCCTCCAGGCGCTGATGTGGCGTGCTCTGTCCCCGCGGGATTGAACGTCTGCGTCGCGTCGGTGCTGTCCAGCATCCCTCGCGCGGGGCGCGAACGTGCCAGGTACCGGCGGCCCCATTGGAGCGTCACACGGAGGCACCCGCACGGCCTTGGCCAACGCGAGAACGGGACACGTGGGGTTTCTTAGGAGACCAGGGGGCGGGGATTGCTGACAAGGGCCACTGCCGGGCGCCCACGGGCAGTATACGCCATCACTTCTTCGCAACCGAGAGCACGCTTGATGTCAACCGTGGAACGCCCAATACTGAGGACGAGCCGTCCGCATCGAGGCTGTCACGCGGGATGACGGAACGAGCCGGCCCGGCGCTCAAGAAGCTGGACGTGGCGATCGCGCGGCTGCGCCTGCTGCTGGCGGACGTGGCCGCCCGCGAGGCCAATCTCCAGGCGCAGCGGCAGACATTCCTCGAGCAGCACGAGAAGCTGATCGGCTTCAGCCTGTATGGAGACGCGAGCCTGGACACCGTGCTCGCCATGCTCGCCGACGTGGCCGAGCGCCTCGGCCACGTGGAAGCCACGCTGCGCCTGCTGTCGGCCGTGCGGACGCGGGCGGAGGCCGAGCTCGAGTCGCTGCAGCTCACCAAGGGGATCGAAGAGGCCAAGGCGCTCCTCTCTGAGCTGCAGGCGAAGCAGACCCAGCCGGAGGAGGAAGGAGGAGGAGCGCTGACACGCGAGGAGATCGCGGCAGAGATCGCCCGCCTGCAGTCGCTGATCAACGAAGCCAGCGAACGCGCGGCCAGGACCATTGAGCAGGCGCCGCGCCGGCTTTCCTGAATGAGCGAGCTTCAGGTCTTGATCGATCAGGCGCGGGCTGGTCAACTAGCCCGCAGCCGGGGGCAGTGCCGAGATGCGCCCTCGGCGAAAGAGGTGAACGCATGGCGTACGCGGCAGCATCGTCGAGTCTGACGGAGCGGATGATCCGGGCGGCACGCCTGGAAGTGAGTCTCTACGAGGAGGTGGAGGCCGACCTCCACGCCACCAACCAGGCCGTAACGGTCGTGGCGATTGTGGCCCTGGCCGGCGGGATCGGGTCCGCGATTGGCGCCGCTGCCACCGGGCGGGCCTATGCCCTCATCGGCTCGCTCGTCGGCGGCATCGTCGTGAGCCTGGTCATGTGGGCCGTCTGGTCGTACGTGACCTACTTCGTGGGCACGCGGTTCTTCAAGGGCCAGGCGACGTACGGCGAGGTGCTGCGCACGCTGGGCTTCGCCTACGCGCCCGGCGTCCTCAACGTGCTCAGCTTCATCCCCGTGCTGGGCGGACTGATCGCCCTCGTCGCCGCGATCTGGACCCTGGTGGCGGGATTCATCGGTCTCCGTCAGGCGCTCGACCTGGACAACGGCAACACGGTGGCCACGATCGTCGTCGGCGTGATCGCCATCGCCGTGGTGCTCCTCATCCTGACGCCCATCTTGGCGATCATCGGCCTGGGCGCGGGGCTCTTGGGAGCCGCGTAGCAGGAGCGAGGTCTCGCTGCCAACCCCGGCGTGTATTACGCGACGCTCGACGAGCGCGACGCGGTGCGCCCGCACGTCGACGTGTTGGTCGGCGCCGAGAACATCCGGCTCGGTGCTGGCCTGGCGACGCCCGCCCCGGCTGGCGCCGAGGTGTGGATCCTGCCGGCCGCCTCAGGCGGGTAGCGGGAGCGGCTACGGACGAGAGGCGCCAGACCGCGGGCTCGGTGGGATCTCCTGCCGGGGGACGCAGCGTGTGCGAGTGTCACCCTGGCTGGGATCAGAACGGCCACCACCAGCGGCGCCTGGCGCGCCGGGCGCGGTCCCGCTCCTCCGTGGCGACCAGCTCGGCGAGGTTGCGCAGGTGCTCCTGGCGGTCCACTTCGGGCACCGCCAGCGGGGCCGCGTCCATGAGATCGGCACCCAGCGCGTGCCGCACCACCCGGTCGGCGTCTTCCGGCTGGTGCAGGCCGCCATACCAGGCGCCCTCCGGGTAGAAGGCCACGTTGGGCCCCTCGTCGCACAGCCCGAAGCAGTTGTAGCCCAGCAACCCCACGTCCTCCCAGCCGCGCAGGAGGCCCACGAGCCGCCGGCGCAGGGGTAGCGACCCCCGCTCGCGGCAGTGGGGCCCACGACACACCACAACGTACCGCCGGCCACCGGCCGGCTGCACGGGCTTCGGACGCCGGTCCACGGGGTATAGGGTCGCCTGTGGCCGGCCGTCGTGCCAAGGATTGCGCGCGACGGCACGGCGCGACGGACCAGGCGGCCGGTTTCGGACGGACGGCCTCGCTTCCATCGTGGCCCGGGGTGGGAGATACTGGGCCGGTGGATCGCCACGCCTCTCGCACGCTGCTCTCCGGCCTGGTAGTCGTGCTGGCCGCAGCTCTGGCGCTGTGGATGCTTCCCGGCCGGGCTGCCGACCGCGGGCCATCGCCGAGCCTCGCCGCCCAGCCTGCAGCTTTGGTGGCCCAGCTCCCGGCGCCCGGGGCGAACGCGGCAGGGACGCCCGCGCCGGCCACCCAGCCGGAACCCGCCACCGCGCCCCTCGCCAGCTCGGCGCCACCGCCGGCCACCGAGCACCCGCTGGCAGCGGCGCTGCGCGCCGACCTCGCGGCGCGCTGGCTGCGGAACCACCGCGAGACGGCCCTCCGCGCGGCGCCGGACGACCGGGCGCCCGTCTTCAGCGTGCTGCCCCAGTGGACCACGCTCAAGCTGCTCGAGAGCCGCGCGGACTGGACACGGGTGTACCTCGAGGGCGACGGGGTGGCCCGGCAGGCCGGTCCCGGCTGGGTGCGCACGGACGACATCGGGCCGGTCGGCACGCCGCCTCTGTGGCTCGCCACCGCGCGGCCTGCTCCGCTGTGGGCCGCTGCGAGCGGCTCGGCGGGCGCTTCCACCGCGTTGCCGGCAGAGACGGCCGTGGAGGTCGTCGGCCCTGACCCAATCTGGGACGGGCGCATCCGCGTGCGCCTGCCGGGCGACGGCCGCGCCGTCCCGCCGGGCCAGGGCTGGGTGGAGGCGGCGGACGTGCGGCGAACGCCTGCCCCGCCTCCAGACCTGCTGCCGTGGGCCTACCCGTCCGTCCTGGCTGCCGACGTGCGGCTCCGGGTGCCGTACCGCTCGCAGCTCGACGGCTCGCCGTACGAGGGCGCGAACTGCGGCCCGGCCACGCTGGGCATGCTGCTGGAGGCGTTCGGGCTGAACGTGCCGTCTGGAGTCCTGCGCCGCCAGGTGCTGCTGGCGCAGGACATGAGCCCCGCCAATGACGACGCCGGGTCGTACGTGTGGGCGCTTGCCCGCGTGGCGGAGAGCTACGGGCTGCGCATCAACGGCCTGTACGCGGGCGATGGCGTGACGCTGCGCCGCTGGACCCTCCTGGAGGTGCGCCAGCGTGTCAGGCAGGGCGAGCCGGTCATCCTGCAGGTCCGCTACCGGGCGCTGCCGCGCCGTGCGGCCTCGCCGTACTACGGCGACCACTACATCGTCGTCACGGGCCTCATGGGCGAGAGCTTCCTCTACAACGACTCGATCGGCGGCCCGCTCGAGCGCGAGGGGCCCGGCTGGGACCGCGTGATCTCGGGCCCCGAGTTGATACGCGCCATGGATGCGAGCGACCGAGCCTACGCCTACACGGGCTTCGCCGTGGGCGGCGGCTCCGCCCCGAGCGCCGGGCGCTGACCGAGGGCAGCGCCCGGCCGACGGCCCAGACCACACTCGGGGCCGGCAGGAGCCTCTCGCGGTCCCACAGCAAGCGGGCTGTGCGGCGGGCGGCCGCTGCGATGCCTTCGGCAGCTTCCCGTTCGCGGCCAAACGGGTGGAGGAGCCGTTACAGGCGCGTCACGGGCGGGGCGGGCGGTCCGGTCCGTGGCCGGAGCTCGGTTGAGCCCGTTCCCGGCGCCCACCTACGATCACCGCCCGACTTGACAGAACGCCGGAGGCGGCGTCTCTCTGCCCAGGGGCATGCAGACCCACACCCCGCTGCACGAGCAGACCTTCGTCGTCGTTGACCTCGAGACGACCGGGGCCAGCGCCCGCTACGACCGCGTCATCGAGCTCGCCGCCATCCGGGTACGCGCGGGCATCGTGGAGGATTGCCTCGAGACGCTGGTCGATCCACGTGTTGCCATCCCGCCATTCATCACGCGGCTCACCGGCATCAGCGCGGCAACGGTCCGCGGCCGTCCCACCGTCGAGCAAGTGCTGCCCGAGCTGCGCCGCTTCACTGCCGGCGCGGTGCTGGTCGCCCACAACGCCAGCTTCGACCACGGCTTCCTCGCCCAGGCGTTCCAGCGGGCCGCCATTTCCTGGGAGTGCGAGCGCTTGTGCACGCTCCGCCTAGCCCGCCGGCTCGCGCCCGGCTTGCCGAGCTACAAGCTCGACAGTCTGTGTGCCCACCTCGGGCTCAGCTACGTGCAGCGCCACCGGGCTCGCCCGGACGCGGAGGCCACGGTCTCGCTCCTCGGGCACCTCCTCCAGGCCGCGCGCGAGCAGGGGATCGACCGGCTGGGCCAGCTCCTCCAGCTCCAGCAGCGGTCCGTTGGCGGCCATCGCCGCAAGGGCCGGGTGGACGAGGCCCAGGTCGCCAGCCTGCCCGCTGGTCCCGGGGTCTACCTCCTGAAGGACGCGCAGGGGCACGTGGTCTACGTGGGCAAGAGCGTCAACGTGCGCCAGCGCGTGCGACAGCACCTCCGGCCGTCGGGCACAGTGTGCAGCGCAGCCCAGCCCGCGTTGCGGAAGCGGCTGCCGTTCGTCGCCGACGTCGAAGCGATCGAGACCGGCTCGGAGCTGGAGGCGCTCTTCCTCGAGTCCAGGCTGGTGAAGCGCTACCTGCCCGACGCCAACCGGCTCCTGCGCGACTATCGCGACTACCCCTTCGTCAAGCTCGACCTGCGGGAGCCCTTCCCGCGCCTGGTTGCCACCCGCGAGCGCCCCGCCGACGGTGCCCTGTACTTTGGCCCGTTCCGCCGCGCCAGCGTCGTGGCCAGCGTGGTGGACTTCCTCAACGAACAGCTTGGCCTCCGGCAGTGCGGCGATCCGCGCCGCGCCGGCGGGTCTGCCTGCCCACTGCTGGAGATGCGCCGCTGCCTGGGCCCCTGCACCGAGGCTGCCAGGCCCGAAGCCTACCGGGCGGCCGTGCGCGAGGCCGAACGGATCCTGCACGGCGAGGATCGCACCCTCCTCGAGCGGCTGGCGGAGCGTCGCGACCAGCTCGCTGACGCGCTGCGCTTCGAAGAGGCGGCCGTGCTGCGGGACCGCATCAGGGACCTGGAGCTCCTCGTCGGCGCTCAGCAGCGCTTGCAGGCGTTCGCCGAGCGCCACCTCGTGGTGATCACCCGCGCCGCGGCGCCGCGGACCGCCCGCCTGTTCCTGGTGCGCGCCGGCCGGCTCGCGGAGGAGTGCTCGCTGCCGGTCCCCGCCAGCACCCAGGCACTCCGCGGCTTGCTCCGCGCGGTCTACCGCGAGACGGTGGAGCGCCCGGTGGCCCGCGACGAGCTGGACGACATACTCATCCTGGATGCCTGGCTGCGCCGGCATCGCGACGTGGCGCGCGAAGTCCCCGTTCCTCCCGAGGAGCCGGAGGATGCGGTGCCCGCGCTCCGCCAGACGATCGCCAGCCTGACCTCGAGCCCTGTGTAGCCGCCTCACTCGCCGGGCTTCGGCTTGCGCGCGACGCCGCTGGCCCAGGCCGCTTCGCGCGTGGCCTGCGCCACCGCCTCCATCACCCGGCGGTCGAACATGCTCGGGATGATGTACTCCTCGTGCCGCTCGTCGTCCGAGACGAGGCGCGCGATCGCCTCGGCCGCCGCGACCTTCATCGGCTCGTTGATGTCCCTGGCCTGGACGTCGAGCGCGCCGCGGAAGATGCCTGGGAACGCGAGCGAGTTGTTGATCTGGTTGGGGTAGTCGCTCCGGCCGGTGGCGACGACCCGCGCGATGCCTGCCAGCGCCTCCGGCTGGACCTCGGGGATCGGGTTGGCCAGGGCGAAGACGATCGGGTCCTCCGCCATCGTCCTGACGTCCTCGGCGGAGATGACGCCCGGGCTCGAGACCCCCACGAACACGTCGGCTCCCCTGAGCACGTCGTGCAGCGAGCCACGCTCGCCGTCCGGATTGGTCGCTGCCGCGAGCATCTCCTTGTACGGGTTCATGTGCTCCGCGCGGCCCTGGTAGAGCGCCCCGGCCCGGTCGCAGGCGACGAGGTGGCGGGCGCCCGCCACCGTCAGGATGCGCGCCGTCGCCACACCGGCGGCGCCCACGCCGCTGATCACGATCCTGGCGTTCTCCATCCGCTTCCCGACCACCTTCAGCGCGTTCGTGAGCGCGGCCAGCACGACGACCGCGGTGCCGTGCTGGTCGTCGTGCATCACGGGGATCCCCAGCGTCTGCCGCAGCCGCTCCTCGACGTGGAAGCACTTCGGCGCCGCGATGTCTTCGAGGTTGATGCCGCCGAACACCGGCGCGATCGCCTGGACCACGCGGACGATCTCGTCCGGGTCCTGGGTGGCGAGGCAGAGCGGGAAGGCGTCCACGTTGGCGAACTCCTTGAAGATCATGCACTTGCCTTCCATGACCGGCTGGGCGGCCGCGGGTCCGACGTTGCCGAGCCCGAGGACCGCCGAGCCATCCGTCACGACGGCGATGGTGTGGCGCTTGATCGTGAGCGCCCACTGCTTGGTCGGGTCCTCGGCGATCGCCGTGCACACGCGCGCGACGCCAGGTGTGTAGACCATGCTCAGGTCGTCGCGCGTCTTGACGGGCACGCGGCCAACGACCTCAATCTTGCCGCCCAGGTGCAGGAGGAACGTGCGATCGGACACGTGCATCACGCGCACTCCGGCGATGCGCCTCAGGCGCTCGACGATCGCCTGGCCGTGCGCCTCGTCGCGCGCTGCGACCGTCAGGTCGCGCACCATCCGCCCGCCGCCCGCGCTGACCATGTCGATGGCGCCGATGTCACCGCCCTCCTCGCCAATGGCGGTGGTCACCCGCCCGAGCATGCCGGGCTGGTTGGCAGTCTCAGTGCGAATCGTCAGGGAGTAGCTGGCACTTGGATGGACCTGCATCGGGGGCGTGGATCTCCTCTCTGGACCGGGCTCATGGTAGCCGGAGCCCCCGCCGGCCGGAGACGGCCCGCGGCCTATACTGGCTCACCATGCGTGTCGTCGTGATCGGAGCAGGTGCCATTGGCGGGTTCTACGGCGGGTTGCTTGCGCGCGCGGGCCATGAAGTAGGGCTGGTGGCGCGGGGCGCCCACCTGGCGGCCATCAAGGAGCACGGCCTGCGGGTGGAGAGCGCACAGTTCGACGAGTTCACGGTTCGGGCGCCGGCCAGCGCCGACCCGTCGGAGCTGGGCCAGGCTGACCTTGTGCTGCTGGCGGTCAAGACCTACGATCTGGAGGCGGCCACCCGCGCCGCGCTCCCGGTGCTCGGCCCGGGTTCCATGCTGCTCACTGTCCAGAACGGCGTGGAAGCACCTGACCAGGTGGCGGCGATCGTGGGCCGCGCGCCCGTGCTGATCGGCACTACGTCACTCGAGTCGACAATCGCCGAGCCGGGCGTGGTCGCCCACCTGAGCCCGTCCCATACCATGACGCTCTCCGAGCTGGACGGCCCGCCGACAGCGCGCCTGGAGCGGCTGGCCGAGAGGTTCAACGCGGCGGGTGTGAACGTCCGGGTGGCGCCTGATGGGCGGCGGGCGCTGTGGGAGAAGGCGTGCTTCCTCATCCCGCTCGCGGCGATGACCTCCGTCTGCCAGTCCAGCGTCGGGCCGATTCGAGCGCTGCCCGAGACTGTGTCGCTCATGGACGAGGTGTTCGCCGAGGTCGCGGCGGTGGCCAAGGCGTGCGGCTACGACGTCGACGCGGCGAGCCGGGCCGCCCGCGCCGCCGCGGACGGCCTGGCGCCGACAACGAAGGCCTCCATGGCGCGCGACTTCGAAAGAGGCGGGAAGACGGAGCTGGAGGCGCTGAGCGGCGCGCTCGTCCGTCTGGCGGCGCAGTGCCGCGTCCCGGTCCCGGCCAACCGCGCCATTTACGCGATCCTCAAGCTCCGCATGGTGCTCCACGCCCAGACGCAGGAGGCCCCGGTCCGGAGCGTCGGCTCGCCAGCCGGGGCGTAAGGCGCGGCGCCCGGGCGCCGCGCACGCTCCGCCATCGCTGTCCGCGCACCGGCGCGCCTCCCGGGTCACAGTGGATCGTGTCCACCGCTGAAACCCACTCCGGGGCGCAACTGAACGCGCGTTGCAGCCGCCCGCCCGGGGCAAGACCACACCCGCCCAGGTCGCGCTCCTGGCGCTATGATGTCTACGCATCACGACGTTCCGGAGGGACCCATGAGCTCGACCGCCATTCGCTCGACCCTGTACCTCGAGCCTAAGCTGCACCAGGCGCTCCGGCTCAAAGCCGCCTCTTCTCGTCGCAGCATGTCCGATATCGTCAACGAGGCAGTCCGGGCTGTCCTGCGCGAGGACGAGGAAGACCTCGCCGTCTTCGCCGAGCGCGCTGGCGAGAAGCCCCTGAGCTACGAGGAGCTCCTGGCGCAGCTCAAGGCCGATGGCGCGCTATGAGCTGCGGTTCAAGGCCTCCGTCGCGAAGGATCTGCGCGGCATTCCCCGAGCCGATGTGCAGCGGATCCTGGCGCGCATCGAGAGCCTGCGCGACGACCCCCGTCCACCCGGATCCGAGAAGCTCTCCGCACAGGAGCGCTACCGACTGCGGCAGGGCAGCTACCGCATTCTCTACACCGCCACGGATGTCGAGCTGGTCGTCGAGGTCGTGAAGATCGGCCACCGCCGTGAGGTGTATCGGGCCCCATCTTGATCCGTAGTCCGCTGGGCGCGCAAGGATAGGCAGGGCGGGTCCCGGCGGTGGTCCGTCTGGCCGAGGGACGCCGGCTTACGCCGCCATGAGCTGTCCGACGCCCTGTCCGATGCGTGGCAGCAGGTCGCCACGAGGCGCTGCTGGCTACGCGCCCCGGCCCGTCCGTGGCTCTGGGTAGTGGCAGGCGTCCGGCGACTCAGGTCGCGGCGTCGACGGGGATGCCGTCCAGCGTGTGCTGGGCTGACCGGTCCGATCGGCTCGGACCGAGCCGAGGATGATGCCGCGGAGGAGGTAGCGGGTGGGCGGGTAGACGAGCGCCAGCAAGAGGTGGCCGGCCACCAGCGGGACGGTGGCATAGGCGAGCAGCACGTGGACCTCGTAGACGACCTCACGCACGGCCTGAGGCACCGGCCGACCACCCTCCGGCGCGATCACGGCGCCGGTGATGGTGAGGCCACCGAGCAGGCCCACGACGGCCAGCAGGTTGAGCCGCTGGCCGACGTTCAGGCGGTCGCCCGGCGCAACGGCGCCCCGCCAACCCGCCGCGCCGCCGGGCCGGCGAGCCTCGGCCCACAGCGCGCGCAGCTCGCGGAAGCCGTCCCACGCTGCGGCGACCGCCGGCAGGACGAAGAGCAGCACCGCCCAGGTGAGGTGCAGCTCGCGCACCAGCTTGGAGCCCATGAATGGGATCCCCCGCAGGTCGGGGTTGCCCAGCGCCAGCCCTGACGCGAGGAGGCCGAAGAAGGCGACCGCCAGCCCCCAGTGCATGAGGCGCATCGGCAGCGACCAGCGCGCCACGTAGCTGTGTACCTGGGCCCCACGTGCGCGAAATCGTGCCAGACTGTGGCCCACGTGCTGAGCCCCCTCAAGAGCGAGCGCGAAGCGCTTAGCGCCCGAGCCTCCTGTCTCCAGCAGAGCAAGCTCTCCGTTCTCAGCCTTGTCTCGTGTGCTCAGCCAGTCGTCGGTACCAGTGCCGCTCCGTGCCGCACGTCGGCCAGTGGACCTGGTGGGCGGCGCGGCGCGTGAAGGCGCGGCTGCGTGCCGCCGCCGGTGCGTCCATCGTCATACGTACGGGTCGAGCTGCCAGCCCCGGCGCTCCCAGAAGCCGACGAGGCGCTTGGGCTCCAGCGTGACGCGGGCGACCCACTTGACGCTCTTGTAGCCATACATGAACGGCACGACGAGGCGGATGGGGTACCCCTGTCGGTCGGAGAGCGGTTGGCCGTTCACGTGCGTCGCCAACAGCACGTCGGGGTGTCTCGCCTGCTCCAGCGTGAGCGAGTCCGCGTAGACGCCGCCGAGGGTCAGGAAGGTGGCGAAGCCGGCGTCCGGGCGCACGCCCGCATGCGCGAGAAGCGTGGCGAGCTGCACGCCCTCCCAACGCACGTCGCGCACGCCCCAGCCCTCCACGCAGTGGAAGTCGGCCACACGCACCGCTCGCGGGAGATCGGCCAGGAGTGCCGGCGTGAGCTCGAAGGGGTTGTCCGCGAGGCCATCCACGGCGACCGACCACGCCTGGCGGTCGACCAGGCCCTTCTGCGGCTCGCGCTCGACGGTGTTGATCTTGAAGCTCTGGCGGAACCGGGTGGCCTGAGGCACCAGCTCGAGGTTCTGCGCGAGTGGGTTGAGGCGGCCCATCGATCCGGCCAGGTTGACCTCGGCATCAGGGGGCCGGGTGTCGGCCATCAGCGTCGGCGAGGCATCACCCGGTGGGGCGGGAGTGCTACCCGCGCCCGACACCTCGCCCAGCCGTGCGATCTCAGCCTCGCTCAGCGGCCGCGGCAGCAGGGCCACACGCACTGCGAGCGCGGCCGCGCCGGCGGCGAGCGTCCCGAAGAAGACCCGGCGGTGCACCAGCCTCTGCGCCACGCTCATACGCTCCACCCCTGGACCGAGTATACGATCGATCGCGCCGCCGGCCGCGGAAGTGGGTGCGGGGTACAATGCGCGGAACCACCGCGTTCTTCGGAAGGCCGGCAGAAGGGAGGTGCGCCATTCTACGCGCGCGGCACGACGCCCCCACCGTCATCCCCGATAACCCCACGTGGCATCGGTTCAAGATGGCGTGCCCCTTTTACCGGGAGCGCTGGGTCGGCCACGGCGAGGAGCACGAGGGGCGCGAAGTGCTCTACCACGCGATCTGCCTGCAGAACACGCCGCCTGAGACGCTCGACGAGCAGGCGATGTGCATGGAGGCGCGCAGGGTGTGCTGGCGCCTCGAGGTCGGGCGGCAGAACCGCTCCGCCTGACGTATCTCGGCGGAGCGCTCAGGCCGCGCTGGCGACCGCTTCGAGCTGCTCCGGTTTCACCGTTGCCACGCCGAGTTGGCGCACGACGACGCTCGCCGCGGCGTTGGCGAGCTGCCCGGCCGTCAGCAGCGGCAGGCCGCTGACCAGTCCGAGCGCGAGCACCGCGATCACCGTATCGCCAGCGCCGGTGACATCGAACACCTCCGTCACCTGGACCGCTGGTAGGTGGGCCCGCCCTTCCTCGGAGAACAGCAGCAGCCCCTCTGCGCCCAGGGTGACGACGAGCGTGCGCACGTCGAGCTCGCGCCGCAGCTCGAGGCCCCGTTCCAGCACGTCGCCCGAGCCCACGGCTGCCTGCGCCTCGGCCTGGTTCACCTTGACGAGGTCGACGCCGCCGAAGCGCCGCAGGTCGCCCTGGGAATCGACCGCGATCGGACGGCCGGACGCGCGCGAGGCAGCGATGGCGGCGTCCGAGACGACGCCGCCACGGTAGTCGGAGATGAGGACGACATCATGCTGAGGCGCCAGCTCGGCCACGCGGGCAGCGCAGCGTGCCGCCGCGTCCGCCGGCAGCGGCGGCACGCGGTCGACCCGTAGCACCTGCTGGCGGCCGTACAGGCCGCCGGTGAAGCCCTCGGCGAGGATGCGGGTCTTGGTCGCCGTCGCCCGGCCGTCAAAGTGCACCAGGCCGTCGCAGGCGATCCCGAGGCGGCCGAGGCTGGCGACGAGCCGCTCACCGGCGTGGTCGGGACCGACCACGCCGACGATGGTGGCGCGCGAGCCAAGCGCGACCACGTTCGCGGCCGGGCTGCCGGCGGAGCCCGCCCGGTACTCGCGGTCGATCTCGTCCAGCACCAGCACCGGCGCCTCCCGCGACACCCGCGACGGGCGTCCGGTCAGGTACTCGTCCAGCACAAGGTCGCCTACCACGAGCACGCGGTGTCCGGCGAGGCGGGGCACGGCCGCCGCCGGGCCCAGTGCGTGGGCCTCCGTGCTGCTGGGAGCGCGGGGATCAGGCACCTGGAGCCACCTGCGCGAAGCAGCCCCGGCCGCCGCCTGCGAGAGCGGTGAGGGCGGAGCGACGGGCAGCCACCGGGCTCACCTGGCCCTCATCCAGGCCAACAGTCCGCCCAGGAGCAGCCCCAGGAGGGTGGCGGGGTTGAGCAGCAGCGCGAGCGTGAGCGGCGCGACGAGCTCGAGCGGGACCGCGCGCCCGCCGAGCAGCGCCCCGACGAACGGGCCGAGCGCGTACCCGACGACGAGACATGCCACCGCGAGGATGCCCAGCTCGCGGCCCTGCTTTCGCCTGGCGGATACCGAGACCGCCTCGCCGACCGCGAAGCCGACGAACGCAAGGCCGAAGAAGCCGAGGAACGGCACCATCCCCAGGACGATGCTCCCGACTACGGCGACCGCGAGCCCGAGCGCCGCGGCGCGCAGCAGCTCCGATGGCCGGGCCACCAGGGCGAAACGCTTCACCTGCGCGCAGCTCCGGCAGCGCACGCCGACCGGCGTGGGAACCTGGCACTTCGCGCAGATGGGCGTGCCGCACCGCCCGCACCGCAGCAGCGTCTCGGTGTTCGGGTGGCGGGCGCAGCGCAGGGGCGCCTGCTCTTCCCCGAGATCCTCGGTGGGGGGCGGTGGTGGGTGACGGACGCTCACGCGATCGCTCCCTCGCGGGCCTGGCCGGTCATGCTACTCGCCGCGAGCGCTCGCTCGGCGGCCGTGACGACTGTGGAGGGACGCAGGATGGCCAGGCAGGTGCGCGCGGCGCACCCCTGTGGCGTGCCGAAGGCGTGGCCGCGATGAATGCACGGGGCGCAGGCGAGCGGCTCGCGCGCGACCTGGTGGCGGGGATCGTCGGTCGGGTACGGGCCCCAGGCGCGGTGGTTACTCGGGCCGAAGATGGCGACGACCGGCGTGCCGACCGCAGCCGCGAGGTGGACGGGGCCGCTGTCGTTCGCCACCAGCAGGCGCGCGCGGCGCAGCAAGGCGGCGAGCGCTTGCGGGCTGGGCGCGGGCGGGACGACGCGGGCTGCGGCGCCGATGTGGTCCCACACCGCGCGCGCCAGCGCCTGTTCGTCGGGCGCGAGTCCACTCAGGACGAGGGGCGTCAGCCCGTACCGCTGGCGCAGGGCGACGCCGACGGCGGCGAACCGCTCGAGCGCCCAGCGGCGGGCCAGGCTGTACGCGCCCGAGCCAGGCATCAGCACCACCGCCTCGCCAGGCGCCAGCTTGCGCCAGAGGCGTTCCGCCCACGCCTCGTCCTCAGGCGCAATCGCCACCTCCAGCCGCGGCCTCGCGGGCCGGATGGCGCCGAGGAGCGCGACGACGTCCAGCCAGTAGTCCGCTTCGTGCTGCCAGCCGAACCCGCGATCCACCGCGCGGTGGGTGAGGAAGGCGCGGCCACGGCCGTTGTCGAGACCCACGCGACGGGGCGCGCCGCTGGCAAGCGTGAGCGCCGCGTACTTGGCCACGCCGAACGGGGTGGTGAGGTGGTGGAGGAGGACCAGCGCATCCCAGCCACCGCCACGAAGCTGGCGGGCGAACCGTGCGGCGACCGGCAGGCCGCGCGCGGCGTCAAGCGGCCGGTCGAAGGCGAACTTGTCGAAGGAGATCACCGCGTCCACGCTGTCCAACCCGCGCAGCAGCCGCGCGCTCGCCGGCGTGGCCAGCACGGACACGTGGGCCGTGGGGTGGGCCGTCCGTAGCGCGCGGAGGGCGGGGGTTGCGGTGAGCAGATCGCCCAGGCTGGCGAGCTTGACGACCAGGATGCGGCGGAGCCTTGGCCGTAGCGCCTGGCCAGCCCCGCGGCCGGCCGCGGCGTGGGCGGGGCTCACAGGCGCACCCGCACCTGGACAGCTGAGCGCGAAGCGCCTGGCGCCTCCCAACGGGAGCATCGCTCCCCATTCTAGGAGCGCCGACCCGGCCGCTCCGGGGGATTCGAGGCGGCGCGCGCTACGCGGGTGGGCGTGAGACGCTGTGTACGGCGGACACGACGTCCTCCACGCTGTGGGCGAGCATACAGGGCGGCACGTGCCGGGCGCCGCACGGCGGCTGCACCAGATCGCCGCAGGGAACGCACGGGAGGAGGCCCGTCACGAGCGCACGCTGGGTCGGACCCGGCGGCCAGGGGCCGAACAGGGCGGCCGAGGCCGGACCGTACAGGCGCACGGTGGACGTCCCAACCGCGGCGGCGAGGTGGAGCGGGCCGTTATCGGGGCCGACGACCACGCTGCAGCGCCGGAAGACGGCCGCGACCACGCCGATGGGCTGGCCCTGGACGACCGCTGCGGGCGGTGCCGCCATGGACTCGCCGACCCGGTCGAGGAGCGTCGCGTCGCCGGGGCCGCCAGAGAGGAGCACGGTGAACCCTTCCGCGGCGAGAGCATTGGCGAGCGCGGCCCACCGCTCGAGCGGCCAGCTCTTCAGCCGGACGCCCGCGCTGGGGTGCAGCGCGGCCACCGGCCGCTGCCCGAGGTGATGCCCGGCGAGCAGTCGCGCAGCGGCAGCGTCTTCCTCTGCGCGGATGGAGAAGACGAGGGGCCGGGCGGGTGCGGTCGTGGGGGCAGCCACGCCGAGGACCGCCACGGTCTGGCGGGCGAGGGCGAGCGCTTGCTCCGCCGCGTGCCGGTCGGTGGCGCGGGGCAGGCGGTGCGTGAGCAGCGGGTGCGTCTCCGGCAGGTCGAACCCGAGGCGGAGGGGAACCCCTGCCACGAGGGCGAGGAGTGCGCCCCACCAGTGGTCTGGGCGGAACACCACGGCCGCGTGGTAGCCCCCGGCGCGCAGCCGGGCAGCCTCGCGCCACAGGAGCAGGTAGGGCGCGAGCGGGTTCCGGCTGCGCCGGCGGGTGAAGCCGGGGAAGGGCAGGCTCTCGATGCACCGCGCCAGCGGCCCGTGGCGAGCCAGGTCGGCGCTCCACGGCCCGACGAGGTAGGTCAGGTGCGCCCGGGGGAGGGCCGCCTCGAGGAGCGCCACGGCTGGCGAGGTGAGCAGGACGTCACCGAGGTGGTCGGGCCGGAGAAGGAGGACGCGCAGGTCCTCCGGTGCGGGCGGCCGCGCCGGCTCGACTCGTCCCAGGCGCGCTGCCAGGCGCAGGAGCAGCAGCCGGGCGAGCGACCGCGGGTGGGGAGACCCGGGACCAGGAGGTGGGGGCGCCGCGGCGAGGGCCGTCTCAGCCCCACGCTGCTGCCCTCCCGGGAGTGAGCCCGCGAGCCGGAGGGCCCTCACCGAGATCGCGCGTCCGGGGCGGTGGGGCCGGGGCCGAGGGCGAACGTCAGGTCGGCCTCGCAGGCGAGCAGGTCGCCCACGAGCGCGCGCGCATGGCCCTTCCCCACGGGGCCGCGCCGGGCGGTGATCTCCATCTCCAGACGCAGCACGTCGCCGGGCCGGACCTGCTGGCGGAAGCGGCAGTTGTCGATGCCGCCGAAGAACGGGATGCGCCCCCTGGTGTCCGGGTCGATCAGGGCGAGCACGGCGCCGGTCTGCGCCAGGGCTTCGACGACGAGGACGCCGGGCATCACCGGGTAGTCGGGGAAGTGGCCCTGGAAGAATGCATCGCCCATGCTGACGTTCTTGAGGCCGACGATCCGCCGGCCTGGCTCGAGCTCGACGATCCGGTCGACGAGCAGCATGGGGTAGCGGTGGGGGATGATCGCCTGGATCTGAGCGGCGTCCAGGGGGAGCTGCACGGGAGAGTCGAGTGCCATGGCGGCCACCTGCGTCTCGGGCGGGAGTGGGCGTCCACGGCGTGTGGGCGCGTGGGGATTCTAGGAGTCCCCGCGCGGCCCGGTCCTGGCGTCGAACCTGGCCGGGCCGCGGTGTCAAGCGAGCCTACTGACGCGGCCAGCGAGGGGAGCTGTCGCTGCTCGAACGCGACCGAGCTGGGTTGGCTGGGGGCGCGGCGCGGCGCAGGCCCAGGTCGAGGGCGAGCAGGGCGGCGGTCGCGGCGTCTTCGTCTAGGCGCCCCGCCTCGAAGAGGTGGAAGATCGCCTTGCGGGCCTCCTCCAGCGACGTGGCCTGGCCCGGGGGAACCCGTTCCATCGTTGGACCTCGTGGGAGTCCTAACGCAAGTGCCGTTCCACGCTGCCCGGGTAGGTGGCGGCGCGGAACGGGGCTCGGCTGGGCGAGGCCGCGCGGAGGTGCGTGCTGGCTGGGCGGGCGTCGCAGCCGCGCCTGCCGGCCTGCGGCCGGGCGCACGCCCGGCCGCAGGCGCTCGCCTTCAGGAGCGAGTTGTGGCGGCGGGCCTGGTGCCCGGTGAGAAGCGGGTCGAGGAGCTGGAGCTAGAGCTGGTGCCCGGCGCCTGGTCGTGGCAGCCGCTACCCGCGCCCGCGGCCGGGATCTGGCGCGTCATGAGCTGGTCGATCTGCTGGCTCGCCTGCTGCTTCAGCGTCGCCGCCCGGTCGGCGGCCAGCCGGCCGTTGCTCACGGCCTGGTCGATCCGGCTGTTGACGTCTGCCTTGAGCGCGTTGGCGACTACGTTGGGATCGACGTTGCGAGCCCTGGCGACGTCGGCGAGTGACTTGCCGGCCAGCTCCTGGCGAAGCTGCTGTGGCGTGATGTTGAGCGCCTGGGCAGCGACGCTCAGCTCGCCGCCAAAGCCGTGCTCCCCAAGTCCCATCCAGCCTTCGCGCCCACCCTTGAACGGCGCGACCTCCTGGCGCGCTTCGTTGTACGCCTGCTCTACCCGGTCGGCTGGCAGGCCCAGCTTCTGGGCCAGGGACTGGATGAACTGCTGGAAGCGGGTCTGCTGGGGCGTCGTCTGGCCCTGAGTGCCGGGGGTTGGCGTGGGCGTTTGCTGCGCGCTCGCCACCCCGAGCGCGGCGCCGCCGAGGACGAGCGCTGCCGCGCCCGCCACGATCAGTGTCTTGAACCGTAAAGACTGCATGCTGGATCTAACCTCCTGGACGTCTGGCCGGCGGGGCGCCCCCTACCCTCCGTTTCACTATGGCGACGGACTGTTAACGGGGGGCTAACGGGGGCGTAGCAGTGTGCTAAACGGCGCCAGCCAGGCGCCACGCGCGGCGGGCTCTGCACGCCGTGCAGAGCGAGGCCCGCCCTGTTGGGAGGCGATCCCGGGCCGCTGACGGCCTGCCAGACAACCCGCCGCGGCCGGCGTTGACGCACTCGGCCCGCCGGCGCACCAGGGGTGATGGGACAGAGCCGTCAAGGGAGCGAGGCAGCCGCTGCGGCCGGGCCGGTGGGGGCGCCAGCGTCGTACGCGACCACGGGATTGCGGAGCACGCCGATCTGCTCCACCTCGGTCTCCAGCACGTCGCCGACGCGCAAGAACTCCGGCGGCTTGCGCGCGAAGCCGGTGCCCTCCGGCGTCCCGGTCAGGATGACGTCCCCCGGCAGCAGCTCCATGCCCACCGAGCAGTCGCGCAGCAGACGCGGGATGCGGAAGACCATGAAGCGCGTGCTGGAGTCCTGCTTGGCCACCCCGTTGACCCGACAGGTGACTCGCAGCGCATGCGGATTGGGGACCTCGTCGGCGGTCACGATCCACGGGCCCATGGGGCAGTGGGTGTCGAAGCTCTTCCCCTTGAACCACTGGCCGCCATGGCGGCGCTGGATATCGCGCACGGAGACGTCATTGGCAACCGTGTAGCCGAAGACGTGCTCGAACGCCCGCTCCTCGGGGATGTCACGCCCGGGCCGGCCGATCACCACCGCCAGCTCCACTTCCCAGTCGAGCTGGTCCGAGTGCGGCGCGGGGTGCCAGATGGCCGCGCCTGGGCCGACCACGGTGCTGGGGCTCTTGGTGAACAGGGCCGGCCATTCGGGCAGCTCCTGGATGTCGTCCCGCGGCCCGCGCGAGCCCTGGCCCTCGGCGAAGTGCTCTGAGTAGTTCCACCCAACGCACAGGACGTTCCGCCGCGGGCGGGGGATGGGTGCCAGAAGCTGCGCCGAGCTGAGCGGAGCACCGCCGCGCGCGGCCCGCGCCGCGCCGCGGAGCGCGTTCCACAGCGCGGGGCCGGCGTCCAGGACGCCCAGCACG
>CAYSYM010000044.1:0-31932 GCA_964435115.1 uncultured Chloroflexota bacterium | reverse complement strand
CAACGCCGAGAACATGGGTCAGTTTGAGCGGACGCTGATCATCGCCGACGAGGGCTCCAAGGTCCACTACATCGAGGGCTGCACGGCCCCGATCTATTCGTCGGATTCGCTGCACTCGGCCGTGGTGGAGCTGATCGCCAAGCCTGGCGCGCACATCCGCTACACCACGATCCAGAACTGGTCGACCAACGTCTACAACCTGGTGACCAAGCGCGCCGTGGCCTACGAGGACGCCATCGTCGAGTGGGTGGACGGCAACCTGGGCTCCAAGGTGACGATGAAGTACCCGGGCGTGTACCTGCTGGGCGCGCGCGCGCGCGCCGAGATCCTCTCGGTTGCCTTCGCCGGCGCGGGCCAGCTCCAGGACGCGGGCGGCAAGGTCATCCACGCTGCGCCCAACACCAGTAGCACGATCACCTCCAAGTCCATCAGCAAGGACGGTGGCCATGCCGCCTATCGCGGCCTCCTAAAGGTGGCCAAGGGCGCGGAGAACACCAAGGCCTTCGTGCGGTGCGACGCGCTGCTGCTGGACGAGATGAGCCGCAGCGACACCTACCCCTCGATCGAGATCGACGAGGAGCGAGTGGACATCGGCCACGAGGCGACGGTGAGTCGGGTCTCCGACGAGCAGCTCTTCTACCTCCGGAGTCGCGGGCTGTCGGAGGCGGAGGCGAAGACGCTCATCGTCAACGGGTTCTTCGAGCAGTTCACCAAGGAGCTGCCGATGGAGTACGCGGTGGAGCTGAACCGCCTCATCGCGCTCCAGATGGAAGGCTCGATCGGGTAGACACAGAAGTCAGATGTGAGATGGCGGATTTGGGATCTGACGGCCATCTGAGCTCTCCCACGCGGGGAGCTGGCTGCCCAGAAGGACATACTGCGTGCTTGAGACGATCACCCCCCAGCTCACGGGGCTGACCCGCGAGGCGGCCCTGGCGCTCTCGGAGCACTGGCAGGAGCCTGACTGGCTCCGGGCGCTCCGATTGGACGCCTTCGCGGCCTACGAAGCCGCACCGCTGCCTGACGAGCGCACCGAGGGCTGGCGACGAACGAGCCTGGCCGGTCTGGACCTGGTGCGGCAGGCGGCGCTCCCGGCCCCACCGCTCGAGCCCACGCCCGCCCCGCTCAGTCCCGAGCTCGCCGCGCGCGGCGTCGTGGCCATGGACCTGGCGGACGCGGTGCGCGATGCAGCGATGGGCCCGCGCGTGCGCGAGCACCTGGGCCAGCTCATCCGCCCGCGTGAGGACAAGCTCACCGCCCTCCATTACGCGTTCCTGAACGCCGGCACCGTGGTCTACGTCCCGCGAGGCGTGGCCGTGTCCCAGCCACTGGCGCTCACGCATCGGACGAGCCAGCCCGGGTTGGCGGCGTTCACGCACTTGCTGGTGATCGTGGAGCCGGGCGCGGAGGTGGCGGTGCTCGACGAGTACCAGAGCGCGCCACGCGAGGGCGCGCCCCTGGCGTCCGGGGTGGTCGAGCTCGCCGTGGCGGCGAACGCCCAACTCCGCTACGTGCAGGTCCAGGACTGGGCCAGGGACCTGTGGAGCTTCACCTGGCAGCGAGCCAGGCTCGCCCAGGATGCGCACCTGCGCCTCCTCAACGTCGTGCTCGGGGGGCGCCTCTCCCGCAACACCATCCAGGTGCTCCTGGAGGGCGACGGGAGCCAGGCCGACCTGCTCGGCGTCGTGGCTGGCAGTGGGCGCGGCCACGCGGACTTCCAGACGCTCCAGGACCACGTGGGCAGCCGCACCCGCAGCGACCTCGTGTTCCACCACGCGCTGCGCGACCAGGCCAGCTCCAACTTCACCGGTCTCATCCGCATCGAGAAGGTCTCGCGCCAGACGGAGTCGAGCCAGGAGCAGAAGAACATCCTCCTCTCGCCCCGGGCGAAGGCCGATTCCGACCCCAAGCTGGAGATCTTGAACAACGACGTCGTGCGGTGCACCCACGGCGCGGCTGTCGGCCCGGTCGACGCCGAGCTGGTGTTCTACCTCCAGAGCCGCGGGCTCCCCCGTGCCGAGGCCGAGCACCTGATCGTCGAAGGCTTCTTCCAGAGCGTGCTGCAGAAGCTGGCCGCACCCGACCTGGAACGTGGCGTCTGGGGCGCGATCCAGCGCACCCTCGCGGAGCAGGAAGACCGCCGTGCGGCGCAGGCTGGCGTGGAGACCGCCCATCCGCTGCGCCCACAGGACGAGCGAGCGCGGAGCGCGGGGCGGGGTGGCTGATGACCTGGCAGACCGTTGCGAAGACCGGGCAGGTCCTGCCCGGCTCGGTGAGGGTGGTCAGCGTGGGCGAGCAGCGGATCGCCCTCTGCAACGTGGACGGCGCGTTCTATGCCATTGACGACGTGTGCACGCACGACGGCGGTGCGCTGGACCAGGGCGAGCTGGACGGCGTAGAGATCGAGTGCCCTCGACACGGCGCGCGGTTCGACGTGCGCACCGGGCGGGTCACCCGCTTGCCCGCGTTCCGGCCCGTCGCCACCTACCCGGTCCGCGTCCAGGGCGAGGACCTCCAGGTGGGCATCGAGTGACCGGCGCCGCCGTCCGCGGCAACCCCTCCCGCCACGACCGCGCCACCGCCGCTCGGCCCAGCGCGCGGTATGCTGCATGCTGACGCTTCCCGATGGTCGCCGAAGAGCTCTCGCGCGAGATCATCCTGGACCACTACCAGAACCCGCGGAACCACGGGCGACTGGCGCGCCCGACCCTGGCCAACAAGGGCACCAACCCCCTGTGCGGCGACGAGGTGGAGCTGTCCCTGGTCATCGATCCGCGCGACGAGCGGATCGAGCGGATCGGGTTCAGCGGCCGCGGCTGCTCCATCAGCCAGGCCTCGGCGTCGATGATGACCGAGGCCGTGAAGGGTCGCTCGCTCGCCGAAGCCGAGGCGGCGATCCAGCGCTTCACCCACCGCATGGCCAGCCGCGAGCCGGCGCCGGCCGAGCTGGAGGAGGAGCTGGATGCCCTGCAGGGCGTGAAGCGGTATCCCGCCCGGGTGAAGTGCGCCCTCTTGCCCTGGACCACGCTCCGTGAGACCGTAGACCTGTACCGCAGGAGGTGCGGCGGCGGCTCAGCGCCCCCTGGCGACGGGAGGTCTGCTGCCGCCGACCCGGCGCTCGACTGTGCCGATGCCCCGTGAGCAGGGCGAACCGAAGGAGGATTCAGCCATGCACGACCCAACCGCGATCGCCCAGCACGCACACGCCGCTACCGAGGACCATCTGCCGACCGAAGAGCAGGTCCGCAGCGCGTTGCGGTCGGTCTACGACCCCGAGCTGGGTATCAGCATCGTCGACCTGGGGCTGGTGTACGGGATCCAGGTGGACGACGAGAGCAAGAGCATCATCATCGATATGACGCTGACCACGCCGGCCTGCCCGCTTGGCCCGATCATCAGGACGCAGGCGTACGCGACCTTGACCAGCGCCTACCCGGCCGTCCGCGACGTCGACATCAACCTGGTGTGGACGCCGCGCTGGGACCCGCGGACGATGGCCTCGGAAGAAGCCAAGGCTGAGCTGGGCATCTGGTAAGGTGCTGCCACTTCCCCCGTCCGCCCGAGGCCGCGCAAGCGGCCTCGCTGCTACCTCCCGCATGCCCGACTCGACGCGTCCAACAGCCGACCCGCACAACCCTGTTCCCTACCCTGGCACCCGGCGCGAAATCGCGCAGACCTTCAAGCAACCGCTGGGGCGGATCTGGCTGCGGCTGGTGGCGCGCGTAATGGAGTGGTTGACGGACCTGCTGCCGACGCAGTTGAACTACTCTGATATCACCCCACAGATCGCGGTGGGCGGCTCGTTCCGGAACAGCCAGATCCGGCTGCTCAGGGAACGGGGCGTGACGGCCGTCGTGGACTGCCGCGAGGAAGCGCAGGACGATCCAGTGGCGCTGAGCAAGGCGGGCATTCGGCTCTTGCACCTGCCCGCGCCCGACCGGCACGCGCTCACGTTCGAACAGCTCAGCGCAGGCGTGGAGTGGGTGCTCGATCACCTCGACCAGGGTGGGCGGGCCTTCCTGCACTGCGAGCACGGGGTGGGGCGCGGTCCGCTGATGGCCTCGGCCGTGCTGGTGGCGCAGGGCTACACCGCGCCGGACGCCCTGCAGCTCGTGCGAACGAGTCGCTGGCAGGCCGCGCCCAACGACCGCCAGCTCCGCGCGCTGCTCGCGTTCGAGCGGGCGTGGCGCCGGCGCGAGGCCGAGAGGCGCGCCCACACCGCTAGCTGACCAGCCATCCTCCCTGGATCACGGCCCGCCGATTCGCCCGATCGGCCAGCAGTGGCGGATCCCGCGTGGCGTCGCCAGCGCACAGCACGAGGTCGGCCACCTTCCCCGGCTCGATGCTTCCAAGCTGATCGGCCCGCCCCAGTAGCTCGGCACCGTTGCGGGTGGCCGCGCGCAGCCCGTCCAGCGGACTCACGCCGTTGCGTACCATCAGTACGAGCTCCTGGGCATTAGCGCCGTGGTAGTTGAAGGGGGTGCCTGCGTCCGTGCCCAGCACCAGGCGAAGGCCCGCCTGGTAGGCGCGCTGGAAGCTGTCCACGTGGGCCCGCAGCACGCTCTGCGCCTTGGCGCGCGCCCAGTCCGGCACGGTGTTTGGCGGCGCCTCGGCGATGCCCCTGCCGGCGACGAGCGTCGCGGAGAAGAAAGTGCCGCGCTCCTTCATCAGCGCGATGATCTCGTCGGTCAGGAAGAAGCCGTGCTCGATCGAGTCGATGCCGGCCAGGACAGCCGCCTTGACCCCTTCCGAACCCTGGGCATGGCTGGCGGTGCGCTTGCCGGCCTTGTGCGCCTCTTCCACGCCGGCCCTCAGCTCCTCGAAGGTGTACTGCTGGGCGCCCGGTTCCACGCCTGGGGTCATCACCCCGCCGGTGGCCATGAGCTTGATCGTGTCGGCGCCCGCCTTGAGCTGCTCGCGGACGGCCTTGCGCACCTCGTCCGGCCCGTCCGCCTCACGCCCCAGCCAGCTCCCATGGCCGCCGGTCATGCACACCACCTGGTTGGCGACGTTCAGGCGCGGCCCTTCCACGAGGCCACTCGCCTGCGCGTCCCGCAGCGCCACGTCCAGACCGTCGCGCCCGCCCAGCGTGCGCACCGTGGTGAACCCGGCGCGCAGGGTGGCCCGAGCATACCGCTCGGCCCGCCAGCAGGCGAGGGCGTACGGCTCCTTGACTTCCTCAAGCCAGTCGGGCCGGCCGCTCAAGGCGAAGTGCACGTGACAGTCCACCAGGCCCGGGAGCAGCGTCGCGTCGGGCGCGTCGATCCGCACGGCGTGGCTCGAGGCGTTCGGCTCGCTCGACGCGACCGCGGCGATGCGCCCCTCTTCCACGTGCACCCAGGCGTCGCGCAGCACGGGGTCCCCATCGGCCGCGGTGTAGACGGTCCCCGCGTGAATCAGGAGCTCGGCAGGATGTTCGACACTCATGGGGCGCATGGTATCCCGCCCGGCGACGCGGGCACCGTGCTACCCTGCTGCGCCACATGCCGGGCAGTCACTGGCTGATCTCGTACAGCCCTGAGAACTACGAGATCACGCGCTCCATCGGGTTCTCACTCCTCGGGTTGCGCGGCCGGCATCGGAAGAAGGCCGAGCGGATGGCGGTGGGGGACCGTGTCCTCTACTACGTGCTGGAAGAGCGCGTGTTCCCCGCCGTGGCAACGGTCACGTCAACCTACTTTGAGGATCGGCACGCGGTCTGGATCAACCGGGAGCGGAAGGACGACCCTTTCCCGTACCGCGTGCATACCCAGCCGAGCATCGTCCTGGAGCCCTGGGAACGCCTGGACGCCGCGGCGATCGCCCCGCGCCTGCTGTACGTCAAGCGGTGGCCGCCCGAGCAGTGGTACCTGGCGCTCCAGGGTGAGATCCATCTGCTCTCGGCGCAAGACTTCAAGCTGGTCGAGGCGGAGATGCAGCGGATCGTCAGCTCGCGCGGCTCGCGGCCGGAGCGGCCGCCACGCTTCACCCGGGCCCGGCCCGCAGAGGCCCGCCGGGTGGCTCCCGGCCAGGAGCGTGCTGCCGCGGCCACCTCGCGCTGAGCGGACGGGCCGAGCCCGGACCGGGAAGCGCCAGGCGCTCAGGGCGCCGGCTCGGGAAGAGGCGGCCCTTCCAGACCGATCCCCCACATCCGTTCAAGGTCGTGGCGCGAGTAGCACTGGAAGGCCATCAGCGTCTGGGTGCGGACGATGCCGGGCACGCCGGCCAGCTTCTGGGGGACGACTTGGGCCATCTGGTCGTAGTGCCGCACCCGCACCAGCGCCACGAGGTCGTACTCGCCCGCGACTGAGTACACCTCGGCCACCTCCGGGACCTCGAGCAACGCCTCCGCGGCCTGCGGGGCACGGCCGCGCTCTGCGTGGATGAGCACGATGGCGGTGACCATGGACCTCCCTCGCTGCGGACCTCGGGCGCAAGCGCCGTGCAAGCGCCATTGTTCCACACCCAGCCGAGGAATCTGTGGGCGCGGGCTGAGCGTACTCGTGGGGAGAGCCACGCATGGGGTGTCCAGGACAGGTGGCGCGAGCGCGGCCGGTAGGCGGGCCCGGGCCGCGTCGCTATACTGCCGTCGCCGTGGAGGTGGGGATCGGCCTGGGCGCGCAGGGACCCCGCGGCGAGACGGCGCCAGCTCAGCCGCGCGAGGGTGAGACCGACGACGCGGCGCTGGTGGCCGCGCTCGGGCGCGGCGAGGCGCAGGCGCTCGAGCGGCTCTACGAGCGCCACAGCCGCGGCGTGTTCTCGCTCGCCCTGCACCTGCTGGGCGAACGTGCCGGGGCAGAGGAGGTGCTCCAGGAGACGTTCCTGAAGCTCTGGCGACAGCCGGCAGCGTACGAACCGCAGCGGGGCAAGCTGCTCACCTGGCTGCTCGGCGTGGCCCACCACCACGCGGTGGATCTACTGCGGCGGCGCCGGCTCGAGCAGCGCCACCAGGCGACGCCGATGGCCGCAGGGGGTGAGAGTCAGGTAGACGCCCTCGAGGTGTTCGGGCGCGCGCCGGACGACGCCAACCCTGAGGCACGCGCCGGGCATGCCGAGCAACGCCGCCTCGTCGTCGGCGCGCTGGCAAACCTCCCCGAGGAGCAACGCGTGCCCCTGGAGCTGGCCTACTACCGCGGCCTCACCCAGGCCGAGATCGCCACCCTCCTGGGCCAGCCCCTCGGAACGGTGAAGACGCGGATGCGTCTGGGCCTGCGACGGTTGCGAGCCGCACCAGGTCTGGCCGACCTGTGGAGTGAACGATGACGCGAGTGGTCGGGCGTACGTCGCCCGCTGGACCCGATGCCTGCTGAGACCGGTACCTCTTCTGCCTGCCTGGTGGTCGTCGACCTCCTGGCCGGAGCGGCGCTGGAGGCGCTGTCCGCCGAGGAGCAGCTCCAGGTTCAGGGGCACGTGGCGCGCTGCGAGTCGTGCGCGGTGGAGCTGGCGGAGCTGCGCGAGGTTGCCGCGGCGCTAGGCCAGGGCGTCCCGCAGGTGGAGGCGCCGCCAGACCTGAAGGCGCGCGTGCTGGCCGCGGCGCTAGCCGAGCGGTCGGGCGGCCGCCAGACGGCTCGCCAGTTGATGGCCTTATCGGGCGTGCTCCGCCGTCTCTCGCCAGTCTGGGGCGCCGCGGCGGCCGCGGTCATCCTCTCGGTCGGATCCCTGGCGTGGGCGGTGAGTCTCCAATCCCAGGTCGCCGCCCTGGCGAGCCAGGCGCAGCTCGCTCAGGCCGAGCGCGAGAAGGCGGCGCGGTACGACCGCATCGTGCAAGTGCTCGCCTCCCAGCAGCTCGAGACGCGGTCGCTCACTCCCGCCGCGCAGAGCGTCCGCGCCAGCGGGACGATCTGGCTCGACCCGGCGAGTCGGAGCGGCATGGTGATGGTGCACGACCTCCCGCCTCTTCCACCCGGACGCGGCTGGCAGCTCTGGTTCGTGCGTGGCAGCCAGCGCCTGAGTGGGGGGATGGTGTGGGTCGACCGCTCGGGTGCCGGCTACGGGCTGATCACCGTGCCGGACGACCTGGCCTCCTTCCAGTCGGTCGGCATTACCGAGGAGCCCGCCGGAGGGAGCCCGGCCCCCACCACGCCCCGCGTCATCGGCGCCCAACTCTGAGCGTGAGGGCTTCGCCCTCCCTGCTCAGGGTGGCGCCAGCCCGCGCTCAGTGGCAGGGCTTGGCGGCGCCACCGCCGGCAGCGGTATCGAAGCTCTGGCCGCAGGCGCAGCTCTTGGCGGCATTCGGGTTGATCACCGTGAAGCCGCCGCCCATCAAGCTATCGACGAAGTCCACCTGCGCCCCCTCCAGGTAGGGCCTGGAGAAGGCGTCGACCACGACCTTCACGCCGGCCTGCTCCACCACCTCGTCGTCCTCGCCGGGCTCCGGCTCGATGGACATGCCGTACGAGAAGCCCGAGCAGCCGCCGGGCGTGATGAAGACGCGGAGGGCGCCATCGGGCGCGGCCTGGCGTTCGAGCACGGCTCGCAGGCGGGCAATCGCTTCGTCGGTGAGGGTGAGCGTAGGCATATGTGGCTTCCAGGGCCTGTCTCAGAGGCGAGGTTTGCGCACAGTATAAGCCACGGCTCCGGCTGCCCACCGGCATCGTCCACGCTACCATGCTCCGGCGATGGCTCGGTCGTACACGCCCTACCACCCGGGGCTCCTCACGGATCTCTACCACCCGGACTCCGCCTACGTGGCGTGGCGGACGGGCAAGAACGGGAGCGCGACGTTCGACCTGTACGCGCGCAAGGCGCCGTTCTCCGGCGCGTACCTGCTGGTGGCTGGCCTGGAGATGGCCCTCGAGTTCGTGCGCCAGTTCCACTACACCGAGGAGGACATCGCCTTCCTCCAGCAGATTCGCGACTACGACCCGGCGTTCCTCGACGAGCTGCGCCGCCTGCGGTTCACCGGCGAGATCCTGGCGATGCCGGAGGGCTCGATCGCCTTCCCCAATGAGCCGCTGCTGCGCGTGTCCGCGCCGTTCCGCGAAGCGGTGCTGCTCGAGAGCGGGCTCCTCCAGGCCATCAACCTGGCCACGCTGATCGCCACCAAGGCGAGCCGGGTCGTGTGGGCAGCGCGCGGCCGCCGCGTGGCCGAGTTCGCGCTGCGACGGGCGCAGGACCCGTATGTGGCCACCCGCTCCTCGTACATCGGCGGTGCCTTCAGCACCTCGTTCCTGGGCGCCGCGTTCCGCTTCCGCCTGCCGGCGACTGGCACCGTCCCCCACGCGCTGATCCAGCTCTTCGACACCGAGCGCCAGGCGTTCGAAGCGATTGCCGAGACGTACAACCGCTACACGCTGCTGCTGGATACCTATGACGTGCGAAGCGCCATCCACACTGCCGTGGAGGTGGCGCATGCGGCGCGCGATCGCCTGGGGCACGTGTTGGCGGCGGTGCGACTGGACAGCGGCGACCTGGTGGAGGACGCCAAATACGTCCGCACCGTGCTGGACGAGGCCGGGCTCCAGGACGTGCGGATCGCCGCGTCGGGCGACCTGGATGAGTTCTCGATCGCCGAGCTGCTGGACGCCGGCGCGCCGATCGACTCGTTCGGCGTGGGGACGAGCCTGGGCGTGGGCGCGGGCTCCGTGGAGCGAGACGTGGAGGGCGGATCCCTCGGCGGGGTCTACAAGGAAGTGCTGTACGTGGACGAGCACGGCGCGCACCCGAAGATCAAGCTCGCGGGTGAAAAGAGCACCTGGCCCGGTCAGAAGGAGGTCTACCGCTTGGGCACCTTCGAGGGCGACGTGGTCCAGCTCGCGGACGAGCCCAAACCGCCCAACAGCGAGCGGTTGCTGAAGCCCGTCGTCACCGGCGGGCAGGTGGTGCCAGGGTCGCTGCCCCCGTTGAGCGAGATCTGGGAGTTCGCGCGCACCAACCTCCACAACCTGCCGGAGCAGTGGCGCCAGCTCACCGTGGCGGAGCCGTACCCAGTGCGCCTGAGCGAGCGGCTACGGCAGCTCCGGGAGCGGGCGGTCGAGGAGCAGCAGCTCGGCGCACATGGCGGGCCGGAGGGACAGGAGCCCGCCGGGGAAGACCGGGGCGCATCCACGCGCGCACCGGAGGAGGCGACGCGATGACCGAGACTGTCCGGCTGGAGCGGGACGCGACGCGCGGCGGGCGCCTCGCCCACCTGGTGCTGAACCGGCCGGAGGCGCTCAACGCCATCGACAATCAGATGGCCGAGGAGCTGAGCGCGGCGTGCCGTGAGCTCGCGGCCGATCCATCCGTCTGGGTAGCCATCTTCCGCGGGGACGGCGAGCGGGCGTTCTGCGCCGGCGCCGACCTGAAGGCGCGGAAGGACTTCACCCCCGAGCAGTGGCAGTCCCAGCGGCAGCTCTTCCGCGGCATGTTCACGCGGGTGCGTGATGTCCCGCAGCCGCTGATTGCCGCCGTGCACGGCTTCGCGCTGGGCGGCGGGACCGAGCTGGCGATGCTGGCCGACTTCATCGTGGCGTCCGACGACGCGGTCTTCGGGTTGACAGAAGTGCGGCTCGGCATCATCCCCGGCGGGGGCGGAACGCAGAGCCTACCGCGGCTCATCGGTCGGCAGCGTGCCAAGGAGTGGATCTACACTGCGCGGCGGGTGCCGGCGGCCGAGGCGCACGCCCTCGGGCTGGTGAGCCACGTCGTGCCGCGGCCGGAGCTCGTCGCCACCGCCGAACGACTGGCGGACGAGATCATGCAGAACGGCCCGTTCGCGGTACGGCAGGCGAAGTGGGCCATCGACCACGGGGCGGACCTGCCGTTCGAAGAGGGCCTGGAGCGCGAGCACGAGGCGTACCTGCGCGCCATCGCCTCGGAGGATCGCCAGGAGGGGATCCTGGCCTTCAACGAGAAGCGCCCGCCCCGCTTCTCAGGGCGGTAGCCATCAGCGTCGCCCGGACACCGGTTGCCGGCAGGGCCACTACGCTCGGAGGCCGTGCGGGAAGACCTGGTGGAGGAGGCGGTTCGAGATGGTGAAGGTGCGCTTGCGCCGCTCGAGCTTGCGCGCTTCGTTCAGCACCTTGATCGCCACGAGCGCCCACGCGGCGCCGGCGGCCAGCCACAGCAGCGACTCCAGGTCGCGTGAGGCGTCCTCCCGCGGGCGACGGGGGTAGAGGGGGTGCGAGGACGAGTAAGGATCGATCACGACGGGCTCCGGCTCCTCTGGCGTGGCGCGAATATACGCAGGCCATACCGGAGCGGCAAGAGCAGCCCGGCACGCGGCCGGGGCCTCCGGTCTCCACTATGCCACCCGCTTCGTCTTCTGCGTGAGGTAGTCCACCAGGATGTAGTCGCCCAGGTGCGCGGGATCCGTAAAGAAGGCGCGCCCACGATTCAGACGCGTGAGCTCGTCCACGAAGCGCACCAGCCCGTAGCTGCGTTCGAGCATGAAGGTATTGATGCGAATGCCCTCCCGGGTGCACTGGCCGACCTCCAGCAGCGTTTGCTGCAGCGTGCGTGCCGTGGGAGGGTAGCTGAACACGGGCTGCGAGGCGCCGGGCTCCCAGTACGCGGTGGGCTCGCCATCCGTGATAACGATGACCTGCCGCGTGCCGCCGCGATGGCGGTTCAGCAGCTTGCGGGCGTGCATGAGGCCGTCCTGCAGGTTGGTGCCGTACTCCCACTCACTCCAGCGCAGGGCAGTCAGGTGCTCCGGCTGGATCTGGCGGGCGTACAGCGAGAACGTCACCAGGTAGAGCTGGTCGCGCGGGAACTGGCTCTTGATCAAGCTGTGTAGTGCCAGCGCGACCTTCTTGGCGGCCAGGAAGCAGCCGCGATAGATCATGCTGCGCGATAGGTCCAGGAGCAGCACGGTGCTGGCCTGGTTGAGCTGCTCCGTGCGGTAGACCTCGAAGTCGGACGGCGCCAGCTCGACGGGTGTGCCCACGCCCCGGCGCACCAGCGCATTCTGCAGCGTCCCGCGCAGGTCCAGCAGGAAGGGGTCCCCGAACTCGTAGCCCTTGGTCTCGTCCGTCCGGTCACCCCCGCGCCCCCGTTCGTCCGCCTCGTGGTGGCCAATGCGGTCGCGTTTGAGGTGCTGGAAGATGTCGCGCAGCGCCTTCTGTCCGATCTTCCGAATGGCGCGCGGCGTCAGCTCGAAGCTGTCGCCCCGCCGCTCAACCAGCCCGGCTTCCTCGAGCAGTCGCGTGACCTGGTCGAGCTGCTCTAGCTGCTCGTTGGCTCGATCGCCGAGCTGGCGCCGGAGCGCATCGCGGTCGACCCTGGACGGATCGGCGCTCTCCATGGCGTCGCGGATCTGCCGCTCCAGCCGGTCCATCTCCTGGAGGTCCTGCATCACCTGCATCGCCTGCTCCAGGGTGGCCGGCTCGTCGCCACGGAAGGAGTAGCGACGCCGTAGCTCGTCCATCGGGCGGAGCTCCTCCAGGTTCGCCGCGAGCATGGCCAGCTCATTGCGGAGCGCCGGGTCCTGGAGGAGGCTCTGCAGGGTCTCCATGAGCTGCCGGCGCTGCTCGCTGCTCATGGAGTCGAGCATGCTCTGCACCTGCGCTTGGCGCTGCTGGAGCTGCTCCACGAGCTGCTCGAGTGACCCGACGCCTGGGAAGAGCTGGCCCCACCTGTCCATGAACGCCTGGAAGTCGGGCTGGCCCCCATTGGCGCGCTCCCGCAGCATCTGGTTCAGGTCGCGCAGCATCTCGCGCAGGGCGCGCATGTTCTCGGGGGTCATCGCCTGCATCGCCTGCTGCAGCCCCTGGAACTGCTGCTGCATCACCTGCTGGCGCAGCTTCTCCATGAGGTCCTGGAACTGCTGGCGCGCGTTGGGGTCCATGAAGTCGTACTCCTGGAGCCCCTTGAGCTGGCCGGGCACGTCCTGCGGAAGCTGGTCGAGCTGCTCGCGGTGCTGCTGGGCCATGCGCTCCACCGTCTTCCGGAGCTGCTCGGGGATCTCGCCGCGCTCGGCGCGCTCGCGGCCCTCCTGCACCTTGCGGTCGACGCCCTCGCGCTCGGTGCGCAGGATCTCCTGGAGCTGGCGACGGACGTCGCCCAGCAGGTCGTTCAGGCTATGCCGCTGGAGCTGCTGCTGCCGCCGCTGGCGGAGCTGCTGCAGCAGCTCCTGCAAGCCGGGCAGGCGCTGCCCCTGCTGGTCCTGCGCGCCCTGGCGGAAGAGGCGCTGCAGCGCCCGCCACAGGTCGCCCTCCTCCAGGAGATCGTCGCCCATCGCCTCCAGCAGCGCGTCGGCGTCGAGCTCCAGCACCTGCTGCGAGCCGTCCCACGCGCGGTAGCGGATCAGCACGGCCGCTCCCGAGCGCCCGGCGCCGCGCCGTCGCACCGGCTCGGCCCGCGGGCCGGACTCACGCTGCCTGCTGCCACGCCGCCACCCTCCCGCTCAGCCCCGGTACCGGTGGCGGCCGCCCATGCGGTCCTTATTGAGCTTCCGGTTGAGGTGGAGCCCTTCCAGCACGAACTCGATGGCGCTGGCGATCTGGGCCGGCTGGCCCTGGCCGCCCAGCTTCTTGATGGCCGGTGTGAAGCCGTTCACCTCGGCTGCCTGGCGCACGTACTCCAGACTGGGCACCGCATCGCCGACCTCGACCTTCAGCCCATTCTCGAAGTTGGCAATCAGCTCGTCGAACTCGTGGACGGCGAAGTGGCGGTTGAACACGTTGAGGACGGCACGCTGGACCAGCTTCTCGACCACCCGCTCCTCGTCGCGGTCGCCCACGCTCTCGAGCTCGATCTTGCCGCCAGTGCTCTGCATGAGCGAGATCAGGTCCGAGATGCGCGGCGCCACCTGCTTCTCGCGCAGCCGGATGGCCCGCTTGAGCGCGCTCGAGAGCATATTCTCGTAGTTGGCCACGCTTACCCGCACGCTGACGCCCGAGCGCTGCGAAACGTCCGGGCTCTTGCGCGCCACGTGGGTGACCTCGGCCACGATCTCGCGCATGTAGGCCGGCACGATGGTGTCGAACTCGTCGTCCTCGAATGTCCCCCGCTCCTGCTCCATGATGTCGATCTCGTGCTCGAGGGTGCGGGGGTAGTGTGTCCGGATCTGCGAGCCGAAGCGATCCTTGAGCGGGGTGATGATGCGGCCGCGGTTGGTGTAGTCCTCCGGGTTGGCCGAGGCCACCACGAAGAGGTCCAGCGGCAGCCGCACCTTGTACCCACGGATCTGCACGTCGCGCTCCTCCATGATGTTGAGGAGGCCCACCTGGATGCGCTCGGCGAGGTCAGGCAGCTCGTTGATCACGAAGATGCCGCGGTGCGTGCGAGGGAGGAGCCCGTAGTGGATCGTCAGCTCGTCGGAGAGGTAGCGGCCCTCCGCCACCTTGATAGGGTCGACTTCGCCGATCAGATCGGCGATGGTGATGTCTGGAGTGGCCAGCTTTTCGCCGTAGCGGCGCTCGCGTGGGAGCCACTCCACGGGCGTCTGGTCGCCGAGCTCGGCCAGTAGGTCGACGCAGCGCTTGCAGATGGGGCTGAACGGGTCGTCGTTGACCTCACAGCCGGCCACGATGGGCAGCCACTCGTCGAGCAAGCTCACCAGCAGCCGGGCCATGCGGGTCTTGGCCTGGCCGCGCTCGCCCAGGAAGATCACGTCCTGGGCCGACAGGATCGCGTTCTCGATCTGCGGGACGACCGTCTCTTCGTAGCCGACAATGCCGGCGAAGATGGGCTGGTTGGCCTGGAGCCTGCGGATCAGGTTCTGGCGGAGCTCCTGCTTGACGGACCGGGCCCGGTACCCGTTCGCCCGCAGCTCTCCCAGGGTGCCCGGCTGGCCGGTGGAGCGGTTCGTCGTGCCGTGGTGTGCCTGAGCTGCCATGGTGGAAGTGCTCCCTCGGAGTGGCCGACCCGGCCCTGACCCCCCGGCTTGTCGTAAGTTGATCCTACCGGGTCACTATGCAGCCTCCGGAGGGGGCTGTCAAAATGGCGGCCCGTCGGCTCGCGCGCGCCCGGGCGTCAGCCCTGGGGTCGCCTGCCGAGCAGGGCCCAGGCCCCGGGGAGGGCGGCCGAGGCGAGGGCCAGCTTGAGCGCATCGCCGGGCAGGAACGGCAGCAGCCCGGCCGCTGCCACCGCCTCCAGCGGCACGAATCGGGCCAGCCAGGCTAGACCCAGGAGGTAGATGGCCGCCTGGCCGGCCAGCATGGCCCCGGCCGCGCGCAGCGGCGTC
The DNA here is from genome assembly GCA_964435115.1 of uncultured Chloroflexota bacterium. GTDB lineage: Bacteria > Chloroflexota > UBA6077 > UBA6077 > CF-72 > CAYSYM01. The sequence goes on along the minus strand of CAYSYM010000044.1, from coordinate 16,844 downwards.
CGGTCCCACCCGCGCTCGGCCAGCCAGCCGACGACGGCCGCGGCTGCAACGAACCCGGCCAGGTAGCCCAGGGTGGGGCCGAGGATGTAGGGCACGCCGGGGAGACGGCTGGGCGCCCAGGCGTTCGCCCCACCGGCGAACACGGGCAGGCCGGCCAGGCCTTCCGAGACGTACGCGAGCATCGTCAGCATTCCCAGTCGCGAGCCGAGCGCGGCGGCGGCCAGGAGGACGGCGAGCGTCTGCCCGGTGACCGGGACCGGTGTGAACGGCAGGGCGAGCGACACCTGGGCCGAGAGGGCGACGAACGCGCTGAAACCGAGGACGACGAGGCCGTCCCGCAGCAGGGCGCTGCGGGGCTGCCAGGGGGCGCGCGGGAGCGCCGCGCCTACGAGAGTGGCTGCTGCCATGCTTCGTCAGGGTACCCAGCCGGCGCGATCAAGGGTAGGTGGCCCGAACGGTGGTCTCGATGCCGCCGCGGACGTTCCAGCGCGAGACCACGGCCATGCGACGGGGTTCGACCGCCTTCACCAGGTCGCCCAGCACTCGGTTGGTGACGTCCTCGTGGAATGCGCCCTCGTCCCGGTAGCTCCACAGGTAGAGCTTTAGGCTCTTCAGTTCGACGATCCTGGGACCCGGCGTGTAGGTGATGGTGAAGGTGGCGAAGTCGGGCTGGCCGGTCATCGGGCAGACGCAGGTGAACTCAGGGCAGACTACCTCCACCTCGTACTCGCGGCCCGGGTGGGGGTTGGGGAGAGACACGAGGTCCCTGGACGGCTGCGTCGGCACGCCGGCGCGGAGTATACGCGGCGGGGCGGCACGCCCTGGCGTACCGCCCCGCGCCACTGGCGCAGGCGCGCAGCTCAGTCCTCGTCCTTCTTGTCGCTCTCCTTATTCTCGCTGCCCCTGCGATCGCCATCGCCGTGGCGCGCCTCCGGACCGCTGCTACTGGCGCTGGTCACGGAGCCGGCCGGGCGCGGCGTGGCCGCTGGGGCGGGCGTGCTCGTCGCCTGCACCACGGCCGGCCGGCGCTCGGTCCCCTCGCGCGCCTGCTCCTCGGCCTGCTGCTCGGCGTCCCTCTGGCGCTCGGCCTGCTCGTGCGCCGCCTCCTGGCTGGTGTGGAGGTCTTCACGCTGGCGCTCGCCCTGCGCGCGCGCGACCTGTGAGACCGCCTGGCCGAAGTCCCGGCCGACGACGCCAGCCTCGCGCAGCGTCTCGATGCACGCGCGCACGTCCTGACCGTGGCGCTCGCCGTCGACGCCGTCCTGCTCGTCCTGCGTCTCTTCTACGGAGTCAGTGCTGCTTCCAGGCCCGTGCTCTGCGCTGTCCTCTTCGTCGTCGGAGTCTGTCGTCTCGTCGGGGGCGCCCTGGAGGCTCGCGACCGGGAGGAGTGTGCTGGCGCTGGTGGCTGTCGCAGTGGAGGTGGGTGTTGCCGACCTCGTCGGCGTCGCGACACCAACCGTGGCGGTGGGGCACGGCGCAGTGGTGGTGGTGTCTGGTGAGCCGCTACTGCGCGCGTCCGCAGTGGTCGCGGTGGCAGTGGGGGTCAGGTCGGCGGGGCTCGGGTCGGTCGCCAGCGGGGCGGCGCGTGCGCTCAGGCCGGCGTTGCCCAGGACGGCGGCCACGGCGACGAACGAGAGGAAGGCGCGTCTCATGGAACGGTGGTCTCCTGGAGCGGAAGGGTGGACGCCGATCGGGGCGTCACCGGGACTACGCCAAGAGGAGGATCGGCGTTATGGCTGCCGGGGCCCATAGGACTTATGGGCTATGGCTGCGCGCAGCCGCGAAGATCAGGCCGGGCTGCGGCCAGCGCACCTTGCCGCGGCCGCCGACGAGCTCGACCCAAGTTCCTTCTTCCTGCTCCACCTGCGCGAGGCGCTCCTCCGCGCGCGCCACTGCTGCCCGAAACCCCCGCGGGTCAACCGCTGCCTCCGGCCCTACGGCCGCGACGAGCAGGCGCCGGCCTGACGCGCGCTAGAGCCCGCGCTCGGCGAAGACCGGGGCGATCAGGTTGTCGACCGGCGCGTAATCGTCCGTCAGCACCGGCGCCCGCGCCTCCGCCAGCCACCGGCCCATCACGTCCGCGGGCATGACGCGCGCCACGCGCTGGCCGGTCGGCCCGGCGCCGCGGACCGTCTTCAGCCGCTCCAGGTCGAGCGGCTCATTGCCGGCGGCCACGATATAGGTGCTCGCCGACGAGCTCTCCCAGTAGTCGCCATCCGCCAGCACGTACACCTGCGGCCAGACCGACCGCACCGTCTCGGTGTACGCGGGCATGAACTTCCCACCGCGCAGCTTGTCGATCACCAGGGCCACGTAGTAGCCATCGTCTTTCAGCAGCCGCTTCACCAGCAGGTCGAACTCCCGCGTGGTCAGGTGGTACGGGATCGAGAGGTCGTTGAACGCATCGCCCACGACGAGGTCGTACTGGCCAGCCTTCTCCTGGAGGAGTTGGTTGACCATGAGCCGCCCGTCCACGTTGTACGTGGTGATCCGGGTGCGGCTCGGATCGAGGCCCATCTCCTCATAGGCGGTCAGGGTGACGCCAGGGTCGATCTCGATCACCTCCTGCCGCGGGTTGGGGTAGGCCGCCTCGACATAACGCGGCAGCGTGTACCCACCGCCGCCGATGTACAGGATGTTCAGCTCCTGGTTGGGGAGGCGCTGCGCCAGGTAGTCGACGATCTCCGCGTCGACCTGCAGGTAGCCGTACTTGAGGTAGCGCGGGTCCTCGATGGAGTTGTAGCTGTTGATCAGCCGGTCCAGCACGAGCACCCGCACCGGCCGGTCGGACCCCGTCCCGGACTCGGAGACCCGGATGCAGAAGTAGTTGGTCTCGCGCAGGCAGCCGCTGGTCGTGGCGGCGTCCCAGCCGTCCAGGAGGGAGCGGCTGAGGCACTCGCCGGAGGGCACGACGCCGTCGGCGAAGCAGCCGTAGGCGGCGACGTTGCCGGCTGAGACGGACGTGGCCAGCAGCAGCGCCCCAGCGGCGAGGGGCGCCACGGCCCGCCGAACGCGGAGCAGGTCGCCGAAGACAGCCGCCATGCCGAACAGGACGATCGCCACGCCGAGCACGATCAGCCGAGTGCCGAGCGTTTGGACGAGTACGAAGCCGGTGGCGAAGGTCCCTAGGATGCTCCCGAGCGTCGAGACGGCGTAGATCTTGCCTACCACGGAACCGGTGCGGCCGAGGTCGCGCAGCGTGAGCTTGACGACGACCGGGGAGATCATCCCGAGCAGGAAGCTCGGCGGGAAGAAGATGATCGTCGTGATGACGACGATGCGCGCCACGAGGATGAGCGCCCGGTCGATCCGCAGGCCGCCCCCGAGCTTGTCCGCGGCGTCGATGAGCTGGCCCGTGGGGACGGCGGTGGCGATGTTGATGAGGGGCAGGACCGCCAGGCTAGTGAGCCCTCCTGCGGCCAGGAGGATGCCCAGGGTGCGCCGCTCGGGCCACCGGTCCGCCACGCGACCCCCGAGCCAGTTGCCCAGCGAGATACCTGCCAGGACGACGCCGATGATGCTGGTCCAGGTGTAGAGGGACACGCCCACGTACGGTGCGAGAATCCGTCCGGCGACGAGCTCCAGGATCAGAGTGCAGGCGCTGGCGACGAAGACGGTGAGATACGCGGCCCACAGCGGCATGGCGGAGGCGCAGTGTAGCATCCCTCACCCATGCCACCCTCACACGCGCCCGGTGCGGGCGGCTGCGCGCGCGAGGCGGCTGAGGCCGTGAGCTCCCCCGGTGCGTCCTCGGGCCACACGCCCGCCCCCCGGCGAACGCTGCCGGCCCCGCGCGTCGCGGTCGCAGCCACGGCCATCGCCCTGGTGGTGCTGAACGTCACCGTGGCATACGCCATCGCGCGGGCGGTCGGCGTGCGCGCGGTCGAGCTGCCGGCGGCGACCGTGCTGCTCCTGGCCGGCGCCGGGGCGGTCGCCGCGGGGGTCGCCGCGGCTGCGTGGCGGCGCTACCTCCGGGCGAGCCGACACGTCGGGCGCTCGGCGGCACACCCTCCAGAGGGCTGAGCCGAGCGCCCGGGGCTTGCCCTGTCCAGGGGCGCTGGCGGTCTCCGCGGCAAGCCCGCGCGCACCAGGGTCATCTCGTTCCGGCGCACCGGAGTACTTACGTACTGCCACCGGCTGTGCTCTCGGCGTTCCCGGCGACTCCGGCTTCGCGTACAGTGGCCGGAACGTCCTGTGGCCTTCCCGTCGTCCGTTCGCTTCCCCCGCCAGCGCCTGGGTCGCTCGTGAGAGTCGTCGACCTCCTGCGGACGATGGAGATCTTCCAGAACCTCCCCGCCGAGGACCTGGAGACCATCGCCAGGATCCTGCGCGAGCGCCGCCTGGCCGAGGGCGACGTGCTCTTCCGGCAGGGAGAGGCCGGCGACGCCATGTTCATCGTCACGGGCGGGCGGATCCGCCTCTGGACGGCGGACACCTCCGGGAACGAGACAACGCTCGCCCACCTCACGGATGGCCAGCTCTTCGGCGAGACGGCCCTCCTCACCGGTGCCCCGCGGTCGAGCACGGCGACTGCGGACACCGAGAGCAGGGTCCTGGTCCTGCCACGCGCCGACTTCGACGCGTTGCTGGCGACGAACGCGCCCATCGTCCGCGAGATGCTGAGGGTCGTCTCGCAACGCACCGTGCAGGTGAATCAGCAGCTCATCGCCGAGGAGGTGGGCAGCGCCAGCTCCGCTGGTGGCGGCAAGGTGTACCTGGTCTTCTCGCCGCGCGGCGGCGCCGGCAAGACGACGGTTGCCGTCAACCTGGCCGTAGCGCTGGCGCGGCTCCTCCCCGAGCGTGTGGCCCTCTTCGACCTGGACCTGACCTTCGGCCACGCCGCGCTGCTACTCAACCTGGAGGCAGAGTCGTCCCTGGCCGCGGCGTCACCGGAGCGCCTGGAGGTGCTGGACCGCCGCACGCTCGGCCAGCACCTCATCCGACATGCGTGCGGCCTGCACGTCCTGCCCGGCGCGCTGCGCGCCGAAGAGGGTGAGATGGTGACCGGCGAGCACGTCCGCGCGGCGCTCGGCGTGATGAAGCGGCAGTTCGCCGCCACCGTCGTCGATTGCGGGGTGAGCTTCAGCGATCCCATCCTGGCCGCTGCGGAGCTGGCCGACCGGGTCCTCCTGCTGTGCACGCCCGAGCTGAACACCCTGCGCGATGTCCGCGCCTGCCAGCGTGTGTTCGCAGAGGTCCTGCGCCTGGAGAAGGCGCGGGTGTGGTTCGTGCTGAATCACCACCAGCCGTTCAAGCTGCTGACCCGCGAGCAGTTCGAATCGGCGCTGGAGCAGCCCATCACCTTCGAGCTGCCGCACGCTGGCGAGGCGGCGGTGAAGGCGGAGCTTCGGGGCGAGCCGCTCGTGACCCTCGCGACCGGGTCCCCCTTCGCCAGGAGCATCGAGCGACTCGCCCTGGCGCTCGCCCCGGCGGAGGGGAAGGCAGCGCGGGCAACGGCCCGGAACGGGCCCGCGCTGGCGGCGCCCGGCGCCAACCGCGGGGCCCACACGCGGCCGAAGGGCGTGCTGCGCCTCTTCAGGCGCGGGTAGCGGCGGGTAAGGCAGAACCGACCGGGGCGGCTGGCGGGCGGGTACGGTGGCGAGGATCGTCGATCTGCTGAAGACGCTGGAGATCTTCGAGGGGCTCCCGGAAGCGGAGCTGGCGAAGATCGGCAAGCTCATGCGCGAACGGCGGTTCGCCGAGGATCAGCTCCTCTTCCGCCAGGGGGATCCGGGCAGCGCGCTCTACGTGATCACCCGAGGCCGGGTGAAGATCTCCATCGCCGACCAGTTCGGGCGCGAGAAGGTGCTGGCATTCCTCGGAGAGGGCGAGTTCTTCGGGGAGATGGCAGTGCTGACCGGTGCGGCGCGTTCCGCTTCGGCCCAGGCGAGCACCGACCTGAAGGTCCTCGAGCTGCGGAAAGACGACTTCGACGTGCTGCTCGCCGGCAACGTGGAGGTGCTCAAGGAGATGCTGCGCGTGGTGAACCGGCGCCAGGCGGTGACCACCCAGCGGATCACGCAGGAGGCGACCGCCGAGCTGGGGGCGCCCAGCGGGCTGCTGAGCGTGATCTTCTCGCCGCGCGGCGGTGCCGGCAAGACGACGGTCGCCACGAACCTCGCCGTCGCCCTCGCGCAGCGGGCGCCGGACCGCGTGGTGCTCGTGGACCTCGACCTGCTGTTCGGCCACCAGCCCATCATGCTGAACCTCATGCCGCGCAGCTCGCTGGCCGCGATCACGCCCTCCGCGCTCGGCCAGCTCGACCGGGAGAGCTTCGGCTACTACCTGGCCACGCACGAGGACACCTCGCTCCGCCTCCTGGTGGGCGCCCTGCGGCCTGAGGAGGGCGAGCTGGTGGGCGGCGACCACGTGCGGGCCGTCCTCGAGCTGCTGCGCCGGCAGTTCGTCCACATCGTCGTGGATAGCCCGTCGAACTTCGGCGATCCAACCCTCGTGGCGGTTGAGATGGCCGACCGAGCGCTGATCGTCTGCACTCCGGACCTGCCGTGCGTGCGGGGCGTCTGCGAGTCCCAGCGGGTCTTCCACGACCTGCTGCGGCTGCCACGAGAGCGCTTCGCCTACGTGCTGAACCGGGTCACGCCGTACGTGGGGCTGGCCCGCAGCCAGCTCGAGGCAGCCCTCGGCACCCAGGTCGCCCTCGAGATCCCGTACGGCGGCGACGGGCCCGCGCGCGCGGCCCTGAACGGGTTCCCCCTCGTGGCCGGGCTGCCGGGCAATCCCACCGCGCGAGCGCTCCTCACGCTCGCCGACCGGGTGCATCGCACCGCCGAGGAGGCGCTGGCGCTCGCCCCCCGCGGGTAGGCTGGTCGTGTACGCTTCCAGGCGCATGCCCTCTTCCGCGTCCACGTCCATGCCACCCGAGCAACCCGGCTCGGCCGCCGCAGCGCTCGAGTTCGCCTGCCCGCACTGCGGCGCATCGGCGCGCACGGCCCGCGCCGGGCGCGCGATTCCCTGCCCGCGCTGCCGCGGGAAGATCGGGGCGATCGCGCAGCTCGAGCAGCTCCTCGCCCGCTGGTACGAGCCCCGCCGCTGGCGCGCCGACCTGGTGCGGCCGAGCGTCCCCTACCTGCTAGAGCGCCTCTGGACCGCCAACGGCCAGGGTGAGCGCCTCTACCAGGGCGTCGAGCCGCGCTACGCGAACTACGACGTCTTCCGCAACATGGTGACGCGCCTGATCATCCAGGGTGTCGACGAGGGGTGGGCAGAGATCACCTTCCCCCCTGATCCGTTCGTCGAAGACCCCCAGTACCGGCTCCGCATCGTCGACGCTGATCGCTTTGCGCGCGGCGTGGAACGGTTGTTCCCCGAGGTGGACTGGGACGAAGCGGTCCCCGCCGCGCTCATCCAGAGCGTCGGCGAGCGGCCCCCTGTCCCACGGCGGCGCGGGCGAGTCAAGGGGAAGACCAGGCAACGCTGAGCCGTCGGGGAGACGCGGGCCGCGCTTACCTTCCGTAGCGCTCCTTGATCGCCCGCTCGACCTCGCGCCTGGACTCGCGCTCGGCGATCGCGGCCCGCTTGTCGTACTGCTTCTTGCCGCGGGCGAGCGCCAGCTCGAGCTTGATCTTGCCATTGCGGTCGTACAGGCGCAGGGGCACGAGGGTCGTACCGGCCTCGGTGGACCTGGCGGCGAGGCGGCCGATCTCGCGCGTGTGGAGGAGCAGCTTGCGAGGGCGCCGCGGCTCGTGGTTCCAGCGGTTCCCCTGCTCCCACGGCGCAACGTACGCGTTCCACAGCACGAGCTCGCCCTGGTGCGGCCGGGCGTAGGCGTCGCGAAGGTTCACGTTGCCCGCGCGGATCGACTTCACCTCGGTCCCGAGCAGGGCGAGCCCGGCCTCCACCGTCTCCAGGATGTGGTAGTCGTGGAACGCCTGGCGGTTGGAGGCGAACGTCCGCTCGGGACGCCGGGCCGGGGGGCCCGCTCCGGCCTTGAGCACTTCGCGCTTCCTCGTGCTGGAGCTGCCCCCATGGCCTGCAGTGGCGCCAACCCGCGCCAACTGCTGGCCCATCTGCTTCGCCACGAGGTGAGCCTAGCAGAGTCAGGCGGCGCGCCCGCGGGCGCGCCGCCTCAGCCGGGCTACCCGCCCCCGACGCGACGCGGGAGCTCCGCCACGAGCTCTTCGGCCGTGGCGCTGAAGCGGTCGAAGGCGTCGCGCAGGTGCTGCACCTGGTAGTGGGCGTAGATGCGCTTGGTCGTTTCGGGTGACGCGTGGCCCAGGATGTCCTGGACCTCCGAGAGGCTGGCGCCGCGATTGAGGAGCACGCTGGCCTTGGCGTGGCGGAAGTGGTGCGTGGTGGCCGGCACACCGGCCGCGCGGGCGTACTGGCGGACGATGAACCAGATCGACTGGGCCGAGAGCCGCCAGCGCTCGCCGCCGTGGCCGGGCGAGCGGCCGCGCCGGTTGTCGTGGCGCAGGAAGAGCGGGCTGAGCGTGTCGGCCCGAACCTCCAGGTAGGCGCGCACGGCCACGAGCGTAGGCGCGTCAAAGAAGACTACCCGCTCCTTGGAGCCCTTGCCCGTGATCAGGGCCCGGTCTGCCCAGCCGTCGTCGAAGTCGGCGCGGTCGAGCCGGGCCACCTCCTCGCGCCGCATGCCGGTACAGAAGAGCGTCTGGAGTAGCGCCTTGTCGCGCAGGACCTCCAGGCGACGCGCGCCCTTGCGAACGCCCGCGTCAGGGACCGGCAGGGTGTTGACATAAGTGACGATGAGGGGAATGCGGCGGTCGATGCGCGGCGTCCTGTAGCTGGCGCGTCCCATCGCCTCGCGCAGGTTCTCGCGCATCTGCTCGTAGCTCACCCCGGGCGCCAGGGCGCCCCGCCGCGCCAGGAACCGCACGAACGCCCGGGCCGCCGAGAGGTAGGTGGCCGTGGTGGCGCGCCGCTCGCGGCCGTGCTGCCGCACCAGCCAGCCGTAGAACGCTTCGAGCGTCGTCGCCGTGAGGGTGGCTGGCTCCCAGGCCTCGAGCGGGCCGCTCCGCGCTAGAAACGCGCGGAAGCGGGCGAGGCCGGTGGCGTACGTCGCCTGCGTCTTGGGCGACTTGCCCGCTAGCGCCGCCTCGAACTCCGCCACCAGACCGTCGAACCCGCCCGACACGGGCCGATCGTAGAGCCCGGAGGGGCGGCGAGCGCCTGCCCGGCGATTGCGACTCAGTCACGAAGTGGCGCCAGCCACCGATCGCGGCTCGCGCACCAGCTCCAGGCGGCCCGCCGCGTCGAACGGCAGCGCCTGGAATGGCCCCTCGAGCTCCAGGCGTGCGTTCGCCTCCACCTCAGCCCGCAGCGCCTCGCTCACCCACAGCTCGTCCAGCTCCAGCGTGCTGCGCACGATCGCCGTGCGCGCGTCGGCGCTCCGACCCGCCGAGTGGAGGGCTGTCTGCATCGCCTCCCGGTCGTCTTGGAGGACGATGGGGATCTTGATGGCAGCCAGGGCGTTGGCGGTGAGCCCGTTCATGTACATCTTCTGGAGGTCGATCTTCTCGTACAGCCGGCGCGTGGTGAAGTCGGCGATCCCGACACCGAGGGCGTTGCCGTTCGACTCCTCCGTCAGGTCGAGGACGGCGATGCGCTCGTAGTTGGGCACGGGCTCGCCGCCTAGACGCCGCCACATGCCGACGACGTTGTAGTCCATGCCGCTGCCGGAGATGTTCTTGCCCATCCAGCCGACGACGAGCAGGTGGAGGTGATCGAACGGCACGCGCGGCAGGTAGGCGTTGGCGCGGGGCAGCAGCTCGGCGTCGGTGCGGTGGAAGGCCTCCGGCAGGGTGGCCTGCACCAGGGCGAGCTCGTGGGCGGCATTCTCGACCAGCGCCAGGCCGGCGACGACGTTGCTCCTCTCCAGAGCGAGCGCGGCCGCTGTGGGGATGCTCTCCTTCAACCCGTGGGCGTGCATCTGCTCGGCGCCGCGCTGCTTGCCAAGCCCGACCGCCGTCATCTTGCACAGGCCGCTCTCGATCGCCGCGCGGAACGCGGTATGCGCCTTGACGCGGTTGACGACGATCGTGGCATCGGCGGACGCCGCCTCGGCGTCGAAGTGGACCACGGCTCCGCTCTCGATCTGGCCCAGCGGGACCGTGTCCATGGTGGCGCGCACGGGGGCGCCGACCGACGCCTCGACGATTCCGTACTCGGCCAGGACGTGGCGCTGGCCCTCGGGCGTGGCGCCGCCGTGGCTGCCCATGGCGGGTACGACGAAGGGCTCGGCGCCGGCCTCGCGGACGATGGCCGCCACCTCCCGGATGACGACGGGGATGCTGGCGATGCCGCGGCTGCCAGCAGTGATGGCGACGCGGCTACCGGGGCGGAGGCGCTGCGCTAGGCCGATCCGCTGCAGCTCCGCGCGGACCACCGCTGGCACGTCGTCGACCCGGTCACGCGGCAGACGCTGGCGTGCGGGGGCGAAGCGCGGGAGGGGGCTAGAAGGGAGTAGTGGCACGATTCTTATCCGTCCTAATCCACCTTAGTTCTGACACGCGCCTCGCCCAGCGGCAAGAGACGCCGCGCGACACGCCCATCTTACGTCGGGCCGGCCGCTGCAGTAGGCTAGGAGCAAGAAGGAGGATGCGAGCATGAGCGCGATGATCTCTCCGGCACAGGCCACGGCGGCCGAGCACGTCGTCGCGGACCGCTACACCGACCTGGTCGGTCCTAGCAACGAGATGCTTGGACCGGTCAGGGACGGCGGGCGGATCGAGTTCCTCACCGTCCCCGGCTGCTGGGGGCCCATGATCACGCCGTCGCTCCGCAGCGGCCACGAGGTGACCCTCCCCGTCCGCGTCGAGGGCGCCACGGTCGGCGATGCCGTGGCCATTTATGTCGAGACGCTCCAGCAGGTCTCGCGGGCCACAACCTCGGGCACGCATACCGGCTGGGACGGCCGCTACATCAGCGACCCGTTCGTGGCTAGGATCTGCCCCACCTGCCGCGACGCCGGCCGCCACTTCCTCTACCCAGACACCTACCTCGACGGGTTGGGCGAGAGCGCGGTCCGCTGCAAGGCCTGCCACAGTGAGGTGATCCCGTTCCACATGGTCGAGGGCTACACCATGGTCTTCGACGACGCGAAGGAGATCGCCGTCACCGTCACCCCCGAGCGGGCCCGCGAGATCGGGCGTGACGGGCGCGCCTGGGTCGGTCTGAGGGAGCACAGCCACCAGCACCCGATCGTGGCGCTGGCGAAGGCCGACCTGGTAGGGGTGATGACACGCTGCCGCATCTCGGTTGGCAACCTGGGCTCGATCCCGGCGATCGATCTGCCGAGCTCGCACAACTGCGGTGACTTCGGCGCGTTCCTGGTCGGGGCGGAGCACGAGTTCGCGGTCACCGAGGAGCAGCTCGAGCAGCGCACCGACGTCCACATGGACATCGACTCGGTCCGCGCGGGCAGCATCGTCATCGTTCCCGCCAAGGTGGATGGGGCGGGCATCTACGCCGGCGATGCCCACGCCATGATCGGTGACGGCGAGGTGGCGGTCCACACGACCGACATCGCCGCGCGCGTGGTGGTGCGCGTGGAGGTGATCAAGGGCCTCGCCCTGGACGGACCGATCCTGCTGCCGCCCGTGGAGGACCTGCCGTTCCTGGCCCGACCCTTCACGGCGGCGGAGGTCGCCCGTGCCCGGACACTGGCAGAGGCGAACAGCACGCGGCTGGAAGGGCCGGTCATGCCGCTGCAGGTGCTCGGCTCCGGCCCGTTCATCAACGCCGCCGTCGACAACGGGGTGCAGCGCGCGGCGAAGCTGCTCGGCATGTCGGTGGACGAGGTGAAGAACCGCACCACTATCTCTGGCGCCGTGGAGATCGGCCGGCTGCCGGGCTTCGTCCAGATCAACCTGCTGGCGCCGCGGGAGCGCGTCGAGAAGCTGGGCATCGCCCACCTGCTCGAGGCGCAGTACGGCGCGCCAGCCTGGTGAGTCCGTGCAGGTGGAGGTGGTACTGAGGGGCGCGCTGGCAGCCCGAGCTGGGAGCGGCCAGGCATGGGTGGAGGTGCCTGACGGCGGGACCGTGGAGGCGGCCCTCCGCTCCCTGGGCCTTGCCCCGACCGGGTGCATCTGCGTCGTCAACGGAGCGGCGGTCCAGCGCGGGACGCCGCTCCACGACGGCGATCGTCTGCAGGTGTTTCCCCAGGTCGCCGGTGGCGCCTAGCCCGCCAGGGCCACGCCCAGCAGGCGGCCGACGGCGAACGTGACGGCCGCCGAGGCGGCGCCGATGAGCAGCATCCGACCGGCGCCAAGGAGGAGCGAACGGCCTGTCAGGAGGGCGGTGAGCGCGCCGACGACCAGGAGCGCCAGCCCGCTCAGCGCCACGCTACCGAAGAACGCCGGCGGGCCAACCAGGACGAGGTACGGCAGCACCGGGAGCGCGGCGCCCGCGGCGAACATGGCGAACGAGGTGAGCGCCGCACCCCACGGCGAGCCGAGCTCGCGTGGGTCGAGCCCCAGCTCCTCGCGCGCCAGCGTGTCGAGGGCTGTCTGCTTGTCGGCGACCAGCCGCGAGGCCACCCGCTCGGCCTCGGCGGCCGGGATGCCCTTGGCCCGGTAGATCAGCGCCAGCTCTTCCCGCTCCTCGTCCGGGCTCTCCTCCAGCTCGGCGCGCTCGATATCGATCTCCCGCTCGAACAGCTCGCGCTGCACGCGCATCGAGATGTACTCGCCGGAGGCCATGGAAAACGCGCCTGCCAGGAGGCCCGCCAGGCCGGCGAGGATGATGAATTCGCGGCCGGGCGCTGCGCCCGCCACGCCCATGACCAGGCTCAGGTTGGAGACCAGGCCGTCATTGATCCCGAAGACGCCAGCCCGCAGGCTGCCACCCCCGGAGCCGCGGTGCCAGGGCTCCCGCTGCGCGATGCTGGGGGCCCCGCTACGCTCCGCCTCGAGCCGGGCGAAGACGCGCGCATGCGTCTTCTCTTCGAGCGCGAAGTCCTCCGCCCCGGGTTCCGCGGCGTACATGTTCGCGTCGCTCCCCTCGGCGCGCTCCAGGATGGGGATGACGGCCCGCGTGCCGGCTGCCCGGGCGAGTAGAGCGAGCGCGCGCGAGCGCAGGCTGGGCTTCCAGGTCGGGAGCGGCGCGCCGGCCCCTTCCAGGCGCGAGCGCCAGCGGGCGCCGTGACGATCTTCCATGGCGGCCAGCTCCCTGAGCACCGCCGCCCGCTCCTCGGACGGTTCGGCATCGGCCAGGCTGCGGTAGAGCGCGGCCGCCTCCCACTCCGCCTGGAGGTAGCGGCGGTACCGCTCCAGGTCGGCGGCGCTTGGCTGCCCCGCGGCGCCGTCGGGGGAGGTCGGGTGAGTCGAGCTGGTGTCCGGTGGTTCGACGCTCATGGTCGGCGCGCCAGGCGAGGCGAGCGGGCTGCGCCGCAGGGGAATCCCGCGACTCTGCCGCGTACGCGGCAGGCCACCTGGCCACCGGGGTGCGAGGCGCGCGCGCCAGTGCCGGGCCTGCTGCGACAAGCATACCCGAGCGGGCGCGCGGGCACCGCTACGGAGCTCGACGGCGCAGGAGCTTCACGGATGAGGTACGGTTTCCGCCCGCTGGATTGCCCCCACCGGCTTGAGGCGCCGAGTCGCTCCTGTTATGTCAACGCTGCTACGGGTAGATCCCGCGGGTGAGCGTGGCCTCGGCGACGCGGTTGACCGCGAGCATGTACGCTGCCAGCCGCATGTCCACGTCGTGCTCGAGAGCGATGCGGTAGACATCTTCGAAGGCCCGCACTATCACTCGCCGTAGGCGGGCGTTGATCTCGTCGATGGTCCAGAAGAACTCCTCACGGTCCTGGACCCACTCGAAGTAGCTCACGGTGACGCCGCCGGCGTTGCAGAGGATATCCGGAATCAGGAAGGTGCCCTTGCCGCGGAGGATCTCGTCCGCCTCGGGCGTCGTGGGCCCGTTGGCCGCCTCGGCGACGATGCGGGCGCGGACGTGCTGGACGTTGCGGTCGGTGATCACGCCCTCCAGCGCGGCCGGCACGAGCACGTCGCACGCCAGCTCCACCAGCTCCTCATTGGAGAGGGGGCTGGTGCGCGGGGCGCCGACCACGGAGCCGGTCTCCTGCTTGTGTCGCGTCACGAGCGCCAGGTCGAGGCCGTCGCCGTTGAAGATGCCGCCGCGCGAGTCGCTGACGGCGATCACCTTCGCGCCAAGCTCCTGCATGAAGCGGGCGGTGGCCTCTCCCACGTTGCCGTAGCCCTGGACGGCGACCCGCGCGCCCTCCAGCTCGAGCCCGAGTGCCTTGGCAGCTTCCTGGACGGCATAGACGACACCGCGCCCCGTCGCTTCGCTGCGGCCCTCACTGCCACCGATGCTCAGCGGCTTGCCCGTTACCACGCCCGGAATCGAGTAGCCGTGGTGCATGGAGTAGGTGTCCATGATCCACGCCATCACCTGGGCGTTGGTGCCCACGTCCGGCGCCGGAATGTCACTGTCCGGCCCGATGAACTCGGTCAGCTCGGTGGTGAAGCGGCGGGTCAGACGTTCGAGCTCGCGCCGGCTCATCGCCTTCGGGTCGCACGTTACCCCGCCCTTGGCGCCGCCGTACGGGATCTTGACGCACGCGCACTTCCAGGTCATCCACATGGCCATGGCGCGTGTCTCGTCCAGGTCGGTGGCTGGGTGGTAGCGTATGCCACCCTTGGCGGGGCCGCGCGTGACGTTGTGCCAGACCCGGTAGCCGGTGAACACGCGCGTGGTGCCGTCGTCCATCTGGACCGGGAAGTGGACCGTGATCTCGCGCTTGGGGTAGCGGAGCACGTCACGCACGGTGGCGTTGATGTTGAGCTGCTCGGCGGCCCGGTCGTACTGGCGGAGCGCCATCTCCCATACTGACTCCCCGCGCGTGCCAATCGCCGTAGGCCTGGTGGAGGGACTCGCCTTTGAGTGGTGCACCATGTCCCGGCCTCCCGTTGTGTGAGCTTGTGCCGATTCTACTTCGGCACGACAGGCGGTGCGTCGGCCCCGGAGACGCCGCGCTCGAGCGCGCCCCACCCGGGGTGGGCAGCCACGCGGGCGCACCCGAGCTGCTTGAACTTCGCATCATCCCTGCGGTGTCGCCACGGGGCTGGGGCACGGGCTTCGGCAGTTCTGGGGTACGCCGTGGCCCCGAATCCGTGGATTCGTTGGTGCCTGGCGCGGCGCGGTGGGGCGCGGGGCAGCACCGTGCCCCCGGCTGACCGGGCAGGGAGGCGCCGGCGGGGTGGAGAGGGGCGCTCAGGTGCGCGTGTGGGGCCGTATGGGCAGGCTCCGCCCCACCGGTGGGGGCCGGCCGCGCGGGGCCAGGTCACCGGGACGACTCACGGGCTCAGCCAGGTGGCCGCCCGGAGCCGCCGCTGGCCCGGGCGGATCAGGCCCTCCAGCACGCGCGTGACCAGGCGCACGATCTGGTCGCGGGCCTGGCGCACCACCCGCCCGAACTGGGTGAAGACCACGAACCGCAGCCGCTTGGGGCGGGCGTGCCGCAGCGCCGGGTCCAACGCCACCGCCTTCAGCAGCTCCAGCAGGTTGGCCGTGAGCACCTGCAGCCGCAGCCAGGCGGCATTCGCCCCGAACGTGGCGCTCGGGTACACGCCGGCGGCCAGCTCGTCCTTCAGGATGCGGGTGGTCTGCTCGATGGTGCCGGCCTTGCCCCGCTGCCACTCCAGGAGGACGTCGCCCTCCATCGTCCAGTCGTTGGTGACCCCGGCGAAGTGTTTCGTGCTCGTGCCGTCCCCGAACAGCACCCCCTGGGCCTGGCGCACCCGGATGGCCAGGTAGCGATACGGCACCGTGTCCTTCTTCTCGCTGGCGCGGCTGGGGACGAACGGGACCTCAGCCCACTCGCGCACCGCCCCGCGGGCTTCCTGGGCCGCGAACTGCCAGGCGTCGGGCGGCAGCGCCAGGATCTCGCGGTGCAGCGGCGGGCTCAGGTCCGCGCTCACGGCGCAGGTCCAGCCCCGCCGGTCCCAGTGATCGAGCACGGCCTGCTCGGAGGCGGCCGAGTCCGAGCGCACCCGCACCTGCCAGGGCTGCCCGTCGATCCGGGCCGGCACGCTGGCGTAGGCCTCATCGACCAGCTCCCGCATGCCCGCGCTGGCCGGCACGTTGCCATCCCGGAACTCGTCGGCCAGCACCAGGCCGGTCTCCGCCCAGCTCACCAAGAGCGGCTGGTAGCCGCGGAAGCCCTTGTACGTGGGCAGCGCGGTCTGCTTGCTCGACTCCACCAGGTGGGCGTCCACGTCTAGCGTCACCACGGCGCCTGGCAGCGCCGCGCCCACGTAGGCGCGGACGGTGTGCGGCACGACCGCCCGCAGGCCGCCCAGGCCGGCCGACTCGGCGGGCACGCAGCTGCCCTGCAGCGGACGGTCCGCCACCAGCGTCTCGTCGTGGAAGCGGGCCAGCCATTGGCGCGCGGTCGAGGCCGCCGGCAGGTCGTAGCCCAGCAGGGCGGCCAGCCCGCGGTCCTGCCGCAGGCCGTCGAGGTCATCGACACAGTCACCGCCGAGGGCGCGCAGCAGCACGAAGCTCTCGACCATCTGGCCCTGGCCCAGGCCCTTGGCCGACGGCTTGGCGGGCAGGTGCCGCTCAGCGGCGGCGAGCGTGTGGCTGCGGCGCGCCAGGTCGAGCAGCAGCGCCACCCCGGCGTGCGGCGTGAGACCGCGTCGGTCAGCCCGCCCTCCAGGTCGATGTCCAGCGCATTCGCCAGCGGTCGGCGCATCCGACTCTCCTCCCGGACGCGTCAGTCGAGCGGCCGGCCGTCTCCCTCACCCGGCGGGTGAACGATCCCATCCCGGACTCACGGATTCGGGGTGGCCGCGGGCGCTTGACAGCGCACGGGGGGCGTGGTCGAGAATCGGTCCACCCGG
>CAYSYM010000043.1:0-33168 GCA_964435115.1 uncultured Chloroflexota bacterium | reverse complement strand
CTTGCTGAAGCTCACTGCCGGAACGCGTTCGCCCCCCGTACGGGACAGCTGGCGCACGTTCCCGCTCGGCGGAGATCAAGCCATGCATATCCGCACGACAGCACGCACGCGCGCACGTGCGCTCGCCCTCGCCCTGCTCGTGACCCTGGCGCTGAACAGTCCCGCGATGGCGGAGAGACCAACGGTCCTCGCCCAGTCGGCGGCTGCTCCGGCTGGTGCGCCGGTCGGCGCCTGGAGGGCCATCGCCACCAGTGGTGCGCCGGCACCGCGTGCGGGTCATACCGCCGTCTGGACTGGTACAGACCTTCTGGTCTGGGGCGGGGAGCGTGCGGACGGCACGCCGCTTGGCGACGGCGGCCGCTACAACGCCGCCACGGACACATGGGCGCCCATGGCCACCGGTGGGGCGCCTGCGCCGCGATCTGCGCACACGGCCGTATGGACGGGCACGGAGTGGCTCATCTGGGGTGGGCGTGGTGCAGCCGTCTCGCAACTGGCGGATGGGGCCGCCTACACGCCAACGACCGACACCTGGCGCCCGCTGCCACCCGCGCCCCTGAGCGGGCGCGCCGGCCACACGGCGGTCTGGACAGGTAGCGAGATGCTCGTGTGGGGCGGCAACACCGCGGAGGAGCACGGCAGTGGCGCGGCCTACAACCCCGCTACGGATACCTGGCGGCTGCTCTCCACCACCAATGCGCCCGCGGGCCGTGACCAACACGTCGCCGTGTGGACGGGCACCGAGATGGTGGTGGGTGGGGGCGTCACCTGCCCGCCCGGCCGGTGCCTCGACGCCGGGGCGGGCGGCAGCTATGTGCCCGCGACCGACACCTGGCGCCCGCTCGCGTGCTCAGGGAGTGGGGTGGGGTCGACGGCGGTCTGGACGGGTGTGGAGGCACTCTTCTGGGGTGGCGAGAGCTACCGCACGGGCGAGCCCACCAGCGGGGGTGGCCAGGCGTACCGACCCGCCACCGGCGGCTGCCGGCCCCTTGCCCGCGCTGGCGAGCCCAGCCGGCGCGCGTTCCACACCGCCGTTTGGAGCGGGACGGAGCTGCTGGTCTGGGGTGGGGAGGGCCCCCTCCGCACACCGCTGGCTGATGGCGCGGGCTACGACCCGGCCCGCGACAGCTGGCGGCCGCTAGTGGTGGCACCGTTGAGCCCGCGCGCGCGCCACACGGCCGTCTGGACCGGTGGTGAGCTGCTCGTCTGGGGTGGCGGCACGGACTTCGGCAGCCCGGCCACGCGCGTGTTCGGCGACGGCGCCCGTTACGATCCGACGGCGAGCCCCGCTGCTCCGTCGGCGCCACCGGTGCCGCACGATGCCCGCTATTTCGCCGAGACGGGCTTCCGCGTGGAGGACGATGCCATCTGGGATTACTTCCAGGCCAGAGGTGGCATCGAGACCTTCGGCTATCCCGTCAGTCGCACGTTCGCGTTCCTGGGCTGCCAGGTGCAGGCCTTCCAGCGCCAAGTAGCCCAGGTGTGCACGCCTGACCAGGTGCAGCTGCTCAACCTGCTGGATCCGGAGATCTTCCCGTACACCCGCGTCAACGGCAGCACCTTCCCCGCGCCAGAGGAAGCCTTGAAAGCGGCCACCCCGAAGGTGGGTGATCCCGACTATGCCGGGCGCATCCTCGGCTTCGTCCGAGCGACTGCTCCTGATGAGTGGAATGGGCAGTTGGTCAACTTCGGCAACACGTTCTTCAGCACGGTCAGCCCCGAGCAGGCCGGCACCGACGACCCGGGCATCCTCGGTTTACTCGCGCTGGAGGTGTGGGGTGCTCCCATCAGCCAGCCCATAGCCGACCCCGCCAACCCGAACTTCATCTACCAGCGGTTCCAGCGCGGCATCATGCACTACGATGCCAGCACTGGGACCACACAGGGCATCCTGCTGGCCGACTACCTCAAGAGCCTGCTGCTGGGACCGGCCCTGGCTCCCACCTACGGGGCGAGCCTGCCACCGGACCTCGCGGCACAGGCGCAGGGCAGCCGCTTCTTTGGGCAGTTCTGCCCCGGTGCCGCGGGCTGGCTCTGTCGGGCGAACGACCTGCCCGGCACGGACCTCACCTTCGCCTTCGAGCGCGGGTGAGGCGGGCGGGCCGGCTGAAGGGGTCAGCTGATAGCGGCGGCTGCGGTGGCAGGGCGCGGCAGCCGGCGCGCGACCGGCGTTCGTCGCTGGACGGCCGCGCCTTCGGCAGTGTGGCGTCGCTCCGGCTCGTCGAGCTGCTCCCGCACCGCCTCTGCCACGTCGAAGCGCGGCTCGCCCTCGCGCAGCGTGGCCAGCCGCTCGGCCAACGTACGCTCGGCGCGCCAGCGGGGGCCGCACACCGGACAGACGGCCACGTGGGCGCGGACGGCCGCCGCTTCGGCCTCCGGCAGCCGCTGGTACGCGGCGTCCTCAAGCTTGCGCGCGGAGGGATGGCCACGACGCGTCCGCATGGGCTTCATCGTAGCGAACACACGGGCCACTGCCTAGCGCAAATCCAGCTGGTTGAACCCAGGCCGCGAGCAGTACGGCGCGGGGGATCCGCCGGCACCAGCGGGTGCACGGTGATCGTCTGGCGCCCGACGGCAAAGGTGCCCAGCTCGTCCAGGTACGCGGCGCGGAAGGCGCGCGGCTCCAGCAGTTGGGGCGGGCGACCGTCCTGGGCGGTGATCTGGACCCCAGCGCAAGGAGCCGCAAGCGGGCGTCCAGGCCGGTGGGCACCAGGATGGGCAGCCGATCTCTGTGCGTTCCGGAAGGACCTCCACCGTCCTCAGTTCATTCCAGTGAATCGACATACACGACGGTGTAGGCCGGAACTCCAGCTCCTCCCGCCATCCCTTCGCTACCCCAGTGTACGTCCGTGGCCCTCTATACGGTGAGTGACATACGGCTCTCCATCGTAAGACCAGCTGCGGTGATAACAGCCAGGACGCGACGGGCGGCGCCCCTGTCCGACATGCCTACGCGCCTCCGAGCCGGGTCACGTGGAGGTTTTCGTCGCCCACCAGGCCGCGCACCTGGGCCGCGATGTCCGGGGAGTAGCGGATGGAGACGTGCGCGCCGGCCAGCTCGACGCGTCCGCCCGATCGGTCGTGCAGGACGAGGTGCACCTGGTCCTCGCCCGGGTAGCGCTCGACCAGGCCGTGGAGCTGTTCCAGCACGCGCAGGCAGGCCGCGTCGTCCTCGCCGCGCGGGACGACGACCTCCAGACGGGCCGCCGCGCCGCCGGGGCCGTTGGTTCCGGGAGCGGCGTCAGCGCTACCGACCTGCGCGGGCCCGTTCGGCGCGGGTCCCGCGGCCGCCGGGTAGGTCTGGTGGCCGTTGGCTGCCGCGGGCTCAGCCGCGCGGCCAGCGTCTCCTGGCTCGAGGGGGGGGCCCGGCGACGTGCCGGCCGGTGGCGGCGTCCACTCCTCCGCCCGCTCCAGCACCACCTGCGCGCGCTCGTCGCGGACGTCCACCTTTCCGTCGATGAAGAGGATGGCCTCCTCCCGCCACAGCTCCGGCGACTTCTCGAACGCCCGCGGGAAGACGACGACCTCGACCGAACCGTCGAGGTCGTCCACGGTGAGCACCGCCATCTGGCCCCGCGTCTTGGTGAAGATCCGACGGACGCTGGCGACGTAGCCGGCCAGCCTGACCTTCTCGCCGTTGTTCTCCGGGCTGATCTGGCTGGTGGTGTGGCTCACCCGGCCGCGCAGCCACGCGGCCGCTGCCTTGAACGGGTGATCGGCGAAGTGGAAGCCGAGGACCTCCTTCTCCCAGGCGGCCCACTCGCGCGAGCGCCCCGAGCGCTCGCGCGGCGGCGTTCCCGGAGCGGCGTCCTGCGCCGTGGGCTGGGAGGCGAAGGGGAGGTGGGAGGGAGGTGTCGGCGCGCCGGCCGGGCGCGTGCCGAACGCGTCGAACAGGCTGCCCTGGCCGGCGCTGGCAGCCTTCTGCGCTTTCTGCGCCGCGCCGATCGCGGCGTCCAGTGCCTTCAGTAGCGTCTCGCGGGAGCCGAGCTGATCCATGGCGCCGGCCTTGGCGAGCGACTCGACGACGCGCTTGTTGGCCGTGTGCAGGTCGAGCCGGCGGCAGAAGTCATCCAGGTCGCGGAAGGGGCCGTTCGCCTCGCGCTCGGCCACGATCATCTGGACGGCCCCCTCACCTACGTTCTTGACGGCGCTCAGGCCGAAGCGAATGGCGAGTTCGGGGTCGGGGCGCGCATGCCCGGGATCAGCGCGGAGGGGCTCCACCGAGAACTCGGCCCGGCTCCGGTTCACGTCGGGCGGCAGGATCTGGACCCCCAGGCGACGGCATTCGCCGACGACGCCGACGACCTTGTCGGTGTCCTGAGCGACGGTGCTGAGCACGGCTGCGAACCACTCGACGGGGTAGTTGGCCTTGAGGTAGGCGGTCTGGTAGGCGACGAAGGCGTAGCAGTAGGCGTGGGCTTTGTTGAACGCGTAGCCAGCAAACGGCTGAAGCAGCTCCCACAGGCGTTCGGCCGTGTCGCGGGGGTACCCGTGCTCCAGCGCGGCCTGGATGAACTTCGGGCCCTCCTCTTCCATCACCCGCCGGTCCTTCTTACCCATGGCGCGGCGGAGCACGTCGGCCTGGCCCAGGCTGTACCCGGCCACCTCGCGGACGACCTGGAGCACCTGGTCCTGGTAGACGATGATCCCGTAGCTCTCCCGCAGCACATCTTCGAGCGAGCTGTCGGGCGGCGTGGGCGCTTCGCGGCCCTCGCGCCGGGCGATGTAGCTGGGGATGTGGGCCATGGGACCCGGCCGGTACAGCGCCACCATGGCCGCCAGGTGGTCGACGGTGCTGGGCTTCAGCTCCTGGATGTAGCGGGTCATGCCGCTGCCTTCAAGCTGGAACACCGTCCTGGTCTCGCCCCGGCCCAGCATCGCGTAGGTCTTCGGGTCGTCGTCCGGGATCGCCCCCAGGTCTAGCTCGACGCCGCGCGTCTGGCGGATATTGCGCAGCGCTTTCTCGAGCATGGTCAGGTTGGCCAGGCCCAGGAAGTCCATCTTGAGCAGGCCGATCTTCTCCAGGACCTTCATGTGGTACTGGGTCATGGCGCTGTCGCCGCGGCTGGACTTCTGGAGCGGGACGTAGCTGACCAGTGGTTGGTCCGCGACGACCACGCCGGCCGCGTGCGTGCCCGCGTGGCGGGCGACGCCCTCGATGCTCCTGGCCGTGTCGACGAGCTTCTGGACCTGCGGGTCCGACGCGTACAGACCCTTCAGGTCGGGGTTCTGCTCGATGGCCTGGTCGAGCTTCAAGCCGATGGGGATCGACGGGACGAGCTTGGCTACCCGATCGACGTCGTTCAGCGGGAGGTTGAGCGCGCGGCCCACATCGCGGATGGCGGCCCGGGCGAGCAGGCGGCCGAAGGTGATGATCTGGGCTACGCGCTCGCGGCCATAGCGGTCCACGACGTACTGGATGACCTCGTCGCGGCGATCGTCGGCGAAGTCCATGTCGATGTCGGGCATCTGGATGCGTTCGGGGTTGAGGAACCGTTCGAACGTGAGCCCGTACTTCACCGGGTCGACGTCGGAGATGCCCAGCGCGTAGAGGATGATGCTCCCAGCCGCCGAGCCGCGCGGCCCGCAGGTGATGCCCCGCCGCCGCGCCCAGTCGACGAAGTCCCAGACAAAGAGGACGTAGGAGGCGAAGCCGGTCTTGTCGATGACGTCCAGCTCGTAGTTCAGCCGCTGCCAGTGCGCGTCCGCGAGCCGGTCGCCGTAGCGCTGCGGCAGCCGCTCGCGACAGGTCCGCGCCAGGAACGCCTGGGGGGTCTCACCGTGGGGGACCACGTGGTCCAGCGCCGGGAAGTTCAAGCGGCCGAAGTCCAGCCTGAGCTCGCACCGTTCGGCGATCGCCAGCGTGTTGGTGAGGGCCTGAGGCAGGTGGCCGAAACGCTGCCACATCTCCTCCGGGCTCTTCAGGTAGAACGCCGGCGGCTGCATGCGCAGCCGCTTCGGATCGTCGATCGTGCTGTTGGTCTGGACGCACAGCAGGATGTCCTGGGCGTCTGCCTGGCTGGGCAGGGCGTAGTGAACATCATTGGTGGCGACCAGTGGGATACCCAGCTCGCGATGGATCTCCAGCAGGCCGGCGTTGACGGCCTGGTCGTCCGGGTTGCCGTGGTCCTGGAGCTCCAGGAAGTAGTCCTCGCCGAAGAGCTCGCGGTACCAGGCGGCCGCCTCACGGGCCCGCTTCGGATCGCCGTCCAGGATGGCGCGTGAGGGTTCACCGCTGTAGCAGGCGCTGAGGGCGACCAGCCCCCGCGCGTGCTGGGCCAGCAGGGCGCGGTCGACGCGGGGCTTGTAGTAGTACCCCTCCAGGTGGCTGCGGGTGACTAGCTGGAGGAGGTTCTGGTAGCCCTGGAAGTCCTTGGCGAGCAGGACGAGGTGGAAGTAGGTGCGGTCCTGCGCGCCGCTCTTGTCCGCCATGCCGCGCGGGCTGACGTAGGCTTCCAGGCCGACGATCGGCTTGACCCCGGCTGCCCTGGCGGCCAGGTAGAAGTCAATCGCCCCGTACAGGTTGCCGTGGTCGGTGAGGGCGACGGCGGGCATGCCCAGCCGTCTGGCCTGGCCGACGAGCTGGGTGACCGGCGACAGGCCGTCCAGGAGCGAGTACTCGCTGTGGACGTGGAGGTGGACGAAGTCCCGCTCGGGCGTGGGGCGCTGGTGGTCGCGCCCCGCCGGGTCCGCGGCGTCCGTCAACGGCGCGCCGGCCTCGGCCTCAGCGCGCTCGAGGAGCGCTTCGTACGCCTCGTCGTCGGCGTCGTCGTCCCAGTGGGCGCGCACTTCCGCTGCGCGGCCACGCGCGCCAGTGATCAGGGTCCGGGGGATGAAATCCGCGTGGGCAGGATCGTCGGCCATGGGGTCGCGTGCCAGGGCGTGTGCCACCGCAATGGTAGGGTGCGCGAGGGCCGGCGGGTCAGTCGAGGACCGGCGCCTGGGAAGCGCCGGCGTCGCCCCCGCCCATGGCCATCGGCGCGCGTGCCAGGCGCTCGCTTCTGCCCGGAGCCTCCTCGGGCCTGGAAACCAGGCGTGGGAACTCGCGCCAGTCGCGCACGACCAGCTCGGCAGCGGTCTCGACCGGGCCGCTCGCATCCGGGACGTACAGGGCCGCGTGCAGGCCGGCGCGGTGGGCGCCGGCCACGTCCAGCTCCTCCATGTCGCCCACGTGGAGGGCGCGGGACGGGTCGTCTTCGCCGAGGAGCGCCAGGGTGTGGCGGAAGATCTCCGGGTGCGGCTTGCTCCAGCCAAACTCGTCGGAGAAGACGGTGGCCTCGAAGGCCTCGAGCAGGTCATGGCGCTGCAGCACCTCGCGCAGGACGCGGCCGCCGGCCATGCCGGTGTTGCAGATCACCCCCAGGTGGTAGCCGGCTTCGCGCAGCGCCTGCACGGCCTCGTGCACGTGCGGCATCGCGTCCGGGATGGGATTCAGGGTGATGTCGGCGTACGCCTGCTCGACGACCTCGAAGGGAATGCGCCCCTCGGGGACGCCGAGCTCGGCGGCGATGATCGCCCAGCGGCCCGGCGGACCGATGTCGCGCAGAGAGTCGCGCGTCTCCTCCGAGACCTTGCGCAGGCCCTGCTCGAACGCCCGCTGGAGCTCCTCGCGCGTGCACGCGTGTCCGACGCCGGCGATCGCGGCGTGGAGCCGCGCGAGCCGTTGCACCGTGCGTTCCGGCGTGATCAGCCCGTCGACAAGGGTGCTCCAGAAGTCGAAGGTGATGGTGCGCAGCGGGTGGCGGGCCGCGGGCGTCGGGCGTCGGGGGTGGCTGCTCGGCACGGGGGAGGCAGGAGCTAGACGTGGCGCGTCAGATGGGAGCGATCAGGAGGCGCCGGACGACGCTCGCCACGCCCAGTCGGGCGCCCTCAGTAGCGGCGAAAAGTGACGCTCTGCAGCAGCAGGTCGAGCTCTTCCACGCCCCAGCCGGCGTCTTCCCAGGCGTGCTGCTGCACCTGGTCCTGCCAGGTGGCGTCGATGCGCCCGCGCTTGACCCGGCCGCCCCGCCACCACTGCTCGTACTCGCGGGCGGAGGGTGGCAGCGGCTCGCCGAGGATCCCCTCGACCCGCTTGAAGCCGAGGGTGACCTGCCGCTGTCCTCTGGGAAGGCCGGCCAGGAAGTCACGCAACGCGTCATACTTGGCCATGGCGTCAGGCAGGAGTGTACCCAACGTGCCGCGCCCCGTGGCGGCGGCCGGGGCGGGGGGACGCATGGCGGGCGGCAGCGGCGTGGGTGGCGTGCACGCCGGGGCGCCGGCGATGGCGCGAGGTGACACCGGCTCGCCTGGTACGCAACATGCCTGCCGGTCAGGCATGCGCGCCATCCGCGAGAAGCTGGCGGCGTTTCGGCGCTCCAGGGTGGGGCAGTTCCTGAAGAAGGTCCAGGACGACCGGGCGACGGACCTGGCCGCCCTGCTGGCCTGGGGTACCCTCAGCACGCTGCTGCCGCTCCTGCTGGGCATCCTGGCGCTGGCTGGCCTGGTCCTGCGCGACCCCCGGCTTCTCGACCAGGTGTACGGCATCCTGGTCGTCGCGCTCCCCGAGCAGGCGGCCGGAGTGCTCGGCAGCACGCTCGAGACGATCCGGCAGGGCGCGGCGGCGCCAGCGGGGATCGTCGGCCTGGCCCTGCTGCTGTACAACGGGGCCCGCTTCTTCGCCAACATGGCCTCCGTCTTCAACCGGGTCTACCACGTGGAGGATCGCAACGCGCTCCTCAAGAACGCGGTGGCGGTCCTGATGCTGCTCGCGGTGAGCCTGCTGCTGGTCGTCTCCGTCACGGCGCTGGGGGTGGGCAGCGCGATCGGCAGTCTCTCCGCCCAGCTTGCGGGGGAGCTGCCAGTAGGTCCCATCGCCGCCCGGGTCGTGAGCTGGTCACTCGCGGTCCTGAGCGCGGTGGCGCTGTTCGTGCTCATCTACAAGATCCTGCCCAACACATCGCAGGGCTGGGGCGACGTGCTGCCCGGGGCGCTGCTGGCGACGACGCTCTTCTTTGCGATCCTGCAGGTCTTCCCGCTCTACGTGGCGCTGTTCCCGCCCAACCAGGCGTACGCCGTGTTCGGGATCTTCCTGCTCTTCGCGTTCTGGCTCTACCTGCTCGGCCTGGTGTTCGTCATCGGGGCCGAGCTCAACGCGTTCCTGCAGGACCCGGCGCGCGCGGTCGCCCTCGCAGAAGCCACGGCCGAAGCGCGAGGCGGGGACGCCGCGCTTCGGCGCGAGCCTGCGCGGGTGGAGGCCGAGGCGGTCGGGACCGCGCCAACCGACGGCGGAGGTGGGACCCCCGAGAGCCGTGCTGGGCGGCGCACCGCAGAGGCGGACGTGGCGCGGCGAGCCGTGCCTGACGCGACGAGGCGACAGGCTGGCGGCACGCTGGTCGGCCTGGTAGGTCTGCTCGTGGCGGCGCTGCTCCTGCGGACCCGGCGACCGGCCGAGCGCAGGCAGGCCTGAGCGGCCGGGCGGAGCCCCGCGCGGGCGTGAGCGCCCCGGCAACCGCGGCGCGGGTAGTTGGGCACTCTGCACGAGTGAGCGCGCGGGATCTCCGGACACTCCACACGTACGGTGGACCCGCGTATCGGCGGCAGAATCGAGCCTGAAGGGAAGCGACGCGACGAGCGCGGCTCGTCGCCGATACGAGCCAGCCTGGAGCCGCCGGGCTGCCCGGAGATGGTGGTCCAACGTTCTGCGAGAGGAGCGGGTACCCATGGTCCTGATGACGTCGCCGAAGATCGCTGAGCCGCGGACCGCGCCGAGCGAGGTCCTGGCGATGGCGAAGGAGCTGCAGGTGAAGATGGTCGACTTGAAGTTCGTCGACCTGCCGGGCCTGTGGCAGCACTTCTCGATCCCCGTGGACGAGCTGAGCGAGTCGCTCTTCAGCGAGGGCATCGGCTTCGACGGCTCGTCCATTCGTGGCTTCCAGGTGATCAACGAGTCCGACATGCTCCTGGTGCCGGACCCTGACACTGCCTTCCTGGACCCGGCGTGCAGCGTCCCTACCTTGAGCATCATTGCCGACGTGGTGCAGCCGGGCGCGCTGGAGCCCTACACCCGCGACCCGCGCTTCGTGGCCAAGAAGGCGGAAGCCTTTCTGAAGGCGAGCGGTGTTGCCACTACCGCGTACTTCGGCCCGGAGCTGGAGTTCTACATCTTCAACTCGATCCGCTTCGGCCAGGATGTGCGCTCCGGCTTCTACGAGATCGACTCCGACGAGGGGATCTGGAACAGTGGGAGGAACGGGACGGCGAACCTCGGGTACCGCCCGCGCCTGAAGGAGGGGTACTTCCCCGTCCCGCCGACGGACAAGCTGCAGGACCTGCGCAGCGAGATCGTGCTCGAGCTGCAGAAGATCGGCGTGAAGGTGGAGGTGCAGCACCACGAGGTGGGCACGGCGGGCCAGACCGAGATCGACATGCGCTTCGACACGCTGGTGAACATGGCCGACAAGGTCATGAAGTACAAGTACGTCGTCAAGAACGTCTGCTACCGCCGCGGCTACACGGCGACGTTCATGCCGAAGCCCCTCTTCGGCGACAACGGCTCGGGGATGCACACGCACCAGAGCCTGTGGAACGACGAGACGCCGCTGTTCTACGACCCGCGGGGCTACGCGCTGCTGTCGGAGATGGCCCGCCACTACATCGGCGGGCTGCTGAAGCACGCCCCGGCGATCCTGGCGTTCGCCGCGCCGACGACGAACAGCTACCGCCGCCTGGTGCCCGGCTACGAGGCGCCGATCAACCTGGTGTACTCGCAGCGCAACCGCTCGGCGTGCATTCGCATCCCCACCTACTCCAACAGCCCGGGCGCGCGGCGGCTGGAGTTCCGCGCGCCCGACCCGTCCAGCAACCCCTACCTGGCGTTCAGCGCGATGCTCATGGCGGGGCTCGACGGCGTGATGAACAAGATCGAGCCGCCGGCGCCGGTGGACGAGGACCTGTACGAGCTGGTGGCCCACACCAACGGCCGCGGGCCGACGATCGAGAGCACGCCGGGCAGCCTGGGCGAGGTGCTCGACGCGCTGGAACGGGACCACGCCTTCCTACTGAAGGGCGGCGTGTTCACCCGCGACCTCATCGAGAGCTGGATCCGCTACAAGCGGCAGCGCGAGCTGGAACCGGTCGCCCTCCGCCCCCACCCGTACGAGTTCCACCTCTACTACGACATCTAGCCCTGGATGGGGTCCTTCGGGGCCCCGTCTCCATTTCAAACAGGCGCGTCGGTGAGCGGGTTCCTAGCGACGCTGAAGGCTGAGGCCCCCATGCAGGCCATAATGTTGGAGCCTATGAGGACGGTCGTCTGAAGCAAGCGGGGCCAGTCTCGAGAGCCCTCGCCCTGCTCCGCGAGGCCCTCGCCCGCCTCGACGTGGCCCTCAGCTTGCTCACCGCTGCCACTCAGCCCGCTCCGCACACCCTCCCCACCCCCGCGTAAAGTTGACTCACCCGTGAAGCTCCTGCCGCGAAGAGCGCGCTAGTGAGCGTCAGGGCGCAACACGCAGAGCAGCACGTGTCTGGGCCTGCCGAGAAAGCTGGCCGGCGGGCTCGGCCGATGTGCCACCATTGGCGGGTCACGACCTATGCTGGTCCTGCATGGCTCCTGGGTCCCGGCCCACGGGTCGCTCGGCAGTCGGTTCGCGCTCTGGGGCGAGGTGCCGACCGTGGACGCCGCGACCGCACGGCAGCCTCGCGCCCGGCACTCGGCTCCGCAGACCGGCCGACGTCTGGCGGGAACAGGCGGCGGCGGGGTCCGCCGCGGGCCGAGCCCCCGGGCAGAGAAGCGCGCCGCCCTGAGCCGTGGTGGCCCTCCGCCCCACCCGTTCGCCGCGTCTGACCGCGCGCTGCAGGCCAGCCTCGAGGCAGCCGGTGCCTGGAGCGCGGCCGGGCCCATCCACGGGCAGGCCCTCGTGGCGCGCCTGCCGTCCGCCGGCCGCTGGCCAGTGCCGTCGCCCGACCTCCCGTGGGACCGGGGCGAGCCAGCCGAACCGATGGAGCTGGCGACCTGGCTGGTGCCGGCGCTGGTGGTCGACGCCGCGGCCGCGCCGGCCCTCCTCCTCTCCCTGCCCGAGGGCGAACCGCCCACGGACCTCGCGTTCGGCCCCGACCTGCGGTTCTGGCAGATCGCGTCGCGCTTCACGGTCGAGCTACTCTGCCGCGAGCGCCTCCGTCCCGCCCTCGAGCACCGCGACGGAGCATACCTGGCCCACTGGAAGGCCGTACTCGACGAGGCCGCGGATGCCGACCGCTTTGCCGCGCTGGCCCGGGCCATGCCGCCCGCCGGCCGGGCGCTGGCCTGGGATCCGGAGGCCCCCGAGCCCGGGCCGCGCGACCTGCTGCGCAGCTCCGTGGACGCCGTCGTCGACGCCGTGGCCCGACAGGCGCCGGCACCCTCGGCAGGGGCATCGGCCCGGAGGCGGGCGTCGCCGCGCCAGGGCCGGCCGCCGGCCGAACGTTGGCTCGCGGCGCTGTTCGACGACCCGGTCGTGCCCGGGGAGCCGGACGAGCTGGCCCGGTTCGAGCGCCAGCTCGGCGCCTGGTTCGAGGCGGCTGAGGCCGGCGCCGGCCCGGGCGACGCCTTCCGCGTGTGCTTCCGCCTGGACCCGCCGGCCGCGGAGCCGGGCGGCGGCGTAGCGGCGCCCCGGCGCGAGACGCGCGACTGGGCTCTGCAGTACCTCCTGCAGGCAGCCGACGACCCGAGCCTGCTGGTGCCGGCGGCGGCCGTGTGGCGCCAGCGGGGCGCCACGGCGCGTTTCCTGGACCGCTGGCTGGAGGAGCCGCATGAGCGGCTGCTGGCCGGCCTGGGGCGAGCTGCCCGCCTCTTCCCACCGATCGAGGGTAGCCTGCGCACCGCGCGGCCCGAGGCGTGTGCCCTCACGACGGCCGAGGCCCACGCGTTCGTGCGCGACCGAGCGCTGCTCCTGAAGGAGAGTGGCTTCGGCGTACTGGTGCCCGGCCTGGAGACGAAGCTGAGCCTGCGGCTGAAGCTGAAGGGAGGCCGTTCCGCCCCTGGAGCCACTCCGGGCCAGGCAGCGTTCGGCTGGGACACGCTGGTCGAGTACGACTGGCAGCTCGCCCTGGGCGACCAGACGCTCACACGCGAAGAGTTCGAGGCCCTCGCCCAGTTGAAGGAGCCGCTCGTCCAGGTGCGCGGCCAGTGGGTGGAACTGCGGCCGGAGCGGGTGGAGCGAGCCCTGGTGTTCTTCGAGCGGCAGGGGCCGGGCCAGATGCAGCTGCAGGAGGCGTTGAAGCTGGCGCTAGCACCGGACGGCGAGGTGGGCTTCCCGGTCGCGGAGGTATCGGCCGAGGGTTGGGTGGAGGACCTCCTGGCCCGGCTGCGGGGCGGGGAGCAGCGCGAGGAGGTGGCCGAGCCGGCGGGCTTCGTCGGGCAGCTTCGCCCGTACCAGAAGGCGGGCGTGGCGTGGCTGGCGGCGCTGCGGCGCTACGGGCTGGGCGGGATCCTGGCCGACGACATGGGGCTGGGCAAGACGATCCAGCTCATCGCGCTGCTCCTGCACCAGCGGCGCGATGGGGCCGGCGACACGCCACGCCCGACGCTGCTGATCTGCCCGACCTCGGTGGTGGAGAACTGGCGCCACGAGCTGGCCCGCTTCGCGCCCTCGCTGCGGGTGCTGGTCCACCACGGCATCAGCCGCCAGAAGGAGACGTTTGCCGAGGAGGCCGCGCGGCACGACGTCGTCATCAGCACGTACGCGCTGCTCCACCGTGACGAGCAGGAGCTGGCCGCCGTGGAGTGGGGCGACGTGGTGCTGGACGAGGCGCAGAACGTGAAGAACGCCTCCACCCGGTCTGCCCAGGTGGCGCGCGCGCTGCGCGCGCGCTGGCGGGCGGCGCTCACCGGCACGCCGGTGGAGAACCGCCTGGCCGACCTGTGGAGCCTGTTCCAGTTCCTCAACGCGGGCTACCTGGGCTCTGCCGAGGCGTTCCGCAAGCGCTTCGCCCTCCCCATCGAACGGGCGCACGACGCGGCCGCCACGGCGCGACTGAAGGCGCTGGTAGCGCCCTTCGTGCTGCGCCGGGTGAAGTCGGACCGCGCCATCATCCAGGACCTGCCCGAGAAGAACGAGATGAAGGTGTACTGCACGCTCACCCGCGAGCAGGCCACGCTGTACGAGGCCGTGGTGCGCGAGTCGATGCGCCAGATCGAAGCGGCCGAAGGGGTGCAGCGGCGGGGCCAGATCCTCGCTACGCTAACGAAGCTGAAGCAGGTGTGCAATCACCCGTCGCTCTTCCTGCACGATGGCAGCCGCCTGGAGGGGCGCAGCGGCAAGCTGGCCCGCCTGCGCGAGATGCTGGAGGAGGCGCTGGCGGTGGGCGACCGGGCGCTGCTGTTCACCCAGTACGCGGAGATGGGGTCGCTGCTGAACGTGTACCTGGCGGAGGCGTGTCGACGCGAGGTGCTCTTCCTGCACGGCGGGACGCCCGCGAAAGAGCGTGATCGCATGGTGGCCCGCTTCCAGGCGGAGAGCCACGGCCCGCCGCTCTTCATCCTGTCCCTCAAGGCGGGCGGGACCGGGCTCAACCTCACTCGCGCCAACCACGTGTTCCACTTCGACCGCTGGTGGAACCCGGCTGTGGAGAACCAGGCCACCGACCGCGCCTTCCGTATCGGCCAGACGCGTAGCGTGCAGGTCCACAAGTTCGTGACCGCCGGCACGTTCGAGGAGAAGCTGGACGAGCTAATCGCGCGGAAGACGGAGCTGGCGGAGGCGATTGTGGGAGCGGGCGAGGCGTGGATCACCGAGCTGAGCGCCGCGGAGCTGCGCGATCTGTTCGCGCTGCGCGCCGACGCCGTGGGGGAGGAGTAGCGGCGTGGGCTGGCGCTACTGGGAGACCGACGACCCGGCCCGGCGCCCCATCAAGGCGGCGCACGGGATCAAGGCGCAGACGCAGCGTGGCGCGTTCGGCAAGACGTGGTGGGCAGGCCGCTGGATTGCCGCGCTGGAGCGGCTGGTGGACGCGCGGCGCCTGGCCAGGGGGCGTTCCTACGCGCGTGGCGGGCAGGTCGTGAAGCTGGAGCTTGGCGCAGACGGGGTCTCGGCGCGCGTGCAGGGGAGCCGACCGCAGCCGTACCGAGTCAGCATCCACTTCACGCCGCTCTCGGACGCGGCCTGGGAGAAGGTGGCGGACGCGATGGCCGCGGAAGCCCTGTACGCCGCGAAGCTCCTGAGTGGCGAGATGCCACAGGAGATCGAGGAGGTGTTCGCGGCGGCCGGGGCCAGCCTGTTTCCCGCCGCGCGCGGCGATTTGCAGACCAGCTGCTCCTGCCCGGACTGGGCGAACCCGTGCAAGCACGTCGCCGCGGTGCACTACCTGCTGGGCGAGCAGTTCGACGCCGACCCGTTCCTGATGTTCCGGCTGCGGGGCCGCACCCGGGAGGAGATCGCGGCGGCGCTGCGCGCCCGACGCGCCGGCGCGCAGCCGCTCGAAGCCGGGGGCGGGCAGGTGGACGCCCCGGGCGAGGCAGCCGTGGCTTCACTGGGCGCGTCGCGGCGGGAGTTCTGGTCGGCGCCCGGCGAGGTCGCTGAGCTGGCATTCACGTTCGAGGCGCCGGCGGTCCACGCGCTGCCCATCAAGCGCCTGGGCCCGCCGCCGTTCTGGCGTGGTGAGCGGGACTTCGCCGCCGTGATGGACGACGCGTACCGCTCGATCGGTGGCCGGGCGCTGCGCCTGGCGCTGGGCGAGGAGTGACGTCGGCCTAGGCGTCGGACCAGGCAACGCGGCAGGTCAGGGCGTACAAATCGGGCTGGGATGCGGCTGGACAGATCACACGAATCGGGCTAGGATAAGGGCCCGGGGATCAACGGCGAGTCCTCGCGGGAGAGCGGATGCCCACGCCGGGAGTGGGCGCTCACCGCAGCTCCCCTCGGGGGCGCCGTGCGGCCGACGTGTCACGAGTGGCACGCCGGCTTTTTGTTCCTCGCGAGCCCGCGCCGGCAGCCTGCCCGAACCATGCGGCCCAACGTCGGGCGCGGATCGACACCCTGGCCCACCTGCTCTGGGCCGTCAGAAGAAGACAGAGAACGGAGCCCATGCGCACGCAGGCCGTTGCCTGGCCGACCACCGCCCCGGCGCCGATGGGGTTGTACGACCCCCGGTTCGAGCACGACGCCTGTGGGGTCGGGTTCGTCGCGCGGGTGAGCGGCCAGCCCGGACACGACATCGTGCTCAAGGCGGTCGAGGCGGTGGCGAACCTCTCCCACCGCGGCGCGGTCGCCGCCGATGGAAAGAGCGGCGACGGCTCTGGCGTGCTGACCCAGCTCCCTCGGCAGCTCCTGAAGCGTGAGGCCGAGCGGCTCGGCCTCCGGCTCTCCGACCGCGACCTCCTAGGCCTGGGGATGCTCTTCTTCCCTCCGGTCGAGCCACTGGGCGCGTCCGGGGGATGGTCGGCGGTCGAGCGGCGGACGAGGCGTGTGGAGCGACTCGTCGCCGGTGCGCTCAGGCAACAGGGACTCCGGCTTCTCGGCTGGCGCGACGTGCCGGTCGACCCCGACCAGCTCGGTGCGGCGGCTCGGTCCACCATGCCCGCGGTGCGGCAGGTACTCGTGGCGCCGCGTCGTGGCATGGACATCGAGGCGTTCGAAGGGGCGCTCTACCTGGCGCGCAAGGAGATGGAACGCCGCGCGCGCGCGACCGGCCTGGAGGCTGAAGGCTTCTACATCCCCTCGCTCTCCTGCCGGACGGTCGTCTACAAGGGGCTGTTCGCTGCCCACCAACTGCCGGCCTTCTACCTGGACCTGCGCGACCCGGACTACAAGACGGCCCTCGCCGTCTACCACCAGCGGTACTCCACCAACACCTTCCCCACCTGGCAGCTCGCGCAGCCGTTCAGACTGCTTGCCCACAACGGCGAGATCAACACGCTGCTGGGGAACCGCGGCTGGATGCGTGCCCGCGAAGCGCGGCTGCCGGAGGCGGTGCGGCCCGTCCTGTGGGAGGCGGGCTCTGACTCGACCAGCCTCGACGAGGCGCTCCACCTGGTGGAGCGCACCGGCCGGGGGCTGCTGCACGCGGTCAGCCTGCTGATGCCCGCGGCGTGGGAGGGGAACAGCGGGTTGTCGGGCGACGTCCAGGCCTTCTACCGCTACCACGCGCCCGTCATGGAGCCGTGGGACGGCCCGGCCGCGCTGGCGTTCTCGGACGGCCGCGTCGTCGGCGCGGCGCTGGACCGCAACGGTCTCCGGCCGAGCCGGTACAAGGTGACCGAGGAGGGGCTCGTGATCGCCGGGTCGGAGGTCGGCGCCATCGCGCTCGACGACTACCGGATCGTCGAGAAAGGGCGGCTCGGACCCGGCCAGATGCTCGCGGTCGACCTGGAGCGGCACACGATCCTGCACGATGCGGAGGTGAAGCGGGAACTGGCCGCGACCCGGCCGTGGAAGCGCTGGCTCGTGGAGCGCGCGCTCCCGGCTGCCGCGGCTCCGCTGTCCGAGTCTGCCAGGGCCGAGCTGCCGGTGCTACAGCGCGCCCTGGGGTACTCGAACGAGGACCTGAAGATCGTCCTGCGCCCCATGGGCGCCGAGGGCCAGGACGCGGTCTGGTCGATGGGTGACGATACGCCGATCCCGCCGTTGGCCAGGGCCTCCCGGTCGATCTACGCATTCTTCCGCCAGCGGTTCGCCCAGGTCACCAACCCGCCCATCGACCCGCTCCGTGAGGCGCTGGTGATGAGCCTGCGCACGTGGCTGGGCCCAAAGCCCGACCTGCTCGCCACCGAGGGGCCGCAGGCCCAGCTGATCGAGCTGGATTCCCCGATCGTCGACGAGGCGCTGCTGGCGGCGATCAGAGCCCAGACCCGCCTGCCGGTGGTCGAGCTGGACGCCACCTTCCCGGCTAGCGTGGGGCCGGCGGCGCTGAAGGCGGCGCTCGGCGAGCTGTGTGACCAGGCCGAGGCGGCCGCGCGGAACGGCGAGACGCTGATCTTGCTCTCGGACCGGCGCGTCGCCGCCGACCGGGCGCCGATCCCGATGCTGCTGGCCGTGGGGGCGGTGCACCAGCGGCTGGTGCAGACCGGCTGGCGCACGCTGGTGGACCTCGTCG
This sequence comes from uncultured Chloroflexota bacterium, assembly GCA_964435115.1. Classification (GTDB taxonomy): domain Bacteria; phylum Chloroflexota; class UBA6077; order UBA6077; family CF-72; genus CAYSYM01. Next base: position 15,123 of record CAYSYM010000043.1, on the reverse strand, counting down.
CCGAGGCCGGGGACGCGTGGGACATCCACCACCTCGCGGCGTTGATCGGGTACGGCGCCGGCGCCGTCTGCCCGTGGCTGGCGCTCCGCACGGCTCGGGCGCTCGGCGCCGACGATGGCGTGGCGCGCATCTCGGCGGCGCAGGCCATCGCGGATGGCTCGAGCGACGGTCCGGACGGCCCGATGGCCAAGCCGGCCGGGCCGTCTACGAACGGGGCGCCCCCGGCCGTGCCCGGGCCGGCGGGCGGCCAGCGGACCAGCCTGCACGTGGGGACGCAGGCTACGCTCTACCCGGAGCCGGAGAAGGCCGCGCAGAACTACCTCAAGGCGGCCAACAAGGGCCTCCTGAAGATCATGTCCAAGATGGGTATCTCGACTGTCGCCAGCTACCGGGGCGGCCAGATCTTCGAGTGCCTTGGCCTGAGCCAGGAGGTGGTGGACCGCTGCTTCGCCGGCACGCCCAACCGCATTGGTGGCCTGAGCTTCGGCGACCTGGCGCTGCAGGCGCTGGAGCGGCACGCGGCAGCCTTCGCCGGCGGCCACCGACCGGGGCTGCCCGACCACGGCCTGGTGCGCTATCGCCGCGACGCGGAGCGGCACGCCTGGGAGCCGGCCGCCGTGCGCGCGCTCCACCAGGCGCTACCCGCCGAGGGTCCCGCGGTGGGGCGGGTGGAGCCGACGGCCTGGGCCGAGTTCCAGCGGCTGGCCGGGTCCCTGGAGCAGCCTGCCACCCTGCGCGACCTGCTGGAGGTTCTGCCCGCCGGCGCGCCCGTGCCCCTCGACGAGGTCGAGCCGGCGTCAGAGATCGCCACGCGGTTCGTGTCCACCGCCATGTCGCTCGGCGCGCTCAGCCCTGAGGCGCACGAGACGCTGGCGGTGGGCATGAACCGGCTCGGGGCGCGCTCCAACTCAGGCGAGGGTGGCGAAGACCCGTCCTTCTACACGCCCCGGGCCAACGGCGACCGGGCGGACAACAAGATCAAGCAGGTGGCCTCGGCGCGCTTCGGCGTGACCGCCCAGTACCTGGCGCACGCCGAGGAGCTGGAGATCAAGATGGCGCAGGGCAGCAAGCCGGGTGAGGGCGGCCAGCTTCCGGCGCACAAGGTGACCGAGCTGATCGCCCGGCTGCGCTGCGCGGTGCCGGGCATCAGCCTCATCTCGCCGCCGCCGCACCACGACATCTACTCCATCGAGGACCTGGCCCAGCTCATCTACGACCTGAAGCGTGCCAATCCTGTGGCACGGGTGGGTGTAAAGCTCGTCTCCGAGGCGGGGGTGGGGACCGTGGCGGCGGGCGTGGCCAAGGCGTACGCGGACTACGTCCTGGTCTCCGGCCACGACGGCGGGACCGGGGCGAGTCCGCTCAGCAGCATCAAGCACGCCGGCAGCCCGTGGGAGCTGGGCGTCGCCGAAGCGCAGCAGGTGCTGGTGCGGAACGACCTGCGCGGGCGCGTGCGGCTGCGCACCGATGGGGGGCTCAAGACCGCGCGTGACGTCCTGGTCGCCGCGCTCCTGGGCGCCGAGGAGTTCGGGTTCGGGACGGCTAGCCTGGTGGCGATCGGCTGCGCCATGGCCCGCCAGTGCCACCTCAACACCTGCCCCACGGGCATCGCCACGCAGCGGCCGGAGCTGCGCGCGAAGTTCAAGGGCACGCCTGAGCAGGTGATGGCCTTCTTCACGCACCTGGCCGAAGACGTGCGCCACCTGCTCGCCAGCCTCGGGTTCCGCTCGATCGACGAGGCAGTCGGTCGCGTGGACCTGCTGCGGCAGGCGCGCCGGGTCAACGGGCTCGACCTGGCGGCCGTGCTGGCCGACCCGGACCCGTCTGGCGCGAAGGCCCGGCGGTGCGTGCAGCCGCGCAACGACCGCCCCGAGGAGCAGGAGCCACTTGACGAGGCGCTGCTGCGAGAGGCCCGCGCGATCCTGGCGGCGGGACCGCGCTTCAAGGCGGTGCGCCTGATCCGGAACCGCGACCGGTCGGTCGGCGCGCGGCTCGCTGGGGAGATTGGCGCGGGCCGGCTCACCCATACCCATCCGGCGGGGCGCGACCCGGTGGGCCAGGGCTACCAGGCCGGGCACCCCTTCGTGGACCTGCGCTTCGTCGGCAGCGCTGGCCAGTCGTTCGGCGCGTTCACCACGCGCGGGATGCTTCTGACGCTGGAGGGCGAGGCGAACGACTACGTGGGCAAGGGGATGTCCGGGGGCGAGATCGTCATCATGCCCTCCGACATGGCCCGGTTCGCTCCGCACAAGAACACCATCCTGGGGAACACGGCGCTGTACGGCGCCACGGGTGGCCGCCTGTTCGCCGCGGGCCGCGCCGGCGAGCGCTTCTGCGTTCGCAACTCCGGCGCGGTGGCGGTCGTCGAAGGTACGGGCGACCACGGCTGCGAGTACATGACAGGCGGGCTGGTCCTCGTTCTCGGGGAGACGGGCCGCAACTTCGCGGCGGGCATGACCAACGGGGTGGCGTACGTGCTGGACGAGACCGGTGAGTTCCCGAGCAGGGTCAACCCGGACCTGGTGCAGGTGGGCCGGCTGATGGACGCCGACGAGCTGGCCTTGGTCTACGGCCTGGTGCGCGAGCACTTCGAGAAGACGGCCAGCCGGCGGGCGGAGGGCATCCTCGACGTGTGGGACGTCTACCGCGGCCAGTTCTGGAAGGTGGCGCCCAAGGCGGCGATCACGGAGGTGCCGGCCGGGCGGCGCATGGAACAGGTGGTCGAGCGGGCGATCGCCCAGCCTGGGCGGGCGGCCAGCGCGCCGCCCGCGCGCCTCGAGGGCGCGGGCCCCTCCGCGCGAGGCGGCCGCCAGAGCGACGCGCGGACGCGGGTGCGGTGAGCGCCCGAGGGGAGTCGAGCGGGGTGACCTTGCCGGGCGTCGTGCGACCCGAACAGGACGGCGCGCGGGCGCCTGACCGGAGCGTCCGCCCGCTCGGAGTGGGCCTGCTCGGGCTCGGCACCGTGGGCTCCGGGGTGGCGCGCGTGCTGACCGCCAAGCAGGAGACGCTCGCACGCCGCCTCGGCCGACCCATCGCGATCCGGCGCGTCCTGGTGCGCGATCCCGCCCGGGCCCGCGGCGTGGCGCTCGACGCCCCGCTGGTGACGAGCGCCGGCGCCGTGCTGGAGGACCCGGACGTGGAGGTGGTGGTCGAGGTCCTCGGCGGCGAGGAGCCGGCCCGCACGCTGATCCTGGAGGCCATCGCCCGCGGCAAGAGCGTGGTGACCGCCAACAAGGAGGTCATGGCCAAGCACGGGCCGGCCATCCTGGAAGCGGCGGCTGCGCGCGGTGTCAGCGTGGCCTACGAGGCGAGCGTGGGCGGGGGCATCCCGCTCATCGGGCCGTTCCAGCTCGACCTCGCCGCCAACGAGATTCGTTCTGTCGTCGGCATCGTCAACGGCACGACCAACTACATCCTCACGCGCATGGCGCGAAGCGGCGCGCCCTTCGCCGAGGCGCTCGCCGAGGCGCAGGAGCTGGGGTATGCCGAGCCCGACCCGACGAACGACGTGGAGGGGTGGGATGCCGCCTACAAGCTGGCGATTCTGGCATCGCTGGCCTTCGGCGCGCCGGTCGGTCCCGAGCAGGTCTACCGCGAAGGCATCGCCCGCCTCTCACCCCGCGACTTCCAGTACGCGGCTGAGCTGGGCTACACGGTGAAGCTCCTCGCCATCGCCCGGCTGGTGGACGGTGGGATCGAAGCACGTGTCCACCCCACGCTGGTCCACCGCGGCTCGATGCTGGCGAGCGTGGACGGAGCATTCAACGCGGTCCAGGTGGAGGGCGACCTCATTGGCACGGCGCTCTTCTACGGACGGGGTGCCGGGGCCGAGCCGACGGCGAGCGCCATCGTCGCGGACCTGATCGCGCTCGGGACGAGCGCCGGCCGGGGGTCGGCCCAGGTCGCGGCGACGGGCCGGCAGGTGCGGCCGATGAGTGGGGTGGAAACGCGCTACTTCCTGCGGCTGCTGACCATCGACCGGCCGGGCGTCATGGCCGCCATCGCCACCGTGCTCGGCGACCGGGGGATCAGCCTGGCCAGCGTGGTCCAGAAGGAGAGCGTGGTGCTCGGCGACGACATCCCGGGGGCCGAGATCGTGCTGACGACGCACGTGGCGAGCGAGGCCGCCGTGCAGGACGCGGTTGGGACGCTGCGCCAGATGCCGGTGGTCAAGAGCGTCGGCGCGCTCCTTCGCGTCCACGACTGAGGGGAGCCCAGCGCGCCATGGGCGTCGAGCCGCGGACCCCGCCTCAGCTTGCCATCCTCTGTCGCGGGGTCGACCGGGCTGGGGTGCTGCACGAGATGACCGGGGTGATCGTCCGCCACGGCGGCTACATCGTCTCGGTGGACATCCTCGAACGGGGCGAGCGGAGCGCTATCTACTGGGAGCTCCAGTCGGTGGACGACGAGGAGGCGTTCATCCGTGACATGGAGGCGCTCGAGGTGGTGGATAGCGTCGAGCGGCTGCCGAGCATGTTCGAGGTCTACGGCAAGCGGATTATCGTAGTGGGCGGCGGGGCGCAGGTCGGCCAGGTGGCGCTCGGCGCGATCGCCGAGGCCGACCGCCACAACATCCGTGGCGAGAAGATCAGCGTCGACACCATCCCCATCGTGGGTGAGGAGAACCTGGCCAACGCGGTACGCGCCGTGGCACGCCTGCCGCGCGCGGTGGCGCTGGTGCTGGCAGGGTCGCTGATGGGCGGCGAGATCACCCGCGCCGTCGAGGAGGTGCGCCGGAAGGGCATCCTCGTGGTGAGCCTGAACATGGCGGGCTCGGCGCCGAAGGCGGCCGACCTCGTCGTCACCGATCCGGTGCAGGCCGGCGTGATGACCGTGATGGCCGTGGCCCACACGGCGCGCTTCGACATCGACCTCCAGCGGGGGCGCGTGTACTGACCTCGGGTATCGGGCGTCGGGGTAGTCGCTCCTCCACCCATCACCCCTCCCGCAGCCCGGGTTCAACCGCTGAGCCAGACGGTCGTCGCGCCGTCGCCGCCGGCAGCATCGGGCTCGGGGGCGAAGCGGGCGACCAACGGGCTGGAGCGGAGCGCCAGCCGAACCGCCTGGCGGATGGCGCCGGTCCCCTTGCCGTGCACGATGCGGGCCGAAGGGAGGCCCGCGAGCGTGGCGTGCTCCAGGTAGTGGTCGAGCCGTTCGAGCGCCTCGTCGCGACGCAGCCCGCGCAGGTCGAGCTGGAGCGGGACGTCGCCCGGCGGCCTTGCGAGCGCCACCTGAATGTCGGGTGCCGGGTATCGGGTGTCGGGAGTCAGGCGTTGCGCTCCGCTGTGTGTGCCGCGTCGGGAATCGGAGAGGACTGCCTTGCCCGCCGGCACCTCGCGGTCAGCACCTGACACCCGTGTCGTACCTTCCAGGTCGGCGGCTGGCAGGCGGACGCGCCGGCCAAGGATCTCCAGCTCGACCTCGCCGTCACGCAGCGCGAGCACACGGCCGGGCAGCCCGAAGCGCGGCACGAAGACCTGGGCGCCGGGTTCGAGCGTGGCGGGCTGGGGTGCTTCGGCCGGCGGCTCCGTCTCCTCGGAGGTGTCATGCGGCAGCTGGGCGAGGGGCTGGAGCTCCAGGGCGGCCGCGATGACCTCCCGGGACCCGGCTCCAGCGCGGCGGAGCTGCTGCTGGAGGTGGAGTGCCTCGCGGCGGAGCTGGCGAAGGGCCTGGTCGGCCTCGGCTCGCGCCTCCTCCCAGGCAGCCTGGCCGCGCCGCCGCGCCTCGCGCAGGCTGGCGCGCGCCTCAGCGTGGAGACGCGCCGCCTCGCTGGCATCGCGCTCGGCGCGCTCGCGAGCCGCCTGGGCCGCGGCCCGTTCCGTGGCGATCTCGCCCAGGAAGGCTTCGACCTCCGCGGCCGGTGGAGAGAGGTGAGCCTGGGCGGCAGCCAGGACCTCGGCTGGCATGCCGAGCCGCTGGGCGATGGCGAGGGCGTTGGAGCGGCCGGGCACCCCCACCAGCAACCGGTAGGTCGGCGAGAGGGTGTCAAGGTCGAACTCGACACTCGCGTTGGCCACGCGCGGCGTGACGTGCGCGTACGCCTTCAGCTCGGGGTAGTGCGTGGTCGCGACCACGTACGCGCCGCGGTCCTGGAGGTAGCCGAGCAGGGCGCGGGCCAGTGCTGCGCCTTCCTGGGGGTCCGTACCAGCGCCCAGCTCGTCCAGCAGCAGCAGGCTGCAACTGTCGGCGGTCGGGAGCATGCGGATGATGTGGGTGACGTGCGACGAGAAGGTGGAGAGGCTCTGCTGGAGGCTCTGCTCGTCGCCGATGTCGGCCTGGACGCGCTCGAAGATGGCGAGCAGCGAGCCCTCGCGCGCCGGCACGAACAGCCCGGCCTGGGCCATGAGCGTTAGCAGGCCGGCAGTCTTGAGGGCGACCGTCTTGCCCCCGGTGTTCGGCCCGGTGATCACGAGGATGTCGAAGCCGGCGCCCAGCTCCAGACTGATGGGAACCACCTCGCCCAGCAACAGAGGGTGGCGCGCTTCCACGAGCCGGAGCACCGGGTCGCCGGCTCGCCGGGGGAGCGGCACGAGCTCCGGCTCGGCGGCGCGCAGCTCGTTTGCGAGTCGCGCCTTGGCCAGTGCCAGATCCAGGCGGGCCAGCCCCTCGACTGTGGAGGCGAGCGCGGCGGCTTGCTCGCCGACGCGCGCCGTCAGGGCACGCAGCACCCGCTCGACCTCGCGCGCCTCTTCGACCTGGAAGGTGCGCCACCGGTTGCCCAGCTCGACCACGGCGAGGGGCTCGACGAAGAGCGTGGCGCCGCTGGCGGACTGGTCGTGGATGATGCCCGGTACCTGGCCCCGTGCGTCGGCGCGGACCGGGATCACGTAGCGCCCGGCGCGCTGCGTGACCACCGGGTCCTGGACGGCGTCCCTGATTGGCGGGACCGCCATCAGCTCGCGCAGCCGGCTCACCAGCCGATCGTGCGCTCCACGCAGCTCGCGCCGGACGCGGCTGAGGGTGGGGCTGGCTGCGTCGAGCACACTGGCGTCCTCGCCGATCGCCGCGTGGATCGCCTCGGCGAGCGCCGGGTGGTCGCTCACCTGGATAGAGGCGATCTCGGCCAGCGCGGGTAGCTCGTCGGCGAGCTGGCGGAGGTGGCGGCGCCAGCTCCTCGCGGCACGCACGGTGGAGGCGACGTCCAGCAGCTCTTCGGCCGCCAGGAGGCCGCCCACGCGGGCCCGGTGCGCCACGGCCCGGACGTCGTGGACGCCGCCGAGGTGCAGGGAGGGTTGCAGCGCCGCCAGCCGCAGCGCCTCGCGCGTCTCTGCCTGCCATCGCCGTGCCTCCCGAAGGTCGGCGGTGGGGCTCAGGGCCAGGGCAAGCTCGCGGCCAGCCGAGAAGCTGGTATGCCGCGCCAGTCGCTCGCGGATGGCGGTGAACTCGAGCGCGTCGAGCGCGAAGCGCTCGCGCGCCTCGGCTGCGTGCATGGCGCATCAGTCTACCAGCGAGAGGGCCCCTCCACCTGGCTTGATCCTCCCGGGTTGGACGCGTGGGGCCGGGAGGCGCCTGGACGGGCGGCGGGGAGGCCGCCGAGAATGGCCGGGTGAGCGACGTGACAGACCAGCCCCCCTTCGTCCGGCCGGATGGGCGAGCGGTCGATCAGCTCCGGCCGGTCAGCATCGAGCCGCGCTACCTGCGCAGCACTCCGGCGTCCTGCATGATCCGCATGGGCGACACCTGGGTCCTCTGCACGGCAGCGGTGGAGGAGCAGGTCCCGCCCTTCCTGCTTGGCAGAGGCAAGGGCTGGGTGACCTCGGAGTACGCCATGATTCCCCCCTCCAGCCCGCAGCGCGTCCCGTGGAGCAGGGGTACCACCGGCGGGCGCCAGCAGGAGATCAGTCGGCTGATCGGACGCGGCCTGCGGGCGGCGATCGACCTGAGCAAGCTCGGCGAGCGCCAGGTCACGGTGGACTGTACGGTGGTCCAGGCAGATGGGGGCACGCGCACCGCGGGCGTGACGGGAGGCTACGTGGCCCTGGCGCTCGCCGTGGCGGATCTGCTCTCGGGGGGCAAGCTCGCGGCAAACCCCCTGCTGACGCCCGTGGCGGCGGTGAGCGTGGGCGTGGTGGACGGGCAGGCGGTGCTGGACCTGCCGTACGCGGAGGACGCGCGCGCGGAGTCGGACGTGAACGTGGTCATGACGGCCGACGGTTGCCTGGTGGAGGTGCAGGGCACGGCCGAAGCGCGCCCGTTCACCCGCCAGCAGCTCGACCAGCTCCTCGATCTGGCGGCGAAAGGGGTGGGCGAGCTGCTGGCCCTCCAGCAGGACGCGCTGCTGGCGGGCCGCTGAACCAGGGCGACGAGGGGCTTGCGGGCTGGGTGAGCGGGCACGTCCCCGCTCACCCAGGGGGCTTAGCTGGCCACCGGGTAGACGAGCTCGCCGCCGGCGGTCTGGTTCGATGGCTGGCGACGGGTTGGCACGCCCTTGGTGTCCCAGAAGATCTCGGCGATCCGCTGGCAGCCAGCAAGAAGCTGCTGGGAGGCGTCCATGCTGATCTGCTGCTTGACGGTCGAGGTCAGCTTCATCGTCTTCCAGAAGATGTCGTGCAGGTCTGGGAACTTCTGCAGGTGCTCGGGCTTGAAGTAGTCGGTCCAGAGGATGGTGAGCTCGTGCTCGCACAGCTTGGCGTGCTCTTCCCGCACGGCCGTGTAGCGCGAGAGCTGCATGGTGTAGGTGTCCCACTCCTGCTTCGTCGCACTGGCAGCTGGCTTGGGGAGCCCCTCCATGAGCTGGACCATGCGTACTACCGTCAGCGCGGCGATCTGGGCCGCGTGCGGGTCATAGATGCCGCATGGGATGTCGCAGTGCGCCTCGGCCACGCGCGGCGGGGCAACGCGATCCACGGCCTCGAAAACCCGATCCACGATCGACATCAGCTTCTCCTCCTGCGTCGGACTCCTCCGCCAGGCGTACACTCGCCTGAACCACTCCCCCGCTCTCAGTCTACACCGGTCGGAGGACTGGGGGCTGAGGACTGAGGACCAGGGTGATCCGGCTTTCCCCATCCCCTTCCCCCGCCCCTTTCCCAGGGAAGGGGAGCGAGGTTCCGGCTGGGGGCTGACGCCCCCCGTCCCCCACGAGGACGGCGCACGGCTGGGCGCACCGAGAGCTAGAGGACCCTGGACTGAGGACTGAATTGGCAGGATCCCAGCCAACACTGGACGACCCCAAGCGGCAGTGCGGCGCACGGCCCGGGTGGGTCTGTGGCTGGGGGCGGCTTCGCCTGCACTGGCCGATCGCCCGGTTCGTGGTGGCGGACGCCAGCATGGAGCCGGCGCTGGTAGCAGGCGACCGGCTCCTCGTCCTGCAGTGGCTTTGTCCGTGGTCGAGCCTGCACGCGAGAGACATCGTGGTGCTGCACGATCCGGAGCGGCCGGGCCACTACCTGGTGAAGCGGGTGGCGGTCGGACCGGGCGATCGGTGGGTTGCGGGGGCTCAGGCTGGCCTGGCCCACGGCCGCGTACCCGAGGCCGCCTGGGTCCCTCCGGGTGCCTACGTGGTGCTCGGCGACAACCAGACGGCAAGCCGGGACAGCCGCCACTTCGGACCGGTGCCTGAGTCCTCCATCGTCGGGCGCGTCGTCTGGCGCTACTTGCCTGCCGAGCGCCACGGGGCGCCTTGAGCTGTGCGGGCGCCGGTGTTGGTCAGTGTGCCTAGGGCCACCGTGCGCAGTTCGTACGCGGTGTCTGATGGCGGCCGCATCTCGCTGGCGTAGGCTGGGGCCATGGATCTTGCCCTCACACTCGCCGCCCTCGGGAGTTTCTTCGTGCTTGTCCTAGCCTGGATCTCGCTGCCGACCAGCGCGCCGGCGCCTGGCCGGCACCCGGGCGAGCTCCAGGCTGCGCCCCAGCGCGCCTGACGCCAGGGGCGCTCAGCCAGCGGACGGACGGCTGGCGGGGTGCCGCCGGCCTACGTGCTCAGCCGCGCCGGGCCCCGTGGGCACGCCGGCGTCGGGCACGTGGGCTGAGCGCCGTCGCGAGGGGCGGCCGCCTTCACCGCGCGGCGGTGCTGGACCGGCCGAGGAATTGCAGGACGGCTGCCGCCACCTCGGCCGGGTGGCTGGCGTGCATGGCGTGGCGTGCGCTGGGCACGTGCAGGAGCCTGCCGTGCGGCAGCGCCGTGGCGAAGGCGTGGGCGGCAGCGTCGCCGAGCACGCCGCCGCGCGCCGGGTCAGCCTGCAGCACGAGCGTGGGCGGCTGCAGGCGCTGCGCCTGCGCCCAGGTTTCGGGATGGCCGGGCGCGGACGCCAGGAGCGTCTCGAACGCGGCGTCGGCCGCCTGGCGGTAGAGGGCGGCGAGCGCCTGGGCGAGCAGCGTGCCCCCGCCGAGGGGTGAGTCGAGCAGGTACGCCTCGAGCTCACCCGGCGGGGCGTGGCGCAGGCGGTAGACCTGGGCTACGCCCGGGCTGGCGAGACTGGCGTCGAGCGGGGGGTCCACCAGGATAAGGGCGGAGACGAGGTCGGGCCGAAGGGCGCCGAGGGCGACGGCGACGAGCGCGCCGAGGGATTGGCCCAGCACGGGGGCGGGCGGCGCGATCAACGGGCCGAAGAGGCTTACCAGGTCGCGCGCGTAATCGTCGGGGCGGTACCCGTCTGGCGGCGTGTCGCTCTGGCCGTGGCCGCGGAGGTCGGGGGCGACCGCGCTGTAGTGGGGGACGAGCCGGCGCGCGAAGGGCTGCCACACCGAGCCGGCGACGCCCAGGCCGTGAAGGAGCAGGATGGGCGGCGCTGGCGGCTCGACGACACGTCGGACGTGCAGCCGCGGGCCGCTGGCTGCCACGTCTGTCTCCTGCCAGGTTACCCGGACCACACGGGGGAGCGTAGCGCGCCCGGGGCGGAGGGCCGCGGACTCGGCGTGGCTGCCCGGACGGTCAGCGCCAGCCGAGGAGGTGGGCGAGGGCGGCGAGGTGTGGGACGACGACGTCTGGCTGGGTGGGCGAGTCTGCCACCTGCACCGCACTGGTGAGACCGGTGAGGACGAGGACCGTGCGGAGCCCAGCTCGCTGGCCGCCCACCACGTCGGTGTCGATGCGGTCGCCGATCATCGCCGCCTGCTGTGGCTCTGGGATGCCGAGCCGCTGGAGGCCGCGCTGGAAGAGCCCTGGTTCTGGCTTTCCCACCACGGTGGGCTCCGCACCCGTCGCCGTACGGATGGCGGCGATGATGCTCCCCGCGCCTGGAACGACCCTGCCACGCTCCACGGGCAGCAGCGGGTCCGTGTTCGTGGCGACGAAGCGGGCGCCGGACAGGATTGCGCGAGTCGCGGCCGCCAGCTTGGCGTAGTCGAAGGCACGGTCGAGCCCAACCACGACCCAGTCGACCGTGCTGCCGCCGTCAACGACCTCCAGCCCCTGGTGCGCCAGCGCCTCGCGGAGACCGGCTTCGCCCACGGCCAGCACCCTGGCTCCGTCCGGGCTGGCCGTCTTGACCAGGGCCGCCGCGGCCTCCGCGCTGGTGAGGATCTCATCGGGCTCGACCTGGATGCCCATACTGCGCAGTCGGTCGGCGACGACGCGGACGGTGGCGGTGGAGTTGTTGGTCACGAGCAGGTAGGGCAGGCCGTGGCTGCGCGCCTTGGAGAGGAAGTCGACTGCTCCCGGGATCGCCTCGGTGCCGATGTAGACTACGCCGTCCAGGTCGATCAGGAGACCCCGAACAGTAGTGAGGGAAGATAGTACGCTCACAGGTGCCAGCATACGGGCGGTGGGCAGCGTTGCGCCGCGGCCCGCTCCCGGCATACGCGGCGTGCTGATGGGGAGGTCCCATGGACTTACACCTGACCGATGAAGAGGCCGAGGTCCTTCGCTGGATGCTGAAGCGCGAGCTTGGCTACGTCCGCGAGGAGGCGTACAAAACGGATGACAGCGCCTACAAGCAGCTGGTCAAGCAGCGGGAAGCGCTCGTCCTCGCCATCGTCGGGAAGGTAGGCGGCCAGCTATAGGCGCTTCGCGCGGGTCGTGCGGAGCGCGACCCTGGCCGTGCGGCACAGCGAGCTGGTGCTGGCCGCGACGGTGCTCGGGGCCAGCGACGCGCGCATCCTCCTCCGCCACGTGCTGCCGCCGGTCACGGCGAGCGTCGCCGTGCTCGCCTCGCTCATGGTGGCCAGCATGATCCTGTGCGAAGCCAGCCTGAGCTTCCTGGGGCTGGGCGTCCAGCGCCCACGCCAAGCTGGGGGAACATGGTGCTGGACGGGGTGGACGTGGTCACGACGGCCTGGTGGGTGTCGTTCTTCCCCGGCGTGGTGACCCTCGTGGCGGTCCTGGGGATCACCCTGCTTGGCGACTGGCGGCGGGACGCGCTCGGCCCGCATTCGAGCCGCTGGGCGGGCTGGGCCGCCGCCAGACCGGTTGCCTGCCACGGCTCCTCGGTGTAGACTGAATCAAGAAAGGTTGATGTATGGTAGTCACGGACGCCTGTCCCACCGAGATGCCACGTGTGCGGCGGGGTGACCTGGACGACCTAGCGGAGACCGAACTGGCCCCGCTCGTGGCCGTGGCCCAGGCTCTGAGCGACCCGATCCGGCTGCGCATCCTGCACCTGCTGGAGCAGCGGCCGGACCTGTGTACCTGCGAGTTCGAGCAGATGCTCGGTCTGGCCCAGTCCAAAGTCTCCTACCACCTGAAGGTCCTGCTCGACGCCGGCCTCGTGGCGCGGGAGACCTACGGGACCTGGAGCCACTACCACCCGCGGACGACGGGGCTCCTGGCCCGCCTTGGGGCGCTGGCCGGAGCCGCCCCGCCTGACACGCGGGTGCCGGCCCTGGCGCACTAGCGCTGCCCCCGCGGACGGGCGCTGTGGGGTGGCCAATAGATCAAGAAGCGTTGATGCACTGTGGCGGAGCGATCCGTCGCTGGAGGAGCCACCACGACGCATGAATTGCTCGCGGGCGAGCGCACGGCTGGCCCGCCAGACGGTGCGATGGCGCGCAGCCGCTTCCGCGTAGTCGAGGGCTCGTGCCTTGACTGCGCCGGCGACCTCGCCGGCAGCCTGCGCCTGCTCCCCGGCGTCAAGCACGTGGACGTGCTCGGCGCCGCCGGGTTGGTCGTTGTCACGCACGACGGCACACTGGCGGCTCGGGCCGTCCAGGACAGGGCCGCTCAGCACGGCGTGGGGCTCGCGCCGGCCGACAGCCGGCCGCGCGCCGCAGCGGAGACCGCCGCACATCCCTGGTGGCGCCAGCCCTCCACCCTAGCTCTGGGCAGTGCGAGCATCCTGCTCGCGCTGGGGCTCGTCGTCGAGAAGCTGCTGCGCCTGGAAACCCCCGCCACGCTGCTGTATGTCGCCGCGCTGGCCGTGGGCGGCTTCTACCCCGCCAAGAGCGCGCTCCAGGCGCTGCGGAGAAAGCGGCTCACCATCACCACCCTGCTGGTCTTCGCCGCCGCCGGCGCCATTGGTCTCGGCATCTATGAGGAGGCCGCTCTCCTGGTGGTCATCTTCTCGCTCGGCGAGGTGCTGGAGGAGTACGCCAGCGACCGTGCCCGCGGCTCCATCCGCGCGCTGATGGCGCTGGCCCCGCCCACTGCCCAGCGGAAGCGCGCGGACCACACGACCGAGACGGTCCCCGTCGAGGAGCTGGTGCCGGGCGAGGTGATCGTGGTCCGGCCGGGCGAGCGGCTGCCGACCGACGGCGTCGTGGCAGCGGGCACCTCAGCCATCGACCAGAGCCCGGTCACGGGTGAGTCGGTGCCGGTCGAAGTGGCGCCAGGGGCGACAGTCTTCGGCGGCAGCGTCAACGGCACCGGGGCGCTGGAGATCCGTGTCACCAAGGCGTACGCGGACACGACGCTGGCCCGCATCATCCGCCAGGTCGAGGAGGCCCAGGCGGCCAAGGGCCAGGTGCAGCGCTTCGCCGATCGCTTCGGCGCCATCTACACCCCGGCCATGTTCGTGCTGGCGATGGTGGTGGCGGTCGTCCCGCCGCTGCTCGGCGGCGACGTCCGGACCTGGCTCTACCGCGCGCTGATCGTGCTCGTGGTCTCCTGCTCGTGCGCACTGGTGATCTCCGTGCCCGTCTCGGTCGTCACCGCCATCACGCGCGCGGCGCGCACGGGCATCCTGGTCAAAGGCGGCGCCTACCTCGAGGCGCTGGGGACGATTCGCGCGGTCGCCTTCGACAAGACCGGCACGCTGACCCGTGGCCGGCCGCGCGTGACGGACATCCTGCCGCTGGATGGGATGGCAGCGGACGACGCGCTGCGGTTGGCGGCGAGCGTCGAGGCCGCGAGCGAGCACCCGCGGGCCGGTGCCGTCCTGCGCGCGGCCGGGCAGCGCGGTCTGGGACGGGCGGTGGGGCAGCGCCTCGCCCGAGTACTCGACCGTCGCCCCCGCCGGGGAATTGGCCAGACACTCGTGCGCGATGCGCCGCACCGTGCCGGGGCGCACGTCGCACACCTGCTCCGCCCACTCGGGCGCGTAAGGCTGCATGTGGGTCACCAGCCGGGCGAAGGCGGTCGGTGCCGCCACCGAATGATGGGACCATTCCTGGCCATCGGCGCCGACCTCCAGCGCATCGAGGGTGAAGCTGCCTTCGAGCGCCGGATCGGTGTCGGGCGTATCGAAAGCCACGGCAGCGTTGCGCCTCAGATCCCACAGCAAGGGCTTCTTCGTGGCCGCGTCGCGCAGAAAGAAGCCGTTGGGCCCGACCAGATAGGGCGATCCGGTGTGGTGCTTGAGGAAAGGCACGTCGAGGGCCTCCCGCGGCGTCTCGTGCAGCAGGACGTGCACCAGGCCGAAGAGGAAGGCGGCGTCGGTCTTGGGCTTGATCGGCACCCACTCGGCCGAGGCCGCACCGGTGACCGAGATGTGCGGCTCGAACTGCACCCGCTTGACGCCGCGCACTCGCGCCTGGCCGTGGCGCCAGGTGCCGGCCACGCCGCCCGAGGCCTCGACGTTGGCGCCGAAGGACAGCACATAGCGGGTGTTCGGCGTATCGGGGCAGACGGTGAAGGCGCGGTGCCAGAACTCGCCGTACAGATGCTCGGAGTGGTAGCACTTGACGCCCTGGCCGCTGCCGAAGCTGAAATCCACCGGCCCCCAGGCCGCGAGGAAGGCGGGGAAGGTGCCCATGTAATACGTCGGCGTGCCGCCGCCGCCGAAAGTGGCGGCCACCCGCGGATAGCCC
>CAYSYM010000042.1:0-33312 GCA_964435115.1 uncultured Chloroflexota bacterium | reverse complement strand
CCAGGCAGATGCCGAGCGTGTCCAGCACGCGCAGCTTGACGCTCGCCTCCACCTCCCCGGGGAGCCGGTCGAAGCGCGTCTCGGCGGCGAAGGCGGCCAGCCGGTCGGCGAGGGTCGTGGCCCGCTGCGCTCGCGGTCCCGGCTGTCGGGTCACGCCACGGGGTCTCCCCCACGGCCCGCCTCGAACGCCACGGCGATCGGCCGCACAGGCGAGCCGGTGCCGCCCACGAGCTTGAGCGGCAGGCAGATGAACAGGAAGCGGTACACCCGGTCGGCCGCGAGCTGCTCCAGGTCTAGGTTCTCGATCAGGTGGACGCCGTGCTCGACGAGCAGGATGCGGTGGACCGGGAGCAGCGCGTGCCCGGCGTCCGGAGCCAGGTGCTCGTAGGCCATGCTGTCGTGCCCCGTCACCCGGGGCCCCAGGGATGCGAGCCAGGTGGCGGCGGACGGGTCTGGCCCGGGGACGCCGCTCGCATGGCCGAGGTAGGCAGCCGGGTCATCCCAGTGGCGCGCCCAGCCGGACCGGACCAGGACGGCGCTGCCCCTGGGCACTACCACCCCTTCGGCCGCGGCGACCGCCTGCAGCTCCTCCCCGGTGATGCGCTCGCCGGGCGGCAGGCTGCCCACGCCGCGGTGGCCGGCCACGTCGAGCAGCACCCCGCGAACAAAGATCGGCGCCACCGTCTCGACGCCCAGCAGCGTGAAGCGCCCCCCCGTCTGCGCCCGCTGGGCATCCGCGCCGCCGTACAGCCGGCCGTCCTGGGAGACGTGGGCGAGTGCATCCAGGTGCGTGCCCGTGTGGCCACCCATGACGATCAGCTCGTTGCTGGCCGAGCCCCCGTCTGCCCGCACCACGTCCCCATGGCGGCGCACGAGCGCCATGCGAAAGCCCGGGTGATTCGGTGAGACCGGCATGGCGGGCTCGAGCGGGTGCGCCAAGTCGTACACGCGCCCGTGCTCCACCAGGTCGGCCCACGCGTCCGTTCGCGCTCGTTCAGAGCCCATTCGTCCGCACCTCCTTCGGGAGTGAGCCGTTAGATGGCGCCTCGCGCCTTCAGCTCCGCCAGTCGCTCGGGGCCGATGCCCAGCTCGCCGTAGACGGCCTGGTTGTCCTGGCCCAGCCGGCGGCCTGCCCAGCGGATCTGCCCGGGCGTCCCCAGCAGGCGGAAGAGGACGTTCTGCATCTTGACCTGGCCGAGGTCCTCGTCGGGCACGCTGACGATACTCTGCAGGGCCTGGAACTGCGGGTCGCGCATGATGTCGGACACATCGTAGATGGGCGCCACCGCCGCTTCGGCGGCTTCGAACGCCCGCACCACCTCGTCCAGGCTGTGCCGGCCGATCCAGCCGCCAACCGCCGCGTCCAGCTCGTCGGCGTGCTGCGCCCGCTCCGCGCCGCTCGCGAACCAGGGCGCGTCGATCAGCTCCGGGCGGCCGACCAGCCGCACGACCCGCTCGGCGACCGACTGGGCGCTGGTGGAGACCGCCACCCACCTGCCGTCACGGGTCTGATAGGTGTTGCGCGGCGCGTTGTTGAAGGAGCGGTTGCCGGTGCGGGTCTGGACGATCCCGAGCTGGTCGTACACCGTGGGCTGGGCGCCGAGGATCGTCAGGATCGGCTCGATGATGGCGAGGTCGATCACCTGGCCCTGCCCGCCACGCGCGTCACGGTGGTAGAGCGCGAACATCGCGGCGATCGTGCCAGCCAGGCCGGCGATACCATCGGCGAGGCCGAAGGGTGGGAGGGTTGGCGGACCGTCCGGCTCGCCCGTGATGTGGGCAAAGCCGCTCAGGCTTTCGGCCAGGGTGCCGAACCCCGGCCGGTTCGCGTAGGGGCCGAACTGCCCGAACCCCGTCATGCGGACCAGGACCAGCCGTGGGTTCGCCGCGTACAGGCGATCCGGGCCCAGGTGCCAGCGTTCCAGGGTGCCCGGGCGGAAGTTCTCCACCAGGACGTCGGCCGTCCGGACGAGCTGGAGCAGGAGGTCCTGGCCTTCGGGCTGTGCCAAGTTGAGGGTGATCGCCCGCTTGTTGCGCCCGATCACTTTCCACCACAGGCCGACGCCGCACTTGCTGTGGCCGTGCAGGCGCACCGGGTCGCCCCGGGGGTGCTCGATCTTGATGACCTCCGCCCCAAAGTCGCCGAGGAAGGTGGCCACGAGGGGGCCGGCGAAGAGGGTCGCCACGTCCAGGACGCGCAGCCCTTCCAGCGGCCCCGGCCGAGCAACGGCCGTCATGCCAGCGCCGGCGCGGGAGCAGCCCCTGCCGGCGCTCCGGCGTGGAGCGCGATGGGGCGCTTCAGGTACCGACCATCCGGCTGGCCCAGCACCTTGCCGTTGTCGTAGACCACGCGTCCGGCGCGAACCGTCTGCGTCGGCCAGCCCTTGAGGAGTACGCCCTCGAATGGGGTGTGGTCCTGGGCCGAGAGCAGCCGATCAGGGGTGACGGGCGCCTCGAGCTCCGGGTCGACCACGGCGAGGTCGGCATCGCTCCCGACGGCGAGCGTGCCCTTGCGCGGGTAGAGGCCGTAGTTGCGCGCCGGCTGGCCACTGACCAGCTCGGCGAGACGCCGCGGCTTCAGGCCGCGCCTGTGGTAGCCCTCGCTCACCATGACCGGGTAGATGAGGCTGGTGCCGCCGAAGCCGGGCAGGGCCTCCCAGGTGCCACCCTGCTTCTGCTCCGTCGTGCAGCAGGCGTGGTCGGAGGCGACCTGGTTGACGTCGCCCCGCAGGACGCCACGCCAGAGGGCATCCACGTCCGCCTGGGTGCGGATAGGCGGGTTCACCTTGCCGCGCTCCACACCGCCGGCGCGATCGTACGTCAGGGCCAGGTGGTGCAGGGTCGTCTCGAGCTGGACGTCCAGGCCGGGGTAGTCCAGCCGTGCCTTCGTGCCGCCGGCCAGCGCCTCGGCGCTGCTGAGGTGCAGGAGGTTGACCGGGCAGCGCGTCTGGTCGGCGAGCAGGGTGGCTTCGGCGATGGCGAGGCGCTCCTGGAAGGGCGGCCGCGCCAGGTGGTACGCCTCGAGGCCCTCCAGCCCCTGGGCCTTGACCTGCTCGATCATCGTGCGGATGATCTCCGGCTGCTCGCAGTGGAGGCTCAGGCTGATGCGGCCGGCGTGGCCGTACCGCAGGTTCGCCGCGCTCACCGCTTGCATGTAGCGGTACAGGTGGCCGAGGTCGTAGACGTCGCTCATGGTGTAGGCGGCGGCCGCGGTGGACGACGCGGAGAGGTTGAGCCCCTTGTAGAACATGTAGTACTTGAAGGAGCCTACGCCCGCTTCGCTCACCAGCCAGTCGATCTCGTCGACCTGGGCGCTGGTCATGATCGCCACGTGGTAGGCGTAGTCGGTGTAGGCGTGGCCCGCGGTGGCGGCGAGGACCTCGGGGAAGATCTCGCGGTAGGGGCCGGTCTTGTTGAGGTAGTGCGAGCCGGTGCGGAAGTAGCTGACGACGGTCGTGACCCCGCCGACGAGCGACGCGCGCGTCTCGTGCTCGGCGTCCTGGGAGATCGGGTGGTAGATCCCGAGGTGGACGTGGCCGTCCACGCCGCCCGGGAACACCAGCTTGCCACGGGCGTCGACCACCTCCTCGGCGTCGCTCCGGCTGATAGCGTCGGCAACCGCGACGATCTTGCCATCGCGCGCGGCGACGTCGGCCCGCAGCGTGCCGGCAAACGGGATGACGAGGGTTCCATTGATGACTGCCAGGTCGAACCGCGCCACGGCCGTGCGTCCTCCCAGGTCGTTCTCGTAGTAGGAACAGCGTTCCGAGGTGATTGTAGCCGGGGCAGGGGCGCGCGTAGCGGGCGCGCTCCTCCGCCTAAACCAGAGCCAGGCTGAGCCCGGAGGTGCGCTCGCTGGCCAGGCTTCGAGTCAGGGGTGTGGCATGGCACGACGCCGGGGAGAGGCGGTTGAGCGTCATGCACGCGTCAACCGTGGCGCAGCATCGGTCGCTGGAGACCTGCTCGGCGTGGCGCCGCGGCCCGGGCAGCATCATGCAGCCCGTTGGCGCCTGGCGGAAGAGGCGGGCGAGCCCGCGCGCTCGCCCCGGGTTTGGGCGCAGGCCAACAGGCGGGTACGAAGGTTCGGCTGCGGCGCGCGGCACGGCCACTCGTCCCGGGTCGAGGTCACGCACGCAGCGGAGGGCCTACAGTCCCGGCAGCGTGCTCGGTAGTGGCTGGAGGCCGAGCGTCTGGGCTGCCTGCCACAGACGACGGTCCCAGGTGGCCAGGGTGAGGTCAGGCGAGACGAGCACCTCGGCCGAGGCGAGGTGGATCGCATCCAGCGACCTCAGACCCAGGCCCGCCGCCAGCGTCGCGGCCCGCCGTGTGAGCGTGTCGGACACCTCGATGACGGCGATGCGGTCCCAATCGGTGGCGAACGCGGCGACCGCCGCCTGTGGGTCGACGAGACCGGCCAGCATGAGCGCGCGGTACGTCTCGACGAACCCGATGCGGCTGCACGCCACTGTGGCAGCCTGGGCGAGCCAGACCGCCACGTCGTCACTGCCCTCCTCCGCCACGTAGCGCTTCACGAGCGCGCTTGGGTCGACGTAGAGGATCACGCCCCCTCGTCAGCGCGGTCGGCGAGGACGAGTTGGCTCGCAGCTCGCTGCGCCGTTCCAGCCCGGTAGGGCGGCAGTGGCCCGCGACCTGGCGTGGCCCGTCCCTGGGCGATCAACCGGGTCAAGGGGGTATCGGCCATCGGCTCGACCGGCCGCAGGTCCGCGATCGGCCGGCCGCGCAGCGTGATACGCACCGGCTCGCCGCGCTGCACCACGGCCAGGTAGCGTCCGAGGCGGAGCTTCAACTCGCGCGCCGTCACCTGCATGTAGCTAGTATAGACGTCCAGTGCGCTACAGGCTGGTTGAGGCGCCGCTCCAGGGGCGTTACGGGTGACCCGTGAGACGGGCCCATCGGCCGGCCCATGGCCGAGGAGACGGCCCGCGGTGTGGCCCGGGCGCAGCGCGCCCTGTTCTCGACGGCGGCCAGACTTGAGACCAGGCCGGACGACCGCGCCGCGCGGCCAGGCGGCGCCTGGGGGACCGCGCGCCAGAACGTGGACCCGTTGCTGGCCGAGGCGGCGGAGGCGCCGGCAGCGACACGCCGGGCCATGTCCCGGCACGCCGCGCGGCCGCTCGCGGCGCCGGGTGCGACGGCCGGCTCCATCCTGGCCGTCTCCGCACCATGGGGCGCCGTCGCGACGCCGCTGGTGCGCGGCGCCCCTGCCTGGCTGCCCTTCCGGCTACACCGGAAGCAGGTGCTGCTCGCGGAGGAACGCCAGCTCGGGTGGGAGGATGGGATCGTACCGACCGGCGCTCCAGTCGACGCGCTGCTCCGTCTCCGCGTCGGTGGTGCCCAAGGGTCCGCCAGCGGCGCGCACCAGCATCAGGCAGCCGGTCTTGGACCCGTACGGGCCGTGCCACACCTCGGGCGGCCGCCAGCAGTAAGCGCCGGGCCGCATCGTGCCCTGTGGGCCGACCAGCTCGCCCGAGAGCAGGAACACCTCCTCGGCGACGGGGTGCTTCTCTGGCGTCCGTCCGGTCCACAGCGGGAGGATGCCTGCCAGCCAGGTTTCCTCGCCGGTGGCCTGGTCACGGCGGAGCCCCTTCTGGCCGGTGCCCCCCGGGAGCTGGGGATGGACCGGAGCGGCCCACGGCTCCGCCAGCAGGTCCAGGTGCCGCACCTGACGCCGCTCGTCCAGCGTGCCCGCCGGCGCCTCGCCGTCGATCCAGAGGGACCGCCCGCTCGAGAAGGCGAGGACGAGCGCGCCGTCCTCTGAGAACGAGCCGGCGTAGGTGGAGCCGGCCGGGAAGAAGCCGTAGGTGTGCTCGGTGTACCGCACGCCGGACAGGGTGAGGTCGCCTGAGAGGACGTACAGCTCGTGGTCCACGCGGTAGTGACCGACACCGTCGCGCCGCCAGCCGGCGGGGAGCTGGAGGAGCGAGGTCGAGGCGCCCGTGTCAGCGTCCACGCTGAGGCGCTTGATGCCCACCTCAGGCGCCGCGCCCCCACCGCTCGCCAGTCTGTACCGGAAGGGCAGGTCCTGGTGCTGGATGAACTCGATGTGGGGTCGTCCCATGCCTCTGTGCTCCACGCTCCGTGCTTCCTGCTCAGAGGGGCGGGCCCGTGGGCCGCAGCGGTGCGTCACCCTGCCCAGCGCGCTCCCGTACTCGGCAGGTGGCTCACCCAGGCCCGGCGGCCGCTGGGGCGCCCAGGGGGCCCGCCCAGCCCAGCTCGGCGGAGAGCCGCGCCGCGCACTCGCGCGCCTGCTCGCCGAAGCGGGCGAGGTCGGCGCTGGTGTGGCGGATCGTGACACTGGCCACGCTGATACTGGCGATCACACTGCCGCGGTGGTCGAACACCGGCGCGGCGGCCGAGGCCGCGCCGAGCACTCGCTCCGACTGGGAGGTCGCGTAGCCGCAGCGCCGGATCTGCTCGAGCGACTGCTCGAGCGCGCGCAGGTCGAGCCGGGTGCCGTCTACCCGGGTGGGGTGCGCCCTCGCCGCCGTGTGGAGGATCGCGGCGATGCGCGCGGGGGGGAGGAAGGCGAGGATTGCCTTGCCACTCGCGCCCAGGTGGAGCGGCGCGCCGGCGCCGATCTGGACGAGCTGGCGGACCGGGTGGCTGCTCTCCACCTGCTCGGCATAGACGCGATGCTCGCCCACCAGCAGGCTCAGCGTGGCGGTCTCGCCGGTCGCGGCGGCGAGCGCGCGCAGGTACGGCAGGGCGCGCTCGCGAATGTTCATCTGGCCGAGCGCCGCCAGCCCCAGGCGGACCGCTTTGGGGCCGAGCGCATAGCGGCGACTGCCCGGGTTATGGCTGAGGTACTCCGCGTCGGCGAGCGCGGTCAGCAGGCGGTGGACGACGGACTTGGCCAGCCCGAGCTGGCCGGCCAGCTCGGTCACCCCCAGGTCGCCCGTGCTGCGGAGGAACGCGTCGAGCACCGCGGTGACGCGTCCGACGGTGGCGGCCGGCGTGCCGTTCCTTAATTCGGAATCTCGTTCCACAGGCCAGAGTGTAGCGCGGGTCGGTGGCGCGGCAGGGAGGGCAGCCACCGGGCGTGTGGCGCGGCCGGCGCGTGAGAGCGCTCGCCCGTTAGCGCGCCCGCGCCCGCAGGCGCGGCAGCACCTGCTCGGCGTAGAGGTCGAGGAAGCGCGCTGGTCGTCGCCGGCCGCGTGGAACACGAGGTGGGTGAAGCCCATCTCCAGGTACGGTTTGATGGCCGCGACCTGCTCGTCGGGGTCGCATCGGGCTGGACAGCCAGGCGTCCGTTCGGCATACTGAAGAGAGGTTCTGTATGCAGAAGAGCAATAAACCCCAGGAAGCCAGGCGGCGGTACCAGGAGGATGTGCCTGCCGTTCGCCGCGCCGCCCAGGCGCTCCAGCTCCTCGCCGCCGCCCGGACCCCGCTCTCCCTGGCTGCGCTCGCTCGCGGGCTCGCCGCGAACCCCAGCTCGCTGCTGGCCGTGCTGACGACGCTGCGGGAGTTCGGGCTCGTCTCGCGCTCGGAGGCCCACGGCCGTTACACGCTCGGGCCCGCGCTCGCGGCGCTGGGTGCCCAGGCGCTGCAGCGGATGGCGGTGGCGCGGACGTTTCGCACGCTGGCCGACCGACTCGTCGAAGAGACCGGCGAGACGGCGCTGCTGTGGACGCGTCATGGCGGGTCCTTCCTCCTGACGGGGGCCCTGGAGGGCTCGCACCCGCTGCGGTACGTCCCGCGGCTCGGCGCTGGCCGGACGGAGCCGGCCTTCGATCGAGCGGCCCGCTCGGCCGGCGGGGCGCGGTGCCTGGAGATGCGGTTGGAGCCGGACGTCTGGATGCTGGCCGCCCCGCTGGTCGTCGGCGCGTCCGGGCCGGAAGCCGTCGTCGCCCTTGCCGGACCGGCCAGCCGGCTGCGCGGTGCGGCTGGCGCCCCCGCCCGCGAGGCGTTCCTGAACGCCGTGAGCGCCGAAGTGGGTGCGCTGGCCCCCCAGCCGGCTGGGCCTTCCGAGTGGGAGCACTCGGGGCGCATCGGAGAAGCCGAGCTGAACGACTTCCTGGCCGGCGGGCTGGTCGCGAACCTCTCCTACCTCTCCGACGACGGCTACCCGGCCACGGTGCCGCTGTGGTTCGTCTGGGACGGTGAGGCGTTCTGGCTGGTGCCGCATCCTGGCGCGGAGTGGGCCGAGCACGCCAGGCGCCAGCCGCGCGTGTCGCTCGCCGTCAGCGAGTCGGTGCCGCCCCTGCGGCGCGTGCTGGCGCGGGGGCAGTTGGCCGTGATCGCGCGGCCGACTGCCGGCCAGTGGACGGCGGTCCAGGAGGGGCTGGCGGCGCGGTACGCCGGCTTCGATGTGGTGCGTCAGACGGCCGGGGGGCGCCGGGCGCGCGGCACGCTGCTGCGGCTGCGCCCCCAGGAGCTCATCGCCTGGCGCGGGCTGCTGCGGCACCCGCGGCTCCCCGACGACGCGCCGCTCCACGGCTGGAGGCACACCGCGTGAGGGGGCGGTGCAACCGCGCGCTCGGCGCTGCCGGGGTCCTGGCGTCACTGGTGGGCGTCGTCGCGGCCGCCTGTTCCCCTGCGTTCGCCCCGGCGGTGACGCCCACCCCGGAGCCGCGCACGCTCCGCTTCATGGCCGGCTACAAGCCCCAGGCGAACCTGCCATTCGTCGGCGTCTACGTGGCGCAGGCCAACGGGTACTTCGCGGCGCAGGGGTTGAACGTGGAGATCAGCCACTCGTCCGGGCAGGGCGAGCCCTTGAAGCTGCTCCTGCAGGGCGCGGTGGACGTGACCACGGCCGCGGCCGAATCCGTGCTCCAGCGCCGCTCGGAGGATCTCCCCGTGGTGGCGTTCGCGCTGCTCGGCCAGCGCAGCGACCGCGCCTACGCCGCCCTCGCCAGCTCCGACATCCAGTCGCCGCGCGACTGGGCTGGCCGGACGGTGGGCTACAAGGTCTACCCCACCCCGGACTACCTGGCCATGCTCGCGGCGGCCGGCGTGGATCGGAGCGGCATCCAGGAGGTCCCCGTCGGCTTCGACCCTCGCCTGCTCGCCGCTGGCAAGGTGGACGTTTACCCCGTCTTCGAGTCGAACGAGCCCGACACACTCGCCCGGCTCGGGGTGCCCGTGCGTCTCTTCCGGCCGACCGACTACGGCGTGCCCGGGCTCGGGCTCACCTACCTCACCCGGAGCCAGGTGCTGGAGCAGGACCCGGACCTGCTGGTGCGCTTCCTGAAGGCCACGCTGCAAGGGATCGCCGCTGCGCGCGCGCGGCCGGAGCAGGCGGTGGAGATCGTGATGCAGTACGCGCCGCAGGAAGACCGCGACCACCAGCTCGCCATGCTGCGCGTCGAGCTGGACATGGCCGAGAGCGCGGTGACCCGCGTGAATGGGATCGGGTGGAGCACGCGTGAGCAGTGGCAGGCGCTCAACGACTCGCTCGTCGCGTTCGGCGGCCTCAAGACCTCGGTCGACGTGGGAACGGCTTTCAGCGACCGGATCCTCCGCACCGCCTACCGCGAGGGACAGCTTACGTGGCCCTGAGCGTCTCGAACTGGCTCCGCGCGTGGCTCAGCCCACGGACCGGCCGGCGCGCCACCGGGCGCAGCACACGGCAAGCGTTCAGCCTGGCCCGGCCCCGGTGAGGCCCGCGTGCTGCGTCCCCTGAGCCGGCGGCGCGAAGCGCCGCCGCTGGCGCCCACGGACTTGGCCGCGCACCGGCCTGACCTCCGCCCAGGCGTGGGCGACCGGCACGCCGACGAGCCGCTGGCGATCGCTGCGCGTGGGATTCGCCACGCCTTTCGGACAGGTGCCGGGTCCGTTCTGGCGCTGGACGGCGTGGAGCTGCTGGTGAGGCGTGGGGAGCTGCTCGCCATCCTCGGGCCGAGCGGCTGCGGGAAGACCACGCTGCTGCGGACCCTGGCCGGACTGCTCGAGCCGACTGCCGGCGAGGTCCTGCTGGACGGCGGCCCACCGCGCGCCACCCGGCGGCAACGCGCCATCGGGTGGCTGGCCCAGGACGACGCCCTCTTCCCGTGGCGCACGGTCGCGCAGAACGTGGCGCTCCCACTCGTGGTGGGGCGCCGCGGCGCCGGCGACGAGCAGGTGGTGCTCCGCCTGCTCGCCCGGGTGGGGCTGGCGGATGCCGCGCAGCGCTACCCGCACCAGCTCTCGGGTGGCATGCGCCAGCGGGCCGCGCTCGCCCGGGCGCTGGTCGCGCGGCCCCGCTTCCTCTTCCTCGACGAGCCCTTCGCCCACCTGGACGAGCTGGTGCGCGAGCGGCTGGGGGAGCTGCTGCTCCAGCTCCACGGCCTGTTCTGTCCGACGACGGTGCTCGTGACGCATAGCGTGGCCGAGGCCGTCCGCCTGGCCGACCGGGTGGTGGTGCTCTCGTCCCGGCCAGGGCGCGTGTTCGGGGACGTCCCCGTGCGGTTGGAGCGGCCGCGCGCGGACGATCGGGCCGAGGTTGGCGGCCTCGTTCGCATGCTGAAGGCGATGCTGGCGGGCGACCGGTGACCGGCCTTACCGAGGCCGTCCAGTTGCGGCCGGTCCGTGGTCTGGGAGAGGTGCGCCCGGGCGACGACCTCGCCGAGGCGCTCGCCGCCGCCTTGCAGCGGGACGGCTCGCCCCTCCGCGACGGCGACATCCTGGTGGTGACGCAGAAAGTCGTGTCGAAGGCCGAGGGGCGCCTGGTGCGCCTCTCCGAGGTGGAGCCTTCGCCCCCAGCGCTCGCCTGGGCCGAGCGCTGGGGGAAGGACGCCCGCGTGGTCGAGCTGGTGCTGCGCGAGAGCCGCCGCATCGTCCGCATGGAGCGGGGCGTGATCATCAGCGAGACCGCGCACGGGCTGATCTGCGCCAACGCCGGCGTCGATTGCTCGAACGCCGCGCCTGACGTCGCCACGCTGCTGCCTCGCGACCCCGACGCGTCGGCGGAACGGCTGCGCCGGGATCTGGCGAGCCACACCGGTGCGCACGTGGGCGTGGTTATCTCGGATACGTTCGGACGTCCGTGGCGCCAGGGGCAGACGAACGTGGCCGTCGGGGTGGCCGGCGTCACGGCGGTCCGCTCCTTCGTTGGCCAGCACGATCCAGCCGGCTACGAGCTGCGGGTCACGGCGCTGGCGGTGGCCGATGAGATCGCCGGGGCCGCGGAGCTAGTGATGGGCAAGCTCGAGCGCGTTCCAGCGGCGCTGGTCCGCGGGCTCGGGCACCTGCTCGGGCCGGGCTCGGCTCGCGAGCTGCTCCGGCCGCCCGAGCTCGACCTGTTCCGCTGACCGGGTGCGCGCCCGCCGGGAGCGGCGCCTCAGCCCTCGTGAAGGGGATGCGCCAGGAACGCGTGGGCCGGCCAGAGGCGGGCGCGGCCCTCGAGGTCGAGCGACGTGTGGGCGAGCTGGACGATGATGCCGTGGGCGCTGCGCGGCGAGATGAAGGCCTCCTGCCAGCTCGGGTCCGCGTAGTCCTCGTCCACGACGCGTAGGCCGGCCGCGCGGGCACGCTCGACCGCCCGGCGGATGTCAGCCACCTTGAAGGTGAGGTGGTGGGCTCCTTCGCCTCGCCGGGCGAGGAAGTCCTGCAGGAACCCGCGCGGGCCGAGCGGTTCGAGCAGCTCGATGCTCGCCCCGTCCGGGTAGGCGAGGGCGAGCCACCGGAAGCCACGCTCCGGGTGCTCGGCGTACTGGCTCGGCACACCTCCCAGCAGGTCACGGTAGAGACGCAGCGCCGCGGCGAGGTCGCGCACGGCGAGGGCGGTATGGTCGAGCGCCTCGACGCCGAGAGCGCGCACCAGCGCACGAGCGTCGTTGCCGTGCATGCTTAACCCAACCCCATGCCGGGACCGACGGTGCGGATCGATCCTGGCGCAGCGGGTGTCACGCCGGGCTCAGCCCGTGAGCGGGTGCGGAAACGGCAGGCCCGCACGGACCGCCAGCGCCCGCAGCTGCTCGACGACGTGCGCCTCGTAGGGGATGCCCCGCGCCTGGCGCTCCTGCTCGGCGCGGCACTCGGGCTCGCCGGGCAGGGAGATGGTGGCGACGCCCTCCGCCCGGCGGCTCGCCTTGAGGATGTGGGCGTAGCCCGTCGCGCGGCGCCGGAACTCGTCAAGGGGGACGAAGCGAGCGACGTCCAGGGCCATGAACCAGTGGCCGGTCCCAACGCCGGGCGGCTCGGGCCCGAACACGGGCCGCTCGTCGGCCTCGGTGAACCCCATGTTCTCGATCTCCGGGGAGAGCCGCGCCCCGGAGAGGGCGGCGGCCAGCAGGTCCACGACCACGGCCAGCCCGTAGCCCTTGTGTCCGCCGATGGGCAGGAGAGCTCCGCTCAAGGCGGCCGATGGGTCCTCCGTCGGCCGCCCGGCGGGATCGGCCGCCCAGCCGAGGGGAATGCGCTCGCCGCGTAGCTCGGCCAGCTTGATCTTCCCCCGCGCTACCACCGTCTGGGCCATGTCGAGCACGACCGGGCAGTGGCCGTCGGTCGGGGCGGCGATGGCGATGGGGTTGTTGCCGACGATCCGGTCCACGCCGCCCCACGCGGCCATCGCGGCAGCGCCGTTGGTCATGGCGATGCCGACCATGCCTCGCTGGGCGGCCAGTAATGCGTAGTGCGCGCAGGTCCCGAGGTGGTTGCTGTGGCGCGCCGCGACCACGCCAACGCCCCGCTCTGCCGCTTTCTGGATGGCGAGCGCCATGGCACGTGTGCCAACGACCTGCCCCATGGCGTTCTGGCCGTCGACGACGGCCGTCGTGTCCGTCTCCGCGGTGACCGTCGGCTGGGCGGTTGGATTGACGGCGCTACTGCGGAGGTTGTGCACATACACCGGCAACCGCACCAGCCCGTGCGACATGACGCCTCGCAGGTCGGCGGCGACGAGTGAGTGGGCGGCCAGCGAGGCGTCCCCCGGGCGCATGCCGGCCGCCTGGAAGGCGGCTGTGGCGAAGGCCTCCAGGGGCTGGCAGGCGTAGCGAAGCGCGGCAGCGGTGCTCATGCGGTGGTCTCGATCCTTCTGGCCAGCACGAGGGCGGCGAGGGCCGTCCGCTACGGTACGACGCCCGGGGCGCCTTCCGCCAGGCAGGCGCCGGGCGGGGGCCGCGAATCCGTGGCGTCAGCGTGGAAGCTTCACCCGGTGGGCGAAGGAGGTGATCTCGGACCCCGGGATCGCAGATGTCAGGTTTCAGATGGCAGATGTCCGGTCGGGGTACCGGGAGTCCTCTCCCCCAGCACCCGATACCTGATACCCGATACCCGATACCCAACGCCGAGAGTCCCACCTACCTGTCGGGCCCCAGGTCGCGGCGGCGCGTGGCGGCCGGCTGGGCTCACGGGCTGAAGAGCTGGTAGGCCAGGCGCCCGAGGCTCGCGATCATCTCGCGAGCCTCGCCGGGATCGATCGCCTCGGTGAACGCGGCCACGACCACCGAGCCGCGCGCGGTCCGGATGACCCCGGCGGTGTTGTTGGCTCCCTCCAGGCTGCCGCTCTTGGCCAACACCTCGACCTCGGGCGGGAGACCCTGTCTGAGCGGGTCGACCGGCTCCTCCAGCGCGAGCAGCCGCTCCAGCTCCTGGCGCGACCCGGGCGTGAGGAGCCGGTCGGTCTCCAGGAGCCACAGGAGGTGGGCCATGTCCGCGGGAGTGGTGACGGCGAACTCCGGGTCGTACGGCGCGCTGCCCGGCAGGGCAGCTTCGCCTGCCAGCAGCGGCACGCTGGTCTGCTGCAAGCCGAGGGCCGCCAGCGAGGCGTTGAGCTGCGGCCGGCCCACCAGGCGCATCAGGGCGTAGGCGCCGGAGTTGCTACTGAGGCCCATCATCGACTCCAGCGCCATGCCCACCGTCACGTCGTCGCCCGGGCCCAATCCACCCCCGGGCTCCTCCTCCCACGTGTCGCCATCCTCGATCGTCAGCAGGTCGTCCAGGCTCAGGTTGCCCAGGTCCACCTGGCGGAGCACCTCGTAGGCTACGGCCAGCTTGTAGACGCTCGCCGAGACGAACGGCCGCTGCGCGTCGTACTCGAAGCGCGCGCCGCCCTCCAGGTCCTTGATGACCAGCCCGAGCCGGCCTTCGTACAAGCTCAGGTGAGGCGTGAGCACCTCGGCGAGCTGCTCTGACCGGCTGGGCCCTGCCGCCGGGGCGGCAGGCGGAGGGAGCGGCTGGAGTGGGAAGGGCGGGGCGGGGAGCAGTGGGGGCGCGTCGTCGGCGCCCGCCGCCACGGCGAACGCCGGCTCTGACGTGGCTGGGGTGGGGGGCTCTGGCGTCTGGCGCGGCGGGGCGCAGGTAGCAGCTACGAGGGCCGCCGCGGCGAGCAGTGCTGGCCAGAGCGGCCGGTTGCGCACGACTGCGGGAGCGCCAGGGCCCCTGGAGCTGCGCATGCCTGCCAGTTGCACGGAGCGTGCCTGAGCGCCCTGCGTGCACCCTCGCTTCCAGCATACCACCTCGACCAGCGCTCGGGTGCGGTCCCCGTCCCAGCGGGGGTGCCCGGCAGAATCTTGGCAGGCCCGGTAGAGTGAAGATCCGGTCGACGGTCGATGAGGGGCCATGGCCGGAGGGAGAGCGATGGGGTGCAGACAAGCGTGTCCACTCGGACTACTTCGATGATGCACTCACCTAGCCTCCATGCTGGGTGCACCCGAACTTTGTTGAACTTCCAACTGACGCTGCGGTGCGGACGCAGGGCTGGTGAACTGGCTTCAACAATTCGCGGGTACGCCCTCCATGCTGGCTCCGCATGGCGCCCGGTGGCGTGTATCGTGAGACTGGAGAGCGTGCCAGCAGGAGCTCCCGCAGGGCGCCCGCGCTGACAGCGAGAACGGGGAGAACCTGGCGTCCTCACGCCTCAGCACTATGGGGTGATCCATGAAACCCTCCGAGCTCCTGGAGCGGCATCGAGAAGCGTGGACGGCCGTGACGCGCCACCCGTTCCTGGACGGGGTGCGCGACGGCCCGCTGCCACGCGCGGCGTTCACGGCCTGGCTCGCCCAGGACCACCGCTTCGTGGCCGACCTGCTGGTCTTCCAGGCGCGCCTGCTGGCGCGGGCGCCCCGGCCGGCGCAGGCGGTCCTCGCCGCCGGGCTCGTCGGGCTCGAGGCCGAGCTGAGCTGGTTCGAGGAGCAGGCCCGGAGCACGGGGCTCACGCTCGACGTGGCGCGGCACCTCGTGGCGGCCGAGTACCACCGCTTCCTCGTGACCCTGGAGGAGGAGCCCTACGCTGCCGCAATCACGGCCCTCTGGGCGCTCGAGCGCGCCTACCTGGACGCCTGGCGAAACGCCGCGCCCGGCGCGCCCGCCTACCGTGCGTGGGTCGAGCACTGGACGACGCCCGCCTTTGCCGAGTACGTCGCACGGCTGGAGGCGGCCGCTGGTGCGGCGCTCACCTCTGAGAGCGCGCTCGCCGCGGCCGAGCAGGCGTTCCTCGAGGTCGCCCGGCTCGAGCGCGACTTCTGGGAGATGGCCTGGTCCGAGAGCAGCGCGTGAGCCTGGCGAAGGTGCTGTGGGGGCAGAACGCGGACCTCGCGCAGGCCGCGCTCCGGCACCCCTTCGTCCAGGGCATCGGCCGCGGCAGCCTGCCACGCGAGCGCTTCCAGCGGTACGTCGGCCAGGATGCGTTCTTCCTCGAGGCCTTCGCGCGCGCCTACGCACTCGGCCTGGCCCACAGCTCCGACCGCGACACGCTACGCGCCTTCTTCGAGCTACTCGCCGGCGTGCTCGACGAGCTGAAGCTGCACGCCTCCTACGCCGCGCGCTGGGGGATCGCGCTCGACGCCGCCGCGCCATCCCCGGCCACCCTTGCCTACACCGACTTCCTGCTGGCGACCGCGGCGCTCGGCGGCGTCGGCCAGACCTGCGCCGCCATGACTCCCTGTATGCGCCTCTACGCCTTCCTTGGGCAGGCCCTGGCAGCCGGAGGGACGCGCGAGGACAATCCGTACGCCGAGTGGGTCCGCACCTACGCCGATCCGGGCTTCGAGGCGCTCGCCGCTCGCCTGGAGCGCTTGCTGGACCGCCATGCCCCGGACACCCCGGCCGTCCGAGCCACCTACCGGCGGGCCATGAGGCTGGAGGTCGCCTTCTTCGACGCGAACGCCCCGGGCGCCTCGTGAGCTCCGGACCCGTCCGCCAGGCCCTAGAATCCGGCCGAAGGCGACCGATGTCCACTGACCTGCTGCGCGACCTGCCGAGCGTCGACCGGCTCCTCCAGCACGCGGACGTGCAGCGCCTGCTGGCGCACGAGCCACGCGAGCTGGTGGTGCAGGCCGCCCGCGAGGCGCTGGAGGCAGCGCGCGCGGCGCTCCGCGCGGGCGGCGCCGAGAACGCCGCGGCCAAGCTTCCCGAGGCGGTGGAGGCGCGGCTGCGGCGAGCGACGCATCCGCCACTGCGGCCGGTGATCAACGCCACCGGCGTGATCGTCCACACCAACCTCGGCCGCGCACCGCTCAGCGCGGACGCGCTCGCCGCCGCCCAGGCGGCGGCAGGCTACGCCAACCTGGAGTATGACCTGGAGGCGGGGGCACGCGGCTCGCGCCACGAGCTGGTGACCGACCTGCTGCGGCGGCTGACCGGGGCCGAAGACGCGCTGGTGGTCAACAACAACGCCGCCGCGGTGCTCCTGGCGCTCTCGGCGCTGGCCCAGGGGCGGGAAGGGGTCATCTCGCGCGGGCAGCTCGTGGAGATCGGCGGCGGCTTCCGCATTCCAGACGTCATGCGCCAGTCCGGTGTCACCCTGGTCGAGGTCGGCACGACCAACCGCACCTACGCCGCCGACTACGAGGCCGCGATCGGCGAGCAGACCGCGCTGCTGCTGCGCGTCCACGCGAGCAACTTCAAGCAGGTCGGCTTCATCCACGCGCCCGGACTGGACGAGCTGGTGGCGGTCGCGCGCCGGCACCAGCTTCCGCTGGTGGACGATCTCGGCTCAGGCTCGCTGCTCGACACCGCGCGCTTCGGCCTGGCCAAGGAGCCCATGGTCCAGGAGAGCGTGGCCGCGGGCGCCGGCCTGGTGACGTTCTCCGGCGACAAGCTGCTGGGCAGCCCGCAGGCGGGCATCGTCGTCGGCCAGGCGGCGCTGGTGGCTCGACTGAAGAAGCACCCGCTCACCCGGGCGGTCCGGCCAGACAAGCTGACGCTCGCGGCCCTGGGCGCCACGCTCGTCCACTACCTGCGCGGGGAAGCCGAGCGGACGGTCCCGGTGTGGCAGATGATCTCAACCCCGGTCGAGACGCTCCAGGCGCGCTGCGAGGCGCAGGTGGCCGCGCTGCCCGTGGCGGCGGGCGTGGTCGAGACCGCGGCCACGGTCGGCGGCGGGTCGCTGCCTGGCGAGACGCTGCCCAGCCGGGCGATCGCCATCCCCGCCCGGTCGCCCCAGCGCCTGGCGGCGGCGCTGCGTGCCACCTCGACGCCAGTCGTGGCGCGGATCGAGGACGAGCGCCTCCTGCTGGACCTGCGCACCGTCCTCCCGGACCTGGACGCCATACTGGCCGCCTGCCTGGCGGAAGCGGTGGCCGCGCTCCCGGAGCGTTTCACGCTGTCTGCCCCAGTGCGCTGAGCCGTGGGCCGTCCCTGCCACGACCCGTGCCGCGCTTCGGCCCACCGGCCGGGCGCCCGACTCCGCGCACCCGACACGCCCAAGGGGCTGCCAGCTCTCGGTGCGCCCAGCCGTGCGCCGTCCTCGTGGGGGACGGGGGGCGTCAGCCCCCAGAAGGAGCCTCGCCCCTCTTCTCTGGGGAAGGGGCAGCGGATGGGGAACACCAAGAGCCGCTGCGACACGCCCTGATGCACGTCGTCGGCACGGCCGGGCACGTGGACCACGGCAAGTCGACCCTGATCCACGCGCTGACCGGGATCGACCCGGACCGCCTCCGCGAGGAGAAGGAGCGCGGGATGACGATCGACCTCGGGTTCGCCTGGCTGCGCCTGCCAGACGGGACCGAGGTGTCGATCGTGGACGTCCCCGGCCACGAGCGGTTCGTGCACAACATGCTGGCGGGGGTGGGCGGCATCGACATCGCCCTGGTCGTGGTGGCGGCGGACGAGGGGATCATGCCCCAGACACGCGAGCACCTGGCCATCCTCGACCTGCTCCAAGTGCAGCACAGCGTGGTCGCGCTGACCAAGCGCGACCTGGTCGACGAGGAGTGGCTGGAGCTGGTGCAGGCCGATGTGGAGGAGTACCTGGGCCGCACGAGCCTGGCCGGCGCGCCGATCGTGCCCTGCTCCGCAGTGAGTGGCGAAGGGCTGGAGCGTCTGAAGCAAGTCCTCCAGACGCTCCTGGCCCGCGAGCGAAGCCGGCCCAGCTCGGGCCGGCCACGGCTGCCGATCGACCGCGTCTTCACGGTCGCCGGCTTCGGCACGGTCGTCACGGGGACGCTCATCGCCGGCGAACTGCGGCTGGGACAGGAGCTCGAGGTGCAACCCGGTGGGCTGAAGACCCGCGTGCGCGGGCTCCAGACGCACAAGAAGAAGGCGGACGTAGTGCCCGCCGGCACACGCGTGGCCGTCAACCTCGGCGGCGTGGCGGTGGAAGACCTGCGCCGCGGCCAGGTGCTGGCGGCACCCGGCACGCTCCGCCCGACGAAGTCTGTCGACGCGCGGCTGCGCCTGGTCGAGGACGCCTTGCCGCTGCGGCACAACGCGGAGGTGACCTTCCACACCGGGGCCGCCGAGACGGTCGCCCGAGTCACGCTGCTCGACCGCGACGAGCTGAAGCCGGGCGAGCAGACGTGGGCGCAGGTGCGCCTGCGCGACGACGTCGCCCTGGCGAAGGGCGACCTGTTCGTGGTGCGGCTGCCCTCGCCAAGCATGACGCTCGGCGGCGGGACGATCGTCGAGCCGCACGCGCGACGGCACCGTCGGCGCCAGGAGCGGGTGCTCCGCCAGCTCGAGGTGCTTGCCCGGGGGACGCCCGAGGAGATCATTCTCCAGCAGCTCGCGGCGCGCGAGCCCGCCGAGCTTGAGGTCCTCGCCCGGCGAACGGGGCTGCCGCCTGACGAGGTGCGCGCGACGGTGCAACGCCTCCTGGAGGCGCGCTCGGTCGTCGCGCTGGACGGCAGCCAGGACGGATCGACCCGACTGGAGGGGCGCACCTTCCTGGTTTCCGCCAGCGGGTGGGAGTCGCTGGCCGTGCGGGCCGAGACGCTGCTCTCGGCTCACCACGCCAGCCACCCGCTGCGCCGAGGGTTGCCGAAAGAAGAGCTGCGCACCCGCCTGGGGCTCGAGCCTCGCCTGTTCGTGCGCGTGCTCGACCGGCTGCGGACGCAGGGGACGGTGGCCGAAGACGGACCGTTCGTCAAACTCAGCTCGCACGAGGTGCGTCTCACGCCGGAGCAGGAGCGGCAGGCGGCCCAGGTGCTGGGGGTGCTGCGCGAGGCGGGCGTGGCTGTCCCCGACCGGAGCGAGTGGGAGCTAGCGCTGCGGGTCTCGCCCGAGCTGACGAACGCGCTGCTGGAGCACGGCCGGCTGGTCGAGGTCGCGCCAGAGCTGGTGTACGACCGGGAGACGTTCGAGGAGCTGGTGGGCCGCATCCGGTCGGCCATCCAGCGAGACGGCCCGCTGACGATCGCGCAAGTCCGCGACGTGCTGGGCGCATCCCGGAAGTACGTCCTGCCGCTGGTCAGCTACACGGACGAGCACAAGATCACCCGTCGCGTCGGCGACACGCGCACGCTCTACTGAGGCGGGCCCGGGACCAGCGCCCGCGCGTCGGAGTCTTGTGTTCCACGTAGCGTCCGCCCCTGGCGCTCGCGGATCAGCTTCTCTCGGCCTGCCTGCTCGATGAATGCGCTGCGCTTCCGCTTGCCGACCGCCGCATCCAGCTCGGCCAGCGGATCGTCCGGCAGGCGCGCGTGCGCACGTGCCACGAGAGAAGCCGACGGATAGACCACAACTGTGGGACTGAACCGGGGCCTCGCCGGATGCCCACCTTGCCCGTGCCCGCTACGGGACGGTTGCGTTGTCGCTGTGGTTCACGTACTCTATCGACGTTATATGGCGCATACTTGCGATGCGGCCACACGAAGTACGGACTACACGATCGCGTCGGTCGCGCGGGCGCTGGACCTCCTGCTGGCGTTCGAACGTCAACCGCACGAGTTCGGTCCGAGCGACCTCGCTCGTCAGCTTGGCATCACCAAGAACCTCGCCTTCAGGCTGGTCAAGACACTCGAGTCGCGAGGGTTCGTCGTGCGGATGGGCGAGCGGTACCGGATCGGTATGCGAGCGTTTCAGGTCGGGCAGCTCGCGGTGCGTGAGCTGGAGCTGATTCGTGCCGCGCGGCCG
Organism: uncultured Chloroflexota bacterium; assembly: GCA_964435115.1. GTDB lineage: Bacteria > Chloroflexota > UBA6077 > UBA6077 > CF-72 > CAYSYM01. The sequence continues at coordinate 13,080 of CAYSYM010000042.1, read as the reverse complement.
AGCATGCAGGAGCTCCACGACCGCACTGGCGAGACCATCCACCTCGCCGTGCTCGACGGGTATGAGGCGGTGTGCATCGACCGCCTGGAGAGCCGCCACATGGTGCGCCTCTCTGCAGACATCGGGAAGCGGTTCCCCCTGCACGCGGGTGCCTGCCCCAAGGTCCTCCTCGCGCACCTTCCGAGAGAGGAGCGCGAGGTATCCCTGCGCCGTGGCCTACCGGCCTTCACACGCAAGACGCAGGTGGACCCTGCGGCGCTCGAGGCGGAGCTGGACGAGATTCGGCGGCGGGGATACGGCGTCAGCGACGAGGACATCGATCTCGGCGCCGTGGCCGTCGCAGCGCCGATCCGCGACTGGTCCGGCGCCGTCGTCGCCGCGATCAGTATCGCCGGTCCTGTGTCCCGCATGGCCCGTTCACTGCAGAGGGAGTACCGCGACCTGGTGATCGGCGCAGCGGAGGAAATCTCGGCCCGCGTTGGCTACGCCGGGATGAGAAGAGCCGCGAGCGGAGCATCCGGCTAAGCAAGACCAGCTCCCATCATCACCTCGATCCAAGGGGAGGTCCTCGTCATGCGGTGGAAATGGCCTCAACAAGGAGCCGTGTTCGCGGCTGTCGCCTTCATCGGGGCGCTCGGCGCCGCCTGCGCTCCCGCGGCCACTCCGCCAGGCGCTCCGGTGGCTCAGCCTACCCAGGCGGCCGCGAAACCGGGAGGGGCCACCCAACAGGCCACCCAGCAGGCGCCCAGCCCGCAAGCGGGCGCACCCGTCCCCGGCGGAACGGTGACCATCCCCATTGGCGCTGACCCCAGCCTGAATCCGTGGCACCCGAACGCGTTCGTGGAGTCGATCTTCGTCAACCGTGTGTTGTTCGACGGACTAACGAAACCCGGCAAAGATCTCGCACCCGCGCCCGACCTGGCGACCAGGTGGGAAGCCAGCGCCGACGGTCTCACGTGGACCTTCACCCTGCGTGACAACGTGACCTGGAGCGACGGCCAGCCATTTAGCGCGGACGACGTGGCCTACACCTTCAATGAGCTTGTCCTCAAGCCGGATCTCGCAGCCACCGGGCGGGGGAACTTCTCGGCGGTGAAGAGCGTCGAGGTGGTGAATCCCTCGACGGTCAAGTTCAACCTCCAGCGGCCGTTCAGCGCCCTGCCCTCATACCTCGCCTACAACGCCGGCATCCTCCCAAAGCACGCATTGGAGGGGAAGGGCGATCCCTGGAACCTCACCTCATTCAACAAGGGCACACCGGTCACGACGGGTCCATTCAAGGTGGAGAGCTACACCTCCGGCCAGAGCGTGGTGCTCGCTCGCAACGACAACTACTTCGCCGGGAAGCCGTACCTGGACAAGATCGTGTTCAAGATCGTGCCCGACGCCAACACCCAGGTGGCGCAGGCACTGAGCGGCGAGCTGAACATCATGATCTTGGACAACAAAGCAGCGGTCGACCGCGTAAAGGCGGCCCAGAACTTGCGGGTGGAGCCCCGGTCCCTGGTGCAGTACTACTGGCTCGCGCTGAACCAGACGGACCCGCGGTTCCAGGACGTCCGAGTCCGACAGGCGTTTCTCTACGCCATTGATCGACAGGCCATCGTATCGACCGTGGAGAAGGGCTACGGCAAGGTGGCCAATACTGCCATCCCGCCGGCGCTCCAGGCGTACTACGACCCCTCAAACGAGAGCAAGTACCCGTACAACCCCGACAAGGCCAAGGAGCTGCTCTCCGCCGCCGGGTGGCAGGACACCAATGGCGACGGCGTCCTCGAGAAGGATGGCAAGCCGTTCCAGTTCACCATGGATGTGGGCCAGCGAGGCGTGCTCCAACCGACGAACGAGCTCATCCAGCAGAACCTGAAGAGGGTGGGAGTTCAGGCCGACCTGAACTCCATGGAGTGGAACGCGTACATCCAGAAGGTGGTGGTGAACCGCGAGTACGCCGCCACGGTGAACTGGTGGGTGTACCCGAGTGACCCCGATGTGTTCTCCTACTACCACTCGAGCACGGCCGGAAAGGGGTTCAACATCCCCGGCTACAAGGACGCGAAGCTGGACGATCTGCTCACGAAAGGCCAGGCGGAGAGTGACCTCACCAAGCGCAAGCAGATCTATACCGACCTCCAGGCGTACATGGCCGAGAACCTGCCCTACCTCTTCCTCTGGTACCCACAGGAGATCGACATCGTAGACGCCAGGCTGCAAGGGGTGCCGGATCTGAACTTGCGCGACGCCATGCACTACGCGGCGGAGTGGTGGCTCAAGGGGAGCTAGGAAGAGGGGGATCCTACGCTCCGCGTCACGCTCACGCGATTCAGCCAGGGCGTGGTCGTGCTCACGCTCGTGAGTGCGATCACGTTCCTGCTGGTCAACCTGGCGCCCGGCGGGCCGGCGTCCCTGATGCGCATGGATGTGACGCCCGAGCAACGCGAGGCGCTCACCCGTCGCCTGGGTCTCGACCAGCCCGTTCCCGTTCGCTACGGACTCTGGCTACTCCGGGCCGTGCAAGGGGACCTTGGCACGTCCCTGCTCACTGGCGAACCGGTCGCCAAGCGCATCGGCGACCGCCTCCCCAACACGCTCGTGCTGGCCGGGGTGGCTCTCGGCGTCTCGGTCCTGGCCGGGATTCCGATGGGCGTGCTCGCGGCGCTGCGGCGCAACACGCCGGTGGACTTCGTTGTTGCCAGTGCGAGCGTCCTGGGGCTCTCCGTCCCCGCTTTCTGGCTCGGCATCATGCTGATCCTCACCTTCTCGGTGAACAATCAACTGCTCCCGTCCTCGGGGGTGGCAACCACCGGGCGAGATTTCTCCCTGGATGACCGCCTCAGCCACCTGGTGATGCCCACGATCGTGCTGGCGACGACGATCTTGCCGTACCTCGTCCGGTTCACCCGCTCCGCCCTACTGGAGGTCCTGCACCAGGACTTCGTCCGGACGGCCTCGGCCAAGGGCCTCACCCGATTCCAGGTCGTGTTCGTCCATGCCCTTCGCAACGCGCTCGTCCCTGTTGTCAGCATCACGGGCACACTGATCCCGCGTCTCGTCGGCGGTGCTGTCATCACTGAAGCGGTGTTCGGATGGCCGGGGATGGGACGCCTGGCAGTGGAGGCTGCCAACGGGCGTGACTACCCGCTCATCCTCGGTATCACTGTCGTGGTCGCGGCCGTCGTCGTCGTGTCCAGCCTGATCGTGGACCTGGCCTACACGTGGATCGATCCACGGATCCGCCTGGCGTGAGCGCTACGACCGGGCGACCCGCACCGAGCCCCTTCACGCTGTCTTCGCCAGCCGCAACGCCGAGCCGCGACCTGGCAGCCCCTGCCGGGGTAGTTGTCCTGCCCAAGGGGCAGTCCGTGTGGCGAAAGCTGTTGAGGAATCCGCTCACCGCTGTATCGCTCGTAAGCCTGGTGGTTGTCCACGTCCTCGTGTTCGCTGGTCCGCTGCTCTGGAATGTCTCCCCGCAGGCGACGAACCCACTCGAGGCACTTGGGTCGCCCGGTCCGACGCGTCCGCTGGGAACGGACGAGCTCGGTCGCGATGAGCTCAGCCGAATGTTGTATGGCGGACAGGTAACGCTGCTCGTCGGGTTCGCGACGATGGTGACGGCGATCTTGCTCGGTCTCGTGGTCGGTGCCGCCGCCGCCTTCTACGGCGGGTGGCTGGACGCCGTGCTGATGCGGCTGACCGACGCCATGATGGCCGTGCCGGCCTTCTTCCTGATCGTGACGGCAGTCGCGGTCCTCGGCCCGGGGCCTCTCACGCTGATCCTGGTCATCGGGGGGACGTCCTGGATGCAGGTGGCACGCGTCATCTATGGCGAGACGCTGCGACTCAAGGGGCTGGACTTCGTGCTGGCGGCCGAGTCGATCGGGGCCGGCCGGGCGTACCTCCTGGTGCGCCATGTCCTGCCGCAGACCATCCCTTCGGTCGTGGTCTCGGCAACGCTCGGGGTCGGCTTTGCCATCCTGACGGAGTCGGCCGTCAGCTACCTGGGCCTCGGAATCCAGCCGCCGACGCCTTCCTGGGGGAACATGCTGCAGAACGCGCAACAGTACGTCTGGACGGCGCCGTCGCTGGCGGTCTTCCCCGGCGCCATCATCACGCTGGTGGTGCTGGCCTACAACTTCCTGGGCGATGGGCTCCGTGATGCGCTGGATCCGAGGATGAGAGTCTGATGGGCAAACAGTTGATCGTCGCGGCAATCGGCGATGTCGCGTTCGTTCGCCCACCCTCGGCGGATCTCCACTTTGGCGACGCTTGGACGGCGGCGGACCTGCGCATCGCCAACCTCGAGGCGCCTCTTACCGAAGGTGGCATCCCAGCCGCGAAGCTCATCCGGCTTCGTAGCCCTTCCGCGGCGGCCTCCTGGTTGGCGGACCTGAAGTGCGACGCGGTGTCACTGGCCAACAACCACATCATGGACTGGGGTGTGCCAGGGCTGAGAGCCACGCTCCGGGCGCTCGACTCCGCGGGCGTCCGCCGCGCAGGCGCCGGCTGCGACGCAGCCGAGGCAGAGACACCAGCCGTGCTCGAGCCCGACGGCTGGCGGGTAGCGTTCCTGTCGTGGGCATGCACAGTCCCGCCGGGCTTCGATGCTCGGGGTGGCCGCGGCGGTCTAGCCGCTATCCGGGTACGCACCTCGTACGCGGCCGACCCCATGCTGATCGACGAGCAGCCCGGGACTCCGCCCTGGGTGCATACGGAGCCGGTCGCCGAAGACGTGCAGCGACTCAGGACCGTGATAGCGCAGGCCCGCGAAAAGGCCGACGTCGTGATACTCGCACTGCACTGGGGCGTTCCTCCCCAATGGCAGTCGCCCTTCCAAGGCCCGCTTGCCGAGTACCAGGTCCCACTCGGCCGAGCGGCGATCGACGCCGGGGCGGACCTGATCCTGGGGCACCACGCCCACACCGTGTACGGGCTCGAGGCAGTCGAGCGCTCCGGGGGCCACGGCACGGGCCTGATCTGCTACAGCCTGGGAAACTACGCTTTCCACCCGCTCGGCGACCGCGCCGCGCTCGAGCTGGATTCGCCACTCCGGCCCTACCACGCACCCGAGCGCCCGGAGAACAGTGAGACGTACCTTGCGTCGTTCACCTTCTGTCGGGACGCGAGCGGAGTCGCGGGCGTGGTGGAGGCATGCCTCGAACCAGCGCACCTCGCCGAGAACGGTGAGGCCCGCAAGGCGGAGCCGGAACAGGCCCGCCGGATCGCCGACCGGGTGGCGCGGTTCTCCACGTCGCGGGGAACCCGCCTGGACACCGAGGCGGACGGCTCGCTGCGGTGGCGGCTGTGACCTCCGTGGCCGCTCGGATGCGAGCCGCCATCATTCGGGAGCACGGCGACTGGCTGGCGGAGATGCTTGCTTGGACGAACGGCGAGGGAGTGGATCTGGTGCACGACGCGGTGGGGGCGCCAACCTGGCGCCGAAGCATCCGGAGCCCAGCGATGGGCGGGCGGATGGTCATCTCTGGCGCGACGGGCGGGGACACGCCGGAGATCAGCATTCGCGAGGTCTATCAGTGGCACCGACGCATCCTCGGTGCCCCGATGGGAACCTGGCAAGACTTCCTGGATGTCACGCGCCTGGTCTTCTCGGGCGTCATCGTCCCGGAAATTCACGCCGTCTACCCGCTCGAGCATGGGGGCGAAGCGGAGCGCGCGCTCGACGAGAGGCAGCACTTCGGCAAGATCGTCGTCCAGGTCGCCCAGGATACCGGTTCGGAAGGAGACGACAAGTCGTGAAGCGGAAGAAGTACTCAGGATACAAGTCGTTCCAGTACCTGGAGCCTGGTGCCGACTATCGCCTGTTCAAACTGGCGAAGGAGCTAGATCGGGTTCCTTCGAGCAAGGTACGGGTGACGCCGGAGCAGGAGGAGCGGGTTCAACGGCTACTCGAGGAGAACCTGGTTATCTCCCTGCACGACCACGCGTTTGTCGTCCCAGACGATCCGAATGAGATCTTTGAGTACCGTCGCTTCGGCCGGGACTGGACCGCCTACGAGGGTCTGAGCGTCTCCGCGATTGACGCCATCTTCGACAACCTCATGGATGGGACGGCGACGATCACCTCGCGCGCCGGGTGGAAGTGGGACGATGTGATCTGGGACCTCGGGATGCGGCTGTCCGACATAGCCCACCAGGAGATGGTGATTCGTGCCGAAACCACTGGAGACATCCTGCGCGCCAAGGCCGATGGTCAGATTGCGTTCATCCCGTCGCTCGAGGCGGCGACGCCCATCGAGAACGAGGTGGACCGCCTGGACGTGCTGTACGGTCTCGGTATCCGCCAGAGCGGCATCGCGTACAGCGAGGCGAACACCCTCGGCAGCGGCCTTAAGGAAGCATGCGACGGCGGCCTCACCGCGTTCGGTCGCCAGGCTGTGCGCCGCATGAACCAGCTCGGCATCGCTATCGACATCTCACACTCGGGCGATCGGACGTCCCTGGACACGATCGAGGTCAGCGAGAAGCCGATCTTCATCACGCATGCCGGCGCCCGCGCCTTGTGGAACACCAGCCGTATGAAGCCGGACCACGTGATCAAGGCGTGCGCGGAGAAGGGCGGCGTGCTCGGTATCGAGGCGGCTCCTCACACGACCCTGACGGAGAAGCACAGGCGCCACTCCATCGACGGGTACATGGAGCACTTCGAGTACGTGGCGAACCTGGTAGGGATCGACCACGTGGCGTTCGGACCAGACACGCTATTCGGCGACCACGTGGCGCTCCACCACGCGTTCGCACGCCAGCTCTCCATCAAGGCAGCCCACGGACAGCAGGACTTCCAGGAGGTTGCGTACGTGGACGGGATCGAGAACCCCGCCGAGGCCTTCCCGAACATCGTCCGTTGGCTCGTCAAGCACGGTTACTCGGACGGCGATATCGCCAAAGCCCTGGGCGGCAACATCATGCGCGTGCTCAAAGAGGTCTGGTGGAAGTGAGAGCGCCCTCCCCCAATGGGCGCTCTGTTCCGCGGACTTCCGCACGTTGGCCCGGCTTGCCCGTTCAGGCCACGGCCCACGGACGGCGCTTGGCCGTCTCCAAGGAAGTCTCAATGACCGTTGACGACCCGGGGGCTCGCAGGGCCCCCGGGTCGTCAACGTGCGTCTACACGCCCCGGCTCAGGAGCACCATGTACAGGGCCGGGATACCCAGGCTGATGCCGAAGAAGTACAGCCAACGAATGCCACGCATACGCTTCTTCTCCTCGATCTCTACGCCGGCTGAGCTACACGCGCCGGGGTCGCCGTGTCAGGTCGCGATCGGAGGATCTGGGCGAAGTGGTAGAAGTACCCGGCGATCGCCACGATCGCCAGCCCGGCGAGCCAGCGGGCGAGGCTGATCCAGGTCTCGGCCGGACCCCAGTCCATGTTGAGCATGCCTTCCATGGTCATCCAGCCCGCCTGGGCGGCCGCGTTCAGGGCGGCCAGGAAGCCGTAGCCGCCCACCAGCAGGGCCACCAGGACGACGTTCCCGAGCCAGGCATTACTCAGCCGCGCGCCGAGCGCCCAGCGCGCCACGAGGTAGGCCGTGCCCATCAGGAGCGGCGTCAGGCCGGTCAGCAGGCCCTGCATGCCGTGCACCGCGCTCAGCATGGTGCCCGGCTGCCCGTCTGCTCCTTCCGGGAAGATACGGCTGTTGAGCGGGTCGAAGGTCATGGCGACGCCCAGCACGGAGGCGATCCCCACGCCCACGATCCCGGCCGCCAGGTAGTTGCGCGCCAGGGCGTACTCCGGCTCGGTCAGCCGCCGCAGCGCGGCGTGGAACCACGTCCCGGCGAACTCCACCACGTCGAACAGGGCCACGAACAGCAGCAGCACGACCGCGCCCATGTAGATGGGCGGTCCCTCGGTGACCTTCGGGTGCCAGAGCGTGCCGATGATGCCGACCACCGTCGCCCAGAACATCAGCTCGCGGACCGGCGTCAGCCGGACCGTGTCACGGCCGGTGAGGGCGGGCACGGCGTGGTAGCCGGCGCCGATCGCGAAGGCAGCCATCCCCCAGACGGGGATGTGGATGAACAGCGCGTGGTGGACCGCCTGGTAACCGCTGCCGCTGGCCAGGAAGGGGAGGGCAGCGAGCCAGTCACGGATGGGCGGGATCGACCAGGCCAGCCACCCCAGGGCGCCCACGAGGACGAAGATGCTGTACCCCTCGTAGTACAGGCCCGGCAGACCCACCCGCTCCTCGGTCTGCCGGTCGGTGTGGAACGTGCGCCGCAGGTTCACGAACATCACCCCGAAGGCGGCGACGTAGGCCAGGTAGCCGAGCTGCAGCAGCCAGACGTACGAGGTGACGCCCCACTCAGAGAGCCCGGTGAGCACCTGCCGGCCCGGGGGCGCGCCCATGGCGTCGTGGCTGAGCGCCGCCTCGGTGATGCCGGTGAGCACCAGCCCGACCCCGATGGCCGCGATCCCGACGTTCATCAGCCAGAACTGCAGCCGGGCCAGGCCAACGTTCACGCTCCGCCCGGCGAGCGCCGAGGCCAGGAAGAGGATCGAGCCCGCCACGATCTGGGCCAGCCAGCCCTGGAAGCCCAGGTTCCAGTGAGCGGTCACCCACTGGGTTCGCTCGGCGTACATCTGGAACCCGTCGTCCAGCAACAGCCAGCCCAGGAGCACGGTCAGGCCGAGGTACACGAAGGACGAGATGGCGAAGCGGCGGAAGATCGCGCCGATCGCCTGCCGCTCCTCCTCGACCGTCGCCGCCTGGGCGGGGTGGCGCCCTTCGTGGGCGCCGAGCCGCCTGGGAACCGCGGATGCGTCAGCGTACATGGCAACCTCCGTACAGGAGCGTCCGCGTCTGGCGAGCGTCTATGGGGGATGGGAGGGCGACTCGACCGGTGTCCCGGCGGGGCGCTCGACGTGATGGGGGAGACGCTCGACGCGTCGTACCCCAGCATCGCTCTGGCGGCACGGCCCGTCTTTGCGCCAGCGCAAACGCGCGCAGGCTTGTCTCAGCGCCTCGCGCTTCCTTCCTCTCGCCCGCTCCACACGTGGGCCGCACGGCGCTGACGCCTCCAGCCCTCAACCCCGGCGGAGCCTGGCCGTCCCGGCGGGACTCGTCGCCCGGCCGTCGCTGGGGGACGTGTCCCCCCGGGCCACGCCAGTCCGACCGGAGTCTCCAGCCTCGCGCTCGGCCGGCGGGGGCGCGCCTGCCCAGCCGCGGCCTGGTGCGGGGTCCGCTACCGCTGCGCAGTGGGCTCCGGCGCCCGCGCTACCCGTGCGGGCAGATCACCGCCCGCCCCTGGAGCGTTCCCTGCCGCAGCCGCTCATACGCGTCCGCTACCCGCTCCAGCGGGAACCGCTCCACGTGGGCCTTGATGCGGCCGGCGCGGGCGAGCTCGATCACCGCCATCAGCTCCACCTGGCTGCCCCAGTATGGCATGCTGAGCGAGACGTCGAAGGGCACGGCGCCGAAGCGGAACGGCAGCGTGCCGCCGGCCAGCCCGACGACCGTGAGGTGGCCTTCCACACGGATGAGCTGGGCGGCCAACGCCATCGTCTGGTCTGACCCGACGAAGTCGAGCACCAGGTCGGCGCCAAGGCCGCGCGTCAGCTCGCGGACTTCCCGCGCGGTGTCCGGGCCGGAGCGGAGCGCCGCGTCGGCGCCCACCCCCCGGGCCAGGTCGAGCTTCTCCTGGGCCACGTCGACAGCTACCAGGCGCGCGGGGCTGAGCGCCCGCAGGATCTGCACGGCCATATGTCCCAGGCCGCCCACGCCAATCACCACCGCGGTCGCACCCGGCACCAGCAGGTCCAGGGAGCGCTTCACGGCGTGGTACGGCGTCAAGCCAGCGTCCGTTAGCGGGGCGGTCTCACAGGGATCGAGGTCGCCGAGCGCAACCAGCAGGCGAGCGGACGGAATGAGCATGAACTCGGCCATGCCGCCGTCTCGGCCCAGGCCACCCCCGGCCGCGCCGATCTCGGCTGCGCGCTCGCAAGCGGTCTCGCGCGACAGCCGGCAGGCGCGGCAGCGACCGCAGCCCCACGGGCCGTAGACGGCGACCGCGTCGCCCACCTGCCAGCCCTCGACCCCAGGCCCGAGCGCCTCGATCCAGCCGGCCGTCTCGTGGCCGAGCGTGAAGGGGAGCGGGTACGGCAGCGCCCCGGCCGGCCACTCCATCACGTGGAGGTCCGAGTGGCAGGCGCCGGCACCACCCACCCGGATCAACACCTGGCCTGGTCCGGGCGTTGGCACTGGCACGTCGCGCAGCTCGGGCGGCTGCTGCCAGGCGGTGAGCTGGTACGCCTTCATGCGTGCTCCTTCCTGCCTCCGGCCTACTGGGCGACGTAGGCCCCGTCCACCACCAGCGGGTGACCACTCACGAACGACGCGCCGTCCGAGCACAGCCACACGACCGCCTGGGCGATCTCTTCGGGCTTGCCCAGGCGCTTGATCGGGTGCAGATTGACAAACTGCTCCTCCAGCTCCGGGTGCTCGCCGATCGCCAGCCCGCGTTCCATCACCATGGGCGTCTGGATGACGCCCGGACAAACCGCGTTGACGCGGATGCCCTGGGCGGAGTACTCGAGCGCCGCGACCCGCGTCAGCCCGACGACACCGTGCTTGGCCGCCGTGTAGGCCGGTGCGGTTGCAAACCCCACCACGCCCGCGATCGACGCCGTGTTGACGATCGCCCCGCCGCCCTGGCGCAGCATGGCCGGGATCTCGTACTTCATGCACAGCCAGACGCCGGTCAGGTTGATCGCGATCACCCGGTTCCAGACGTCCTCCGGGTAGTCGGCGGTGGTGGCGAGCGCGCCTTCGATGCCGGCGTTGTTGTGAGCGAAGTCCAGACGGCCGTACGTCTCCACGGCTCTGCCGACCATCGCCTCGACGTCGGCGGCCTTCGAGACGTCGGCACGCACGAACGTACCCTCGCCGCCGGCCGCGCGGACGAGGCGCACGGTCTCCTCGCCGCCGTCCGCGGCCACGTCGGCCGCCGCCACGCGCGCACCCTCGCGGGCGAACGCGAGCGCGGTGGCCCGCCCGATTCCCGAAGCCGCACCCGTGACCAGCGCCACCTTGCGGTCGAACTGCCCTGCCATGGCGTCTCCTCTCATGCGACGACGAGGGTCGCGACCACGCAGACTACTGCCTGGCCGTAAATGACCCCGTCGCTACGGGTAAACGCCGGGTCAATGCGGCTCGCGGCACGCGGGGCTGTTTCAACGTCGGTGTGAGCGGGGAGGCTAAGGCTGCGGTGCAGCGGCGGCACCTGGCGGGCGTGCGGCCAGCCGAGGTCGGGCGGCGCTTCCACCACCCAGAGGGTGTGCTCCTCGAGACGGTCCCAGGCCTACCTGCCGGCCGTTGCCCGGGCGTTCACCGTCCGCTACCTCGTGGGCAACCAGCCGGTGGGACGATGGCAGCGTGCCTGCAAGCACGCGGAGCCGCGTGCCCGTGCAGCGCCGGGTCCCACACGCGACGGCGACGCAACCACGAAGGGAGCTCAGGCTATGCCTCCGCACTGCGACTCAATGGACGGGCCGGTCGCCAAGGCGGCCATGGCGGCGCTCGAGGCCGAGAACGTCGACTTCATCCTGCCGTACGTGCACGCGGCAGGCGAGGCGGAAGTGCGGGCTGCCTTCCGGAGGGTGGTCCCGCTCCGCCACGATGGCCCACGCGTGCGGGACGTGGCCGATCGCTACTTCCTGGAGACCGTCGTCCGGGTGCATCGCGCCGGGGAGGGCGCGCCCTTCACCGGCCTGAAGCCCGCTGGCTTGGATGTCGGGCCGGCGATCCCGGCGGCCGAGCGGGCGATCGAGACCGGCTCGCTCGACGAGCTGCTCCAGCTGGTCACCGGCGTCGTGCGTGACGAGCTCCAGAAGCGCTTCGACCGCGTGATGCGGCTCAAGCCGCACGCTGGCGGGCCGGTGGCACAGGCGCGGGAGTACGTCCAGGCGATGCTCGGGCTCCAGGTCTACGCCCACCAGCTCTACGAGTGCGCCAGGGCCGAGCCACACGCCGAAGCCCACGAGCACGGGTAGCACTCACGGCCCCGGTCCCCGCGTTGTCGGGGGGTGTGGCCGAAATGGGACCTCTCTGAGAGGAGCACGGCACACCCCGGAGTGTGACGGGGTGAGGAAGCAGGGCTATCGGATGCAGCAGCCCTCCGGGCAGGGTGGGAGTGCGCGAGCTTCCACCACGCAGGAGGGCTGCGGCTATGCAGCGCAGCGGCGCTGCCCGCCCGCTTGCAGATCGTCCGCTCGGCCGACGGAGTGGTACCATGATGGTATCTTCTGTAAGCAAGGTGGCAGGATGATCCGAACGCAGGTGCAGTTGACGGAGCAGCAGGCCGCGGACTTGCGGCGGCTGGCGGCGCGATCGGGCCTCTCCGTCGCCGAGCTGGTCCGCCGCGGCGTGGAGCCCCTGCTGCGCGAGGGCGGTCCCAATGCCCTTGACGAGCGGTACCGGCGGGCCGCGAGTGCCGTCGGGCGGTTTCGCTCCGGCCGCGGGAACGTTGCCGTCGAGCACGATGCCGGGCTGGATGCCGCCTACCGCGCATGACCGTCTTCGTCGACTCGTCGGCGCTGTACGCGGTGCTGGATGCGGACGACCTCTCCCATCCGGCAGCGGCGCGCGTCTGGCTCCGTCTGCTGGAGCAGCGGGCGCCGCTCCTGACCACGAGCTACCACCTGGTTGAGACCTTCGCGCTGGTGCAGCGGCGCCTGGGCCTGCCGGCGGTGCGGTCCCTGGAAACTGACCTCCTGCCGGTGGTGGAGGTGCGCTGGGTCGACGAGCCGCTGCATCGGGCTGCCGTCGCCGCCGTCTTGACCGCCGGGAAGCGCGACCTGAGCCTGGTGGATTGTGCCGCCTTCGTCGTGATGCGTGAGCGCGGCGTCCATGACGCGTTCGCGTTCGACGCCGATTTCGAGGACCAGGGCTTCGCCTGTCTCACCTGAGGACCGTTCGCCCGGGCGGCCAGCCGTGCCATCGCGGAGGATCCGACACGGGCCCAGCCCCCCGAACGATCGGGGTGTGTCATGCGTGGCGCCCCTGGCACCTCGTCCAACCGGGCCGACAGCCCGCCCAGCGGCCCCGGGGACACCGCCAGCCCCCCGACCGCCG
>CAYSYM010000041.1:0-33910 GCA_964435115.1 uncultured Chloroflexota bacterium | reverse complement strand
GGTTGAGACTGCCCGCCCCCTCCTCGGCAACGCGGAGCAACGCCGCCGCGCGCTCGGCCACGTCCAGCGGCACGCGCGCGGCCGCCGCCGTGGCCTCTTGGATGGCGGCGGCACGCACCAGGCGCTGCTGCTCCGTCTCCCTAGGCAGCCTGTAGGCAGCGGAGACCGCCCCGTACGCGCGCGCGTCCGCGTCGACTGCAGCCTCGAGGGAGCGACGCGCGTCGGACGCCGCTCGCACGATCCGCTGCGCCTGCTCTTCCACGTCGGCGAAGCGCGGACGCCCCACGGTGAGGTTGGCGGCCATCTCCACGAGCGCGGCGCCGAGCGCGCCCACCAGCGCGGCGGCCGCCCCCCCGCCTGGCGTGGGCGACGACGAGCCGAGGCGCTCCAGGAGGTCGCGCACAGAGAGGTCGAGCAGCGAACGCTCGGCCGGAGGCGACGCGGGGTGCAATGGACTGAGCGCTTCGCGCTCCCTCTTCTTGTAGGCTACGCACGTGGGCCAGCGCTGGGCGCGAATCGGCGCGGATGCGGCCCACGTACGTCGCATGGTACGCCGAGCGAGCCAGGCGCTGGTGGAGTGCGTCCCCAACTTCAGCGAGGGGCGCCGAACGGAGGTGATGGACGCCATCCAGGCTGCGGCCGAGCAGGTCGCCGGCGTGGTGGTGCTCGACCGGCACGCCGATCCCAGCCACAACCGGATGGTGCTGACCTTCGCGGGGACGGTCGGGCCAGTCGCGGAAGCGGCCTTCCGCTGTGCCGCCCGGGCGGCCGAGCTGATCGACATGGAGACGCACCGTGGCGTCCACCCGCGGATCGGCGCCACCGACGTGGTGCCGTTCGTGCCGCTGGGCGCCACACCCATGGCGCTCTGCGTGGAGCTGGCCCGACGCGTGGGCTGGCGCATCGCCGCCGAGCTCGACGTGCCGGTCTACCTGTACGGCGAGGCCGCCACCCGGGCGACGCGCCGGCGCCTGCCGGACGTGCGGCGGGGCGAGTACGAGGGCCTCAGGGAGACCATCGCCGCCGACCCGGCGCGGGCACCCGACTTTGGCCCACGCCGGGTCAGTCCGGCCGGTGCCACGGCGGTCGGCGCGCGGACCGTCCTCGTGGCCTACAACGTGACCCTCGCCACTGGCAACCTGCAGGTCGCGAAGGCCGTGGCCAGGGCCGTCCGCGAGTCGAGCGGCGGTCTCCCCGCCATCCAGGCGCGCGGCTTCGCCACCGCCAGGCCGGGCGTGACGCAGGTCTCCATGAACCTCCTGGACACCCGGGTCACGCCGCTGCACGTGGTGTTCGAGCGCGTGGTCGACGAGGCGCATCGACGCGGGATAGAGGTGCTGGAGAGCGAGCTGGTGGGCCTGGTGCCCACCGCCGTGCTGGCTGAGACCACCCGCCATTACGCGCGCTTCGCCCGGCTCGGGGCCGGGGAGGCGATCGAGGCACGGCTGCTGGAGTCGGCCTTCGCCAGCCTGGCGGACGGGGATGCGGAGGCTGCGGCGTCCGGCTCCGCGTAGACTTCCGCGCCGCGCATGGCTCGCCCCCCGACGCGACTCCCGGCCGGGCCGACCGTCCGCCCCTGCCGTCTGCGCCCGCTGGCGCCAGGGTTGGCGATCCTGGCCGTTGCCCTGGTTGTCCGCCTTGCCCTGCTGGTGAGGTCCGGCTGGCTGCTCGAAGGCGACGATTCCCTCTCGACCCTGATGGCGCTGGCGATCCTGGAGGGCGACCGGCCGATCATGCTGAAGAACCAGGCCTATGCGGGCGCCTGGCAACCCTACGCCATGGCCGTTGCGTTCGCCCTATTGGGCGTCTCCCGTGTGGCGGCGAAGCTGCCCGTGCTGCTCGCCTCGCTCGCGCTCGTCGGGGCGACCGGGCTGCTGGCTCGCGAGGTGGCCGGCCGCGCTGCCGGCTGGTTCGCAGCGCTGCTCGTGGCCGTCGCGCCCATCTACGTGCTGGTGATGAGCCTGAAGCCGTGGGCCCCCTACACGGAGGTGATGGTGCTCGGCTCGCTCACTCTCCTATGCGCTACCCGGCTGGCCTTCCCGCGCGGACGGCCGACCGACGGCCGCTGGGCTGTGGCTGGTGGCGTGGCGGGCGGCCTGGCCTTCTGGCTGCACCCCCTGGCCGCCTACTACCTCGTGCCGGCCGCGCTCGTCGTCCTGCTGCGAGTCCGCGGCGGCGGGCTCGCGGCTCCAGCCGGCCTCGGGCTCCTCGGCTTCGCCGTCGGGGCGCTGCCCGTGTGGGTGTACAACCTCCAGACCGGCGGCGCGACCGTGCGCTTCGTCACCGCCGGAACGGCGGGCCAGACAGCCGACCGCCTGGCGGTGCTGGGTGTCTGGTGGAACGCCGATCTGCCGCGCGCGGCCGGCCTCTGGCAGCCCTGGGGCGCGAGCCCGCGCGCGCTCGCCGCGGCTGTGGCGGCGATCCTGGCGCTGGCCGTCGCCTGGAGCGCGCTCTGGCGGCCCAGGCGCGTCGCACCCCCTCCCCAGCAGCCTCAGCAGGGAGCCCCACGTGTGGCCCGATCTGGCACAGGTGAGGCCCACGTGCTGAGCCGGGACACCTGGGCGCGGCCGCTGGACGTGCCTCTCCTCCTGCTGCTGGCGATCCCGGCCCTCTTCGTGGCCAGCGGCTTTGGCGGGCCTGGCCTGAACCCGTGGGGCTTCGACGCGACGGGGCGCTACGCGCCGCCCCTCTGGAACGGCCTGGCGGTAGTGCTGGGCGCGTTCCTCGCCGCCGCCTGGGCCTGGCGGCGTTGGGTGGCGGGCACGGTGCTGGCCGCCCTTCTGGCGGCGTTCCTGTACGGCTGGGTCGTGGCCGACCCAGTGGCCGCGTTCCAGTCGCCGTACTGGCCCCGGCTCCCCGTGGATACCCGGCCCCTGCTGGCCGCCCTCCAGCGCCAGGGCATCAGCTACGTGTGGCTGAACCACTGGGCCGCGTTCCCCCTCATGTTCGACGCCCGGACCGCCGGCCAGACGCTGGTGGCCTACGACTGGTACGACGCGCAGGCCGGGGGCATCGACCGGTTCCCCGAGTACCGGCCCCTGGTGGAAGGAGCCGAGCGGCCCGGGTTCGTGCTGGTGACCGACGAGGCAGAGCCCGAGCTGCTGGCGCGGCTCGAGGAGCTGGGCGTGGCGTACGTCGCAGAGCGAGTCGCCCCCTACGTGCTGGTGATCCCCACGTCACGTCGCGTCCACCCGTCCGAGGTCGCTCCGGCGCTCGACTACCGCTACTGACCGGCGTGCGGCCCGGGCCGCGGGTCGGTGTGCGCGTGGGAACTTCCCCCACCAGGCGCGCCTACCAAAGAACACTGCACGCTCGGGCCGCGACGCGCTACAGTATGGGCAGTCGCGACACCGCTCCTCCCCCCGGCGGTCGCGAACTAGCGGCGGGACGGCGCCCCCCCTGGCCGTCCCGCGCCCGAAAGGCCGACGCCCCCTCCCCCCGGCGTCGGCCTTTCACTGTCCGTGAAACGCTTTGCCCCCGCGGGTGCCGGCTCGGTCCCGACGCCTGTGGGGAGATCGAGCTTCAGGCGCGCAGCCCGGTGCTGCGAGACGGGGCGGGCTGCGGCGAGGTGCTGGGCCAGGCACCCCCAAGGTGATGGGACGGAGGTCAGCGCTACCGCCGGACCGAGCGTGAACGGGTATACTTCCCTACCTGGGCGGGGTAGCTCAGCGGTAGAGCAGGGGATTCATAAACCCCGGGTCGGGAGTTCGAGTCTCCCCCCCGCCACCCGCGATTGTCGATCGTCACGACCAGGAGGCCACCCCGGGCCGGATGTGATGTGGGTCAGCGTGCTCGTGGGGCGCACAGCGGCAGCCGGGTGGCGCCGTCCGTGAGGTGATCCGGGTCGCTCCTGATCACCGAGCCCGCACGGCGAACGGACGGAAGGGGCCGGCGTAGCGTGCCGGGAGCGACCCTGTGATCAGTGTGCCCTGCTCCGTGTGCCGCTCGCTGTCAATAGTTCCCTTGCGGTGGAACAGGTCGACCAGTGTCGCCTGGTCGTAGGGGATGCGCACCCGCAACCGCTCGTAGCCACGCTCCAGCATGGCCTCGATGCGCTCCAGCAGCTCGTCGACGTTCCATCCCTTCTCGGCCGAGACGACCACGCTATCCGCTGCCCGCGCCTCCGGCAGTGTCGCCTCCAGCTCCTCAGGCGATCGGGCCAGCCGGTCCGCCTTGTTGAGCACGTTGAGCACCGGCCGATCGCCCGCGCCCACCTCTGCCAGGATGCTCCGCACGACCTGCGCCCGCTCGGTGGCCCGGGGTGCGGTTATGTCGACCACGTGGAGCAGGAGGTCGGCGTTCTCCAGCTCCTCCAAGGTGGCTTTGAACGCCTCCACCAGGTCCGTCGGCAGCTTGGCGATGAACCCCACGGTATCCGAGAGCAGGATCTCGTGGCCGCCGGGCAGCAGGACGCGGCGGGTGAGTGGATCCAGCGTGGCGAAGAGCCTGTCCTCGGCGAGCGCGCCGGCCTGCGTCAGCCGGTTGAAGAGCGTGCTCTTGCCCGCGTTCGTGTAGCCGACGAGCGGCACGACCGGGATCCCGGCCCGTTCGCGCGCCGAGCGCTGCGCAGCCCGGTGCTTGCGAATGCCCGCAATCTCCTGCCTGAGGGCCGCGATCCGGTTGCGGATCAGGCGGCGGTCGATCTCGATCTGCGTCTCGCCTGGGCCGCCGCGCATGCCGATGCCGCCGGCCTGGCGCTCCAGGTGCGTCCAGGCCCGGGTGAGGCGGGGTAGGAGGTACTCTAGCCGCGCCAGCTCAACCTGCACGCGCCCCTCGTGAGTGCGCGCGCGCTGGCCGAAGATGTCCAGGATCAGCAGGGTGCGATCGACGACCCGCCGACCTAGCGTCTCCTCCATCGCTTTCTGCACGCTCGCGGGGAGCTCGTCGTCGACGATGGCCACGTCCGCCCGCGCGTCCAGGAGCTGCTCGCGCGCCTCCTCCAGCTTGCCGCGCCCGAGGTAGGTGCGCGGATCCGACTGCTCGAGCCGCTGGGAGAGGCGGCCGACGACGACTGCGCCGGCGGTCCGAGCCAGCTCCGCCAGCTCGTCCAACGACTCCTGGACCGTCCACGGCGTCCCGCGGGCGTCGGCGGCGAGCAGGAAGGCGCGCTCGGGCTGGGACAGGCCGTCGCCCCCGGGTCCGTCTGTCCGGGTGTGTGCCATTCACGCTCATTGTACGGAGCGTCCGCGCACGGCAGCGGGAATCCCCACGCGCCGCCGCGCGCGCTACGTCCCGATGCCGAAGTCCCGCAAGGCCTGGTTGAGCGAGGTCTTGCGGTCAGTGGAGGCGGTGCGCTGGCCGACGATGAGGGCGCAGCTCACCTGGAACTCGCCGCCCGGGTACCGCCGGGGCAGGCTGCCGGGCACCACCACCGACCGGGCGGGGACTCGGCCCCGGTAGGTGACCGGTGGGTCGCGGGTCACGTCGATGATCTTGACGCTGCCGGTGAGCGTAACGTTGGCAGCCAGGACCGCGCCCTCCTCCACGACGACGCCCTCGGTGATGATGCAGCGCGAGCCGATGAAGGCGCCGTCCTCCACGATCACCGGCCGCGCGCCTGGCGGCTCGAGCACGCCGCCAATCCCAACGCCGCCCGCCAGGTGTACCTCGCGCCCGATCTGAGCGCCACTGCCGACGGTCGCCCACGTGTCGACCATCGTCCCCGAGCCAACCCGGGCGGCCAGGTTGACGTAGCTCGGCATGAGCACCACGCCGCGCTCCAGGTAGCTGCCATAGCGCGCCACCGCCGGCGGCACCACCCGCACTCCCAGCGCGGCGTAGTCGCGCTTGAGTGGGATCTTGTCGTGGTACTCGAAAGGGCCGACCTCGAAGGTCTCAAGCTGGCGGATCCGGAAGTAGAGCGAGATCGCCTGCTGGATCCAGGCGTTCGTCTTCCACTCGCCATCCACCCTGGCCGCCAGCCGCAGCTCGCCACGGTCGAGGGCGGCGAGCGTCGCCTCGACGGCTTCGTGGGCCTCGGGCCGATCGAGCAGGGTGAGGTCGGCGTAGGCGGCGGTGATCGCTCGTTCGAGCTGCGCGGCGGTCTCGGGCGTCACCGCTCCTGCCTTACCGCTCCAGGCCGCTCCACGCGGCGATGGCTCGCTCGACCTGGTCGAGCGGTGGCACCAGCGCAACGCGGAAGTACCCCTCGCCTCCCGGCCCGAACGATTCGCCAGGGCTCACCACGATCCCGCGTTCCAGCAGCCGCATGAAGAACGCCGCCGGGTCTGCACCGGGGACCTTGACCCACAGGTAGATGGCACCCTGGCTGCCCGCGACCCGGTAGCCCGCGTCGGTCAGGAAGGCGAGCAGCCGGTCGCGCTTGGCGCGGAAGACCGCCCGCCGCTCGGCCACGTGCGCGTCGTCCGCCCAGGCCGCGGCGGCAGCGGTCTGCACGAAGTCGGGCGATCCAACGCCAAAGTTCGGCCGCAGCCGCTTGAGTCGGGCGATCACGCCGGCGTCGCCGGCCACGTAGCCACTGCGGTAGCCAGTCATACCGGACCGCTTGGAGAGCGACCCGAAGCTCAGCACCCCCTCCAGCGTCACCTGCAGCACGCTCGGCGGGGGAGCCGACTCATCGAAGTAGAGGTCCAGGTAGCACTCGTCGGCGCACAGGAGGATACCGTGCTCACGGGCCACGTCCACCTGCGCCGCGAGGAAGGCGCGATCGACACTCACGCCGGTCGGGTTGTGCGGGTAGTTGATCCACGCGATGCTGGTCCCCTCAAGCACCGAGCGCGGCAGGTCGCGGAGGTCCAGGCGGAACCCGTGCTCCTCGCCAGGGTGGACCGGGTGCGGGATCGCCTGCGCGAAGCGCGCGCCGGCCGCGTAGACCGGGTAGCTCGGCGTGGGGTAGACCACACCGCGCCGCCGCTCGTCGGGCGGCAGCAGCGCCAGCGGTAGGTGGAAGATCGCCTCCTTGGAGCCGGCGGCGGGGATGACCTGCGTGTCCGGGTCCAGTGTCACGCCCAGGCGGCGCGCCGCCCAGCCGGCGACAGCCTCGCGGAACGTTCGCTGGCCGGCGATCGTCGGGTACCGCGACACCGGGCGGAGCGCGGCGACGAGCGCCTGCCGAATGAACGGCGGCGTCGGCTCGATCGGGTCGCCCACGCCGAAGTCGAACACCTCCTGGCCGCGCCGCGCGAGCGCTTCCTTGGCCTGGTCCAGCAGGGTGGTGAAGTAGGCGCCGGGCGCGGGAGGCGCGGGCATGCGCCTCATCCTAGCGCACGCAGGCGTGCTTCGAGCTCAGGGCTGAGGAGGAAGGTGCCGACTTCCTCGGCCGGCCCGCGCAACCACAGGTGGCCCCGGCTGTCGACCCGAACGTGCAGCTCACCTCCGGGCATCGCGACGGTGACGTCGTCGCCCACCAGCCCCAGCCGGCCGCAGGCCGCCACGACCGCGCAGGCGCTCGAGCCAGACGCCAGCGTCTCACCCGCGCCGCGCTCCCAGACCAGCGCCTCGACGCGCCCCCGGTCCACAAGCCGCACAAGCTGCACGTTGGTGCGGCCAGGGAAGGCCGGGTGGCGCTCGATGGCCGGACCCAGCACGCGCAGCTCGGCGAGCTCCAGCCGCTCCCGTACCACCACGCAGTGGGGATTGCCAACGGAGAGGGCGACGACAGGCAGCGCCCGGCCCGCCACCTCGAGCGACGTGAGGTCGTCGCGGAAGGCGGGCTCGCCCATGTCGGCAGTGGCGGACCGCACGCGCCCGCCACTGGGTTCGACGCGCACCGGCACGATGCCTCCGGCCGTCCGGATGCGAAAGGAGCGTGCGCGAGTCCTGGCCGTCTCGTACAGCCACTTGGCGAAGATGCGAATGCCGTTCCCGCTCTTCTCGGCCTCGGAGCCGTCCGGGTTGAAGATGCGCAGGCCCACGTCGGCCGCGCCATCTGCAGGTGCGAGCACCAGAATGCCGTCGGACCCGACGCCACGGTGGCGGTCGCAGATCAGCCGCACGCGCTCGGGCGTCAGGGCGAAGGGCAGGTCGGCCGGATCGCAGACGAGGTAGTCATTGCCCAGGCCGTGGGCCTTGGTGAAGTGCGGCACCTGGCGCAGGTCAGCGCGACGCGCGCCGCGCGTGCCTCCCAGGGCACTCGACCCGCGGGCCGCGCGCGCGCTGATCGGTCCCCACGTTCGCCCCACGGGCTGAGCGCGGTGTCACGGCACGAGCACCACCTTGCCGAATTGTGCGCCGGCCTCCAGGTGGGCGAAGGCGGCCTGGCCCTCCCCGAGCGGGAAGACGCGGTCCACCGGCGGAACGAGGCGGTGCTGGTTCACGTCGGCGAGCATGGCGGCGAACTCGGGCCGGGTACCCATGGTGGAGGTGACAAGGGAGAGGTGGCGGAAGAACAGGCGGGGCAGAGTGATCTCGGCCCGCGGGCCGCTGGTGGAGCCGACCGTCAGGACCATCCCCTCGCGAGCGAGGGCTCGGAACGACTCGTCCAGCGTGGCGGGGCCGACCGTGTCCACGACCGCTCGGGCGCCCGCGCCGCCTGTCGCCTCCTGGACTGCCTTGCCAAACCCCTCGCTCGGTAGCGCCAGGTCGGCGCCCAGCGCCAGGGCTCGCTCCCGCTTGGCGGGATCACGCGAGGTGACGATGACGCGCAGGCCGTGCGCCCGGGCGAGCAGCAGGCAGGCAGTGGCTACCCCGCCGCCAATGCCGACGACCACGAGCGTGTCGCCAGCGGCCAGCCGGCCGCGCGTGAACAGCAGCCGCCAGGCAGTCAGCCAGGCAAGCGGCAGCGCCGCGGTCTGCTCCCACGTGAGGTGCGCGGGCCGCGGGTAGCAGCTCGCGTCCGGGACGACCAGCGCCTCTCTGAGGGTGCCGTGGGTGTGCTCACCCAGGATCGCCATCTGCGGACAGTGAACCTCCTGGCCCGCGCGGCAGGCGGCGCACCCGGCGCACGAGACGATCGGGTAGAGCACCACCTCCTGCCCCAAGCGCGAGGAGTCCCCGCCGGGGCCTACCGCCTCGACCACCCCGGCGCCGTCGGCGCCGAGGACCGCCGGCAGGGGCCGCTTCGGAAGGCCGCGACTCAGCCAGACGTCGAGGTGGTTGAGGGCCACGGCCCTGAGCCGCACCCGCACCTCGCCTGCCGCCGGCTCGGGCGGGGATCGCTCCGCCAGGCGGAGCGAGCTAGGGCCGTCGAACCCGACGAGCTCGAGCGTGCGCACGCTCCGATGCTACCCGTCCCGTGCTGCGCGCTGCCCGCGCCGGGCGCCGGGGGAGCCGGTGGCGCGGCCGTGGACCAGACGACGTCCGGAGCGGGCATACTGAGGGGCGTGCCGTTCGACGGCCTCGCGCAGCAGCTCAACTGGGTCGACTGGGCAGTGCTCCTGGTCGTCATCACGGCGGCGGCTACGGGCATGGCGCGGGGGTTCCTGCTCGGGGTGCTCGACCTGCTGAGCCTCGCGGTCTCGACCGGCCTGGCACTCGTTGGCTCGGCCCCGGTCGCGAACGTTATCGTCGCGGTCACACCGGTGCCTCGCCCCGTGGCGGCGCTCGCCGCACTGCTCGCGCTGCTGCTGCTCTTCCAGCTCCTGTACTCAGCCGCCGTCGGTGTGACCCTGCGCGCGCTGCGCCCGCTGCTCGTGCTGCTGACGCCATTCGGGTGCGTCAACCAGCCGCTGGGGGCCATCCCGGGCGCCGCGAAGGGGCTGGTGGTGGCGGCTCTGGTGCTACTGCCGTTCGCCCTGTTCCCGCTGGTTCCGCCCGTCTCGACGGCGATCCAGCGCTCCACGCTCGGCAGCCGCCTGGTGTCGACCCCGATCGCGCGCGCCGCCGATTTCCAGACGCTGGTGGCCCCGTGGGCGCCCGACAGCCTCTCCTTCCTCGCGCCCCTCCAGACCGGTGCCGAGGCCGAGCCGGCCCACACAGGACGCTGAGGACCGGGGCTCGCTTACCTGGCGCACGCCTCGCGGCGGCCGACATACTGGACCGCGATGCAACCGCCGGAGGGCACACCCAACCAGGCTGAGGCGCTGGCTGCCCGGCTGAGCGAGCTCGGGACGCTCGTCGACGAGTGGACGCGGGCGGCGCTGGACGACGCGATCCAACCGCCGGCCGAGGCCTTCGCCGGCATGCTGGGCTACCACCTCGGCTGGCGCGACCAGCGTCTCGCCTGGGTCAGCCTGCCCCCGCCGTCTGGCAAGAAGCTGCGGCCAGGCCTCGCGCTCCTGGTGTGCGAGGCTACCTGCGGGGAGATCCAGCCGGCGCGCGACGCGGCGGTCGCCGTGGAGCTGGTGCACAACTTCTCGCTCGTGCACGACGACATCCAGGACCATAGCCCGTTCCGCCGGCATCGGCCGACCGTCTGGCGGCTGTGGGACACCGAGCAGGCCATCAACGTTGGCGATGCGCTCTTCGCCCTCGCCCAGGTGGTGCTCGCCCGGGCCGGGACCGCGCGCGCGGCGGCGATGGCCGGCGCGCTCAACACCGCCTGCCTGCGCCTGGTCGAGGGACAGTTCCTCGACCTTGAGCTGCAGCGCGGTGCCCTCCCGCTGACGCTCGACGCGTACGAGGCGATGATCGCGCGCAAGACCGGCGCGTTGTTCGCCGGCGCCTGCCGGCTGGGCGCCATGGCCGGCGGCGCGCCCGGCGCCGCACAGGACGCCTATGCCGAGTATGGCCTGCAGCTCGGCATCGCCTTCCAGGAGCAGGACGATCTCCTCGGGGTGTGGGGCCGGGCGTCGGAGACGGGCAAGCCGGAAGCGGCCGACGTCCTCGCCCGGAAGAAGGGCCTGCCGGCGGCCCTGGCGCTCGCCCGGGCCGACGCGCCCGACTGGCTGCGGGAGGCGTACACCACGGCGCCCGGCGACATGCCGGGCCCGGTCGCCGAGCGCGTCGTCCAGCACTTCGATGCGCTCGGCCTGCGCGCCGAGGTGGAGCGATCTGTCCTCGATCGCTACACCCGCGCGCTCGGCGCGCTCTGCGCGGCCGGCGGCCGGGAGCCGGCCTCGACGCTACTCGCGGCCGTAGGCGGGATGCTCCTCGCGCGCCGCGCCTGACGCGCGCCCAACCTTCAGCCGGGGGCGCCCACCGCCACCTGGGCGGACGCGCCGGCGCGCCGCCCCGGCCCGGGCTGGTGTGCCCCCGCCGCGGAGCGCCGGATCGAGTCGGCGAGCCGGACGAGCAGCTCGTTGGCGATGAGCTGGCGGCCCGGGGCGATGCGCAGGCCATCCCCAGCCCGCTCGAGGAGGCGCACCTCGAGGAGCCCATCGAGCTCGGCGCCGAGCACCTCCGCCAGGTCGCTCTCGAACCGTCGGCGGAACTCGGCTAGGTTCACCCCCTCACGCAGGCGCAGGCCAAGGGCCAGGAAGTCCTGCATCCGGGTGGGCAGGTCGGGCGCCTCGTCTTCAACGCGCGCGGCCCGGCCGGTTGCCACAATCGAGGCGATATAGCGCTCCAGCACGGGCGTGTTCTTCCAGCGGGTGCCGGCGAACGAGGACGCGGCGCCGGCGCCGAGGCCGATCCACGGCCCATCTCGCCAGTACGTCAGGTTATGGCGAGAGGCGTGTCCGGGGCGGGCCCAGTTGGAGATCTCGTACTGCTCGTACCCGGAGGCGGCCAGCCACTCGCGCGTCAGGTCATACATGTCGGCCACGTCGTCATCGACCGGTAGGCACAGCCGGCCGCGCGCCACGGCGCGGCCCATCGGCACGCGCTCGTCGAGCGTGAGCATGTAGCAGGAAAGGTGGTCGGGCTCCAGGTCGAACGCTTGCCGCAGCGTGCCGCCCCAGTCGCTGACCGTCTGGCCGGGCAGGCCGTACATCAGGTCAAGGCTCACCGAGAACCCGGCGGTCCGCGCCCAGCGGGCGGCCTGGCGCGCCTCGTCCGCGGTGTGGCGCCGTCCGAGGAGGCGCAGGGCGCCGTCGTCGAGGCTCTGGACGCCGATGCTCAGCCGGTTGACCCCCGCGGCGCGCAAGCCGCGCATCTTGTCCAGGCTGGCGTCGCCGGGGTTCGCCTCGAGCGTGACCTCGGCGTGCGGAAGTATCCCCAGTGTGGCGCGGACCGCGTCGAGGACACGGGCCACCTGGTCGGGCCGCATGAGGCTGGGGGTGCCGCCGCCGAAGAAGACGCTGTGGACGGGCTCGTGGACCGCTGTGTAGTCCGCCAGCTCGCGGACGACCGCCTCCAGGTAGGCGTCGACGCGGTCGAAGCCGGTGGCCTGGCGGTCGAAGTCGCAGTACGGGCAGACCGAGAGGCAGAAGGGGAAGTGGACGTACAGCGCGAGGGACATGCAGGCAACTGGCGCCGCCACAGTCTACGCGGCCCGGCCGGCGCCCCGAGCGGATTCGGTACCGTACAGTCAGCAGGGAACAGCCGAGCGCACCAGCCCGTGCGCCGCATCCGCGCCATCCGTGCCAGACGTGGGCCTCCTGCCTCGCTGGCGGCTGTGAGCTGGCTGAGATTCGCTTCAAGGCAGGTGCATGAGACGCAGCATGATGTGCGGCGAGGTCCGCGCGGGCGATGTCGGGCGGGAGGTGATCCTGCAGGGGTGGGTTCACACCGTCCGCGATCACGGCGGGCTGATCTTCCTGGACCTGCGCGACCGTTCCGGCCTGGTGCAAGTCACAGCCAACCCCGCCACGGACCCTGGCACCCACGCCGTCGCCTCAAGCCTGCACGACGAGTACGTGGTCGAGGTAGAGGGGCGCGTCGAGCGGCGTCCGCCCGGCAGCGAAAACCCGCGGCTCGCCACGGGCGAGGTGGAAGTGCGAGCCCGGCGCCTGGCAGTGCTCAACCCATCTCTCCCGCTGCCCTTCCCGGTGGCCGAGGAGACGCCGGTGGACGAGCGGCTCCGCCTCCAGTACCGCTACCTGGACCTCCGACGCGCCCGCCTGACCCGCAACATGCTGCTGCGCCACCGCGTGTTCAAGTACATCCGCGATTTCATGGACGCCCACGGCTTCCTAGAAATCGAGACGCCGATCCTGGCCAACCCGACGCCCGAGGGCGCCCGCGACTTCCTGGTGCCGAGCCGTCTCCACCCCGGCAGCTTCTACGCCCTGCCCCAGAGCCCGCAGCAGTTCAAGCAGCTCGCCATGGTGGCCGGCATGGACCGCTACTTCCAGCTCGCCCGCTGCTTCCGCGACGAGGACCTGCGGGCGAACCGAGCGGCCGAGTTCACCCAGCTCGACCTCGAGATGTCGTTCGTCGACCAGGAGGACGTGTTCGCCGTCTGTGAGGAGCTGTTCACCGGACTGACCGAGGCGCTCTCCACCAAGCGGGTGCTCTACAAGCCGTGGCCGCGCCTCACCTGGCAGCACGCCATGGACACCTACGGCACGGATAAGCCCGACCTGCGCTACGACTTGCCCATCGTGGACGTCTCCGCCGTCGCCGGCACCACCGGCTTTCAGGTCTTCCGGGCGGCCGTGGAGGCCGGTGGTGTCGTGCGCGGGGTCCGTGCACCCGGTGCTGCTGCCGCCACCCGCCGGCAGGTCGACGAGCTCACCGAGCTGGCCCGCGCGAGCGGCGCGCGGGGGCTGGCGTGGGCGGCGCTCGCCGGCGCCGAGGTGCGGTCGTCGTTCGCGAAGTTCCTCGCCGAGGGTGAGCGGGCGGCGCTCTGGGAGGCGCTGGGCGCCCGGGAGGGCGACCTCCTGCTGCTGGTAGCCGACAGCCCGGAGGTGACGCGGGCCAGCCTGGGGAAGCTGCGGCAGGAGCTGGCGCAACGACTGGACCTGGCTCCCGCCCACGTGCTCGCCTGGGCCTTCATCACCGAGTTCCCCTGGTTCGAGCAGGCCGAGGACGGCAGCCTGACCTTCGTACACCACCCGTTCACCATGCCGTTCGAAGCGGACCTGCCGCTCCTGGAGACGAACCCGCTTGCCGTGCGGGCGAAGGCGTACGACGTCGTCGCCAACGGCGAGGAGCTGGCCAGCGGCAGCATCCGCGTGCACCGCGCCGACGTCCAGGAGAAGCTGTTCGCGCTACTCGGCTACCCGCCCGAGCGGATCCAGGCCAGCTTCGGCCACATGCTCAGGGCGTTCCAGTACGGCGCACCGCCCCACGGCGGCATCGCGCCCGGCCTGGACCGCATCATCTCGATGCTGGCTGACGAGGAGAGCATCCGCGAGGTCATCCCCTTCCCCAAGAACCAGAGCGTGCAGGACCTGATGATGGGCGCCCCTGCGCCCGTCTCCGACGACCAGCTCCAGGAACTGCACCTGCGGGTGACACAGCCCAGGCATTGAGTGCCACCGCCACCCGCCTGCCACGCCGGTTGCGCAGGTGGCCCGAGAGCGTCCGTGCCCGACGGTCGCACCCCCGCCGCGCCGTTCCTGGCACGCTCCGTTCACGTGCGCCTTGCTGGACAGCCACCCGACCGCCTCTCCTCTCTCCGGGGGCCGGGCCAGACTCTCGCGCGTTGCACGCCACAGCCGACCGCTCGGTCCGCGCCAGCGCCGATCCCCCGGCCCGGCGCGCGCCGTGCGCTAGCATTCAGGACACCCCACGTGATGTACCAGCCTGTTCCGCGCGAGCTCGACTTCCCGGCCCTGGAGCGCCGGATCCTGCGCTTCTGGGACGAGACGCACGCCTTCGAGAAGCTGCAGCGCCAGCTTGCCCGCGCCGACCGGCGCTTCTCGTTCATCGACGGACCGATCACCGCCAACAACCCGATGGGCGTCCACCACGCGTGGGGCCGCACCTACAAGGACCTGTTCCAACGCTACCGCGCCATGACCGGCTACGACCAGCGCTTCCAGAACGGGTTTGACTGCCAGGGGCTCTGGGTCGAGGTCGAGGTCGAGAAGGAGCTCGGCTTCACGAGCAAGCGGGACATCGAGCAGTACGGAATCGCCGAGTTCGTCCAGCGCTGCAAGGAACGGGTCCTCAAGTACGCCCGCATCCAGACCGAGCAGAGCATCCGCCTGGGCAACTGGATGGACTGGGACAACTCGTACTACACGATGTCCAACGAGAACAACTACACCATCTGGCAGGTCATCAAGACGTGCCACGAGCGCGGCTGGCTGTACCGCGGGCACGACGTGATGCCCTGGTGTCCCCGCTGCGGGACGGGCATCAGCCAGCACGAGATCGACACCGAGGGCTACCAGGAGGTCGCCCACACCAGCCTGTACGTGCGGTTCCCGCTGCTCGACCGTCCCAGCGAGAGCCTGCTCGTGTGGACGACCACGCCCTGGACGCTCAGCGCGAACGTCGCAGCGGCGGTGCACCCGGACCTCACTTACGCCCGGGTCCGGAAGGATGGCGAGAGCGTGGTGCTGGTCGAGCCGCGGATGAAGCTCCTCGGCCCGGGCTGGGAGGTGGTGCAGCGCCTGCGGGGGGAAGAGCTCGTTGGTCGCCGCTACCGGGGCCCGTTCGACGAGCTGCCCGCGCAGCAGGGGGTGGAGCACCGCGTCATCCCCTGGACCGAGGTGAGCCAGGAGGAAGGGACAGGCATCGTCCACATCGCGCCCGGCGCCGGCGAAGAGGACTACCAGCTCGGCCGCGAGTTCGACCTGCCAGCCATCGCGCCGCTCGACGACGACGGCCGCTACCTCGACGGCTTCGGCTGGCTGACGGGCAGGCCCGTCGGCGAGGTGGCCGAGCCGATTGCCGAGAATCTGGGCGAGAAGGGCCGGCTCTTCCGGGCGGAGTCCTACCGCCACCGCTACCCCCACTGCTGGCGCTGCGGGACCGAGCTGGTGTTCAGGCTGGTGGACGAGTGGTACATCCGCGTGGACGAGCTGCGCGACATGCTGATGGCGGTCACCCGGCAGATCCGCTGGCTGCCCGAGTTCGGGCTGGAGCGTGAGCTGGACTGGCTGCGCAATATGCACGACTGGATGATCTCCAAGAAGCGCTACTGGGGCCTGGCGCTACCCATCTGGGTCTGCGACGATTGCGGCGCGTTCGACGTGATCGGCGGCGAGGAGGAGCTCCGCGAGCGCGCGGTCGAGGGGTGGGAGCGCTTCCAGGGCCACACGCCGCACCGGCCGTGGGTAGACGCGGTCAAGATCCGCTGCACAACGTGCGGCGGCCGGGCGAGCCGCATCCCGGACGTCGGCAACCCCTGGCTGGACGCCGGCATTGTGGCCTACTCCACGCTCCGCTACCGCCAGGACCGGCTGTACTGGGCGCAATGGTTCCCGGCCGACTTCATCACCGAGAGCTTCCCGGGCCAGTACCGCAACTGGTTCTACGCCATGCTGGTCATGAGCACCGTGCTGGAGAACCGACCGCCCTTCAAGACCGTGCTCGGCTTCGGCACCCTGCGCGACGACCAGGGACGCCCGATGCACAAGAGCCTGGGCAACGCGATCGAATTCAACGAAGCGGCGGAGACGGCCGGGGCGGACGTGCTGCGCTGGATCTACTGCCAGCAGAACCCGGCCGCCAACCTGAACTTCGGCTGGAAGCTGGCCGAGGAGACCAAGCGGCGGCTGCTGACCCTGTGGAACAGCTACAGCTTCTTCGTCACCTACGCCCGGCTCGAGGCCTGGCGGCCGTCTGACCCCGCGCCACCGGTGCGGGATCGGACCGAGACCGACCGCTGGCTCCTGGCGCTCCTCCAGCAGCTCATCCGCCGCGTGCGCGAGCGGCTGGACGATTACGACGCGATGGGCGCGTCCCGGGCGATCGAGGCGTTCTTCGACGACCTGAGCAACTGGTACATCCGCCGCAGCCGGGCGCGGTTCTGGGCGCCGGGGGGGAAGGCCGATCCCAGCGCCCTGGCCACCCTCCACGAGGCCCTGGCCACGCTGGCCAGGCTGATGGCCCCGTTCATGCCCTTCCTGGCCGAGGAGCTGTACCAGAACCTGGTACGGAGCGTGCAGCCGGGTGCGCCGGAGAGCGTCCACCACTGCGTCTACCCGGAGGCCGACCCCACGCTCGAGGACGAGGAGCTCGTGCGCCAGGTGGCGTGGGCGCGGCTGGTGGCCAGCCTGGGCCACGCCGCGCGCAAGCGGGCGCAGATCCCGGTCCGACGTCCCCTCCCAGCTATCCGCGTCGCCGTGCCATCGGGCTTCGACGGGCTCCCAGCGCACCTGCAGGAGCAGGTCCGCGACGAGCTGAACGTGAAGCGCGTGGAGTTCGTGCAGGATCTGAGCGAGGCTGTGCGGCGGCGCGTGGAGCCGAACCCGCGGCTGCTGGGCCCGAAGTACGGCAGAGACTACCCGCGCATCCGCCAGACGCTCCAGGAGGGTCGCTTCACCATCGCGGACGACGGCCGCGTGCGGGTGGGCGAGTGGACCCTCGAGCCTGAGGAGGCAGCGGTGCTGCTGGAGCCGGCGCCAGGCTACGCGGCCGCGGTCGACCGGGGCATGCTGGCGGTGCTGGATACCACCCAGACGCCGGAGCTGCTGGCGGAGGGGCAGGCGCGCGAGCTGATCCGCCTGATCCAGGACGCGCGCAAAGCAGCGGAGCTCGAAGTGTCGGATCGCATCGCCATCCGCTACGAGGCGCCGGAACCACTCCGCCGGGTGGTCGAGACGCACGGCGACTGGATCCGCCGTGAGACGCTGGGCACGGAGCTCGAGCTCGGGGTGGACAGCATGGCGGACGGGCATCGAACGGCGGGCGAGGTGGACGGCATGCCGGTAGTGCTCGTGGTGCGGAAGGCCGCGGCTCGTGGGTGAGGCGCAGCCAGTCCGCCCGGCCGTGCGCGAGCGCGGGCCAGGCATGTCGCCCGCCCGGGGCCTGCTCTTCCTGGGGCTGGCCGCGCTCGTGGTCCTCCTCGACCGCTGGAGCAAACGGTGGGCCGTGGAGGCGCTGCGCGAGAGCGGCGCCCAATCGGTGCCGGTGCCCGGCGCGAGCGACCTGCTGCGCCTCACCTACGTGGAGAACCGGGGCGCCGCCTTCGGGCTGCTGCAGGGCCAGGTGACCTTCTTCGTGCTGGTGGGCCTGGTCGTCGTCGCCGTGATCGCGGCCAGCTACCGCTACCTGCCGCGGTCTGGCTTCCGGATGCACCTGGCGCTGGGCTTGCAGCTCGGCGGGGCGGTGGGCAACCTGATCGACCGCGTTCGGCAGGGGTACGTGGTGGACTTTGTGGACTTCGGCTACCGGACGAACTGGTGGCCGGTCTTCAACGTGGCCGATTCGGCGCTCGTCGTCGGCGTGGGGCTGCTGGCGCTGCAGCTCCTCCGCCAGCCAGAGCCCAAGCAGGCCGGTCGCGCCGCCACGCAGCCGGGCGATGCCCGCTGAACGCCTGGCTCACCCCGCTCCCGGTGGTCACGCCCGCGGCCGCCACCAACGCCGGGCCGAGCCGGGCGTCTGCCGGCGTGCGTAGTCGTCGACCGCTCCACGCCGTCTCGCGCGACGACCAGGGTGGCGGCCGGATCGTCGTCGTGCCGCCATTCGCGGCTGGGGAGCGCCTGGATGGCTTCCTGGTCCGGTACGGCGGCGAGCCGGCACGGTCGCGCGCCGAGTGGCAGAAGCTGATCGCCCTCGAGGCGGTGCTCGTCAACGGCCGGCCGTCGAAGCCGAGCCAGCGCGTCGCCGACGGGGACCGGGTGCGGCTCGCCCCCGTGCCCGCCCACCTCGACCTGCCCGCGGAGGCGGACGTGCCGTTCGAGGTGGTGTACGTGGACCCGGCCATGGTCGTCGTCGACAAGCCGGCCGGGGTGGTGACCCATCCCGCGCCCGGCAACGAGTCCGGCACCCTGGTCAACGGGCTCCTGGCGCGTTTCCCCGAGCTGCGCGATGCCACCGGTGACCTGCGGCCGGGCATCGTGCACCGGCTGGACAAGGACACCTCCGGCTTGCTGGCGGTGGGGCGGACGGCGGCTGCCACCGCCAACCTGCAGCAGCAGATGAAGAGCCGACGCACGGAGAAACGCTACCTCGTGCTGGTGCAGGGCAACCTCGCCGAGGACGAGGGCCTCGTCGACGCTCCGATCGGGCGGGATCCCAGGCATCGCCAGCGGATGAGCGTGCGCGCCGGCGGGCGCGCCGCCCAGACCCGCTTCTTCGTCCGCGAGCGGTTCGGCGACTGGACGCTGGTGGAGGCGCTCCTGCTCACGGGGCGCACCCACCAGCTCCGCGTCCATTTCGCCTCCATCGGCCATCCGGTGGCCGGGGACCCGACGTACGGTGCCGGCCGCGCGCCGGGGGGCCTCGGCCGCCAGTTCGTCCACGCGCACCGGCTGCGTCTACGGTCGCCCCACGACGGCCGCGAGCGCACCTTCGTGGCGGAGCTGCCCGCAGACCTGGCCGAGGCGCTCGAACGGCTGCGGCGGCGCGGCGCGCGTGGAGCGGTGTAGGCTGAGACTGGCGGGCCCGCCGATGACCCGCACATGCCAGGCGTACGAAAGGCGGGAGCGGAGTGTCGATGACCACCCAGCCGGTTCGCGTTCGGATGGCGCCGTCGCCGACGGGCGATCCACACGTCGGCACCGCCTACATGTCCGTCTTTGACGTCGCCTTCGCCCGGCAGCAGGGAGGCGCGTTCGTCCTGCGGATCGAAGACACCGATCGCTCGCGGTACGTCGAGCACAGCGAGCGCCAGATCTTCGAGGCGTTGCGCTGGCTCGGCCTAGACTGGGATGAGGGGCCCGACAAGGGCGGCCCGTTCGGACCCTACCGGCAGTCGGAGCGGCTGTCGCTGTACCAGCGCTACGCCCACCAGCTCGTCGACCTCGGACACGCGTACGAGTGCTGGTGCACACCCGAGCGGCTGAACGAGGTCCGCGACCAGCAGCAGCGGCGCAAGGAGCCACCCCGGTATGACCGCTTCTGCCTGGGGAAGACGAAGCAGCAGCGCGCTCGGGAGGCGGGCTTCGCCGAGCACTCGGTGGTGCGACTCCGGGTCCCGGACGACCCGCCCCTGGTCTTCGACGACCTCATCCGCGGCCGGGTCGGGGCGCCATCCCCGAACGACGCAGTGCTGCTGAAGTCAGACGGGTTCCCCACCTACCACCTGGCCGTCGTGGTGGACGACCACGAGATGCAGATCTCGCACGTGACGCGCGGCGAGGAGTGGATCAGCTCCACGCCGATCCACCTGCTCCTCTATCAGGCGCTGGGATGGGCGCTGCCGAAGTTCGCCCACTTCCCCCTGCTGCGCAACCCGGACCGGTCGAAGATCAGCAAGCGGAAGAACCCGGCCGCCCGCTTGATGTGGTTCAAAGAGCAGGGCTACCTGCCCGAGGCGCTGGTGAACTTCCTGGCGCTGATGGGCTGGAGCATGCCCGACGGGCGCGAGGTCTTTACGCTCGACGAGCTGGCCGAGAGCTTCGCCTGGGAGCGGTTCGACCCGGTCGGGCCCGTCTTCGACGTGGAGAAGCTGGACTGGCTGAACGGCCAGTACATCCAGCGGCTCTCGGACGACGAGTTCCTGCGTCGCGCCCAGCCGTTCCTACCCGGGGAAGGACAGGCAGAGGCGCTGCGGCGCCTGGCGGGTCCGCTGAAGGAGCGCACCAGGCGCCTGGCCGCGGTTGCCGAGCAGGTCGACTTCCTCTACGTGGGCAAGCTGGAGCTCGACCCGGAGCTTCTCACCCGGCAGGGGCTCGAGGCTGGCACAGCGGCCCAGGCGCTGAGCGAGGCCGAGGAGGTCGTCCGGTCCGTGCAGCCGTTCACGCCCGAGGGCCTGGAGGCGGCGTTCGACGCGGCGTGCGCCCGCCGCGGCTGGAAGCGGCGTGCGTTCTTCATGACGGTGCGCGTGGCTGCCACCGGCAAGACCGCGACCCCGCCGCTCTTCGACACGCTCGCGGCCCTGGGGCGCGAGCGTGTGCTCGCGCGCCTGCGCGACGCGATCGACCTGCTGGCCCCGAGCGTCACCTGAGCGCGCCAGGCGCGACGCCGGGCTCATCCAGACGTCGATCGACCGATCCGAGCCCGAGCTAAATGCTTCCCGCGAATGGCTGCACGATGGCGGTGCTTCTTCAGCCGTGGGACGCCCTCACCCTCGCCCTCTCCCAGAGGGAGAGGGGACTCCCGGCCATGCCGCATTCAATGGCGGGAAGCATCTAGAGCAATCAGCTTCAGCACGTCGTCTCGCGCCGTCACCAGCTCCTGCGTGCCAGGCTCCGCCGCCGTCTCGTACATGAAGTCATGGCGGCGCCGGCGGAGTGGATGCAGGCGAACGAAGCTCCGATGGTGGCGGCCGTTGGTCAGGGCATCCGCGGCGTCGATCGCCGTGACGTGGCCACGATCCGCGGAGATCCGGTACCCAGCCGCCATGACGATCGCGCGGGCGGCACGGAGGCCGGCCTCGTAGAGCATCGTCTCCGCCCACGGCGCAAAGCGATCCGTGTTTGCCGCGGCTGCCTCGAGATCTCGTTCGGCGAGCTCAAGAGTTTCGACGAGGGCGTCGGGATCCGGCTCCTGGGCCCGGAGGCGGCCTGCCGCGACCAGATCCGCCACATTCGGCCGCCGCTCAGGCATGGCTCGGCTCGATCACGAGCAGCGTCGGCCCGGCTTCCACCGCCGCGATGAATCGATCTCCCCGCTTCCTCCGGTCCTCCAGCTCCTCCTCGGTGAGGGGTGTAGTTGAGCGGTCGGCCAAGCTCGCTCTCTGCTGCCGACGCACGGTCAGTCAGCTCGTCGACATCCGGGGTGCCAACGATCATGAGGTCGACGTCCGAAGTTGGTGTCTCCTCGCCGCGGGCGTACGAGCCGTAGACGAAGGCGCGGTCGATGCCGCGCAGCCCAGCCAGGTGGCGCCGGAGGACGTCCGGCGCCCCCACAGTGCGGCGGACGATCGTCTGGACGGCGTCGAAGAGGGGGGAGTCGGCGGCCGCCTGGAAGTACACCTGCCGACCCTCGGTTGACCGGGTCACGAGGCCCGCATCGACCAGCCGCACCAACTCGCGGGCCGTGGTGCTCGCCGAAGCGTCGAGGGCGCGGGCGACCGCCCGCAGGTGTAGGCGCCGCTCGGGCCGATCGAACAGGAGGGCCAGTATCCGCTGCCGGGTTCGCGATCGGCCAAGCAGGACCTGGACGTGGGCTCTGTTCTCCATCATGAGAACATGTGTACCCCCACCCGAGAACGGCATCAAGCCGGCGGTCTCATGTTGTGCGTCCCACTCCTCAGGAGGATTGAAGGTCGAGCGACAGGGAACTGGTCAGACTCGTACGTTCTGGGAGCGCTGCGGCCAAGCCGAGCGACAGGTAAACGCTGTCGCTGAGCACGAATCTCTACGGAGTAGCTCAGTTGGCAGAGCTCAGCCTTGAAAGACACACAGCTGAGCGCGCGGGCTGAGCCGGCGGCGCCGTCAGGCGGCGGAGCGAACCGGCAGCTCGCCCTCGCGCTCCAGCAGCTCCTGCATGGAGGCGATGGCCACCTCCACCTGCTCGCGGTCCGGGTAGCGCGTGGTCAACGCCTGGAGGAGCAGGCCGGGCGCGACGACGAGCGCCATGATCGGGCTGTGCGGGTACTTGCCGCCGAGACGCAGCAGCTCGTACGCGATGCCGGCGATCACCGGGATCAGGAGGATCCGCGAGAGCACGCGCAGCCAGATGTCCGGCGTCCCCAGCAGGGCGAACAGCACGATCGAGATCGCCACGACCTCCAGCAAGAAGGCCGTACCACAGCGCGGGTGGGCGGGCGAGTGGCGGGCCACGTGCTCCGGGTCGAGCGGCTCGTCATGCTCCCACGCGTGGATCGTCATGTGCTCCGCACCGTGGTACATGTACACCCGCCGGATGTCGGGCATCAGGCCGATCAGCCCGACGTAGGCCACCAGGATGACCAGGCGGATCACGCCTTCGCCCAGGTTGCTCCAGAGGGTGCTCCGCCCCAGGAACTGCTCGGCAAACCCGACGATGGCGAGCGGCGTAACGAAGAAGACACCGATGGCGAAGGCCAGGGCCACCACGACCGTGGTCCACGCCAGCGGCTTGCCCAGGCTCGGCGGCTCGGCCCGCTCGGCCTGGCGTGTCGCCGGCTCCTCCTGCATCTGCACGTCGGCGGAGAACATGAGCGCCTTCATGCCCAGCCCTAGCGCATCCCACAGGAGGGTGATCCCGCGCAGGAATGGCACCTTCTGGATGGCGCCGCTGTACAGACGGCGCGGCAGCTCTTCCGACCGGACGACGATCTGGCGGTCCGGGGCACGGACGGCGACCGCCATGAAGCGCCGGCCGCGCATCATCACGCCTTCGAGCACCGCCTGCCCGCCGTACGCCACCTTCGGCGTACGCAGACCGAGTGCGGCTGGCGCAGGGGCGCTCATGGCGTCGCGTCTCAGGACTTCTTGGAACGCAGCCGGCGCTGGAAGCGCTCGACCTGCCCGGCCGTGTCCACCAGTCGCTGCTCGCCCGTGAAGAATGGGTGGCAGGCGGAGCAGACGTCCACGTGGAGGTTCGCCTTGGTGGAGCGCGTCTGCCACGAGTTGCCGCAGCCACAGGTGATCGTCGCCGTCTTGTACTCCGGGTGGATTCCCGCCTTCATGATGGTGTCTCCCGCTCTGTCTGCTCGGCGGCCAGCTCGCCCCGGCGGCGCTCAGCCTCGACACACACGGCCGCTCATCGCTGCGCGCTCAGCGCACGGGCTCCCTCAGCGCCTGGCCTCACGTTCAACCCGACTCCGCACGGGCACGGCCGGCGTGCTCAGACCGCGTAGACGCTTACGCGCTTCCGCTCGCGCGTCGCCTGCTCGAACCGGACCTGGCCGTCGATCAGCGCGAACAGCGTGTGATCGCGGCCAACGCCGACGTTGTTGCCCGGCTTGACCGGCGTCCCGCGCTGGCGGACCAGCACGGCGCCCGCGCGGACGATCGTGCCGTCGCCCCGCTTCACGCCGAGCCGCTGTCCCTGGCTGTCGCGTCCGTTGCGCGAGCTGCCAACGCCTTTCTTGTGAGCCATGCGACTCCCCCTCTAGGCCTCGTTCGAGGCAGTCCTGGCGGCCGCTCGCCGGCGCCGCGCCGGGGCGGCCGTCGCCGCCGCGGGCGTCTGCGCCTCCCCCACCTGGATGTCCGTGATCCGCAGCCGCGTCAACGCCTGCCGGTGCCCCGTCTTGCGTCGGTAGCGGACCTTCGACTTGAACCGGAACACGACGATCTTCTCGCCCCGGCGCTGGTCAACGATCTCGGCCTTCGCCACGGCGTCGGCCACGGCCGGCGTGCCGACCCGTGTCTCGCCGTCACCGCCGACCAGCAGGACTGGGCCCAGGTCCACGCGGCTCCCGGGCTCGCCGCCTAGCTTCTCCACGTCGATCGTGTCGCCCGGCTGCACGCGGTACTGCTTTCCACCTGTCTTGATGATGGCGTACATGCTCTTCTCCGCCGGGCAGCAAAGCGCCGCGGGCGACCGAGCCGCGCGGCTAGTACTCGATTCTACCAGCCGCCGCTCCCACGCGGCAATCGCAACGCCAGGCTGGGCAGGGTGTTTCGGTATTCCCCATCCCGTGCCCCTTCCGCAGGGAGGTAACTGTCAGACTCCCACGAAGAAGGAGCGCGGCTGGGCTCACCCAGAACTGGACGACCCTGCCAGGCTAGGTGTGACCGGAAGATGGCAGGGCTGCCGGAGCACCGGTAGGAGGGCGTAGGGTGGAGCCATCTCACGAAGCCGGCCCACCTCTGCGGGACAGAGGTGGGCCGTATTCTCGCCTAATCGTCAGTCACACCCGGGGCCGTCTGGACCGACTGGCGATCCCGGCGCTACCCGGTAGTCCCACCAGGGAGGATGGTCAGGCGGCACGCCCGCGAGTGCCCGCGAGTGGTGGAGGTGGCCGGGAGTCGAACCCGGCGTCCAAAGCAGGTCGACTGCAGGTGTCCTACAAGCGTAGTC
This sequence comes from uncultured Chloroflexota bacterium, assembly GCA_964435115.1. Classification (GTDB taxonomy): domain Bacteria; phylum Chloroflexota; class UBA6077; order UBA6077; family CF-72; genus CAYSYM01. The sequence goes on along the minus strand of CAYSYM010000041.1, from coordinate 9,235 downwards.
GGTGATCTGCTCTCGCGCCCTGGGCTCCCACCGACAGGATCCCCTGGCGCCAGCCGAGTGGTCTTGTGCGCGCGCTACCCGGCGTTCCCGTGCGCAGCAGCCTGACTGAGTGGCCTCTGTCCCGGCCCATCAGGCGGAGGCCGGTGAGAGGTACGCGGGGATTAGGCCGCGTAAGCGAGTTCGCGATTGCCAGTTACTGGCGTGGTAGCGGATTTACGAGGGAGCCACCATCCTCGGCCTGCAACCTACGAGTCTTCCCCTCTGTCGAAACCTGACACCCCCGAACGTTCGGAATGGCCACAGTATACCCGATTGAATCGGCCGGCGACCCCTCGGGGAGTGGGCCCGCCCTTCTGCGCCGCGCAGTACGACGAGCCACCGGTGGAGGCGGACACGCTGCCACGGCTGCCCTGCTTCCGGGTCGACGTGCGGGAACGCGGCGCCTGTGTCCGGGTCGAGCTCAGCGCTCGGCCGGCACCCGCTGCAGAAATGCTGCCAACGAGGCGCGGAACGTCTCGTGCTGCTCCACGTGTGGCGAATGGCCACAGTCAGGGAACACCTGCTCGCGGTACGTGCCGCCGTGCGCCCGGTAGCGGTCAAGGACAGCCCGCGTCTGGCTTACCATGGGCTGAGGTGGGTACACCTCCACGCCCGGCCAGCCGGGGACAGCCCCGATCTGACCCAGGAAGCCGACATCGAAGAGCGACGTGTCGGAGACGATCTGGTCGTCCGCCCCACGTATCCATAACAGGGGTGGCTTGGGGTCGATCTCGGCGAAAGCGCCCTGGTCGAGATACCTGGGCGACAGCGCGTTGTTGACGCCCTGGACGCCCGGCGCGAGCCCGGGCCAGTTGGGCGAGGCCACCGTGTCGCCCGGGTAGTTGGCAGGCGACGTCCTGGTGCTCAGGAGGCCATCGAGGAATGCCTCCTCCCGCTCCGGCGCGACGCGGAACGGCGGCTTGAAGTAGAAGCTGTTCATCACATTCCGCGGTGAGACGGGGCTGTCAGCCGAGCGATCCCCGTCCGCCAGACGCTGCACGAACTCGGGATTGGCGGTACCGCCGCCCGAGCCGGCGTAGTCCGACCAGACCGGCGCACCCTCCAGGCCACGGCTGCCGCCAAACCCGAATGGGGAACCCGGCGCGACGAGCACCAGCGAGGCGACTGCTTCGGGGTGGTCGATGGCGTACTGCAGGACGACATTGCCACCCAGCGACCAGCCCACCAGGTGCACCTTGCGGTGCGTGGCGCGGTAGCCGAGCGCCTGCAGAAGGGCCTCCAGGTCGTCCGAGAAGTCGCGCACCCCGCGCGTGGCGTCGACGGGTCTGGTCTCGGACTCGCCGTAGCCGCGGAGGTCGGGTGCAAAGCCGCGGTAGCCCCGTGGCAGCGTGGCGAGCAGCTCCTCCCAGAACACCCCGGACGAGACGTTCCCGTGGACCAGGCAGAGCGGCACGCCGCCCTCGGGTCCGGCGAAGCGCACGGAGGTCTCCAGCCGTGTCGTCACGACCCTGGTCGACGAGATGGTGTCCCGCAGCACCGCGCAGCTCCACTGAATTGAAAGATGATTCAGGTTTCTGGCGCCAGCCTACCACACGCTGGCTGGGAACGGGAGGGTCGGGGTGCCTGTCCCGGCCCGTGCGGCGAGGAGGCGGGCAAGGCCACGCTGCGGGAGGAGTCCGACTGACGCCGGCGGCCGGGGCGCGAGCGTGCCGTCTCGGCGGACTCTGGCGGAACCGTCACGGCATGCAGCCACGCAGGAGACGTGCGGCCGGACGGTGGGCCGACGGCAGCGTGGCGGATCGCGACCGCTGCCTCGCGACCGGTAGCGGTCGGGCGCTCAGCTATCGAACCGGTACAGGTTGTACCGGTCCATCAAGTCGATCAGCTTCGTAGCGTAGGCAGGATCGGTGGCGTAGCCGGCACGGCTGATCTCCCGCGCGAACTGGCGCGCGTCGCGCCGGACGGCGAGCGCCGCCGCATAGCGGCCGTTCTCCAGGAAGAAGCGCCCGTGGTCGGCGATCGACTCCGCCACCGAGTTGTACGCGCGGAACGCGGCACGCTGCACGACGTTCTGGCCGCCGCTCACCTCCCAGACATCCAGCGAGAGGACGCCCGCCGGTCCCGGCTTCGGCTGTGCCTTGATGCCGAAGTAGTTGTTCGCCTCACGCGCCAGGCGGCTCGAACCCCAGTAGCTCTCCAGGATCGCCTGGGCAATGGTGACGCTGGCCGGCACGCCCGTCTCCTCCTGCGAGGCCATCGCCGGTTCAGCGATCGCCGCGATGAACCGCTCCTGCGGCGTGTTCCCGAGCGAGGGGATGGGACGCCGGGTTGGCGCGGCCGCGGCAGCCTGCTCCTCCCTGTCGCCGGGCGCCTGGACCGAATCGGGCCCGGCCGGCGCTGCTGGAACGATCTTCTGGGGGAGCGGCCGGTAGCCACCCGGCACCACCAGCTTCTGCCCGACGGTAATGATGTACGGGTCTCTCAGCCGATTGACCCGGATGACATCCTCCACACGTGCCTCGTAGCCGTTGGCGATGGCGGCCACCGTGTCGCCGGGGCGGACTTCGTGGATCAGCCCGCTGAAGGGGAGGATCTTGAGCTCCTGCCCGGGCAGGAGGATGTCTGGATCGGACAGGTCGTTGACCCAGATGAGCGTCTCGTTCGAGACGCCGAACTGGCGGGCGATGGTCCGGACGGAGTCCCCCGGTTGGACCATGTACGTCTGCATCTGGACCGGGAGCCCGTCTGCCGCCTGGGGCGCGGACCCGGCGGCGTCCAGGCCGGGCGCATCGGGCGCCCCGTTCGGCGGCTCGACGTCGGTTATGCTGCCGGGCGCTGGTGCTGGTGGCGCCGCGGCGATCGGCTCGCCGGCCGGCGCTGGGCCGGGGTCGCCTCGGCCTGGCCCCGCGCTCACGACCCCCCAGCCCACGCCGACGACCACCACGCCGCAGGCGCCCGCGTGCAGGACCTGGCGAGGCCAGCGGCGGATCAGGTCGGACAGGGGGTGCGGCAGGGCGTCGCTCCAGGCCCGGCAGGGCTGGCGGATCATAGTGGACGCGCTCTGCGCGCCCCAAACCGCGCCGGCACCGTACCCGGGCGTGGCGAGGAGCAGCCGGCGTGGGCCTGCCCGGAATCCCGCCCGGTCCGCGGCCCGTGCAGCAGATGGTGGGCCACACCGGCTTCATCGCTGTCGCTCGCCCGGTGGGCGCCGGGACCGGCACCGTCGCGCGGCGCGCCTGAACGGGCGGTCCCCGCGCGCGGTTTGTGCTATAACTCCCCCACTGCCGAAGACGGCAGTCGCCGAGGTACGTGGCACGCCGAGTGCGCCCGGCGGCCTTGGCTGTCGCAACCGCCCACGCAGGCGGCCATAGACGCAACCGAACACCATTTTCTGGGGTTGGCTGAACACCCAACTGCCAGCGGCGGAAGTCACTGGTGGGGCCACCTTGGGGTGGTGTTTTCTGTTGCCCGCTTTATGGGCCCGCGCCCAGCAGTGTTCATACCACGCCCTCGCGTCGGGAGGTTTATGCGTTGCACCCCCAGCTCTCGCCCATCCCCAACGTGGCCTGGGCCTCCGCCGGGTCGGCGGAGGGAGACACCGAGCTAAACGCGTTCGACAACGCGCTGCTGGCGGCCAGGGTGGGGAACCTCAACCTGGTCCGTGTGAGTAGCGTGCTCCCTCAGGGCGCGGCGCTCCTGCTCGATCCGCCACACATTACGCCGGGGTCCCTGGTGCCCACGGTCTACTCCGTCCACGTTTCGGCGCGCCCCGGCGACACCATCGCGGCCGCCGTCGGCATCGGCGTGGGGGACGGGTCATACGGGATGATCTACGAGTCGCACGGGCGCTCGTACCGGGAGGCCGAGGCAACCGTCCGCCGGATGATCGACGAAGGCTTCGGGCGGCGAGGCCTGAAGCTGAAGGAGGTCATCGTTCGCTCTGCCGAGCACCAAGTCGAGCGGATCGGCTGCGCCGTTGCCGCCGTCATCCTGTGGTGGAGGTGACCCCATGAAGGCGATTGGCCGCCACCTCATCCTGGAGATGTGGGGGTGCATGAATCTGAACTCCGTCGACGTCGCGGAGGGCGCGCTGCGCGAGATGGTGGAGGCGCTGGACGTGACACTGCTCGACCTAAAGGTGTACCCGTTCAGTCCGGTCGGCGTGACGGGGATGGCGATCGTCTCCGAGAGCCACCTGGTGATCCACACCTGGCCAGAGTACGGCTACGCGGCCGTGGACCTGTTCACCTGCGGGGCCCGGCGCGAGCCGGAGACGGCGGTGCCGGTGCTGCGGAAGTACTACCGACCGGAGCGCATCCAGGTGATGGAGATGACCCGGGGGCAGCTCGACCTGCCCCCGGACGGCGAGGTCTACGCGCTGCGCCCGGCGGTTGGCGCAGCCGGCCGGCGCACGGCCGCCGTTGCCTGAATGCGCCCGGAGGTCCAGCCCGTGCTCCCCGACGCCGAGGCCTGGTTCGCCGAGCCGCCGGTCGCCGGCTACGCGCAGCGGTACCGCCTGCGGCGCCGCCTCCACGCAGAGCAGAGCGCCTGGCAGCATCTGGAGGTGCTCGACCTCGAGCCGGTGGGACGGGCCCTCGTCCTCGACGGCGCGCTCCAGACCAGCGTCGGCGAGGAGTTCACGTATCACGAGCCACTGGTGCAGGTGCCCATGTTCGCGCACCCCCACCCGCGCCGGGTGCTGGTGATCGGCGGCGGCGACGGCGGCGCGCTGCGCCAGGTGCTCCTGCACGAGTCGGTCGAGCGTGCCGTCGAGGTCGAGATCGACGCCGCCGTCGTGCAGGCCTCGCGCCGCTACCTGCCTGAGATCAGCCGCGGCGCGTACGACGATCCGCGGGTGCAGCTACGGATCGACGACGGCGCCCGGTTCGTGCGGGACACCGCCGAGCGGTTCGACGTGGTCGTCGTCGACTCGACCGACCCGGTCGGCCCCGCGGCGGCCCTGCTCAGCGAGGGGTTCCTGAGCGCCGTGCGCGGCGTCCTGGCGTCAGGCGGCGTGGTGGCGATGCAGGCGAGTTCACCCCTGACCATGCCACGCGAATGGGTGGCAACCCTCCGCGCGTTCAAGCACGCCTTCCCGCTGGTGCGGCCCTATCTCGGGTGGGTGCCCGTCTACCCCGGCATCCTCTGGAGCTGGGTCGCCGGATCGGACACGCTTGATCCGTGCTCGATCGACGACATCACGGTCAACACCCGCCTGGACGGGCTGCGTGGAGCGCTCCGCCTCTACAACCCCGCCGTCCACCGGGCCGCGTTTGCCCTGCCGACGTTCCTCCAGGAATTGGCTGAGTATGACCACCTGCCAACGGCCGCCGAGCTTCGCGCCCTCGGGCACCCGCTTCCTGGCGTCGTCGAGCCCTGACGAGGGGCGCGGGGGCACGGGTCCGGGTGCGGCGCTCTTTGGCGCGCCGCTCGACCTGACAGAGACCTTCCGCTCCGGGGCCCACGGGGGGCCGGCCGCCGTGCGGCACCTGTCAGAGGCGCTCGAGACGTACAGCCCGGCGCTGGATCGCAGCCTGGACGACGTGCCGTTCGTGGACTTGGGCGACCTGCGGCTCGAAGGCGCCAGCATGGACCGGGCGCTGGACCTCGTGGCCGCTGCCATGGAGCGAGCGGCCCGCGGAGCGGCGCTCGGTATCATGCTGGGGGGCGAGCACACCGCGAGCCTGGGGGGCTACCGGGGCGTCAAGCGGATCTACCCGAACGCCCTCCTGGTCCAGGTAGACGCCCACCTGGACCTCCGCGAGCAGTACGACGGCGAGCGGCTTACGCACGCGAGCTGGCTCTTCCACGCTGGGCAGGAGTTCGGCTTCGGCGACGTCTTCCAGCTCGGGGTGCGCTCTGGCGATCGGCAGGAGTGGCGGACCGCCCGCGCGCGCACCGCCTTCAGCAGCACCGAGCTGGTCCTGCCGCCGCCGGCGCGCGCGCGGCTGCAGGGGCGGCCAATCTACCTCTCGATCGATATCGATGTGCTCGATCCGGCATTTGCCCCGGGGACCGGCTGCCCGGAGCCGGGCGGCGCCACGTTTCGCGAGCTGGCCGGCTTCCTCTACAGCCTCGCTGGGCTGCGGGTGGTCGGACTGGACGTCATGGAGGTTTCGCCGAACCTCGACCCCGCCAACATCACCGCGGCGGCTGCCGCGAAGCTCGTGCGGGACGCGGTGCTGCTCTTTGGCGCCTCGCCGGGCGGGCCCCAGGCGCCGGCCTGACGGCCCTTGGCGCGCCATACGACCTCCCTCGCGGGCGGAGCTGGTGGGCGGTGCGCCGCGACGTTCGGGAAGCCGGCCGTTCCCTGACAACCGGCCCGGCCACCCCCCGGGCGCCGGCGAGCCGAGTGGGAGAACGCGGCTCGCGGGGCGGGTTGTGAGATCGGCAGCCAGGCCAGGGGTTGAGGGCCCGCGATCGCGTCAGCCGCCGACGAGCCCGGCCAGGATCTCCCCTGCCCGCTGGAGCTGCGGGTCGCGCCCCGCTTCCAGGTCCGCGTCGGGGACCTCCACCACCACGTCCGGCTGGATGCCGCTCTTCTCGATCGCCCCGCCAGACGAGGTGAGGTACCGCCGCTCGGTGATCTGGAGCGCCGAGCCGTCTGGCAGGGGCACGAGCGTCGCCACGCCGACGTTGCCCGCCGTGGGGAGGCCGACGATCCGCGCGCCGCGCCGCTCGCGCAGGGCGGCGGCGAGAATCTCCGCGCCCGACGCCGTGTCGCGATCGACCAGGACGACGAGCGGCACGTCCTGAACGACCTGCGTCCCATCCGCCACCAGCCGCGAGTGCTCGCCCTGGCGGTTCACTTCGAACCCCACCTCGGCGTCGGGGCCCAGGAACGCGCCGGCGATCTGCAGGACCGCTGCCAGCGAGCCGCCGGTGTTCGCGCGCAAGTCGACGATCCAGCCGCGCACGTCGCTGCTGGTGCCGACGCCCAGGACGCGCGCCGCCTGGTCTGGCGCCTCGTCGCTGAACGTCCGCACCTTCAGGTAGCCGAGTCCGGCGCGGTTCGCGGAGAGGCCACCCAGGACCGCGTCCACGCTCACCTGGGCGCGGGTGAGGCGCACCTCCAGTGGCCGGGACGCACCCGCGCGTCGCACAGCGAGGCGGACCTCGGTTCCCCGCGGCCCACGAATCATCTGGACCGCGTCCGCCAGGGGGCGCCCGGCCAGCGGCTGGCCATCCACTTCCACGATGCGGTCGCCGCGCCGCAGGCCGGCCGCGGCGGCCGGGCTGCTAGGGAAGACCTCCGTCACAATGGGCCCCTGGTCAGAACGGGTGAGGCTGATCCCCACGCCGCCGAACGACGTCTCGGCTCGACGGCGGACCTCCTCTGGCGTGAGGAAGGCCGAGTGGCCGTCGGCGAGGCTCTCCACCATGCGCCGGATCACCAGCCAGTCCGCCTGTGACTGCTCCGCCCACGCGGGCAGCTTCTGGACGGTGGCGTCGTAACCCTCGCCGAACGCAGCCCAGTCCTTCTCTGGGTCGCCGCTCGAGACCGCCGGCAGGTCGAGGGGCAGGGTGAACATCGGCAAGAGCGGCTGCTGGCGGAGCGACTCGCGCAGCCCGTCTCTCGCGACGTTGATAAGCTGTGCTGGCTCGACCGGATCCACGAACCGCTCCAGGATCGTGCGGTAGGCCACCCGGAGCTGCATCGAGGACATCACGCCGGCGCGCGAGGCAGCCTGCGGCCCCCCGGGCGTGCCGGCTGGGCGGGTGGCTTCCAGCGGAGGCGTGGCCCGCCGGTTGCCCGAGCCATCGCCGCCAAGCCCCCCGCTGGCCGAGCACGCGGTCCCGGCCGCGAGCAGGAGCGCCGCGAGGAGCGAGCCGACGACGCGGGTGCTTGGTTGGTGCCGAGGCACGGGAGGCTCCCTGGGGGCGCTCGCGAGATGATAGGGGATGGCCCAGCCGCGAGGCGCGTACCATCACCTGCGTGAAGATCCGTGCCGTCACCCTGGGCCTGGACCTCCCGGCACCAGCCGTCCTGGATGCGCCCTTCCACGCGGCGGCCGCCTTCCTCCGCGGCGCGACGGACGCGTTCGGGGCGGCAGGATTCGAAGTGCAGACGACGCGCGTCGCCGGGCCGGCGCTCGGGCCGGTGTTGTCCGGCGTGGACGGCCAGGACCTGGAACGGTGGGCGCTGGCGACCGAGCAGACTGCCCGGGAGGCCGGGATCGGGTACCTCGCGCTGGGGCGGATCCCCGGCGACCGCCCGGACGTGGTGGAGGAGCTGGCCGCGCCGCTACTGGCGGCGGGCCAGGTGTCCTTCCTGTCTGCCGACTTGCTGGAAGGGGAAGGCGGGCGGCCGAGCGTCGCCATGGCGGGCGCCTGCGCACGTGCGGTGCGCGCGCTCGCCGAGGCTACCCCGCGGGGCTTCGGCAACTTGCGCTTCGCGGCCACTGCCAACTGCCCGCCGAACATCCCGTTCCTCCCGGCGGCGTACCACAGAGGTGGTGTGCCGCGTTTCGCCATCGCCGTAGAGGCGGCGGACGTGGTGCTGGGCGCGGTCCAAGCCCCCGGGGGGCTGGATGCCGTTGAGGATCGCCTGGTCCAGGCGCTGGAGGACGCGGCGCGTCCCCTCACCCGGGTGGCGCACGACCTGGAGCAGGCATTTGGCTACCCGTTCGTCGGGATAGACCTCTCGCCCGCTCCCTTCCCCTCGGACAACGCGTCGATTGGCAGGGCCTTCGAAGCGGCCGGCGTGGACCGCTTCGGTGCGCCGGGCAGCGTGTACGTCGCGGCGATACTCACGCGCGCCGTGCGCCGCACCCGCCTGGAGCGCACCGGTTTCTCCGGGCTCATGCTGCCGATCCTCGAAGACACGGTGCTCGCGGCCAGGTTCGCCGAGCGCCCCAGCAGCCTGCACGAGCTCCTCCTCTACTCCGCGGTGTGCGGAACCGGGCTGGACACGGTTCCGCTGCCGGGCAGCGTGTCTGAGGAGGAGCTGGCCGGTATCTACCTGGACGTCGCCACGCTGTCGGTGGCGCTCGGGGGCAAGCCATTGACAGCACGCCTGCTGCCGGTGCCGGGCACCTCTGGCGGCGAGACGACGGAGTACGTGTTCGACTACTTCCGTAATTCGCGCGTGCCGCCGGCCGTGGGCGCAGGGGCACGCGGGCTGCTGGCCCGGGGCCGGGCAAGCCCCCCCCCACGCCCCTGGTCGCCGCCACCGCGGGACTGGCCGTGTCCGGCCTCGGGGGTCGCATGCCGCCCGCGCTCCCGACCGCCGCCG
>CAYSYM010000040.1:0-35818 GCA_964435115.1 uncultured Chloroflexota bacterium | reverse complement strand
GCGGGGAGGTGGCCGCGCGCGAGCTGGCGGAGCTCACGGTCGAGGGCGTGGAGTGCCTGGCGGCGCTCCTCGGGCTCGGCCTCGACGCGGCGGTCCGCTACCACGGACTGGTCGGCGGCGGCCCGGAGCAGCCGATCGGCTCGCGGACGTCGCTGCTGGCGCACCTGGCCCACACGCACGGCGCGGACGAGCTCTTCATCGAGCTTGCCCGCCTGGCGCGCGAGCGGCGGCTGCCGGACCCACGCGCCGGCCTGGTGGAGTGGCGGAACGCGGCCGCCTGCGCCGACCGGGCGATGCGGCCGGACGGCTACGGCGTGCTCCGCTGGCACGGTCGGCTGCACGGCTTCTTCGTCGAGTACGACCGCGCCACGATGCGCGAGGAGAAGTACCGCCGCAAGTTCGCCGCGTACCACGACTGCCGCGAGCGCGGGTGCTACGGGCGGGCCTACGACGCCTTCCCGACAGTCCTGGTGGTGACCACCGACGAGGCGGCCGAGGAGCGGCTCGCCCGCGCGGCGCGCGCAGCGGCGTTCGGGCGGGCGCCTGGCCTGCCGGTCCTGCTGGCCACGACGACGTTGCTGAAGGGCCAGTCGGCGGGGCTGCTGGGTCCCATCTGGCGCGCACCGGGCAGCGGCGAACGCCGTCGCTGGCCCCCGGCTGGCCCCACCCGGAGCAGCCACCCCACTGACGTCGCCGGCTGAGAGCCGACGGGAGGAGCACCCATGCAACGCGCAGCGGAAGGAGAGACAGCGATGTCGACAACCCACAAGACCCCGGCGAGGGGGGCAGGCGCCGACCAACGGCGCCGGACCGACCCGCAACGACCACCAGCGGAGTCGGCGCGGGCGTGGGTGCGCTTCGAGCGCTACGAGGTACGCGCGGGGCTGATCCGACCCGCCGCCGGCGCGCGGCTCGTCCCGTACGACCCGTGGGCGGCGTACCGAGTGGCGCGCAGCGGCTGGGGCGGACGCGGGGGCCCGGCCCCCTACGAGGCCCTGCTCGCGCTGGCAGGCAGGCTCCGCTGGGCCGCCACGCCGCCCGGCGAGCCGCCCCGCCTGGTCCCGATCGACGAGGCGGCCCTGGCCGGCTGGTGCGCCAGGCACGGGCTGCTGGGCCTGCTGAGCGAGGAGGCGGTGGCCGTCTCGCTCCCGCCGGACGCGGACACGCCGGGGGCACGCTTCCACCCGCTGGCCCCGCCCGGAGCCGGGTCGGACACAGGGCCCCTCGCCGCCGCGGCCGCCGTGCTGCTGCGCCCGCTGCCGGACCGCCGACCGACGGTCTGCCGGGTGGAGGACGTCTGGAAGCCCTTCTTCTCCGAGCGCGACACGGTAGGGCTGGAGCGCGCCGCGTACCCGCTGCCGGGCTCGGAGCCGTTCTGGCCGGCCTACGCCGAGCCGGTGGAACGCTTCGTGGCCGCGGCCGCCCTGCTCCACGAGGCGGCGCGCCGCCTGGGCGGCGCACCATCGGAATCCGCGAACGGGGTCGCGCTGCTGGAGGCGCTGCTCGCAGGTGTCTGCCCGGTGCTGCAGCGCGGGCTCGGCCCGGAGGGCGCCTGCGTCGGCGCCTGGCGGGTGCAGTCGCTGCTGGGCGCCTACGCCCTGATGCTGTGGCACGACCTCGCCGCGGGCTGGCGCGTGCTGACCTGCGACCGCTGCTGCCGGCTGTTCGTCAGCCACGCGTACCAGGCCCGCTACTGCTCGCCGCGCTGCTGCAACACCATGGTGAAGCGCGCCTACCGGGCACGCCAGGCGGGGCGGCGGGCAGGGCGCTCGCGGCCACAGGGGATGTGACAACCCGGGCGCACCGATACGCGCCGTTCGATCGGCGAGTGCAACGCCACGGCGGCGTCGGCGGCCGGCCCGGCGCCCCACGCGCAAGCTGCTGGAGCGTCGCGCGGCCGCGCACAACGATCACCTCCGTCGGCTGTCGATTGGCGGCGCTGCCCGACCAGCGCCCCACCTCCAGGATGGCCTCGACCATCTCCGGCGAGACCGGCTCTTGCGTGTACTGCCGCACCGCCCGCAGCCGCCGCAGGAGGCGCAGCCGCTCCTGCGTCCGCTCGTCCACTCTATTCGCCATCCGCGTCATCCCTCACGTGCATTCTTTCTGGACCTCGTGAGCGACGGCCAGCGCTCTTCGACGCGGTGGCGGCACTCTGCCAAGTCGCTCTGCTAGATTCGCCTGAAGGGACAACGGAGGGGTTGCTCAACAATGGTGATGGACGCGCCCGAAGCCATCGACCCGGCCGACACGATCCGCGAGGCGGCTGCGGAGCGGGCCAGCGACGAGCGGTTCCGCCAGCGCGCGGCGGTCACGATCGGCGTCCTGGCGATGCTGCTGGCGATCACCGGCCTGGGTGGAGCGAACGCCACCAAGGAGATGCTCAACGCGAACATCCAGGCCTCGGACACCTGGGCCTTCTACCAGGCCAAGAACATCCGCCAGACCAGCAATCAGCTTGCCGCCGACGACCTGGAAGCGCTGCTGCTGACGCAGCCTAACCTTCCGGCCGACGCCCGCGCGCAGATCCAGCAGCGCCTCGACCGCGACAGGGCGACCGTCGCCCGCTACGAGTCGGAGCCCTCTACGGGCGACGGCAAGCAGGAGCTTCTGCTGAAGGCGCAGGCGTTCGAGCAGCGGCGCGATCGCGCCGGACAGCAGGACCCGAACTTCGACTTTGCACAGGCGCTGTTCCAGATCGGGATCGTGCTGGGCTCGGTCAGCATCGTGGCCACTTCGCGGCGGCTGCTCGCGCTGGCCATCGCCCTGGGCTGCGTGGCCACGCTACTGATGATCAACGGCTTCTTCCTGCTCGTCCCGCTGCCTTTCGGCTGAGCCATCGGCCGCGCGAGCCGCCGGCACAGGTGAACACCGTCGCCTCCTGCGCACGCCCGTCACACGCGCATGGCCCCATCGCTGGACATGAGCAGCCGCCGGAACCGGCCGCAAAGCGCACAGGGCCCGATGGCGCCAGCGGCGAGGTCGCGCTCCTGGCGACGCGCCTAGAGCCGCCGCGCGAGCTCCGGCCGCCGCTGCCCCTGCGCCCGCGGCTCGGGCAGCCGCGCCGTGAGCGCTTCGATGAGCGCCGGGCTGGTCATCGCGGTGACATCGAGCCCGTCGGCGCAGGCAGCGCAGAAGCCGAGCAGCCCGTCGGCCGCCCGCGTGACCGTCAGGGCGCGATGCTTGCGCCCGTCGCAGCGCGGCCGCGCGCGGCGCGCATCGGCGGCCTGGCGGCGCCGCTCCTCCGCCCCGGCTGCGGCGCGCTGGTCGTCGAGGACGTCGAGCGGCAGCCGGACGATCGCCTCGGGCGTGAGCGAGACGTCGAAGCTGGCCGCTTCGACGGGCACGAAGCCCCCGTAGTACCCGTCGTACACCACGGGCACGCGGTCGGCTGCTGGCGTCGCACGTCGGACGTGGCGCTTCGTTCGTGACATAGCCTGCAGCTATCGTAGAACGCGCCGACGCTGTGGAGATGAAGAACGGCGCGGGCACGCCGCACCGCCCCATCTGGTAGGGAGACGACCGTCACACTGACTCCGGCTTGTCTCCCTACGGTGGCGTCCCGAGACTGCTGGAAAAGGTGAACGGATCGGGCTCGCGGTCGGCGCGATGTTAGGCGATCTGGCTGCGAGCTGAACGGACCTCGCGCTCGGCGGCGAGGTGGGCCAGGTGCTGGCGATCGAGGTCGGTGAGGCCCAGCCCGCGCGCGCCGGCGATCACCAGGTCCAGCACCGCCCAGCAGAGGCTCAGGCAACTCGTCTCGCCGGGAAAGCGGCCGATCACCTTCGTCCGTCGCCGCACCTCCTCCAGCGACCGCTCCAGCAGGTTCGACGACCGGAACCGCTTCCGCAGCCGCGGCAACACGCCCAGGTGCACACACAGGGCGGGCAGGTCCTCCGCCAGGCAGGCCGCCGCGCTCGGATAGCGCCGCTCCAACTCACCCACCAGGACACGCAGGCGCCGCTCGGCGTCGGCCGGGTCGCTCGCCTCGTCGAGCGCCGCCCAGTACGCCCGCTTGAGCTGCTCCCGCTGGTCGGTGTGGCGCTTCGGCAGCTTGGCCAGCACGTTGCGGAGCTTGTGCACGGTGCACCGCTGGCGCTCCGCGGTCGGCCACAGCTCGTCGATGGCGCCGATCAAGCCAGGTGCGCCGTCGCTTACCACCAGCCAGGGGGAGTCGAGGCCGCGTCGCGTGAGGTCACGCCCCAGGTCCAGCCAGTCCTCGCGCGACTCACGCTGGCCCAGGCGCACCGCCAGCAAGACGCGGTCGCCCTGCCGGGTGTAGCCCCAGGCGACCAGCACGCCCTCCTTGGCCCCGCTCGGCCGGGTGGGCAGGTAGATGGCATCCAGGTACAGCGCCAGCAGGTCCATGTCGGCGAGGCTCCGGGCGCAGAAGGCCGCATAGCGGGCGCGCAGCTCGCGGCACAGGTCACTCACGGCGGTCTTGGAGACGTGGCCCAACCCGGCTTCGTCCAGCAGACTTTCGATGTCGCGGTCGGAGAGACCACGGACATAGGCGCCGATGACCAGCGCCTCCAGTGGGCGGGTGCGCACGATGCCCCGCACGTCCGGGATCACGCGGCTGACGAACCGCTCGACGGTGCCGCGGACCTGCGGCATGGCGAGCGTGATCTCGCCTTCGGCGGTCTGGACGTGCTTGGGGCGGCTGCCATTGCGCCAGCCACTGGCTACGTCCGTCCGCTCGTAGCGACCGCGGTGCAGGAAGGCGGCGACTTCCTCTTCGAGGGCGCGCTGCAAGACCAGGCGGGTGCCGAGGCGGCCAACCTCGGCGAGATGCTCGGCATCGGCGATGCCCGCGGTGAGCAGGTCGGCAATCTGCGCCTCCAGGGCGGCGCTCGGGGCTATTCTCTGCATCGGCGTAGTGCTCCTCGGGTCTGGTTGGCTAGACCGACCGAGAGCCTACGCCGTCCCCTTTTCCAGCACCGCCGGGACGCGACCTTCGAGAAGGGCGAAGCCGACATCTACACCTACCTGTTCGAGCCGGACGCGTACGCCCGCTACAAGGCCGATCCCGCCACGTACAACACCGTGACCTCTGAGGTTGGGAACATCATCCTACTGGGCTGGAACTCCCGCCAGCCGCCCCTGGACCGGCCCGAGATCCGCAAGGCGCTGGCGTACGCCGTCGACCGCAAGCAGATGGTGGCGAATGTCATGGGCGGACTGGGTGTGGCGGCAGACAAGGGTCCCCTGCCGCCGCCCATCGCGCCCCCGGTCCCGTCCTCCATGCCGGAGTACCCGTACGATCCCGCCCGGGCGCGGCAGATGCTGGCCGAGGCTGGCGCCGCGGGGCTCAAGCTCACGGCCCAGATCCCGAACACCTTCCCGATCAGCGGCTTCTTCACGGTGATCCAGGGGATGTGGCAGCAGGTGGGCGTGTCGATGGAGCTGCAGCAGATGGACTTTGGCGCCTGGTTCAGCACCGTGGGGAAGGGCAGCGTGCAGGTCTCCGCGAGCCCCGTGGGCCGGCCTGACCCGGACACCCAGCTCAGCATCTTCACCAGCGGCGCGTTCCCGCCCGGCCTGAACTTCGAGTACTACAGCGGCATCGATCAGCTCGTGGTGGACGCACGCAAGGAGGTCGACAAGGCCAAGCGGGACAAGCTGTACCAGGATGCGATGACGAAGTTCATGACCGATCTGCCGGCGCTGCCGCTGGTCTACAACGGGTTCACCGACGTTACGCACAAGTACGTGCAGGGGTATCAGCCCGGGTACTCGTTCGACGTGTGGCTGCACCCGGTCCAGCTGAACCGGGCCTGAGCGCTGTCGTCCTGGGCGCACCCGTCCCAAACTCATCGCGGCCTGGCTGCCAGCAGGTGCCGAGGGATAGACGCGGCGCGCGCAGGCGCCTGGAGCTACGATGGGAAGCGGCCGCTGCGGACCGGTGGCGGGCAGGGCCCTGAGCGGCCGCTTCCCGAGCTCCATCTGAGGCCACCCACGCGTGCTGCGGTACGTCCTGCGGCGTCTCGTGCTCGCGATACCAACCGCGCTGGGCGCGGTGACGATCATCTTCGTCGCCCTACGGGTCATCCCCGGCGACCCGGCCCAGATCCTTCTCGGCAGCTTCGCGACGCCAGAGTCGGTGCGGGCGCTCCGTGAGGAGCTGGGGTTTGACCGGCCCATCCTGACCCAGTACCTGGAGTTCCTGGCGGGCATCGCCCGCGGCCAGTTCGGCCGCTCTGTCCAGTCGCGCCTGCCGGTCCTCGAACAGGTGCTGGCGGTGCTGCCGTACACCCTCAGCCTGGCGGTGGCGGCCGTCCTGCTGTCGCTGGTGATCGGCATCCCGATCGGGATCCTGGCCGCTCGCAAGCGCAACACGCTGCCAGACTTCCTCATCACGACCACCACCCTGTTCGGGGTGTCGATGCCCGTCTTCTGGCTCGGGATCCTGCTGGTCCTCGTCTTCGCCATCCGCGTGAGCTGGCTACCCGCGTCCGGCATCGCCCAGAGCGCTAACCCGCTGGAACAGCTCCAGTACCTGTTCCTGCCCTCGCTGGCCCTGGGACTGTCCCTGACCGGCATGGTGATCCGCATGACCCGCTCGGCCATGCTGGACGTGCTCGGCCAGGACTACATCCGCACAGCCCGCTCCAAGGGCCTCGCGTGGGCAACGGTGGTCTACGGGCATGCGCTCAAGAACGCCATGCTGCCCGTGATCACCGCGCTGGGCGTGGTGGCCGGACAGCTACTCGGCGGGTCAGTGCTGGTGGAAACGGTGTTCGCGCGGCCGGGCGTCGGCAAGCTGCTCGTGGACTCGGTGTTCGCCCGCGACTACCCGCAGGTTCAGGGCGTGGTGACGGTGTTTGCCCTGACCTTCATCTTGATGAACCTGGTGGTCGACCTGTCGTACGCGTACTTCGATCCGCGGATCAAGTTCCGCTAACGCGTGGCGGCGGACAAGGCAGTTCTCACCGCTCCCGTGGGCGCGCCGCGAGCCGCGGCAGGCCCCCCGCAGCAGGCCCCGCGCCGCGGCAGGCCGGGCGTGCGGCGCGGGAAAGCGGCCCTCCTGGGCGGGGCGATCTGCGTGGTGATCGTCCTGGCGGCGTTGCTGGCAGGGTGGGTCAGCCCGTACGACCCGATCGCGCTGAACCTGGCGGCCCGGCTCCAGCCACCCTCGGCGGCGCACCTGATGGGCACGGACAGCTACGGTCGGGACGTGCTGTCGCGGGTGATCTACGGGTCGCGTATCTCGCTGCAGGTGGGCGTGGTGGCGGTGCTGGTCGGCCTGCTGGCTGGGCTACCGCTCGGGCTGCTGGCGGGCTATTACCGCGGGCGCGTGGACGCGGTGATCGGGCAGCTCGTCGACATGCTCCTGGCGATCCCTGGCCTGATCCTGGCGCTCTCATTCGCGGCGGCGTTCGGCACCTCGGTCCCGTCGATGATGGCGGCCATCGGGGTGACCTTCATCGCTCCCTTCGCCCGCGTCGTCCGAGCCTCGGTCTTCTCTCTGCGCGAGCAGGACTTCGTGACCAGCGCGCGGGCCACCGGCGCCAGCGACTGGCGCATCATCGGTCGGCACATCGTGCCCAACGCACTCTCGCCGGTGATCGTGCTGGGGTCGCTGTTGATGGCGCACGCCATCCTCATCGAGTCCAGCCTCAGCTTCATTGGCCTGGGGACGCCGCCGCCGACGCCGACGTGGGGCAACATGCTGACCGAAGGCCGGGAGACGCTGCGGGCTGGCCCGTGGCTCTCGTCGTTCGCCGGGCTGGCCATCATGCTGACCGTCCTGGCCTTCAACCTGGTGGGCGACGCGCTGCGGGACCAGCTCGATCCACGGCTGCGACGGAACGTCTGAGGGCTGCGAGCGCCCGCGGAGCTCCCGCCCGGCCGGGCGGCGTATCCTGACATCACATGCAGGCGCTCCTGGAAGAGGCGCGGCGCCATCTCGGCGCCGCGGTCACGCTGCGCCGGTCGCTTCACGCGGAGCCGGAGATCGGTCTTGACCTGCCACGCACCCAGGCCAAGGTTCTTGCCGCGCTCGAGGGCCTGCCCCTTCAGGTGCGGACGGGCCACCGCACCAGCTCTGTCGTCGCGACACTCCACGGGGCGCGGCCGGGGCGAGCGATCCTCCTGCGGGCCGACATGGATGCCCTGCCACTGCAGGAGGAGACCGGCCTGGAGTTCGCCTCCAGCGTCCCGGGGAGCATGCACGCCTGCGGGCATGACGCCCACGTGGCGATGCTGGTCGGCGCGGCCCGTGTGCTGGTGGCACACCAGGCGGAGCTGAGCGGGGCAGTGCGGTTCATGTTCCAGCCGGGCGAAGAAGGCTACGGCGGAGCACGCCTGATGCTCGACGAGGGCCTGTTGGAGGAGCCGAGCGTGGACGCGGCGCTGGCGCTGCACGCGCAGCCTGCGCTTCCGCCGGGCGTCCTGGGTGTGCGGAGCGGGCCCGCCCTCGCCTCGTCCGACACGTTCCGGGTGACCGTGCGTGGGCGGGGAGGCCACGCCTCGCGCCCATCCGCCGCCGCCGACCCGATCCCCGTGGCCTGCGAGATCGTCCAGGCCCTGCAGGTCTTTATGACTCGGTCCGTGGACATCTTCGCGCCCGGCGTTCTCACCGTCGCGCGGATCGAGGCAGGCACCACCAGCAACATCATCCCTGAGACGGCCACTCTGGAGGGCACGGTCCGGGCGCTGGCGGCGGACACCCGGACCCGCGTCCTGGATGGGGTGCGCCGCATGGCGCGTGGGATTGCCGAGGCGCACGGGCTGTCGGCCGAGGTGCGCATCGACGAAGGCTACCCGGTGACCGTCAACGACCCCACCTTCACGCGACTCGTGGCAGACGTGGCGCGCCGGCTGCTGGGGGCGGAAAAGGTCGTGGAGCAGGGTGAGCCGAACATGGCCGCCGACGACTTCTCCTACGTGCTGGAACGAGTGCCCGGCGCGCTGATGTCCCTCGGCACTCGCCCGGCCGGGCTCGCCGTTGCGCCCGCCGCGCACTCCAACCGTTACCTCCTGGACGAGGGCGCCATGGAGGAAGGGATCGCGCTGAACGCCGCGGTCGCCCTGGCGTACCTGGCCGCCGGCGCGCCGGATCGCTGAACCGCGGCTGCTGCACGTCCAGCGCCGCCCCGCCCCACCGAGCCGGGACCTGGCCGCGGGGCGTTCAGCGGAGCGGAACGCCGTACGCCTCGCGCAGCACGCGTTCGAGGCCTTCCAGCGTAGGCTCGGCCAGCGGAATCTCGCCAAGCTGCTGCTGCGTAGTCTCCGGATCCTTGAGGCCTGAGGAGGTGAGGAAGGCCACGATGGCCTGATCTGGATCGACCTGGCCGGTGGCAGCCAGGCGCTTCAGCACCGCGAGCGACAGCGCGGAAGACGCCTCGACGTAGACCCCTTCACAGGCTGCCAGCTCCTTCTGCATCGCCAGCATCTCGTCGTCGGAAGCGCTGTGGGCACTGCCACCGGACTCACGCAGGACGTTGAGTGCCTGCAACGCGCTGATGTTCAGACCCACGGAGATAGCCACGGTCGGCGCGGAAGGAGTCTCCTCCACGTGGTCCAGGCCCCTGGCCAGCGCGTTCTCGAGCGGGCCGAACACCTCGGCCGCGACCATCTTTGGCAGGTGGTCGACAAAGCCCAGATCACGGTACTCGTTGAACCCCTTCCAGGCGCCAAAGAAGGCATCGCCCGCGCCAACGGGCACGACCATCACGTCGGGCGCTTGGCCCAGTTGTTCCACGATCTCGTAGGCGATGGTCTTGTAGCCCTCGATACCGTATGGATTACTGCCGACCAGTGGGTAGACGAAGACGGTGACCGGGAACCACCCGAGCTGATCCACACACGCCTCCACCATGCGCCAGCGGTCCTTGATGGTGGGCACAGCCACGAGCCGGGTGCCGTACACCCCCATCTGCACCTTCATCGCCAGGGGAAATTGCTGGGTTGTGAACATGACACACGGCAGGCCGGCTCGCGCGGAGTACGCGGCGGTTGCCGCGCCGGCGTTGCCGGACGACGAGCCGGTGACCACCTGCGCGCCGAGCTGCCGCGCCATCGACACCGCGCTGGAGGCGAGGCGGTCCTTGAAGGACCAGGTGGGATTGGCGCTCTCGTTCTTGACGTACAGGTTCTTGAGGCCAAGTCGCCGGCCGAGCGTCGGGACCGCCAGCAGTGGGGTGAAGCCCTCGCCGAGCGTGACCGCGTGCTCACGATCAGCCGGTAGCAGCTCCCAGTAGCGCCACATGCTGGTTGGCCGGCCATCGAGCGCCCGCGGGTTGAGCGTTGCCCGAACGCGGGGGTAATCGTGCAGGACGCTGAGGTTCGCCGGGTGGCCCTCTGCCAGGCAGCGCGGGCAGCCCTTGAACAGCGGGCCAACCGGGTATTCCGCACCGCAGCGGATGCACCGGAGACCGGTGGGGTAGCCCATCGTCGAACTGTGTGCTCCTTCCAGCTCCTTCCTGCTCCGTCGGCCCGCCGGGCCGCGGCGCCGCGGCCCGGCGGGCTGTGTCCCTTGCAGGGCCGAGAGCGTCCTGTATCCTACGCGCCGGTACGGGCAGGAGATGGCCGGCTCCACACCTCAGCGGTCGGGTCCGCAGGGGCGTGGGGTGCGGAGGACCATGGCGCCGTTGGTACGCGTGCCACCAGGGCCCACCACCATCCTGTTCCGTCGCGCCGCCCCGACCGATAGATCAAGGAGCCAGGCCCGCGTGCTCGTCACCCATTCCCGAAGCGTCGCTCTGACGCTCCTGCTGCTGAGCTGGCTCGGCGTGGCTTGCCAGCCAGGCCCGGCCGCTCCCCCGGCGGCTCCCACCGCTGCGCCGCCCGCCGCCACGGCCGTGGCCAAGACGGGTGCCACCGTCCAGGCCGTGGCGCCCACGGCGGCGGCCGCCGCGGCACCGGCCGCCACCGCCGTCGCTCAGGCCGCGCCGACGGTGGCGGCCGCGGCACAGACGGCCGCGCCCACCGCCGCGGCCGCTGTCGGCACCGCTGTGGCGAAGGTGCCGGCCCCCGCGGCGGGCACGCCGGCGGCCGCGGGGCCCAAGCGCAAGCTGACGTACGTTGTGGGTGTGCCCGGCCTGACGATGGCGTACTTCCAGGTGAACATCGCCAAGGCCGTCGGGTTCTTTGACGAAGAGGGCCTGGATGTGGACCTGCAGACGGCGCAGAGCGCGCCGTTCGTCGTGCAGCAGATCGCCGTGGGGCGGGCGGACGCGGGCGGTGTGAGCGCCGGGGTGCTGCTGAACGCCTTCTCCCAGAACCAGCCGATGGTTGCCACGTGCGAGCTGTTCCGTGGAACGGCGTTCAGTCTGTGGGTGCCCGAGGACAGCCCCGTAAAGACCGTCGCAGATCTGCGGGGCAAGAAGATCGGCGTGGAGAGCCTGCAGGGTGGGCACATTCCCGAGCTGCGGGCCGGCCTGGTCCAGGCTGGCCTGACTGTCGGCCGCGACGTGCAGCTCGTGGCGCTGGGTGACGATGCTCCCACCGTCATCGAGGCCTTCAAGAACAAGACAGTGGATGCGTACGACCTGTCGTTCCTCTTCGACCGCGGGCCGCGGAAGGCGCTCCCCCTCCGGCGCGTTCCGCTCTCGCTGCAATCCGTCCAGACAGCCCAGGTGGATGTCACGGTTCGGCGTGAGCTGTACGAGCGCGAGCGGTCGGTCGTCGTCGGCCTCAACCGCGCGATCGCCAAGGCCAACGTCTTCGCCTACGCCAACCCGGAGGCGACCCTGGCCATCCAGAAGGTGGTGTTCCCACCGGAGCACACGAACGCCGAGGATGCGCGTCTGTTGCTCGAGAACACGATGCGCGTCATCGCGGGTTCCGACACGTTCGATCCCAACCAGCGCTTCTGCGAGATGCCGATGCAGGGCTGGGAGGACCTGATGAGCGCGCTCGTGGCCCCGGGCCAGCAGGGCGGTCTCCAGCAGCGGTTCGACGTGGCGCCGTTCGTCAAGAACGACCTCGCCGCCGAGATCAACAACTTTGACCGGCAGAAGGTCATCGAGTTCGCGCGCGCCTACAAGCCATAGCCTCGCGCGAGGCGTGCGCCGACGGCTCCGGTTCGGCGTGGCGGGTAAGTTCATGGCCGCCCGCCCGCAACCGCCTCCACCCGGCGGCCGCGGTTCGATGGAGGAGACGTGACGGTCGCGGTTGAGATGGGCCCTCCGGCGCAGACTGCGCACGGCGGGGGTGCGCGCCGGCGGCGGCGGTTCAACTGGGCGGAGCTGCTGCCGGCGCTGGTGATCGTGGTGGTGTGGGACCTCGTAACCCGCACCCGCCTCGTGCCGGACGTCGTCCTGGCCCCGCCGGTGGCGGTCTTCACGGCCCTCCTGGAGTTGGTCCAGCTGCCGTGGTTCCCCGAGCAGCTCTGGACCACTGCGCTGGAGACGGTGGGTGGGTTCGTGCTGGCGGCTGTGATCGGTATCCCTCTGGGACTGATGATCGCGAGCTTCACGGTAGTGCGGCGGCTCGTGCTGCCGTACGTGGTCGTCCTCCAGGCGATCCCCAAGATCGCCCTGGCACCGCTGTTCATCACCTGGCTGGGCGCCGAGATGAGCTCAAAGGTCGCTCTGGGTGGCGCCATCGCCCTTTTCCCGGTGGTGATCAACACAATCCTGGGCGTCAGCTCCGTCGACGAGAATGCCCGGCTCCTCCTCCGCTCGCTGGAGAGCAGCCGCTGGCAGATCCTGGTGAAGCTGGTCCTGCCCACCAGCGCGCCCGCCATCCTGGCGGGGCTGGAGACCGCGCTGACGTTTGCCCTGGTGGGTGTGATCGCGGCCGAGTTCGTGGCGGCTCAAGCCGGGCTGGGGCTACTGCTCATCACCTACAACTACGAGTTCCGCATGCCCATGGTGTTTGCGGTGATGCTGGTGACCTCAGGTGTTGGCCTGAGCCTGTTCTACCTGGTGACGTGGGTGCTCGGAACACTGATCCGGCGCAGGCCCGATATCGGGCACGTCTACTGAGTCCCGGGCGGAGGTCGTCTGACAGCCTTTCAGGGTCCCCTCTCATCGAGCAGCCCGGAGCCGGGCGCTCGCGCCGCTCTGGAGCTGCCCCGCGAGCGTGAGGAGCCAGCGGAGGCGCTGCTGGAGGTCCGCGGGTTGGACAAGGTCTACGAAGGCGCTCGCCAGCAGGTCCATGCCTTGCAGGGCATCGACCTCGTCATCAAGCCGCGCGACTTTGTCTCGCTCGTCGGTCCCAGCGGGTGCGGAAAGTCCACCCTGCTCAAGATCATGGCGGGGCTCATCCCGCGGAGCGCGGGCTCCGTTCGACTGCATGGCACTGAGGTCAGCCGCCCCAGCCGCCGGCTGGGGATGATGTTCCAGACACCGGTGCTGTTCGGCTGGCGGACGGTGCTGGAGAACGTGCTGCTGCCGGTGGAGGTGCTGCGGTACCCACGGCAAGAGTACATGGAGCGGGCTCGACGGGTGCTGGACCTGGTGGGCCTGGCGCGCTTCGCGGACAGTTATCCGCGGGAGCTCTCGGGCGGCATGCAGCAGCGCGCGGCGTTGAGCCGCCTGCTGGTGTACGAGCCGGAGGTCCTGCTGCTCGACGAGCCGTTCGGCGCGCTGGACGAGTTCACCCGGGAGGCGTTGAACCTCGAGCTGCAGCGCCTGTGGATGGAGCAGCACCTGACCATCGTGCTGGTGACACACAACATCGCCGAAGCGGTCCTGCTCTCCGACCGGATCGTGGTGATGACCCCGAGCCCGGGCCGGGTCACGGCCATTGTGGACATCGACCTGCCCCGGCCGCGCACGGTGGCCGACATGCGGAGCCAGCGCTACGCCGACGCGGTGTTCGCGGTGCGAGAAGCGCTGGGGCTTTCCTCCACGTGAGCGGCCGGCAGCCGTGAGCGCCTGGCGGCGCATCCCCTCGGACGGAGTGCGGCGGGTCGATCCGCTGTCCGCCCTGTCTATCGGCGCGGGGGTCCTCGCGTGGGAAATCCTGAGCCGGGCCCGAGTTCTCTCAGAGACCCTGGTGCCTCCGCCTTCCGCCGTGGCCGGGGCGCTGGTCATGCTCCTGAGTGCCCCCTGGTTCGCGACGAATCTGTGGGCGACGCTCTCGGAGACGCTTATCGGCTATGCGTTTGCCAGCGCGATTGCCCTGCTCCTGGGGATCGCCCTCGGCCTGCAGCGCACCATACGCACGCTCCTGGAGCGATATGTCGTCGCGTTCCAGGTGCTGCCCAAGGTGATGCTGGCACCCATCTTCGTGACGTGGTTCGGGTTCGGCCTGGAATCGAAGGTCGTCATGGCCGCGACACTGTCGTTCTTCCCGGTCTTCGTGAACACGATTCTTGGGCTCACCCGGAATGTGGACGAGCCCGTGCTGCTCCTGCGGTCTCTGGAAGCGTCACCTCAGCAGATCTTCTGGAAGGTCCGCTGGCCGGTCGCCTTACCGAGCATCTTCGCGGGGCTGGAGACGTCCATCACGATCGCCTTGCTGGGGTCCCTGACGGCCGAGCTCGTCAACGCGCAACTCGGGCTGGGCGTCCTGTTGAACACGTTTGCCCACCAGTACCAGCTCGCGGCCGCGTTCGCCGTCCTGGTCATCCTGGCGGCCCTGGGATCGGGGCTCTTTTACAGCGTGCGCGCCATTGGGCGGCGAGTGGTCTTCTGGCAGTGAGGGGCCGGTGGCCATGCTCGGCCACCGGCCCCCTGACCCAGTCTGGCGTCCTCAGGCGCCCACTACCTGGAGGTCCCGCTGCAACTCGGTGAGGATCCGGGCGCCGGTGTCCGTGACGAGCACCGTGTCCTCGATGAAGGCGCCGCCGAAGCCGAACTCGTAGTACGGCGTCTCGACTTCGAAGATCATGCCGGCTTCGAGCGGCGTATCAGCCTTCGGCGTGATGATCGGCGCGTCGTAGTACTCGATGCCAATGCCGTGGCCCACGTGGTGCCGCTTGTAGTGCGGGATGCCGCACTCTTTCACCCGCTCCACCGCGGCGTTGAAGACGTCGCGCGCCGGGGTGCCAGGCCGCATCAGCTCGATCGCCCGCTCCTGCCCCTCCTTGCTGGCGTGGTGGAGCTGGCGGAGCCGCTCGCTCGGCTCGCCGAACGCGATCACGCGCCCGATGTCTGAGCGGTACCCCGCTTTCACGCAGCCGACGTCGAACCACAGGTAGTCGCCTTTCTGCAGCTTCGTCGAGCCGGATGGCACCTGTCCCAGCGCCATGCCGCGTCCAAAGCGGATCAGGGTGAACCCGGGGCGCGCACCCGCTTCCACGACCGCCCGCTCGAAGACCTCGAACAGCTCGCGCTCCGTCACCCCCTCGCGGGCTGCGGCCACGGTGGCGCGGAGCGCGTGCTCCGTGGCGCGGTTGACATCGATCATCCGCTGGCGCTCCTCCTCGGTCTTCACCATGCGGATCTGGCGGAAGACCGGTGAGGCAGGGGTGACGCGCATCTGCGGCAGGCGCCGCCGCAGCTCGTCCAGCAGCCCCCGGTTCGCGCCGCGCTCGTCCACGCCCACGGCGCCTCGTGAGAGGCCGTTGTCCTCCAGCGCCGCGACGAGCGCCTCCAGCGCGTCAGCCCGCGGGGCGCGGTCCAGGGTGAACTCGGCGAGCCGTCGCTCATCGTCCAGGAGTTGGGTGCCGGGGGGCAGCTCGCGGAAGAACGTGCCATACGTGATCACCTGCCGGATGCTGGGGTACGCCTGGAGCGCCAGGTCAGCGCAGCCCATGGAGATCACGACGGTGCCCGCCTCAGGCTTCTCCCGCGTCGCGACCACGTACGCCTGGTCGTCGTACGGGAACAGCTCTACGCCCAGCTCCCAGATGCCGCTGAGATAGAAGATGTTCTCGAGGGTCGAGGCGACGAGGCCATCGAGCCCCTCTCGCTCCATGATCGTTCGGGCGCGTTCAGCGTGCAGCAGCATAGCTCCTACTCTCGTCGAGATTGATCCCGTATGCGTTGCGGACGGCGCCGAGGAACCGCTCGAAGTCAGGCTCGATCACGGGTACTTCGGCCAGCCCCTCGGCGGCGGTCTGCGGGTCCTTCAGCCCACTGGAGGTCGAGAGGCAGACCACGGTGTGGTCGCGTCCCACGCGCCCCTCGCGCGCCATCTGCAGCGCCCCGGCCACGGCAGCGGCCGAGGACGGCTCCACGAACAGCCCCTCCTGACGCGAGAGCTGGCGGTAGGCGTGCCGGATCTCGTCCTCGCCCAGCGCCACGTCGAGCCCGTCCGTCTCGCGGATCGCTACCATCCCACGGTAGCTGCCCACGCTGGCGCCGATCGAGGTTGCGATGGTCGGTCCGGCGTTCACCTTCGGGATGTAGTCCAGCCCCGCTTCGAGCGCGTGGAACATGGGCGCGCCAGCCGCGGGCTCGGCTGCCACCAGCCGCGGCAGTCGGTCGATCCAGCCCAGGCGCTGCATGTCGGCAAAGCCCCGGTACAGGGCGAACAGCACCTCCGCGCCGGCCGTGGGGACGACCACGTAATCGGGTGGCTGCCAGTCGAGCTGCTGGCACAGCTCGTAGGCGATGGTCTTGTAGCCCTCCAGGCCGTATGGATTCCCGGTGTACGCGGTGGGGGTCCAGCTTCCGAGCGCGTACCAGCCGTAGCGGCGCACGCCCTCCGCCATGAGCCGCCAGCGACCGAACATGTCCGTGGCGACGACGATGCCGCCGAAGGATTGGATGACCGTACGGGCGACGAGCGGCGCGGACGCCATGACGAAGATGACGCACTCGAGCCCTGCCCGTGCCGCGTACGCTGCCGCCGAGATGCCATGGTTGCCACTGGAGGACATCGTCACGACCCGGGCGCCCCGCGTGAGGGCGTCGGACACCGCCACTGCGCACGCCCGGTCCTTGTGCGCCCAGGTGGGGTTGCGCGACTCGTCCTTGACGAGGAGGTGGCCGATCCCGGCCGTCTCGGCCAGCTTGGCGCAGCTCAGCAGTGGGGTTCGACCCTCTTCCAGGGTGATCTTCCGATCGCCCGCGACGGGCAGCAACGGGTCGAAGCGCCAGACTCCGCCGGGAGCGTCGAACATCGCCTTTGACGCGGCACGGGCCTGTGCCTCCTGGTCGTACTCGACCGACAGCGGGTACACGAAGTCCGCTCGCTGGCAGGCGGGACAGCCCTCCCAGAGAGGGTCCAGCGGGTACGTTTGGTTGCAGTGCGTGCAGCGCAGGCGGCGGGCAAAGCTGCCCATGCGGTCTCCCTTGGGGTCGATGCAGACTTGGGGTCGACGCAGACTCGGAGTCGATGCGGGTCTGGGGCACCAGGTGGCGGGACCTGGCCCAGGAGATGATACCCCTGTACCCTTCGGGGAGCTTCGGCTGGCCGGATGGAGCGACCCCACGACGATCCTGGGCTCCGTGGCCGAGCGTACCGGCTAGGGTGCCCGGTCAGCCGCTCGCGCGTCTGGCAGGCCACGGGTCTTTCGGCAGGCTGAGCACAGCACACGAGGAGGCACGGCGCCTGTGCGCGAGCCGCGATTCGGAGTAGGGCTGTGGCAGGCCGTCACCAGCCAGCGCCTGGCAGAGCAAGTCCGGCTGGCGGAGAACGAGGGCTTCGACCAGGTCTGGTACGCCAACCACAAGCTGTACCGCGACATGTGGGTGGGCATGGCGATCGCCGCCATGCACACGCAGCGCGTCCAGGTCGGGACCTTCGTCGCGGAGCCCTACTCGTTGCACCCGGCGCTCATCGCTGCTGCCATCGCCACCATCGACGAGCTGTCGGGCGGACGAGCGATCCTCGGGCTGGGAGCCGGGTCAGCGAACTTCAAGGAGCTCGGCATCCGGGTCGACAGGCCCGCCCGGGCGATCGCCGAGAGCGTCCGCATGATCCGCGGCCTGCTGGACGGGGAGCGCGGTACCTGGGAAGGAGAGCAGTTCACGGCGCGCGACGTGTGGCTGCACCTGCCCGTCCGCCAGGCCCTGCCGGTGATCGTCGCCTCACGGGGCGACCGGGTGCTACAGGCGGCGGGCGAGGTGGCGGACGGGGCGATGGTGGCCACGTACGCCACGCCTGAGGGGCTGCGCCACGGCCGAGAGATGGTCCGCCAGGGCCTGGCCCGGGCCGGGCGGTCGGAGGAGGGCTACCAGCTCCTGACGCGCGTGGACGTGCATGTGGACGAAGACCGGCGCGCGGCGCGCGATGCCGTGCGCCCCATGATCGCCACCATGGTCATGGCCAGCTACCCGGACACAGCCTTTCTGCAGCATGCGGGTCTGGAGATCACGCCAGAGCTGGCGGAGATGAGCCGCCAGAAGAACGAGGCGCTGGCCTTCAGGTCCGGCCACCTGGTGCCGGACGAGTTCGTGCGCCAGTACGCGTGGGTGGGGACGCCGGACGAGGTGGCCGGCCAGGTCGCCGCGGTGGTCGACGCCGGCTTCAGCGGGATCGTCGTGCTGCCGCAGCCACTGAGCACGGACATGGGCCCGCAGCTGCAGCGCTTCGCGCGAGACGTGATTCCGCGCGTCCGAGCGCTGCTCCGGTAGGGGCGGCAGCGAGGGTGGGCTGCGGGTCCACAATAGGGGCCGAACCCGCCCGGAACGGAGGAACCTGATGAGGAGCGTCGAATTCGGTGTGGCGCTGCCCAATTGCACCGAGGGCCTGTGCTACCCGACCGGCTTCACCAGCCCGGAGGTTGTGATCCGGATCGCGCAGGCCGCCGAACGGCAGGGCTATGACTCCGTGTGGTGCAACGACCACCTGACGACGCAGGCGTACGTGCGGCAGCGGTGGCCCGACCCACCGAACTACTACGAGCCGTTCATCACCCTGGCGGCCGTAGCCGGCGCCACCCGGACGATCCGGCTGGGAACCTGCGTGATCGTGGTACCTCTGCGCGAGCCGGTGCTCCTGGCGAAGCAGGCGGCGACGCTGGACCAGTTCTCCAGCGGACGCCTGATCTTCGGGGTGGGCGTCGGCGCCTACCGCGAGGAGTTCGAGGCGGTCTACCCGGACCGCCGGGCCGTACACCGCGGCGACCTGTACGACGAGGGGCTTGAGGCGCTGACCTTGCTGCTGCGTGAGCGGCGCGCCACCTTCCGTGGCAGGTACCTGCGCTTCGAGGACGTCGAGAGCTACCCGAAGTCGCTGCAGCGCCCGCTGCCGCTGTGGACCTCTGGCAACACGCGGGCCGGTGCCGCGCGGGCCGGGCGCTGGTGCCAGGGCTGGCTGCCCGCTGTCATGCCGCCCGAGCAGCTGGCTGACTACGCGCGCTCGCTGCGCGAGGCGGCCCACCAGGCCGGGCGGAACCCGGACGAGATCGAGGTTGCACCCCAGATCGCGATGGCGATTGGCCGCAGCCACGAGGAGGCGGTGGCGATGTTCCGGCGGAGCTGGCTGTACCACCACTTCCTTTCGCTGCGAACCTCGACGCTCAAAGGGCAGGACCTGTCCGGTGTGGAGGGGTACAACCTGATCGGCACGCCGGACGAGATCGGGGAGCTGCTGGAGCGCTTCATCGAGGCCGGCTGCACCTACTTCCCGTCGCTCATCATGAGCACCAGTACGGTGGACGAGACCCTGGAGCAGATGCAGCAGTTCGCGGAGGCGGTGATGCCGCGCTTCACCGGCCGCGCCGCGCCGGCAGGTGGCGCCGCCCCCGCCGGCTCGGCTGCCCCCGCCGGCTCGGCCGCGACGGCCTGAGGGCGGCCGATGCGCTTCGGCGTTTCCGTCCCCACCTGCAAAGAGGGCCTCAGCCTTCCGCTCCCCTACGCCGACGTCCAGGAGGTCCTGCGACTCATCGAGCTGGCCGAGCAGCTCGGCTTCGACTCTGTGTGGGGCAACGACCACGTGACCGCCCCGGCGTATGTTGCGCAGGACTATGACGAGCCGCCGCGGTTCTACGACCTGCTGACGATGCTGACGGCCGGTGCGGCCCGCACGCGGCGGATCACGCTGGGCACGGCCGTGCTGGTGCTGCCGCTCCGGGAGCCGGTGCTGCTGGCCAAGCAGCTTGCCACGCTCGATCACATCTCGGGAGGGCGCCTCCTGGTGGGGGTGGGGACAGGTGCGTACCGCGAAGAGTTCGAGCGGGCGCGCCCGGGTGAGAAGACGCTCCACCGCGGCAGGATGCTGGAGGAAGGCGTAGACGCCCTCCAGCGCCTCTTCATGGAGCGCCGCGCCAGCTTCCAGGGCCGCTACTACGCGTTCGACGGCGTCGAGCTCTTCCCGAAGCCGCTCCAGGATCCGCTCCCGCTCTACATGGGCGGGAACGACCGCGCGGTGATCCGACGGGCCGCCCTGATGGGTCACGGCTGGCTGCCGGCCGCCATGCCGCCAGCGGAGATCCAGAAAGGGCGAGCGGAGTTGCGCCGCATCGCGGCAGACGCCGGCCGCGACCCCGGGCGGATCGACGTCGCGCCGCAGCTCATGTGCTGCCTGGGCCGGACGCAGGAGGAGGCGCTCGTACGCTTCCGCCAGAGTCGCCTGTATGTTCACCTGGCCTCGCTGGGTGGCTCCACGCTGCGCCACCAGGCGCTGGCGCAGATGGAGCAGGTAAACCTGGTCGGCTCGGAAGCGGAGGTCACCGAACGGGTGGGGCGGCTGGAGGACGCCGGCGTCACGACGATTGCCGCGATCGGCTTCATCAGCGAGAGCGTGGAGCGAATGGCGGAGGACATGCAGCGCTTCGCCGAGGGTGTCATGCCGCACTTTCGACCCGCCCCGGCGCGGGTGGAGGCGCTCGCGTGACGGGGCTGCTCAACGGCCCACGCGCCGAGCGGCTGATGGCCGCGGCTGGGGTCGACGGTCTGCTGGGCGCCTCGTTCGAGAACGTCTACTACCTGAGCGGCCTGTGGGCCGAGAACTTCTTCATCCTGCCGCACCAGACCCAGGTGTACGCCGTCGTCGGGGGGCGCGACCTGGGCGCACCGCACGTCGTCGCGGGCCTGGCGGAGGCGGCCAACCTGTTCGAGATGTGTGGCCCGACGACGCCGGTGTACCTGTACGGGTCGTTCTTCCGCGCGGTCAGCCCGGACGCCCCGCTGACCGACAAGGAGCAGTTCGTGCGCGAGCGGGTTGTCGAGGGAAGGCCATACGGCACGGCGGTCGATGCCGCGGCGGCCGCCATCGAAGCGGCGGGGCTGGAGCGCGGCACCATCGCCTGTGACGAGCGCTCCATCTTCCCCGAGAACCTGGCCGAGCTCCAGCGGCGCCTGCCGAACGCGCGCCTGGTGCCGGGCTGGCGGCTGCTGCGGCAGATCCGCGCTGTCAAGACGCACGAGGAGCAGCGGCGCCTCCAGGCGGCACTGGCGTTGAACGAGCACGCGGTCTATGCCGCCATGGCGGTTGCCCGGCACGGGGCGACCGAACAGGACCTGATCGAGGAGTTCGAGCGAACCGTGGTCAGTGCCGGGGCGCGCCCCGCCTTCACCCAGATCGCCTTTGGCCGCCGGGGCGGGACGGGCAACGTGATGAAGCGAGACGCACGCCTGGCGCCGGGTGACGTCATCCGCTTCGACGTGGGCTGTATGGTGGAGGGCTACTACTCGGACATTGCCCGCAACTTCTGCCTGGAGGAGCCCTCGGCCCGCACGCGGGCGCTGTACGCGGCCGTGCTGCACGGCCAGGAGGCCGCGGCCAAGGCGCTGCGGCCGGGCACTACCGCCCGCCAGGTCTTCCAGGCCGGGGTCGAAGCCGTGCGGGCGAGCGGGATTCCCGAGTACGCCCGCCACCATATTGGCCACGGCATTGGCCTGGAGGTGTACGACGTGCCAACGCTGATGCCCGACGACGACACTCCCATCGAGGCGGACATGGTGTTCGAGGTCGAGCTGCCGTACTACGAGCTGGGGTACGGTGGACTGCAGCCCGAGGACACCGTGCTGGTCACCGAGACGGGCGGCCGATTCCTGAACTCCATCAGCCGCCAGCTCGAGGTGTGGCCCATGCCAAGCCACGCCGGGGCCGGCGGAGTGGCGGGGTAGACCAGCCAGGTGCAGGTGGAGGCACGCCTGGAGGCGCTCGGGCTTGTGCTGCCAGCGCCCATCTCGGCGCCCCCCGGCGTCCGGCTGCCGTTCGCCACGGTGCGTATCCGCGGCACCCGCGCCTACGTCTCGGGGCACGGCCCGCAGAACCTCGACGGTACCGTGGCAGGGCCCTTCGGGCAGGTGGGTGTCAGCGTGACGGTCGAGCAGGCGTACCAGTCCGCGCGCCTGACCGCGCTGTCCATCCTCGGGAGCCTGCAGCGCGCGCTGGGCGATCTCGACCGCGTCAGCGCCTGGCTGCGCGTGTTTGGCATGGTCAGCTCGGCACCGGACTTCCACGGCCAGCCCGCGGTGATCAACGGCTTCTCAGACCTGATCCTCGAGCTGTACGGGCCGGAGAAGGGCCAGCACGCGCGCTCTGCCGTGGGCCTGGCAGCCCTGCCCTTCGACATCCCGGTGGAGGTCGAGGCGGAGGTCGAGATCTCGGCCGAGTAGCGCCCTCGAACCGCGCCCGCCAGTGCGTGGGTGGGCCCCCTTCGGCGTGTGGTTCGACGAGGCGGAAGCCGGGCTGGAAGCGCGGCGCCTGCTGGCGGGCGCCACCTTCGAGCCGATCAGCCGCGACTTCGGTCGGGACGCCGCGGCCTTCTTCTTCTTCTTCTTCTTCTTCTTCTTCTTCTCCCTGATCGCCATCAGCATAGGCCTGGATCGTTGAACGTCTCCTCGAGGAACGCCGTCAGGCGCAGGACGCCCACCGAGTCCACCAGTCCGCTGTCCAGCAGGGGTTCCTCGGGGTCGACCCGCGGTGGGTCGCGGTCCATGGTGAACTCGGCCTCGATGAATCGGGCAATGCTCTGCTCGACGTCCACAACGGTCCCTCTCTGCTGCGCCTGGGATACTGCGAGGCGCCCCGACGGTGGTGAAGGGACGCGACCACGCATAGTATCCGCCGGTGATCCTCCGCGGGCGCCGCGCCCCCGGCACCGCGTTTCCTGGAGGCATGGAGGTCCCGCATGAGCATTCCTCAACGCTGCGACGTCGTCGTCATCGGCGGCGGCCCGGCCGGCAGCACCGCCGCTACCCTGCTCGCCCAGAAAGGCCTGGAGGTGGTGCTGCTCGACCGCGAGCGCCACCCTCGCTACCGGGTGGGCGAGAGCCTCATCCCGCACACCTGGAAGTACACGGACCTGACCGGCGCCACGCCAAAGCTCCTGGCGGAAGACTTCATCCGCAAGGCCGGCGGGACCGTGGTCTGGAACGGCGTGATCCGCCAGATGGCCTTCAAGGACTTTGGCTACAAGCACCCGGCGCTGCATGTAGAGCGTGACCGCTACGACTTCCTGCTGCTGCAGCACGCCCGCGAGCAGGGCGTGCAGGTGTTCGAGGAGGTGGCGGTGCTGGGCGCCACGCTGCGCGGCGACGGCGAGCCGGTGGACGTGGCGTACCGGGCTGCCGAGGGTGGCGAGAGCGGTGAAGGCCGTCTCACCTGCCGCTTCGTGATCGACGCCAGCGGCCAGAATGCCGTCCTGTCGCGCCAGCTCAACAACCGCGACATCGACGAAGCGTTCCGCTTCATGAGCGTGTGGGGGTACTTCCAGGGCTCGCGCTACGTGGACGCCGAGGGCACCATCCACCCGTTCGAGGACCTGCGCACCACGCCCCCCACGACGTTCGTGTCCTCGCTGGACGCGCTGGGCGACTGGGGCTGGGTGTGGCACATCCCCCTGCGCAAGACCACCAGCGTCGGGCTGATCATCCCCCAGGAGGCGCTGCGCGCGACGCGCGGGACGGAGGCCCTCGAAGCATTCTTCCTGCAGACCTGCCGCCAGACGCCGTACCTCTCGCACCTGCTGGAGCAGGCCACCTTCGAGCCGGGCAGCTTGCGGGTGATCCGTGACTACTCGTACCGCACCACCAGCGTGGCCGGCCCCGGCTACTTCCAGGTGGGCGACGCCGCGGCCTTCGTGGACCCCATCTTCTCGGTGGGCGTGGTGCTGGCCATGTACTCGGCGTACCTGGCCACCTGGGCCATCGAGCGCTCGCTCGCCGCGCCGGCGCACACGGCGCGCAACCGGGCGATCTTCTCCTCCCAGTACCTGGGGCGGCTGGAGGTGGCGCGCTCGCTGGCGCTGCCGCGCTACGGCTTCGGCGGCGGCGCCAGCGACCTGGCGAAGAGCGCCGTGCAGTTCGAGAGCGCGCTGGAGCAGGAGCTGATGTACGTGGTCTCCACGGTCACCACCCGCAACGAGAACGTGCTGGACATGGTGGAAGGCCGCGGCGGCAAGCGGATCACCTCAGACCGCTACCGCACCCTCCAGGAGCTAGTCCCAACTCCCCCGTCGCCGCCAGCCGCCGCGGCCGCCGCGGCGCCCGCGCTCGCCAGGCACTGAGCGGCGACTCCGCCTAGCCAGGGCCCGTGCCAGAGGGGCGCCCATGAAGTTCGGTGTCGCGCTGCCGACCGGCTATGAGGGGCTGATCTACCCACCGCCGTTTGCCAGCCCCGCGTCCATCATCCGCATCGCGGTCGAAGCAGAGCGCCTCGGCTTCGCTTCGGTGATGCCGAACGACCACTTCACCACCCAGAACTACGTCCGCGCGCTGGTCCAGCAGCCACCCAGCTACTTCGATCCATTCGTCAGCCTGGCCGCCGTTGCGGCGCATACGCAGCGCCTCCGGCTAATGACAGGGGTCATCGTCCTCCCGCTGCGCGACCCGGCGAGCGTCGCGAAGCAGGCGGCGACGCTGGACCAGTTCTCCAGTGGACGCCTGATCCTGGGCGTGGGCGTCGGCGCCTACCGCGAGGAGTTCGAGGCCGTCCGCCCCGAGCGGCGGGGCTGGAATCGTGGCGCAATGGTCGCCGAGGGGACCCGGGCGCTCCGCCTGCTGTTCGACCAGGAGCACGCCAGCTTCGACGGCCAGTTCTGGCGCTTCGACGATGTGCAGATGTACCCGAAGCCGGTCCAGCGACCGCTCCCGATCTACATCGGCGGCAACGCTGAGGCGAATCTGCAACGGGCGGTTGACCTGGCGGAGGGCTGGCTGCCCGCGGTCCTCGCGCCGTCCGAGGTCCGGCAGGCGGTGGAACGGCTCCGGGTGCTGGCCGAGCAGCAGGGACGAGACCTCGAGGGCTTCGAGGTAGCTCCGCAGCTCGTGGTTTCGATGGCCCGCACCCATGAGGAAGCGATCGCGAAGCTGCAGCGCTCACACGCCTACAAGCACCTTCAGTCGCTGCAGACCTCCACGCTGCGGGGACAACAGGGCGGCTACGCGCAGCGCAACCTGGTGGGCAGCCACGAGCAGATCGTGGCGCAGGTCCAGGCATACGCCGAGGCCGGCGCGACGCAGCTGAGCGGGCTCATCTTCGCCGTTGACACGGTCGACGAGTTCGTCGACAGCATGGCGGAGTTCGCCGAGAGTGTCCTGCCGGCGTTTCAGACCGCCAGGTAGCCCCCGTCCACGAACAGCGTGTGGCCGGTGATGAAGCCGGCCGCCTCGGATGCGAGGAACACGCAGGCTCCGACAATGTCCGTGATGCCGGCCCAGCGGTGGAGCGGCACCTGGGCCAGCGTCTGGCGCTCGAGCTCCGGGTCCGCCTTGCGGTACGCGTTCAGCGGGCTGTCGACGAAGCCCGGGCCAACCGCGTTGACGGTGATGTTGTGCGAGGCCCACGCGACGGCGAGTGTGCGGGTGAGCTGGACCACGCCGCCTTTGCTGACGGAGTACGGCACCGACGCGGCGAACGCGGCGGCCCCGAAGATCGAGGCAATGTTGATGATGCGGCCCTGCCGACGGGGGATCATGACCCGGGCCGCTGCCTGCGCGCAGAAGAAGGCGCCCTTGAGGTTGGTGTCGAGGACGGCGTCCCACTCCGCCTCGGTCAGCTCTTCGGCCGGCCGCTTGAGGCCGATGCCGGCATTGTTCACCAGCACGTCTACGCTGCCGAATGCCTGCACGGTGCGCTCGATCAAGGTGGCGCACTCACCGGCTCTGGTGACGTCTGTCGGAACAGTCAGGCACCGGCCCCCCCGCGCGCGGACGTCTTCCGCAGCCTCTGCCAGGGTGGACTTTTCACGGCCGGCGATCACCACGTCAGCCCCGAAGTGCGCCAGGCCGACGGCGATCCCGTGCCCCAGCCCTCGCCCACCACCGGTGACGATCGCGACCTTGCCGCTCAGGTCCTGGAGCGACGGCCACTCCGTAGGGATGGCCAGCCTGGGTCGTGCGTCCATGCGCGGGCTCTGAGATGGTAGGCGAAGGGCCGCTGCTAGACTGCCGATCGTGTCCGTATTCGCGCTCACCAACGCGCTGGTCATCGACGGCAAGGCAGACGCACCCCTTCGGGGCGCCAGCGTGGTGGTCGATGGCACGAAGATCGTCGCAGTGGGAGCCGGCCTGGTGCCGCCGTCCGGTGCGGAGGTGATCGACCTGGGCGGACAGACCGTCCTGCCCGGCCTGATGGACGCCCACGTCCACCTCACCATGGACACGCTGTGTGGCAAGAACATCATCTGGCACCACCTGGCCACCCACCCGGCGCTGCGGGCGTACCACGCCCTGGCCAATGCCCAGAAGGCGCTGAACGCCGGCTTCACCACCCTGCGCAACATGCAGGCGGGTGGCCCGGATACCGGCGGAGACGCGGCTCTGCGCGACGCCATCCGCAGCGGGATCGTGCTGGGCCCACGGGTGCTGCCCTCGGCCATGATCTTCGGGATGACCGGGGGGCATAACGACATGTTCGTGCCCGCGGTCTTCAAGGAGCGCTGGGCCACGGCCGATGGGCCGGACGAGTGCCGCAAGGCGGTCCGCACTGCGATCCGGGCCGGCGCCGAGCACATCAAGATCTTCACCTCGGGCGGGGTATTCTCGATGCAGACCTCCCCCGATGCGCGCAACTACACCCTGGCTGAGATCGAGGCGATCTGCGATGAGGCGGGCGCTCAGGGCCGCCGTGTGGCCGCCCACGCGATCGCCACGCAGGGCATCAAGAACGCTGTGCGGGGCGGGGTGACCACCATCGAGCACGGCACCAAGCTGGACGACGAGGCGATCCAGCTGATGCTCGACCGCGGGGTGTACCTGGTCCCGACTCTGGCGATCGGCCACAACTCGTTCAAGCTGGACGACCCGCAGGTGCCACCGTACGCCCGCGAGAAGGGCCGATCGCTGGTGGACCAGCACCAGCGCTCGGTGCGGCTGGCGTACGAGGCCGGCGTGAAGATCGTCCTGGGCACGGATGGCTCCGACTTCGCGCCGTTCGGGCGCAACGCACAGGAGCTGGAGCTGCTGGTGGGCGCGGGGCTGCGACCGATGGACGCACTCCGCGCTGGCACGTCCGTGGCCGCCGAGGCGCTGGGCATCGACCACCTCACGGGCTCCATCGAGGTGGGCCGGGAGGCGGACTTGCTGGTGGTGGACGGCGACCCGCTGCAGGACGTGCGTATCCTGCAGGACCTGGCGCGCGTGAAGCGGGTCTACCTGGGCGGACGACTGGTGGTCGACCGCGACCGCGGTCTCGAAGCCTATACCTTCCACGGTGAGGCGAAGGCCTCGTAAGGCCGTGGGCGCCGCACAGAGGGCGCGGGGCTGGCGCGCCGGTCCGCGGCCTGGCCCTCGGGCCCGGGTGGGCCTGGACGGGCCCAGCCTAGCCGGGTGACTAGAATGGCAGCAGGATGGATGCGCCGCACCCACGGCAGCGACACGAAAGGCAGGCACTCCTGATGGCGCACATGACACGACGCGACTGTCTCGCGGCGCTGGCCAGGGCCGGCGGTCTGCTGACGGTGGGCGGGCTCCTGCAGGCCTGCCAGCCCACCGCTCCCGCCAGCCCCACGGCGGCGCCCGCCGCGCCGACGGCAGTGCCAGCGAAGCCGACCGCGGCCGCGCCGGCCCCGACCGCGGCCGCCACCGTCGCGCCAGCCGCGACGGTGGCGGCCGTGCCCACAGGCGGCAACCGGCCATCCCTGCGGGTGCGGGCGGCGGGCGACGGCACGACGCTCGACCCGGCCTTCTTCAGCCTGTTCTTCGATTACCAGGTGGTCAACAACGTGTACAGCGCGCTCCTGCGCTACAAGCCGGGCACGGCCGAACTCATGCCAGATCTGGCGACGAACTGGGAGGTCTCGCCAGACGGGCGGACCTATACCTTCCGCCTGCGCCAGGGGGTGAGGTGGCACAAGGGCTTTGGCGAGTTCACCTCGGCCGACGTCAAGTACTCCATCGAACGCATCATGGACCCGGCGACCAAGTCCATCTGGGCGGCCCGCTACAGCGGCGTCGAGCGCGTGGCGACGCCCGATCCATACACCGTGACGGTGTCCCTCAAGGAGCCCGACGCGTACTTCCTGTCCAAGGTTTCGACGTACCGCGAGGGCTTCATCGTCAACCAGAAGGCGGTCGCGCAGTTCGGGCAGGACTACGCGCGCAACCCCATCGGCACCGGCCCCTTCGTCTTCAACCGCTGGACACCCAAGACGGAGATTGTCCTGGACCCGAACGACGAGTACTACGGCGGCGCCCCAAAGGTCGGGCAGGTGACGTTCAAGGTTCTGCCGGAGCCCGCCACGGCGCAGGCGGCGTTCGAGAAGGGTGGCGTCCCGAGACTGCTGGAAAAGGTGAACGGATCGGGCTCGCGGTCGGCGCGATGTTAGGCGATCTGGCTGCGAGCTGAACGGACCTCGCGCTCGGCGGCGAGGTGGGCCAGGTGCTGGCGATCGAGGTCGGTGAGGCCCAGCCCGCGCGCGCCGGCGATCACCAGGTCCAGCACCGCCCAGCAGAGGCTCAGGCAACTCGTCTCGCCGGGAAAGCGGCCGATCACCTTCGTCCGTCGCCGCACCTCCTCCAGCGACCGCTCCAGCAGGTTCGACGACCGGAACCGCTTCCGCAGCCGCGGCAACACGCCCAGGTGCACACACAGGGCGGGCAGGTCCTCCGCCAGGCAGGCCGCCGCGCTCGGATAGCGCCGCTCCAACTCACCCACCAGGACACGCAGGCGCCGCTCGGCGTCGGCCGGGTCGCTCGCCTCGTCGAGCGCCGCCCAGTACGCCCGCTTGAGCTGCTCCCGCTGGTCGGTGTGGCGCTTCGGCAGCTTGGCCAGCACGTTGCGGAGCTTGTGCACGGTGCACCGCTGGCGCTCCGCGGTCGGCCACAGCTCGTCGATGGCGCCGATCAAGCCAGGTGCGCCGTCGCTTACCACCAGCCAGGGGGAGTCGAGGCCGCGTCGCGTGAGGTCACGCC
The DNA here is from genome assembly GCA_964435115.1 of uncultured Chloroflexota bacterium. Classification (GTDB taxonomy): domain Bacteria; phylum Chloroflexota; class UBA6077; order UBA6077; family CF-72; genus CAYSYM01. The sequence continues at coordinate 6,725 of CAYSYM010000040.1, read as the reverse complement.
CCAGGTCCAGCCAGTCCTCGCGCGACTCACGCTGGCCCAGGCGCACCGCCAGCAAGACGCGGTCGCCCTGCCGGGTGTAGCCCCAGGCGACCAGCACGCCCTCCTTGGCCCCGCTCGGCCGGGTGGGCAGGTAGATGGCATCCAGGTACAGCGCCAGCAGGTCCATGTCGGCGAGGCTCCGGGCGCAGAAGGCCGCATAGCGGGCGCGCAGCTCGCGGCACAGGTCACTCACGGCGGTCTTGGAGACGTGGCCCAACCCGGCTTCGTCCAGCAGACTTTCGATGTCGCGGTCGGAGAGACCACGGACATAGGCGCCGATGACCAGCGCCTCCAGTGGGCGGGTGCGCACGATGCCCCGCACGTCCGGGATCACGCGGCTGACGAACCGCTCGACGGTGCCGCGGACCTGCGGCATGGCGAGCGTGATCTCGCCTTCGGCGGTCTGGACGTGCTTGGGGCGGCTGCCATTGCGCCAGCCACTGGCTACGTCCGTCCGCTCGTAGCGACCGCGGTGCAGGAAGGCGGCGACTTCCTCTTCGAGGGCGCGCTGCAAGACCAGGCGGGTGCCGAGGCGGCCAACCTCGGCGAGATGCTCGGCATCGGCGATGCCCGCGGTGAGCAGGTCGGCAATCTGCGCCTCCAGGGCGGCGCTCGGGGCTATTCTCTGCATCGGCGTAGTGCTCCTCGGGTCTGGTTGGCTAGACCGACCGAGAGCCTACGCCGTCCCCTTTTCCAGCACCGCCGGGACGCGACCTCTCCCTACTGGCCCGGTGTCGAGCCGATACCGCGCCGCCTCTACCTGGTGGAGACCGCCGGGCAGGTCGCCTACGATGGACGTATGGGGGACAGCATGCCAAGCCGCCCGTCCCACCGGAGCGGTGCCCCATGAAGGTGCTGGCGATCGGCAGCCAGAAGGGCGGCGTCGGCAAGAGCACGTCCGCGCTCTATCTGGCCGACCGGGCCGCCGCGCACCTCGGCAGCACCGCCGTGCGGCCCAGCATCGGCATCCTCGACCGCGACGAGTCGAAGAACCTCACGGAGCTCCTCCGCCTGCGGCCGGAGCTGCTGCGGCCCGGGGTGCGGCTGCTCGAGGGCGACGCGCTGCCCCCGCGCGACAGCGGGCTGGCGCTGGTGCTGGTCGACACCCCGCCGGGGCTGAGCGCGATCCAGTCGCTGCGCGAGGCCGACCTGGTGCTGGTGCCGGTGCTGCCCGAGGACCAGGGCGTGGCGAATCTGGTCAAGTACCTGCGCAGTATCGAGGCTCAGCGCCTGACGGTCAGCCCGACCATGCGGCTGATCGCGCTGCTGCCGACGCTGGTCAGTCGCACGGTCCTGCACCGCCAGCGGCTCGAGGACATCCACGTCCTCGCCGCACGCCAGCGGCCGCCCTTGCTGGTGCTGCCGCCGGTGCCGCGCCGCGCCCGCGTCGCCGCCTGCGAGCTGGACGCCCCCGAGTACGACCTGCCGGCCCAGGAGCTATTCCGCCATGCCCTCGAAGAAGCGCGCACACCCGCCCTCGCTGGCTGACCGGCTGCTGGCGGCCACCGGCGAGGGGGCCATCACCGCGGCCGAGCAGGCGGCCGCCGCGGAGGCGTCCTTCAGCCCGGTGCCGGGCGCCGTGCTGGTGCCCATCGAGCGGATCGCGCCCTCCCCGGACAACCCGCGCAAGAGCTTCGAGGGGCTCGATGAGCTGGCCGACTCGATCGCCGAGCGCGGGCTCCTGCAGCCGTTGCTGGTGCGCCGAGATGGACAGCGCCCGGGCCACTACGTCACCGTCGCCGGCTCGCGCCGCCTGCGCGCTGCGCAATTGGTGCGGGAGCGCGGCGACCCCGCCGGCGCCGGCCGGGTGGCGGCGCTGCCGTGCACCGTTGAGGAGGCCACCGACCGCGAGGCGTTCGCCGACGCGCTCACCGAGAACCTCGCCCGCCAGGACCTCAGCCGCGCGGAGGTGATGGCCGCAGTGGTGCGGCTGCACGAGGAGGAGGCCTGGTCGGCGCGCGAGATCGCCCGCCGCACCGGGCGCAGCTTCTCGGACGTCGCGGAGCTGCTACGCGTCGCGCGCGACGACGAGGTGGCCGCCATGGTGCGCGCCCAGGTGCTCACCCCGACCGCCGCCGGGCAGCTGCAGCGCCTGCCCCGTGACCTGAAGGCGGCGGCCCTCGATGGGGCACGCAAGGGTCGGCTGCGGACGGTCCAAGACATCCGGCGCCTGCGCGGCGGCGCCCGGGGCGCCGGCACCTCCCCGGATGTGGCTGATGGGAGGGACCAAGCGGGTGCGCCGCGAGCGGCCCAACGCGACGCGCCCGACCCAGCGGTGACCATCCGCGCCCTCACGCGCACCGTCGAGGCGATCAGGCGGCTCGACGCACCGCTGAGCGACGCCGACTTGGCTGCGGTCCGCGCCGCCCGAGACGCGCTGTCCGCCTACCTGGTGGCCCCGCCGACACGCCCGCGCCGGCGTCGCTGAAGCGCAGAATGGGCGGGAGGCGCCGACGAGCGACGGCAAAGCACGGACGCGGGGACCCAGTGGCGGGGGCCCGCCGGACCCGCCAGCGCGTTCCGCCTCCCCGTCCGCAGCCGGCGCCGCGGGCCGCTCGGGCACTGCCGGCGCTCGGCGACTGGGACGGGCCGCTCTACGGCGCGCTCGGGACGCTCGCCACCGACGGTGAGCGCGTGCAGTGCCACATCTGCGGCCGCTGGTATCGCTTCCTCGCCAACCACGTCTGGCGCACCCACGAGGTCACCGCCGACGAGTACCGCGCGCTCTTCGGGCTCGCCGCCACGCACGGTCTGGTCGCGCCCACGCTCACCGAGCAGCTGCGCCGCCACGCCCTGCAGGTGCTTCGCCCGTACTACGAGCGCGCGACGGAGCTGGCTCGCTCGCTCACCTTCGAGCAGCGGTCCGCCTGGACGCGCGGTCGCCGGCTGCGCCTGGAGACCCGCCTCGACCCCCGCTGGCAGGCCGCCAAGCGGGCGATGGGCCGTCGGCAGGCAGCGCGCCAGCGCGCCTGGTACCGCTCGCTCGACCCGGCGGACCGGGCGGCGTTCCTGGCGCGGCTCGGGGTGCCCAGGCCGCGGACGCCGGCCACCTGCGTGGTGTGCGGCGTGCGCTTCTTCTCCGCGTCCCACGGGCCGCGCGCGAAGACGTGCGGCCCCGACTGTGCCCGAACCCGGCGCCACCAGCTCGGCCTCGACCTGCGCACCGCCACCCGTCCCGCCGTGCGGGCGCAGATCAGCGCGGCCGCCCGGCGGCGGCGGGCCGACTACGACCGGCTGGTGACGGCGCTGCGGGCGCTCGATGCGGCCGCCTTCCAGGGCCTGCCGGCGCCGGAGCGGGAGCTGGTGCGGCTGTACTACGGGCTCGACCCGGCCGACGAGCGCCCGCGCAGCCTGCGCGAGCTGATGGAGCGGACGGGGCTCGCCCGAGGCCGGGTGGAGAAGCTTCTGCGCCGCGGCGTGGCCGGCCTGCTCGGCGCCTCCGCCGCCGGCGTGGCCGCCACCTGCGCCGCGTGCGGCCGCGGGTTCGTGCGCGACGGAATCAACTCAGCGCGGGCCACCTGCGGGCCGGCCTGCGCCCGCGCCCGGCGCCTGGCGACGCTCCGGGCGGGCGGCGGCGCCGCGGCGCTCACGGCGGCGGCCCGGCGTCGGGGACGGGAGGCGACGGAGCAGCTCCGCGCCCTCGAGGCCCGGGACCCGGCGGCCTTCGACGCCCTGGACGCGCGCAGCGGGCTGATCGTGCGGCTCTACCACGGGCTGCCGGTGGCGGGCCTCGCGGTCGAGCGGCCGTGGACGAAACCCGAGATCGTGGCGCACCTCGGCGGCGGGCTCACCACGTGGCAGGTAAGCCAGGCACTCGAGCGGGGTGTCGCGCGCCTGCTACGGCCGGACGAGGCGCCCACGGTCGAGGAGCGCCGGGCCGCCGCGCGCGCCCGGATCAGCGCCGCCGCGCGCGAGCGGGGCCGGCCGGGCGCAGCGGCGCTGCGGGGGCTGCCGCCGGAGGTGTTCGAGCATCTACCCGAGCCGCAGCGCGGCGTCGTCCGCCGCTACTACGGGCTGGAGGATGGGCGCCCGTGGACGCGGCGCGAGCTGGCGGCCGCCTGCGGCCGGTCCACCGAGTGGGTCGGACGGGCGGTGGCCCAGGGGACCGCCACGCTCCTGGCCGAACAGGCGCCGCGGCCTGCGGAGCGGCCGTGCGTCGTGTGCGGAGTCGTGTTCGCGCCCGAGCCGGGAGCCTTCCGCTCCACGCGGCAGACGTGCGGCGAGGGGTGCCATCGCGAGCTGCGGCGGCGACGCGCCATCGCCAGCCGGGCGGCCCGCCGGCGCGCTCCCTGACGACCTCGACGGACCGAGGAGCGCACGGGCCGGCGCCGTGTTAGGGAGAGAAGGTCGGCGCGGTGGCCGGGCGGTCTCCCTAACAGCGGCGGCGGGGTGGCGCCTCGCCTCCACCCGCCCTGGCTATTTGCCTAAGGCAAATCCTCGGCAGCCTCGGCATCGAGCCCGAGCAGCTCGTCGACGCGGCGACGGACCAGCTCCAGAAGGTCGCGCACCGGGCCCTCATCCTCCACGGCGTCGATCCGCTTCAGGATCCGCAGCGCGTCCAAGGCCCGCCCCTCGTTGAGCGACGCCGTGCGCACCGCGCGCAGCGTCGGGTCGCGCCGGAGCGCCGTCACGCGCGCCACGATTTCCGGCTGGCTGAGCGACACCGCCTCGTCGATCAGGGCGGGGAGATGCTCCCGCGGCGCGCTGGTGAGCTTCATCGCCTTGCCGAGCGGCAGCCGCTCGCTCGCCACCGCCGCCTGCAGCTCCGGCGTGCGGTCGATCTTCACCCAGCGGGAGATCGTCGACTCGTGCAGGCCGGTCAGCTCCCGGATCGCCTTCAGCGGGACCTCCCGCTCGTCCTCCCCGCGGAGGCTGGCCAGCATGCCGATGGCGCGCGCCCGCTCCTTCCCGCTCAGGTCGCGGCGCTGGCAGTTCTCCACGATGTTGAGCACGAACGCCCGATCCGCGTCGGTCACCTTGATGACGCACGGGAACTCCGCCAGCCCGGCCATGCGGCCGGCCTTGTAGCGGCGGTTCCCGGCGATCAGCACGTAGCGCGGCCGGTGCACCGACCCGTTGAGGCGGAGCTCGTAGTCGCCCGCCTCGTGGGGCTGCAGCGGCCGCACCACCAGCGGCTGGAGGATGCCGTGCTGGCGGATCGACTCGGCCAGCTCGGCGAGTGACGTCGGGTCGTCGTCCGTGCGCGAGTTCAGGTGCGCCGGCGTCTCGGCCAGCTCCGCCATCGGGAGGCACACCAGCGCGTTCGGCAGCAGCGCCCGCCGCGACTCGGCGCGCAGCGTCTCCTTGTGCGCCCCGTCCGCGGGCTGGGCGAGGATCTGGCGCGTCGTCTTGAGCAGGGTCCTAGGCACGGGCGAGCCTCCCCTCGATCCGGGCCAGCACCTGCTCCGCGGCCCCCCGCCACGGACGCCCGCGGTTGGAGTAGCTGAGCACGAAGCGCGAGATCGGCACGGGGTCCAGGACCGGGACGCGGTGCGCGGCGCCGAGGCTGCGGATCGTCTCCAGCGCGTCCGTGTGCTCCGGCCAGCGCGCGTTCACCTTGCTCGGCAGCACGCCGATCGTCTCCAGGTACGGATAGCGGGCGCGGTTCGCGTCGAGCGCCTCGAACATGTCCTCCAGCGCCCGCAGCGACTGGTGCTCCGGCAGGGCCGGCACGATCAGGCCGTCCGCGCGCTCGACGCCCGGCAGCGAGTCGTCCAGCGAGGGCGGGGTGTCGATGAGCTCGATGTCGGGCCGGAACGGCGGCGGCACCCCGTCCGGCACCAGCGCGATCCGCCGGGTGAGCAGCGCCACGCCGCCGTCGAACCGCGCGCCCAGGTCCCGGAAGACGTGCGTCAGCGAGCGCTGCCTGTCCAGGTCGCGGCAGATGACCCGCTGGCCCGCCCGCGCGAACTCCAGGGCGAAGTAGAACGTCGAGGTGGTCTTGCCCACGCCGCCCTTCCGGTGCGCCACGCAGATGGCGTAGCCGGCGCGCGGGCCACTCGGCGCGGCCGGCTGCGTGGGCGACCGGAACGTCACGTCGGGCATCGCGGGCGGCGCCGGCGGGGTGGCTGGCTCGCCCGCCTCGGCCCGGCGGATGTCGGCCATCGGGTAGCGTTTGGAGCCGCGCAGGCGCACCGTGCGCAGCAGCCCGTCGCGCTCCAGGCGGCGGAGAGTCCTCGGCTCGACCTTCCAGCGGGCGGCCAGCTCCGGTTCGGTGAGGAACACGACGGCGTGGTCGGCGGGCGCCTCCGCTGTCCGCAATTGTCCATTCGGCGCGGCTGAAAGAGCCATGCGCGCATCCTATACGCGCCGGCGCGGCGCGGCGGGGGCCGCGGCGGTACAGGTGCATCACGGTACGCCGATTTGCCTAAGGCAAATCCCCGCGGCCACCCACGTGGGGCGGTGCCGAGGGCGCTCCGCGCCTCAGGCGGCGTGCGAAGCCGACCGGTGGACGCGGCAGGCGCACCCACGCGCCGGCCCCCACGGCCCCACGCCCGCCCGCGCCGCGGCCGCTCTCGAGCCGCCGCAAGGGGGTCGACACCAGGGGCCGCCCGGCTGGAAGCGACCCTGGCAGAGCCGGGGGCTCGGGCGGCCTGAGACCCGTGGGCAGGCCACCTCCGGCCGAGGTGGAGGCTGTCATTCACCGTGACGATTAGGCCAGCGGGCGCGGGTTTCACCACGAAGCA
>CAYSYM010000039.1:0-35830 GCA_964435115.1 uncultured Chloroflexota bacterium | reverse complement strand
CGCCCGTCGGGCGCGATGTGGGAGAGACCGATGCCTGAGAGCGCGTACGTGCGGTGGTTCACCGACCTGCGGGCGGACGCGTGGCCGCTGGTAGGCGGGAAGAATGCCGGCCTGGGTGAGCTGCTCCACGCGGGGCTCCGTGTCCCAGCGGGCTTCGCCCTGACAACCCACGCCTACGAGTGCTTCCTCGAGCGGGGCGGCATCCGCTGGACGATCCAGCACACCCTGGCGGCGGTGGACCCGGAGGACACGGCCGGCCTGGAGGCCGCCAGTGGGCGGGTACGGCGCCTGATCGAGGAGACGCCGCTACCGGCGGAGGTGGAGGCAGAGGTGCTGACCTCCTATGCAGACCTGGCCCGACACTGCCGGACGCCCGACCCGCCGGTCGCCGTTCGGTCCAGCGCAACCGGCGAGGACTCGGCCCAGGCAAGCTTCGCCGGCCAGCAGGAGACCTACCTGTGGGTGCAGGGTGGCCGAGGCGTGGCCGAGCACACGCGGCGGTGCTGGTCCAGCCTGTACACGCCGCAAGCCATCGCCTACCGCGCGCGCATGGGCGTGCCCAACGTCGCCGCTTCCATGAGCGTCGGCGTGCAGCAGATGGTCGATGCCCGCGTGGCGGGCGTGCTGTTCACGCTCAATCCGCTGAACGGCGACCGTTCCAAGATCGTCGTCGAGGCAAGCTGGGGGCTTGGTGTGAGCGTGGTCGGCGGGGAGGTGACGCCCGACGAGTACTGGGTCGACAAGGTCACGCTCGATCTCATCCGCCGCACCATCTCACCCAAGACGACCCAGTACTTGCCGGCTCCGCGGGCCAGCGGCGTGACCTGCGAGCCGGTGCCCGCCGACCTGCACCTCGTGCCGTGCCTGCGCGATGAGGAAGTGGTGGAGCTGGCGCGGCTGGGCAAGCTGGTCGAGCAGCACCACGGCGCCCCGCGGGACATCGAGTGGGCCATCGACCGCTACCTGCCCTTCCCGGAGGGCGTGCTGCTGCTGCAGAGCCGCCCCGAGACCGTGTGGACCCGGCGCGAGGCAGTCCCCATCGCTCGCCCGCGCGCGAGCTCCCTGGAGTACGTGACAGACGTCCTCCTCGGCGCCTCGCGCTCGGCCGCCTCGAGGGCTCAGCACGTGGGCCCGGCTTCACCCGATCGCGGACGTTCTGGCCCACTCGTTGAGCCGGCAGGCTCACAGCGCTGAGGGTAGGCGGGCGATGATCGAGGCGACGTTCTGCGCCCGCTGCGGCGCCCCGCTCATGCGGCGCTGGGAGGCCGGCCGCGAGCGTCCGGGGTGCGAGCGGTGCGGGCTGGTGGTCTACCGCAACCCCGCCCCGGTGGCCCTCGCCCTGGCGCGCGACCGCGAGCGGCTGCTGCTCGTGCGTCGGGGGGTGCCTCCGCTCCAGGGCTTCTGGGCCCCGCCCGGCGGGTACGTCGAGGTCGACGAATCGGCGGAGGACGCCGCCATCCGCGAGGTGCGGGAGGAGACCGGGCTCGAGGTCACCCTCGACGGCGTGCGTGGCGTCTACTCCCGTGCCGGACTCGGCGTCCTGATGGTCGTCTACGACGGCCGGGTGACGGGCGGCCAGCCAGCACCCGGGGACGACGTGCGGGAGGTGGGGTTGTTCGCGCCGGGCGAGCTGCCCCAGCAGCCACCAGCGCACGCCGGCCCGGCGCTGGACGGCTGGTTCCTCGAGGTCGTCCAGGAGCTGCTCCGAACGTGTGGAGCAACCGACGCGGTGGGTCGAGTCACGGCGGATACGCGCGCCCTTCACCGCCCAAGGAAGTGAGCGCGCCAGGCTCGGGCTGCCGTTCGTTGAGGTCGTGTGCCGTCGGCCGCATGGCAGGATGAGGGGGCGCAGAGTCGGCAGGGCCCGGCGTGAGCCGGCCGAGTACACTCAGCCCGTGGCTCGAAGCCTGGCGCGCGCGGGCGCGAGTGCGGCCCGCGTGCGCATCTCACGAGCGCGGGAAGCGCGAAGCGCGTAGGTGCCAGACGACACGCCCACCACATCCCGCCCTCGGCGCCTCATCGTGGCGCTGTCCGGCTCGTCCGCGCCCCACTATGGCGTCCGCCTGCTCGAGGTCCTCCGCGCCCAGACGGCCGTCGAGATCCACCTCATCCTGAGTCGCGCGGCGCGCAAGACGATCGAGTACGAGATGGACCGCGACCCGGACGACGTGGTGGCGCTGGCCCACGTCCAGCACGACGAAAGGAACGTCGGCGCCTCCATCGCCAGCGGCACGTTCGTGACCGACGGCATGGTGGTCGCTCCCTGCTCCATCAAGTCCCTCTCGACCATCGCCAACAGCTACAACGACACCCTCATCGCGCGCGCCGCCGACGTGTGCCTGAAGGAGCGGCGCCGGCTGGTGCTGGTGGTGCGAGAGACACCCCTCCACCTGGGACACCTCCGGCTCATGCAGCTCGTCACAGAGGCTGGCGCGGTGGTGCTGCCACCGGTGCCGGCGTTCTACCACCGGCCGACGACGGTGGCGGAGCTGGTGGACCACACGGTCACGAAGATCCTCGACCAGTTTGGCATCCACCTGGACCTGGTGCGCCGCTGGGAAGGGCTCCCGACGTAATTGACCGAGCGCGGCTCGACTACCATGGCTGGCGTGAGCGCCACGTACGAGCAGCGCAGCCAGGCGGTCGTCGCGGGCATCCAGGCGATCGACCCTGAGTTCGTGCTGCACCTGCCGAGCAGCACCCTGAAGCTGGTGCTGGGGCACTTCCTGGACGGGCCGGGCGCGAAGCCGGGCCGGCGGGTGTTCCCAATCCCGCGCGAGGAGGAGGGCATCTCCATCCTCTCGGGCCTGGCCCTGGCCGGCCGGCGGGCAGTGATGATCTTCCAGGACAACGGCGTGGGCAACCTGCTGACCTCGCTGCTCACGTTCCCGCAGCCGTACCACGTACCGATCTTCGGCGTGGTCACGCGACGCGGCGGGCCGGGCGAGTACAACTCGATGATTCACACGATCAGCGAGCGGACGGAGGCGCTGCTGGACGCGGCGCACGTGCGCTGGGTGCAGCTCGACGCGCGTACGCCGCTCGGCGACTGGGCGTCGACGATCCAGCGCACCTATGAGTTCGCCCAGACCACCCACCGCCCGGTCTTCGTGCTGGTGAACCTGATGGGAGGCTGAGCACGTGGGCAGCGGTCTCGCAGGATGGAGCGCCAGGGCGGCCCGCGTGCGCACCTGCCGAGACACGGGAGCGCGAGGCACGTAGCCGAGCCATGCTGCAGCGACCCGACGCACTCCGCCTGATCGACGCGGCCTTCCCAAGCCAGCCAGTGGTGCTGACGCTGGGTGGGACGATCCGTGAGATGATCGCCGCTGTCGGCAGGAAGCCGAACCACCTCTACAGCCTCGACGCGATGGGGCAGACGCTGCCGCTCGGCCTGGGGCTGGCGCTGGGGCTGGAGGCGAACCCGCGGCACGAGAAGCTGGTGGTGGTGGAGGGGGACGGCTCGCTGCTGATGGGCTTCTCCGCCCTGGCGACCACGGGTCACCTCAAGCCGCGGAAGCTGGTGGCGGTCGTTCTGGACAACGGCGTGTACCTGGCGACGGGTGGCCAGCCGACCGCGGCGCGGGATGTCGACCTGTGCGGCGTGGCCCGGGCCTGCGGCTGGGCGGAGGCTCGGGACGTGGTGAGCTCCCCCGCGGCGCTGCGGGAAGCGCTGGCCTGGGCGCGACAGGCGGACGGGCCGATCCTGGTGCGCGTCCCGGTGGGAACGGAGCAGCCGAAGACGGCCTTCTTCCTGGAAGACCCGGCCGTCCTCGCGCGCGAGTTCCAGGCGTGGCTGGGGGTGAGACCCTAACCCGTCTCGGGGGCTGGCGAGGCTGGCTCCAGGCCGGCGTGGACTGCCAGGATCGCGGCGTCCACCTTGCGGTGGACGCCTAGCTTGGCCAGCACGTTCTGGACGTGGTTGCGGGCGGTGGTGTAGCTGATGGAGAGGCGGGCGGCGATCTCGCGGCTGGTCGCGCCCTCGACGACGAGCAGCAACACCTGTCGCTCGCGGGCTGAGAGGTGCGCGACCCGCGCCCCACGCGGGTCCTGGAGCCGCCGGCCCCCGTCGGGCCCGTCCTGTGGGCCGGCCTGGCCGCCCGCGTCCTGCGGGCGGAGCACGTGGATGAGGTACTGCCACCGAAGGCCCGCCATCACACCGAGCGTGTAGGAGCGCATGATGCCCTGCTCATCGGCGAGGTCCAGCCGGAACGGTGCCACGCACTGGCCCGTGCGCGCCGCCTGCATGACCCAGCAGCCCGGCCAGCAGCGCGCCTGTCCTCCCAGGTGCTGCCCCCGCACCACCTCGAAACAGGGCCGGCCCAGCGCTGCGGAGGCGGGGATCTCCAGCAGCTCTTCTGCACGGGGGCCCCACCAGGCGATGCGGAGGTCGGGCCCGACGGCGAAAACGGCGTCGCTGGTGTGCCTGAAGAGGCGATCGAACTCCCACATCAACTCGGCCCGTGCCGACTGGGCCGAGAGCATGCCCGCGTCCCGCGTACCGCCGGCTGGGAGCGTGCCGGTCCCACCCCGCCGGGCGGCGCCTCCGGCGCGCCTGGCCGCCAGCGGCTCGCCCAGTCCCAGGGGTGCTCCCCGCCGTGCTGGAGCCAGCGTGTCCACGGACCTGGCGTTCTCCCCTCCTCCCACTGACCAGCGTCCACCTCTTGGGGCACGGCGCCAGACCCCGGTGGGTGGTCTTCAGCCCACCCGCGCGGGTGGGTCCGGTCGCTCGCCGGCCCCGGCCAGCATCGGCTGGCGGGTATGCGCGTCCCCTTCGAGCCCCTCACCCGCTCCTGCGGAGCGAGTGAGGGGTGGCCTGAGACGTGCGTGCCAGACTCAGCCGCCCACCCGGATGGGGACCCCGGGCGAGAAGGGCGCCTCGCGGACCGGCAGCTCCTCGTAGAGTTGGAGCGCCTCCAGGGACGTGAGTGGCTCGATGTGGTCCTCCTCGATGTGCCAGGCCGTCCGCTGCTCGAGGAAGTACGTACCGTCGGGCATGCGGAACAGGTACGTTGTTCGGCCCGGGCGTTCAAGATTCTGGCCCTGCCAGTAGCCATCATGGGCGATCAACGTCGCCGCGTCCGTGTCGTAGACGCGTCCGTCGATCACCGCGGCCATCGGAACAGGCTGCATCCGCTTCCTCCTCGTCGAGGGTGCCGCACCATCGCGGCGATACGTGGAGATGACCTGTACGGCTTCAGTCCTGCGCGCTTGGCTCGCCTAACAGCGTGGATTCCCGGCAGGCTGCGCAGCGGTACTCGTACGGCACCTGCTCGTAGCCATACGGGGACGACACGACCAGCACCTGGTAGCTCCAATCGGCGGCGATGCTCGCGGCGAGGCTGCCGCCGCACAGCTCGCACCGCGGCACACAGGCCGCGTGGAAGCTCAGGTCGCCCAGCACGGCGGTGTTGGCGTCGCCAGCGAGCTGGCGCGCACAGCAGGCACACACCGTTCCCTGCTGCAGCAGCGGAATAGTCCCAGCAGACACGTCCGCCTCCCCACTCCTGTGGTGCTGCCAGCGTCCCGCGCCATCGCGGTGTCTGCATGGTGCGTGTGCACCATTTCGCCTGGCCGGGCGGCAGAAATGATGCACCTGCATCATTCGCTCAAGGCGTACGAGGCTGACAATTCGGACAATCGGGGAGAACCGCCCAGCTCGCGCGAGCCGAGCGGGGTATCAGGTGGGCCATCGTTCGACCCGAGGCGGCACAAGCACAGCCCACGTAGCTGCTCGCTCAGGGAACGAAGCGCGAACCGCTCGGCAAGCCAGTGGGGGATACGACGACCTACCTCTCGTCCAAGGAAGTGGCCGCGCTGCTGCACGTGTCGTCGGCCACCATCTCGCGCTGGGCGCGCCAGGATCGCCTGCCCTACGTTCGCACGCTCGGCGGGCATCGCCGCTACCCAGCCGACGGGCTCATCCGCCTGGCGCGCCAGCTCAATCTGCTCGCTCCCATCTCCCACGAGGAGGACGAGGGGCCGTGGGTGTCGTGAGCGCCTCACGCGTGCTTGCTGAGGGGCGGAGCACGGGGGCCAGTGTTCGCCCTGCTTCCTCGCGGATGGGGCCCGCGTGCCCCGCCGCCCGCCTGCCCATCGACCGCGCGCGGATCGTCCGTCCGCGCGGCGAGGTGCACGTGATCCCCGACCGCTGCAAGGGCTGCCGCTTCTGCATCGAGTTCTGCCCGGAGCAGGTGCTGGAGGAATCGCGGCGGCTGAACGCCCGAGGGTACCGCTACCCGGTCGTCGCGGCTGGCAAGGAGGACGCCTGCGTGCAGTGCGGCTTCTGTACGCTCGTCTGCCCGGAGCTCGCCATCTTCACGCTGGAGGTAGCCGCGGCATGACGGTGGGCCGGCTCCAGCAGCGGGTGCTCACGGGCGACCACTTCATGAGCGGGGACGTCGCCTGTGCCGAAGGGGCGCTGGCAGCCGGCTGCGGTTTCTTCGCGGGTTACCCCATCACGCCCTCCACCGAGATCGCCGAGCACCTCGCCCGGCGGCTGCCCGAGGTGGGAGGCGCGTTCGTGCAGATGGAGGATGAGCTGGCCAGCATGGCCGCCGTGCTGGGCGCGGCCTGGGGAGGCGCGCGCTCCATGACCGCCACCTCCGGCCCGGGCTTCTCGCTGCTGCAGGAGAACATCGGCTGGGGCATGCTCACCGAGACGCCGTGCGTGGTCGTCGACGTGCAGCGGGCCGGTCCCTCCACCGGGCTCCCCACGCAGACCAGCCAGGCGGACGTGATGCAGGCCAAGTGGGGCTCGCACGGCGACTACGAGCCGGTCGCGTACGCTCCCGCCTCCCCGCAGGAGATGTTCGACCTCACCGTGCTGGCGTTCAACACGGCCGACCGCCTGCGCGTGCCGGTGTTGCTCATGGCCGACGAGACCGTCGGCCACCTCACCGAGCGCGTGCGCATTCCCGCCGCCGAGCAGATCCCTTTCCTGGGGCGCCCGCGGCCGAAGGCGCCACCGGGCGATGGGCTGCTGCCGTTCGAGCCCGGGCCCGACTTGGTCCCGCCCATGGTCCACGCCGGCGAGGGCTACCGGATCCACGTGACGGGCCTCACCCACACGGAGCGCGGCTATCCCACGAACAGCGCCGACGTCCACGACGAGCTGGTGCGGCGGCTGAGCCAGAAGGTGCTCCAGCACGCCGAAGAGATCACGCTGCTCGAGCGCCTCTGGCTGGACGACGCGGACGTCGTGGTCGTGGCGTATGGCAGCACGGCACGGTCGGCCCGCGAGGCGGTGCGGAGCGCGCGCGCGCGAGGAGCCCGGGCCGGCTTGCTTCGACTGGTCACCCTCTGGCCGTTCCCCAGCACGACCGTCGCGGACCTGGCGCAGCGCGCCAGGATCGTCGTGGCCGAGTGCAACCTGGGGCAGATGGCGCGCGAGGTCGAGCGCCACTGCGCCCGCCCGGTCGGCCGGGTGACCCACGGCGGCGGCCGCCTGCTGCCGCCCGAGCTGATCGCGCAGGCCATCGAGGAGCGCGTGTGAGCGAGATCATCAGCAGCGCCCATCCCATCGACCCCCTGCTGCGAGCGGACCGCCTGCCCCACATCTGGTGCCCCGGCTGCGGCCTCGGCTCGATCATGGCCAGCTTCGTCAACGCCGTGCACGACACCGGCCTCCCTCTGGACCGGTTCGCGGTCGTCTCTGGCATCGGCTGCACCGGCCGCGTGGCGGGCTACGTGAACGCGGACTCCTTCCACTCCACCCACGGGCGAGCCATCCCCTTCGCCACGGGGCTCAAGCTGGCCAACCCGGACCTGCACGTGGTCGTCTTCAGCGGTGATGGCGACCTCTTCGCCATTGGCGGAAACCACTTCCTCCACGCCGCCCACCGCAACGTGGACTTGCTGGTCATCTGCGTCAACAACTTCAACTACGGCATGACCGGCGGCCAGGCGGGTCCGACGACACCCGTCGGCTCGATCACGACCACGACGCCGACCGGAGCACGCGACCAGCCGCTCAACCTCCAGCACCTGGCCGTCGCGCTCGGCGCGGTCTACTCGGCACGCTGGACCTCGCTCCACCTGCGCCAGCTCGGCGACACGTTTGCGCGGGCGCTGCGGCTGCACGGGTTCCGCTTCGTCGAGGTGCTCTCGCCCTGCCCGGTCGGGTTCGGGAAGGGCAACGACCTGGGCGAAGGTCTGGACGAGATGCAGTTCTACCGCTCGCGGGGTGTGGTGGACCGGAGCATCGACGTGGAAGACGCGATGGTGGCGATGTCGAAGACGCAGCCGCTGCCGCTGGGCGTCTTCGCCGACGTCGAGCGCGGCCCCCACGTACGGGCGACGCCGAACGGCCTGGTCCGCGAGGCGGTGCGCGCGTGACGCGGACGGAGGTCCGGCTCGCCGGCTTCGGGGGCCAGGGCGTCATCCTGGCCGGCTACCTGCTCGGCAAGGCCGCCACCCTCTACGACGGGCGGGAGGCGCTCTTCACCCAGGTGTACGGGCCCGAGGCCCGCGGCGGCGCCTGCAACGCGGACGTGGTGCTGGCCGACGAGCCCATCGACTTCCCCGAGGTGACGCGGCCGGCCATCCTGGCGGTCATGTCCCAGGAAGCGGGCAGCAGCTTCCTGCCGACCCTGGCCCAGGATGGCGTGCTCCTGTTCGACCCCGACCTCGTGACGCTGGCCTGGGACGGGCGGCAGCACGCCATCCCCGCCACGCGCCTGGCCGAGCAGCTCGGCCGGCGCATCGTCGCCAACATGGTCCTGCTGGGCTGCCTCTCGGCGTCAACAGAGGTAGTCTCCCTGGCGGCCCTCGAAGAGGCAGTCCGAACCAGCGTGCGGCCGCAGACCGTCGACCTGAACCTGCGGGCGCTGCGGGTGGGATTCGAGGCAGGCGCGCGAGCCGCCGCCCCCGCCCCCCGGGCCATGGGTCGCAAGAAGAGGCGCGGATGAGCGACGACCGGCGATCTCCCGGCGCCACCCGAGCCCACCAGCACCCGCCGCCCGCAGTTGGAACGGCGAACCAGGTGCTGGTCATCGGCGGCGGAGTCGCGGGGATCCAGGCAGCGCTCGACCTGGCTGAGGCCGGCGCGCGCGTCGTCCTGGTGGAGAAGTCGCCCTCGCTCGGCGGCCGCATGGCGGCGCTCGACAAGAACTTCCCCACCCTCGACTGCTCGATCTGCATCGAGGCGCCCAAGCTCTCCGAGGTCGGCGAGCACCCGAACGTCGAGGTCCTGGCGAACGCCGAGGTCATCGGCCTGGACGGCGAGGCCGGCGCGTTCACCGCCACCATTCGCCAGCGGGCGCGGTTCGTCACGAACGAATGCACCCGCTGCAACCTCTGCTTCGAGGCCTGCCCGGTGGCGCTGCCGAGCGAGTTCGACCACGGCATGGCCACGCGCAAGGCGATCTACACGCCGTTCCCCCAGGCCGTCCCTGGCGCCTACACCGTCGACATCGACCACTGCCTGAACGACCCGCCCAACTACCTGCCGTGCGCCCGCTGCGTGGCCGCGTGCCCGCCCAAGTGCATCGACTTCAGCCAGCCGCTGGTGCAGGAGCTCCAGCGAAGCGTGGCCTCGGTGATCGTCGCCACGGGGTTCGAGACCATGCCCGCGGCGGCCCTGAGCGAGTTCGCCTACGGCCGCCACCCCGACATCCTGGATGCGCTGGAGTTCGAGCGCCTGCTGGCGGCGACCGGGCCGAGCGACGGCGAGATCGTCCGTCCATCCGACGGCGCGCACCCGCGGCGCCTCCTCTTCGTGCTGTGCGTCGGCTCCCGTGACGTGCGCTACTTCCGCTACTGCTCGCGGGTGTGCTGCATGTACTCCATCAAACACGCCTACCAGGCGGTCGACCACGGCATCCCGGACGTGACCGTCATGTACATGGACGTGCGGGCGTACGGGAAGGGCTTCGAAGGCTTCTGGGCGCGCACCAAAGAGGCGGGCGTGCGCTTCGTGCGCACCCGGCCGGCGCGCATCACGCCGGTGGACGGGCAGCTCCAGGTGCTCTACGAGGACACGCACACCGGCCGCCGCCAGCTCGAGGCGTTCGACATGGTCGTCCTGGCCACGGCGATCCAGCCGGCCGACGGCGTAGCGAGCCTGGCCCAGACGCTGGGAGTGGCACTGGACGCGGACGGCTTCTTCCAGGCCGTCGAGCGCGAGGGGGGCGTGGTCACCAGCACGCGCCCGGGCGTGTACGTGGCCGGGTGCGCCGCCGGGCCGAAGGACATCCCGGACACCGTGACCGAGGCGAGCGCGGCGGCCGCCAAGGCGCTGGCGCACGTCGGGCAGCGCTCCTGGGTGGACGAGCCGGTGCCCGACCCGCGCCCGGAGGGTGAGCCGGAGCGCATAGGCGTCTTCGTCTGCGACTGCGGCAGCAATGTCGCCGGGACCGTCGACGTGCCCAACGTCATCCAGTTCGCCGCCGGGCTGCCGGGCGTCGTCCACGCCGAGGAGGTGATGTTCGCCTGCGCCGGCAACACCCAGCAGGCGATCGCCGACGTCATCAAGGACCGCCAGCTCAACCGGCTGGTGATCGCGGCGTGCTCGCCGAAGACCCACGAGGGCACCTTCAAGCGCACCTGCCTGAAGGCGGGGCTGAACCCGTACCTGGTGGAGATGGCGAACATCCGCAACCAGTCGTCCTGGGTGCACAAGCACGAGCGGCCGGCGGCCACGCTCAAGGCGATCGACATGGTGAGCATGGGTGTCGAGAAGGCGCGGAGGCTCGAGCCGCTGGCGAAGATGGAGCAGCCGGTGGTACAGCGCGCACTGGTGGTGGGTGGCGGCGTGGCCGGCATGAGCGCGGCGGCGAGCCTGGCGCGGCAAGGCGTGGAGACCCACCTGGTCGAGCGGGAGCCCCAGCTGGGCGGCACCGTCTCGCGGCTCCACCACCTCTCGCCGCGAGCGCGGCCCGCCGCGGAGCTCCTGGCGACGCTGCGCCAGCAGGTGGCGTCTAGTGGTGTGCGCGTCCACGCTGGCACCGAGGTGGAGACGATCGGCGGCCACATCGGCCACTACAACGTTCGGCTCGCGTCTGGCGCCGAGCTGGAGGTCGGCGCGGTCGTGCTGGCGACCGGCGCCACGCCGTACCAGCCGACCGAGTTCGGCCACGGGCAGGACCCGCGCGTCCTGACCAACCTGGAGCTCGAGCAGCGGCTGGCAATGGAGACCGCGCTCCAGCGCTCGCCCAACGGCAGGGTGGACCACCTGGGCGACGACGTGACCTTCGTCGGCTGCGTCGGATCGCGGGTGGGCGAGCAGGGCTGCTCGCGCTACTGCTGCACCTCCATGATCGGCCAGGCGCTGGCGCTGCGCCGCGCCGGGAAGCGCGTGCGGGTGCTCTACCGCGAGATCCGCACCTTCAGCCGGGACGCCGAGCAGCTGTACGAAGAGGCGATGCGGGCGGGGGTGCAGTTCATCCGCTACGACTCGGAGCGGCCGCCCCAGGAGGCCATCACCTACGAGGACGGCGTGGTCACGACACCCGACGAACTGCTGGGTGAGACGGTCCGCTTCCCTACCGACACCCTGGTCCTGGCGGTGGGGCTGCAGCCCCGCGACGAGCCGATCTTCTCGCAGCTCAAGGTGTCGCGCAGCCTGGACGGCTTCCTCCTGGAGAAGCACCCCAAGCTGGGTCCGGTCGAGGCCGGCTCGCCCGGCATCTTCCTGGCCGGGGCGGCACAGGCGCCCAAGGACGTGGCCGAGAGCATCAGCCAGGGGACCGCCGCGGCGGCGAAGGCCGGGGCGCTGCTCGCCCAGGACCGCGTGGTGAAGGAGCCGATCGTCGCCCGCATCCACGCCGACCCGTGCACCGGCTGCACCATCTGCGTGCGTGTGTGCCCCTTCAACGCGATCCAGATGACCGCCCCCTACGAGGGGAAGCCGCGAGGGATCGCCCAGGTCATCGAGGCCGCCTGCCAGGGCTGCGGGACGTGCGCCGCGACCTGCAACTTCGACGCGATCGAGATGCCCTCGTTCACGGACGAGCAGATCCTGGCGCAGATCGACGCCGCCCTGGCCCGCGATGCCGCGGAGAAGGTGCTGGTCTTCGCCTGCAACTGGTGCTCGTACGCGGGCGCCGACCAGGCCGGCGTGGAGAAACTGCAGTACCCGCCGTCCTCGCGCGTGATCCGGACCATGTGTTCCGGCCGCGTGGACGAGAAGTTCGTCGCCCGGGCGTTCGAGCGAGGCGCCGGCGCCGTCCTCGTCACCGGGTGCCGGATCGGCGACTGCCACTACATCAACGCCAACCTGCAGACGCTCAAGCGCTTCAACCTGTGGCAGAAGAAGTTCGCCCAGAAGGGGATTGCGCCAGAGCGATTGCAGCTCCAGTGGGTCTCGGCGTCCGAGGGGAAGCTGTTCGCGGCGAAGCTGCGCGAGATGGACGCGGTGGTCCAGCGCCGGGTGCGCGTGCCGGTGAGCGCGGGAGGCGAAGCGTGAGCGCCACCCTGGCCGTGAGCGCCCCCATCGAGCTGGACTGGGGGGCCTGGGAGCGAGTGGTGGAGGTGACGGGCGGAGCGGCCTCGCCCTGCTTCCAGTGTGGCGTCTGCACCGCCACCTGTCCCTGGGGCCTCGTCCGCGCCGAGCCCCTCAACCTGCGCAAGCTGGTGCACCGCGCGCAGCTCGGACTTGACGGCCATGCGGCCGACCTCTGGCTGTGCACCACCTGCGCGGCGTGCGAGGTGCTCTGTCCGCGGGGCGTCCGCGTGTCCGACGTGATCCGGCCGCTGCGGCAGATGGCGTGGCAGAGCCGTGCCCAACCCGCCGGCCTCAGCTCGGTCATGTGGCAGCTCCATCGAGATGGGAACCCGTGGGGCGAGCCACCCTCCAGGCGCTCAGACTGGGCCAGGGGCCTCGAGGTGAGGCGCTTCCAGCCGGGCGACGAGGTGCTCTTCTACGTGGGCTGCACGGCCAGCTACGACCCTCGCACGCGGAAGGTCGCGCGGGCCATCGCCGAGACGCTGCTCGCCTGCGGCGTGGATTTCGGGACGCTCGGCGACGACGAGCCGTGCTGCGGCGACGCGGCGCTCAGCCTGGGGCAGCTCGAGTACCTGGGCGTGCTGGTGGAGAAGAACACGCGCCTGCTGCGTGAGGCGGGGGCCCGGACGATCGTGACCACCTCGCCACACTGCTTCGACACCTTCCGCAACCACTACCCCGCCCTGAGCGGGAGCGTCGAGGTGCTGCACTACACGCAGTACCTCAGCCGCCTCGTGCACGAAGGCCGGCTCCAACTGGACTACGCCGTGCCGGCCGTGGCCACCTTCCACGACCCGTGCTACCTGGGGCGGCATAACGCCGAGTATGAGGCGCCGCGGGAGCTCCTGGCGGCGATCCCCGGCCTCGCGCTGGTCGAGATGGAGGAGGCCCGACCGCAAGGCCTGTGCTGCGGTGGGGGAGGCGGCCGGATGTGGCTGGAGACGGCCAGCGGCGAGCGCTTCGGCGACCTCCGGGTGAGCCAGGCAGCGCGGACGGGCGCCGAGATCCTGGTAACGGCCTGTCCCCACTGCATCGCCTGCCTGGAGGACGCGGCGCGAGGGAGCGGCGCCGCGCTGAAGATCATGGACGTGGCCGAGCTGGTGCGCCTGGCCGCGGTGCCGGTAGCCGAGCCGTCTCTGGCGGGGAGCGTGGCGTGATCCCATCCTGGTACGCGGCCGCTGACGCGCGTGGTGTCTGGGTGTACCTGGAGGCCGCGGGCGGTCGCCTGGAAGGCGTCTCGCTCGAGCTGCTCGGAGCGGCCCGCCCCCTGGCCGACCAGCTCGGGGCGGAGCTCGTCGGCGTGGCGGCCGGGCGGGGCCTGGATGCCGTGACCCACGCGGCCATCACCCACGGGGCGGACGCCGTGCTCGTCGCCGAGGACGACCGCCTGGGCAGCTACTCGACCGAACCGTTCGCCCGGGTCCTGACCGACGCCGTCCTGGCCCGGAGGCCGTCCATCCTCCTACTGGGGGCGACACCGGACGGGCGCGACCTGGCCGGTCGCCTGGCCGTGCGGCTGCGGACCGGGCTCACCGCTGACTGCACCGGCCTGGAGATCGAGCCGGGCACCGACGTGCTGTTAGGCCACACCACCGGCTTCGGCGGCGGCGTGACAGCCACCATCAAGTGCCCCGTCCACCGGCCCCAGATGGCCACCGTGCGGCCGGGCGTCTTCGCTCCGCCCCGCCCCAATGCGCGGCGGAGCGGGCGCGTCGAGCGTCTGCCTGTTACCCTCCGCCGCCGGGATACCCGGGTCCACGTGATCGAGCGCGTGACTCAAGCCCAGGTGGACCTGACGCGGGCGAAAGTGGTCGTGGTCGGCGGGCGCGGCGTGCAGGGCGACTTCAGCCTGCTGGAGCGCCTGGCGCTGGAGCTGGGGGGCGAGGTCGGCGCCACCCGCGTCGCCGTCGACAAGGGCTGGATCGACCGGGAGCGGCAGATCGGGCAGACGGGCTACGTCACGCGGCCGGACTTGGCGATCGTGTGCGGGGCGAGCGGGGCGATGCAGTTCACTGTGGGCATCAAGCACGCCGGGACGGTGGTGGCGATCAACACCGACCCGGAGGCGGCGATCTTCGAGGATGCCGACTACTGCGTGGTCGACGACTTCAGGCGCGTGCTGCCGCCGCTGATCGAACGGCTGCGCGCGAGCGCCACCGCGGGCAACGGAAGCGGGTGAAGCAGCGTGGCCGCTGAGGGGCGTCGCAACGGGCGGCTCCGCCACCTGCGCCTTGTGGTGTGCGCCAAGGTCGTCCCCCGGCCCGAGGAGGTGCGCGTTGACGAGGAGACGCGTACGCTCATCCGCGCCAACGTGCGCTCCGAGGTGAACCCCTCCGACATGAACGCCCTGGAGGCAGCGCTGGCCCTGCGCGACGGCCACGGAGGCGAGGTCCTCCTGCTCTCCATGGGCCCACCCATGGCGGTCGAGTACCTCCACCTCCTGCTCGCGGCCGGGGCCGACCACGCCTACCTGCTCAGCGACCGCGCCTTCGGAGGAGCAGACACGCTGCCGACCTCGCTGACGCTGGCCGCCGGCATCCGCAAGATTGGCCGTGTCGACCTCGTGCTATGCGGCGAAGAGTCCTCCGACGGCGCGACCGGCCAGGTCCCGGCCGGGCTGGCGGAGTGGCTGGACGTACCGCAGGCGACCTACGCGACGGAGCTGCGCCTCGATCCGGCCCGGCGGCGCCTCGAGGTCCGACGCGAGCTGCCGGGAGGCTACGAGTGGCTGCGACTGCCCGTGCCGGCGGTCGTCTCGGTGAAGAGTGGCGCGAACGAGCCGCGCTTCGTGGACGTGGCGAGACTACGCGCCCTGGCCGGGCAGACAGGTGTGACCACCTGGGCCGCCAGCGACCTGGACGTCGACCCGGAGCAGCTCGGCCTGAAGGGCTCGGCCACCGTGGTCGCGGGCGTCGGCCGGGCCGAGGGCGCAGAGCGCCGCCGCGAGCGCCTGGTGGGTACCCCCGAGCAGGAGGCGCTCGCCCTCCTGCACCGCCTCGCCCTCTGAGCCTCCTGGCAGGGCCGACACCTGTAGCGCCCGGCTCCGGCAGTCGAGAGCAAGCCTTGGCGTGGCGTCGTAGGATGAGTGTATGGCTGTCGTCATTCCCGCGGACCTCGAAGCCGACGTCGGGCTGCCCTTCCCGACGATGTACCCGACCCGCCGGGTGTACGCGCCGGAGGAGGTACCCGAGCTCCCGCTCGACGACCTGCCGCGGCACGTGCGGACGGAGCTCACGCCGCTCAGCGGCCGTGTGACGCCAGGCGGGCGCGTGGCGATCACGGCGGGCAGCCGGGGTATCGCCAACCTGCCGGCCCTCTTGCGAGCGTGCGGTGAGGCCGTCCGCGCCGCGGGCGGCGAGCCGTTCATCCTGCCCGCGATGGGCAGCCACGGCGGCGCCACGGCCGAGGGGCAGCTCGAGGTGCTGGCAGGCTACGGCATCACGGCGGACACGATGGGCATGCCCGTAGTTTCCAGCATGGAGGTGCGCCAGATCGGCCAGCTCGAGAACGGGCTGCCGGTGTTCATGAGCACCACCGCCCTGGAGGCCGACCACGTCCTGGTGGTGAACCGCGTGAAGCCGCACACCGACTTCCGCGGGCCGGTCGAGAGCGGATTGGCCAAGATCTGCGCGATCGGGCTGGGCAAGCGGCACGGCGCCCAAGCCATCCACAGCCACGGTACCCGCGGGCTGGCGGAGCTGATGCCCCGGGTAGCCCGCTGCATGGTCCAGACGACAGGCAAGATCGTGGGCGGCCTGGCGGTGCTGGAGAACGCCTACGATCGGACAGCCTCGGTGCACTGGGTCGAGCCAGACGGCATCGGCGGGCCCGCTGAGCAGGCGCTGCAGCAGCGGGCCAAGGAGCTCATGGCGGCCCTGCCGTTCGACGACGTCGACGTCCTCGTGGTCGACGAGATGGGGAAGGATGTCTCGGGCGCCGGCATGGACCCGAACATCCTGGGGCGGATGTGGGTCCCTGGCGCGCCCGAGCTCGAGCGGCCGCGCATCACCGCGGTGGTGGTCCTCGACCTCACCGAGCCGAGCCATGGGAACGCCGTGGGGCTGGGGCTGGCTGATTTCACGACTGAGCACCTGCTCGCCAGGGTCGACTGGCAGGCGACGTACGTGAACGGCTACACCAGCGGGACCGGCGGCTTGCGGCGCGGGAGGTTACCTATGGTCCTGCCGGATGACCGGGCGGCCACCGCCGCGGCGATCCGCATGTGCGGCAAGCCGGACCCGGCGGCGGTTCGGGTCGTCCGCATCAAGAACACGCTGATGGCGGCGTTTCCCGAGATCAGCGCCAACCTGCTGCCCGAGGCGCCCCGCGCGAGGCTGGAGGTTGTGGGCCAGGAGAAGCCGATGGCGTTCGACACCCGGGGCCGGCTCCTCTAGCACGCCCCACGCGGTCTGTCCCGCACGGGATGCTGCCAGAGTGCCGAGCACGGGCTGGGCCGAATGCTACCCCCGCATCCGCCTTCCGAACGACTCACGCCACCACGGTTGGCGATCCTGGCCGACGACTTCACCGGCGCGTGCGACGCCTCAGGTGCGTTCGGCGCCGCCGGTCTGGAGGTGGTTGTCTGCCTGCAGACGCCCCGCGAGCCGATCGACGCCGCCGTGGTAGCGGTGGACCTGGACGTTCGCGAGCGGCCCGCCGACGCGGCCTACGAATCTACCCGCGCGGTGGCCGGACAGCTCCGCGCGCTCGGCTGCGAGCGGCTGTTCGCGAAGATCGACTCGACGCTGCGGGGGCAGGTAGGCGCGGTGGTGCGGGGCGCGGTGGACGGGGCGGGCCTGCGCGGTGCGCTGGTGGCGCCGGCGTTCCCCGAGCAGGGGAGGCTGCTGCTCGGCGGAGCGCTGAGGCTTGTGGGCCGGGACACCGCCTTCGACGCACCCAGCCTCGTCGCCCTGCTGGGCGAGACGGCCGCCGGCGTGGAGCTCGACGTGGCGCGAGCCGGGCCGGCGGCGATGCGCCTGGCGGTGGAGCGGCGGCTGGCAGCAGGGTCGCGGCTGCTGGCGGTGGACGCGGACTCGGCGGCATGCCTGCGCGCCGTTGTGGAGGCCTGGTGGGCGCGGCACGACCTGCTGCTGGCAGGCTCGGCGGGCGCGGCCCGGGCGGCGCGGTGGGCGCTCCAGCAAGCATTCCGCCAGCACCCCTGGCGGCCCGCCCCGGAGCGCGCAGCCGGCGCCGCGGGCGGCGCGCCCACCAGGGCGGGACGCGGGACCGCTCCGGAGTTCAAGGGGACGGTCCTCGTCGTGGCCGGCAGTCCGGCTGAGGCGACGCTGCAGCAGATCGAGCTGTTGCAGCGCCAGGCGGACGCCGCGGTTGTCGCGGTGGGGCCGGGGCAGCAAGCGCAGCCGCCGGCGGGAGGGCGGCAAGTAGCCGTCCTGCGTACCCGGCCGCCGGAAGGGACGGGGCGCGACGCCGGCGCGCACGCGGAGGCGGTGGCGGAGACCGCGGCGGCCTGGGCGCGTCGCTTCCGGCCGGCCGGCCTGGTGCTGGTGGGCGGCGCCACGGCACGCCACCTGTGCGAGCTGCTCGGGGTGGGCACGCTGCGGGTCACGGGGGAGCTCGCGCCCGGGGTCCCGGCCGGCCGGCTCGTCGGAGGCCCCTGGGACAGCGTCCCGGTGGTCACTAAGGCGGGCGGGTTCGGCGGCCCGCGCCAGCTCCTCGACGCCGTGCGATCCTTCAACATGGACCAAGAGGATCCCGCATGACCTCACCACTCCCTGTCCTCGCCATCACGATGGGCGACCCGGCCGGCATCGGCCCGGAGATCGTCGCCAAGGCGCTGGCGCGCCGCGCGGTGTACGAGCAGAGTCGGCCGGTCGTGGTCGGCGAGCTGCGCGCGATGCGCGCGGCGGTCCGCATCACCGGTCTTCCGCTCGAGGTTCGTGCCGTCGACGGGCCGAACGGTGGCGGCGAGGCCCCCGGCACGATCGACCTGATCGACCTGGCGAACATCGACGTCGAGCGAGTGGGACGCTCGCGGGTGTCGGCCGCGGCCGGCCGCGCGGCCTACGAGTACCTCGAACGGGCCACGCGGCTGGCGCTTGAGGGAGCGGCCGGCGCCGTGGTGACCGCGCCGCTGAACAAGGAGGCGCTCAGCGCGGCCGGCTGGGTGGGCGTCGGCCACACGGAGCTGCTGGCGCGCTTCGCGGGCGTGCCAGACGAGCAGGTGGCGATGATGCTCGCCTCCCCGCGGCTGCGGGTCGTGCACGTGTCCACGCACGTCTCGCTGCGGCGGGCGATCGACCTAGTAGTGACCGAGCGAATCGTCACGGCGGCCCGGCTCGCGGGCGACGCGGCGCGCGACATCGTGGGGCGCGCGCCCAGGCTGGCGGTCGCCGGGCTAAACCCGCACGCCGGCGAGCACGGCCTCTTCGGGACCGAGGAGCAGGAGCAGATCGAGCCGGCGGTCCGCCAGCTCGCGGCCGAGGGGTGGGACGTGGCGGGACCGGTACCGCCCGATACGGTCTTCCTGCGGGCCGCCAGCGGCGAGTTCGACGCCGCGGTGGCTATGTACCACGACCAGGGCCACATCCCGTCCAAGTTCGCCGGCTTCCACGACACAGTGAACGTGACGCTCGGCCTGCCCATCGTTCGGACCTCGGTCGACCACGGCACAGCCTACGACATCGCCGGCACGGGTCGGGCGAGCGAGGAGAACCTGCTGGCGGCGATCACCCTGGCCGCGCAGATGGCCGCCAACCGCGCCCGCACCCGCTCAGGCTCCCGCCCCTGACGCAGCGGCCGCGGCGGCCGGGCGCCGTCCGCCTGGCCAGACTCGCCCCGGGGGGTTCGCTTCACGGCGTGCCGGCGAGTGGCAGGGAGCTGGCGTTGGCGTGCGCCCGCTCAGAGGTTCTCGATCTCGACGGGCTCGATGGCGTCGGGCAGCGGGAAGCCGAAGACGCGGCTGTAGAAGGCGAGCTCCGCTTCGAGCGTGCGCTGGATGGTCTCGGCTTTGCGGAAGCCGTGCTGCTCGCCCTCGAAGGCCAGGTAGGCGTGGGGCACGCCCTTCGTCCGTAGGGCGCGCGCCATCGACTCCGCCTGCGAGGGTGGGACCACCCGGTCCTCGAGCCCCTGGAAGAGGATGACCGGGCACGAGAGGCGGTCTGTGAAGTGGATCGGCGAGCGGTCCCGGTAGACCTGCTTTGCCTCCGGGTACGGCCCGACCAGAGTGTCCAGGTAGCGCGACTCGAACTTATGGGTGTCGCGGGCCAGCGCCTCGAGGTCGGCGACGCCGAAGTAGCTGGCGCCGGCGGCGAAGGCATCGGAGAAGGTCAGGGCGCTGAGCGTGGTGTAGCCGCCGGCGCTGCCACCGCGGATGGCCAGCCGTCTGCCGTCCACCTCGTTCCGCGCCGCCAGGTAGCGGGCGGCGTTAATGCAGTCGGCCACGTCCACGATCCCCCAGGCGCCGTTGAGTCGCTCCCGGTAGGCACGGCCGTAGCCGGTGCTGCCGCCGTAGTTGACGTCCACGACGGCGAAGCCGCGGCTGGTCCAGAACTGTATCTCCAGGCGGAAGCCGGCCGTGGTGGCGGCGGTCGGCCCGCCGTGGCTGAGCACCAGGAGCGGGGGACGCTCGCCCGTGGGACCCAGGTAGTCGGCGTTCGTAGGTGGGTAGAAGAGCGCGTGGGCTTCCAGCCCGCCCTCGGTCGGGAAGCTAATCGGGTGGGCCACGGAGACGTAGCCCGCGTCGACGTGGACGTCCGTGCTACGGCGGAGGACCTCCACGCCGCCCGACGAGACGTCTAGCAGCACGACCGCCGCCGCCTCGGTGGGCGAGGCGGCCACGCAGGCGAGGCGGCCCCCCACGGCGTGCAGGTAACCGATCTCCACGTACGGCACGTCGAGCGGTCTCACCCCTGGCGTGCCAGGCTCCACCAGGCCGAGGTGACTGCGGCCCTCATGCGTGTAGGTGCAGGCGATACGGCCGTCTGGCAGGAACGTGTAGGCTGAGAGGCCGAACACCCACTGCGGCAGGCCAAATTCGGCCTCCATGGGCGCGAGCGGCTCGGCGCCACTGCCAGCGCCGGGCAGCCGGTAGAGGTTCCACCAGCCGCTGCGGTCGGAGACGAAGTACAGCGTTCCATCGGGGCCCCACGATGGCTGGAAGATCGATTCCGCTGCCCCGCCCGCGACACGGCGTGCGCCGGAGAGGCTTCCATCGGCGGCGAAGTCGCCCACCCACAGCTCGCTGCCGTCCCACGGCATGCGCGGGTGATCCCAGGCGGTCCAGGCCAGGCGGCGGCCGTCGGGGCTGATGCGCGGGAAGGAGACGAAATCGTGGCCAGAGACGATCGGCCGTGGCGGCGCCGAGCCGTCCGCGGGCAGCACGACGATCTCGTTCGCCGCCTCGTGGCCCTCGGCGTGCCGCTCCTGGACGCACACTACCAGGCGGCCATCGGGCGTGGCCCGACCGTCGGCGTAGCGCAGCCCGGCGGGCACCTCCGGCTCGGGGCTCACCGGCACGGGCGGCTGGCCCGGGTCCTGGCGATACAGGCGCTGGTCGGCGAAGTTGGCGAAGAAGACAGTCGAGCCGTGCACCCAGTAACTGCCGCCACCGTACTCGTGGACGCGGGTCCGGACGTTGAACTCGGGCGGCGTCAGCTCGCTCATCGCGCCACCCGGCGCGTGGCGGACGAGCACGTAGCGCCCACCTTCCAGTGGCCGCCCTTCGGCCCAGTAGACGTGGCCCCCGGCCACCTGGACCTGGCCGAGGGGGATCGCGCCGGCGGCGATCTGCGCGGCGCTGATGGGCGAGCGCCACGCGCCGTACGGGGCGACGGTCGCAGGCATCGACGGCTGCCTCCTGCGTTCTGACTCCTGGCACACAGGCTACCTGACCGGCCTACCCTCCCCGTGCACCTCTTGACACGTGGCCACCGCGAGCGCCGAACATCTGCCTGGTGTCCATGCGCCGTGCGTCGTCCCACCCGCCGTTCGTCCTCGCGCTGGACGTCGGCACCTCGTCCTGTCGCGCCAGCCTCTACGACGCCACGGGCGCCCGCGTCCGCGATGTCGGCGCCCAGGTGGCCTACCGCCCGCGGGCCACGCCCGACGGCGGCGCCGAGCTAGACCCGGACCTCCTGTTCGAGCACGTCTGCGAGGCGATCGACGGCGTCGCCGCGCAGTGGCGCGACACCGGGGCCGTGGCCGCGGTGGCGGCGACGACGTTCTGGCACTCCCTCGTGGGCGTCGACGAGCAGGGACGAGCCGCGACACCCGTCTACCTGTGGATGGATGCGCGCAGCCGCGCCGAGGCCGAGGCGCTGAAGCTGGAGCTGGACGCGCGCGCCGTCCACGCCCGCACCGGGTGCGTGCTGCACTCGAGCTACTGGCCGGCCAGGCTGCGGTGGCTCGCCCGTGCCCAGCCGGACCGGTTCACGCGGGTCCACCGCTGGCTGTCGTTCGGCGAGTACGCGCATCTCCGTCTGTTCGGCCGCCCGGGCGCGAGCGTCTCCATGGCTTCGGGGACGGGGCTGCTGAACCAGCACACCCGGACGTGGGACGAGCCGCTCCTCCGACACCTGCCGCTGCGGCGGGAGCAGCTCTCGCCACTGAGGCCGCTCGACCAGCCCTTCGAGGGCCTGGGCGCGCCCTTCGCGGCCCGCTGGCCCTGGCTGAGCCGCGTGCCGTGGCTACCGGCCGTGGGCGACGGCGCGACGAGCAACCTGGGAGCCGGCTGCGCCACCCGCGAGCGGTACGCGCTGATGGTCGGCACATCCGGCGCCGAGCGCGTGGTCTGGCGCGCGGATGCGTTCCAGGTACCGTGGGGGCTCTGGAGCTACCGCGTGGACGACCAGCGCGTCGTCCTGGGCGGCGCCCTGAACGACGGCGGCAGCCTGTTCGCGTGGCTGCGGGGTGCACTCCGGCTCCCGCCCGTGCGAGCGGCCGAGCAGGCGCTGGCGAGGCTGGAGCCTGACAGCCACGGGCTGACAATCCTTCCCTTCTGGGCCGGCGAGCGCAGCCCCGGTTGGGCCGCCGACGCGCGGGGCGCCATCGTCGGGCTGGGTCTGCACACGCAGCCGGTTGAGATCCTTCGGGCGGCGCTGGAAGCGGTGGCCTTGCGCTTCCTCCACATCGACACACGGCTCCGCCAGGCGGCCCCGGAGGGGCGCCAGATCGTGGCGACCGGGGGCGCGCTCCTCCGCTCGCCGACCTGGATGCAGATCATGGCCGACGTGCTCGGCCGGCCGGTCCTGGCCTCCACCGAGCTGCAGGCGTCGAGCCGCGGCGCGGCGCTGCTCGCCCTCGAGGTGCTGGGGCGGCTGCCGAAACCACTCGAGGAGGTGCAGCCCGCCGGGCGCCGGGTCTACGACCCCATCCCCGCGCACACGGAGCGCTTCCGTGCCGCCGCGGATCGCCAGCAGCGACTGTACGAGTTGCTCGTGCCGCGCGGGCTGTAGCATGGGGCCGAGAAGGTGCGCCACCATGGCGCGGCATTGGATCGAGTCGTGGCCCACCGACCCACCGGGGATCGACCGGCGGTGGAGTCCAGGAGAGGAGCGGGAATTCCGATGGCGAGCATGAGTGGATGGCAGGCGCGCGCGGGAGGACCGCGGCGATGAGCGGGCGCCTCGAGGGACGCAGCGTGCTGGTCACCGGCGCGGCCGGCGGGATTGGCGCTGCCTGCGCCCGGCGTCTGGCCGAAGAGGGCGCCCACCTTGTGCTGGCGGACCTGGACGGCGAGGCCGCCCGACGGCTGGCCGAGGAGCTCGGCCAGGTGGCAGTCGAGGCCGACGTGACGAAGGCCACCGACGTGCAGCGGATGGTGGACGTCGCGTGCCAGCGCTGGGGGCGGCTGGACGTGCTGTTCAACAACGCGGGGATCATCCAGGGCCGGCCGCTGCTCGAGCTGAGCGAAGATGACTGGGACCGGATGCTGAACGTGAACCTGCGCGCGGTCTTCTTCGTGCTCCAGGCCGCGGCTCGACGGATGGTCCAGCAGGACCCCATGCCGGGCTCGGAGCTGCGCGGGAAGCTGATCCACACGGCCTCGATCGCCGGCTACCGCGGGGGGCTGCCGCTCACCGCCCACTACGCGGCCTCGAAGGCGGGGGTGATCAGCGTGACGCGCTCGGCGGCGCAGGCGCTGGCACCGCACCGGATCACGTCGAACTGCATCTGCCCCGGCGTGGTCGATACCCCCCTGTGGGCAAAGCTCGACGCGGACTGGTCGGCCATCGAGGGGTGGGCACCCGGCGAGGCCTGGAAGCGCCGCACGGCGGGCATCCCGCTCGGCCGGCCGGAAACGCCGGAGGACGTGGCCGGACTGGTGGCCTTCCTGGCGAGCCGGGATTCCGACTACATGACCGGGCAGGCGATCAACGTCGACGGCGGCCTGGTGATGGGCACCTGAGTCGGACCTGCCTGGTTACCCCGGCTCAGCCCCGAGGCGCCGTGGCTTGCGCGCAGCTTCGTCCCTGGCGTCAGTAGCCGCTGATCCTGCGGGCGCCGGTGAGGGTGAACTCGGGGCTCCTGGCGTACTCCATCAGGCTCCGCTCGCGGGCGCGGACCCGCTCGACAGCCTCGGGTAGCTGGGCCAGCACTTCGGCCGGGACGATGACAATGCCGTTCACGTCGCCGTGGAGCAGGTCCCCGGTGCGCACGACCTGGCCGTCCAGCACCACGTCCCGCCCCACCTCCAGGATCTCAAAGTTGGCGTGCGAGACGACGGCGTAGGGCGCGAAGTAGTGCAACCCGAGCGCACGGACCTCCGCGAGGTCGCGCACACCACCGTTGGTCACCACGCCGACCGCACCCAGGCGTGAGGCGATAGTGGCCATCACCTCGCCGAAGTAGGCGCAGCGCGTCGGCTCGCCGCTCAGATCCTGGACCACCACGACGGACGGCCGGGGCGCCTGCTCGAGGGCTTCCCACAGCCGCCAGTACCCCTCCCGTCCGGCCACCGGGCCGGGCCGGCTCGTCATGGTCACGGTGAGCGCGGCGCCGACCATGACCCCCAGGTCCGGAAAGAGCGCGCGCACGGAGCCGCCGATGAACCCTTCGCAGCGGTCGCGCACCGTGAACTGCTCGACGGCGTTGGCGATCGTCGGGCTGTCCGTCGCTTGCAGAAAGCGGAGCTGCTTGGCTGTGAGGGGCGATTGTCCCGCGCTGAGCGAAGTCGTCACGACGCTGTACCTCCGGGGGCCTTGGGGTGGAGCTGCCATGGTACCCGCGGGGCGCACGGCTCAGCGTGAAGCGCTCCGCGTTCGAGCTGCCCCGGCAAGCCGGCCGCTCTGGCGTGGAATCGGGGCGCACGTTGGCCCACCTGGCTGGGTTCAACCCGTCCGGCGGGCGGAGGCGACGGGGAGTTGGAAGTCAGCGCCCAGGACGAGCCGCACCGCCGAGCCGTCCACGTCGTCCACCCTGAGCGCGGACTCTGGCAGTCCGAGCAGTCTGGCCACCGTCTGGGCGGAGAGACGGGCCGAGGGCCCGGCCTCGATGCGGGTGGTCACGGCGGTGGCGCCACCGGCCGCGATCGTCTCGACCACCAGGCCGCGGCTGCGCAGCAGGTCGGCCACCGCGCTGCCCGAGCCCGGGGTCGCGCCCGCGTTGAGGATGGCGATCCGCGCCCGTTCGGCCGCGAGTCGAGGCTGCGTCAGCACCAGGCGTGCCTCGGCGAGATACGCCGGCGTGAGCTGCACGTAGGAGGCCCCGCGCGAGCCGGTGTAGCTGGGCGTCAGGCTCTCATCTGGCTGCAGGCTCACGATGTCGCGCGTGCGATCCAGGTCGCGGCCGAAGCTGGCGAGCTGCGCCACCTCGGCCGGCGTGAGGTCGGTGCGGACCAGGCGCAGCAGCTCGGGCATGAGCGCCGGGAGGCGTGGGATGACGTCGAGCTGCAGGGCGCGGTCGCGCAGCGCGAGAAGCACCTGCTGCTGGCGCGCCTCCCGGCCAAAGTCCGAGTCTGGGTAGCGCGTGCGGGCGTACTGGACGGCGACCGTGCCGTTCATGAGCTGCAACCCGGCTGGGATGTCGATCCGCTGGTAGCCGTAGTCGTCGGTCGGATAGGCGGTGTCGACGAGCCGCCTCGGGTTGTCGATCCAGATGCCGCCCAGCAGGTCGATGATGCGCTCCAGGCTACGGATATCGACGAGGGCGTAGCGGTCGACGGGCACGCCGAAGAGTTGGGCGACCGTCTGCTTGGCGAGGGCGGGACCGCCGCCGCGCGTGTCGAGCTCGCCGTACGTGTACGCGGCGTTCACCCGGTTGCCGCCGCGGCCGGGGATGACCACGAAGCCGTCGCGCGGGATGGAGACCATCGAAACGGTCCGCCCCGAGTAGTCGACCGAGACCAGCAGCATGGTGTCGGTGCGGCCGGGGTCCCTGCCGCTGGCAGCTTCATCGGGACGCTGGTCGATCCCCAGCAGGAGGATAGACAGCTTGCCTTCAGGCGACGTGCCCAGGGGCGACTCGGCGGGTCGTGCCTCCCCGGCCGGGCTGAAGGGCGGAGCCGCCTGGTCGAAGTCGCGCAGCGCCGGGCGTGGCTCCACGCGGGGAGTGGGAGGAGCCTGGCCAGGGCGACTGGATGCCGCGAGGCTGCCCAGGCCGAGCCAGCCGGCAGCCAGCCCGCCCACGACGAACACGGCGTACCCGGCCGCCAGCAGGGCTCGCCGCACGCTAGGCACCTGGGCCCCCGTACGGCGTGGCTCGGCACCCGAGCGGCCCACGGGCTGCGCACGCTGGAACGATCCGCGCGCAGGGCGTGGGGGGAACAGGGCGCATCAGAGAGGCCTCCGGGGGCGTGGGCGTCAGCCTGAGCCACGCGCCGCACGTGCGCGCAACTCCCCCTCTAGCATAGTCTGTACCACAGGGGGCGGGTAACTGCGCTGGCGAATGGGCGCGCCCTGAGTTTGTTGAAGCCGCGTCTGTGGGCTGGGCGGCGGCAGCCCTGCCAAACTCAGCCGGTGGCGCTCCGCCCCTAACGAGCGGAAATCTCAACAAAGTTCTGGCACGCCCTGGCGAATGGGTGCGCGGGCTCCTGTTGTCACGCTCGAGATCAGACAGGGGGAGGTCACGCGCTTCCTGCATCTGCGTCCCGAGAAGACGCGCCGCCTACCCTCGGGGCATTCCGCCAGAGCGACTCCTTGCATGCCGGTCAGGGCCCGTGGGACCTGCCAGTTGCGCTCGCGCATCCAAGACGTGTCCGGTCTCGGGCGCACCGTTCGTTGTACTGGGCAGGGTGTCCTCAGTCCCTGACTCCTGGAGGTCATCATGCGACGAGTGGTTCTCTGGTACATCGGAACGGCGTTGGCGCTCTCCGTCGCCACGTTGAGTGCCGGCGCCGCGCCGGCGCCCCCTCCGCCGGATCCACGGCCGGCCGTGCAGCCAGCACCCTCACCCAGCCCCGTCCCACGCGACCCGCAAGCCTGCGTCGTCTGGACAGTGCCGGACATGCAACCAAGCCCCGAGGTCCGGAGCCGATTGGACGCGCTCAAGGCGCGCACGGGCAAGACCATCGCGCCCACCAGGATCGGCAAGACGACCTGTTTCGCGAGCGGCGCGGCCCGTGACCAGTGGTTCGGGCAAGGGGGAATGCAGGAGTACGAGGCGTGGCTTCGGGCTCAGCCAGAGTACCAGGCCTATGAGGCCGCGAGGGGCTCGGCGGGTGACGACCCATCGTCTCCGACAATCCTCGCGGACTCGAGAGTAGACCTCTACTACGACGCAGGGTACGGAGGCGGCAACCCCGTCACCTTCCTCGGGCCAGCAGGCGGCGCTCAAGGCGGCGATCCAGCGGCCCCCGCGTGAGGCGGGCATCGACCTGGCGGCCTGGAACTCGAAAGTCGTCCGCCGGTTCGTGCAGGAGCGCTTCGGGACCGTGCTCGCGCGGAGCCCCTGCCTGAAGGACCTGCACCGGCTGGGGTTCGTGGTCAAGCGCCCGAAGAGGCGCGTGCTCAAAGCCGATGCGGCCCGACGCGCGGCGTTTGTCGAAGCGGACGCGGCGCGGCGGCGGGAGGCCGCGCCGATGGGAAGGAAGCGGTGCTTCGTGGACGAGGCGCACTTCTATGCCGACGTAGACGTGTGGGGGAAGTGGCTGCTCAAGGGCGAGCCGGCGCTGGTGGACTCGACCAGCCCCCGCTACGGCGAGAAGGCCAGCTACTACGCCGCCGTGTGCGTCGAGACGGGCGAAGTCGCGGCCATGCCGATCGAGGGCACCAGCACGGCCGAGACCTCGACTTCCTTCTTGCAGCACCTTCGCGCCCGCCACACGGAGCCGCTCGACATCTACTGGGACAACGCCCCCACCCAGAGCGGAGACCCGCTGCGGGCGTACCTGACCACGCCCGACCTGCACCTGCGGCTGATCCGGTTGCCACCCTACAGCCCAGACTTCAACGCGGCGGAACCACTCTGGGACTGGATCCGCGACGAGGTGACGGCCAACACGTGTTTCGGCACCGCCGCCACCGTACGGGCCCACGTCGACCCCTTCTTCGCCGGTTTGGCCAACCGCACCGAGGAGGTGAAGCAGCGCTGCTTCACCGTCTTGCAGGCCAGGGCCGACGCCCTCGACGCGGTGCGTGCCGCCACCACCCTCCTCCAGGACGCCCAGCAGGTCGCACCAACTCATGCAGATTCCACCGTGGCTTTGGTTTAGTTCCTGGATCACCTGATCCATCAGCTCCTCAGCTCGCCGCTGCTGATCGGCGGTTCCCCGCTGCCGTGGCTTCCTCCTGCCCGGGGCCGCAATCCGAGCGGGCAACACGGGGAGCGTGAACTGAAACAACCAGGGCCCACGCGCCAGCACGACCCGCTCTGCGGGCCGTTCTCCCTGCACGCCCATACCGGTCACCTCCGGGATGGCCAGTTCCAGGGTCGCCTCCGGTACACCGGTCGGGAGTGGGGCCGCGTCGAAACTGACCACCTGCGCAGCCAACCGATTCATGCCGCCGGAGGCCCCCCCGCTCCGCGCACCGCGGTATAAGTGCGGCCGGCCGTGTCGCGCAGAGTCGCTGCCGCAAAGGCGTCGATACTCTGATAGCCTGCGAGTGCTTCGGGCACCCCGAGCGTATAACCGATGACGATGCGGTTCGCATCCGCATAGGCGCGCTCCAGGGTGATCGTCACGCCCTCGTGGGTGGCGGAGAGCCGCAGCTCCCGCACGAAGCCGGCTTGCTCCACGTACGCCGTGCCGGGGTCGCCACGCTGCCAGAGCTGCTGCCCGAGCGGCGACGTGGCCGTGAACGGCATCGCGTCCAGGCCGCACAGCAGGAGCACGGCGCGATCCTCGGGCGCTAGCCGCACCAGCGCACGCTGGACGAGGTCGCAGTCAAGGATGTCCGACGTCTCGTCGGTGCTCATGTGCTTGTCCACCACGTGCAAGGGCAACCAGGCGAATTGCCGCTGGCGCCGGAGAT
The DNA here is from genome assembly GCA_964435115.1 of uncultured Chloroflexota bacterium. GTDB lineage: Bacteria > Chloroflexota > UBA6077 > UBA6077 > CF-72 > CAYSYM01. The sequence goes on along the minus strand of CAYSYM010000039.1, from coordinate 7,018 downwards.
AACCGTACGCCACGTTCGTGGCGATCCGGTGCAGCCACGGACTAACCAGTAGCTCCGGGCGTGTTTGGTGGATCGCCCGGTAGGCATGGACGAACGTGTCCTGGGTGAGGTCGAGGGCCACGTCCGGGTTGCCGACGAGCCGCCTGAGGTACGCCAGGACGCGCCGGTGGTAGGCCTCCACCAGGGTCTCGAAGGCAGCCTGGTCGCCGCCCCTCGCTCGCTCGACGACGCCTGCCTCCTCCGGACCAGCGAGCATCCTCCTTTGCCTGCCCCACACTGTCAAACCGGTGCGGGGCGTCTCCGATGACGACAACTTCTCGGGTGCTCCGGTCTCTCACGGGCTCCAGCAGGCGTTGGAGGCGCTGCAGCACGCATCTTCGCTACACTCCCGAGTCCAGCCGTTCCGGCTCCCTCGCCGCCGGGGCAGGCCATGCACGCGGAGGTCCAGCAGCATACCCGCCCGGCACAGCAGAGCACGCTCGAACGGGTGGAGCAGCAGGACGAGCAGCCACAGCAGCGGGTACGACACCTCACGAACGGCGATGGCCGGCTCATCTTTCCCCTACGTAGAACGAACGACGCACCGAAATCCGGACAGGTGAAGTAGACGACCGCACTAGCGCCCTCGGTCCCGCTGCACCCAACCGTCATTGGACTGGAGCAACGTGGTGCATTCGAGTTCAACCCTGGCCGGTTCGACGCTGAGGTGTGGTGCTCGCGCGACCTCGAGCGGCCAGCAATGACGCCCGGGGCGACCCCGCTGCAGCTCCAGGAGGCCTGCAACAGGCGTCTCGCGGTGCCCGCCGATGCAGCGCGTCCTGCCGCCACTGGGACGAACCTGCGCGAGGCGCTCAGCCCTTGACGGCGCCGGCGGTCAGGCCGGCTACGTAGTGCTCCACGAAGAAGGAGTAGGCCAGCGCCACGGGGACCGAGCCCAGCAGCGCGCCGGCCATGAGCGACCCCCAGAAGAAGACGTCGCTCTTGATCAGCTCCGTCACCACACCCACGGGGAGCGTCTTGATGTCGGAGGATGTGGTGAAGACCAGGGCGTAGATGAACTCGTTCCAGGAGAGGGTGAAGGCGAAGATTCCCGCCGAGAGGATGCCCGGCAGGGCGAGCGGGATGACGATGCGCAGCATGGCTTGCACGCGACTCGCGCCGTCGATGAGGGCGCTCTCCTCGAGCTCGCGCGGGATCGACTTGAAGTAGCCCATCAACAGCCAGGTGCAGAACGGGATCAGGAAGGTCGGGTAGGTGAGGATCATCGACCACAGGGTGTTGGAGAGGCCGAGGTCGCGCACCACCTTCACCAGGGGCAGGAACAGCAGCGTCTGCGGGACGAGGTAGGTGACGAAGATGCCGATCCCGAGCAGCGTCGCCCCGCGAAAGCGGAGGCGCGCCAGCGCGTAGCCCGCCAGGATGCCGGCGGCGAGCGAGATGGCCGTCGAGGCGGTGGCGATGATCAGCGTGTTCCTGGTCCAGCGCACGAAGTCGGTTTGCTGAAAGAGGTACACGTAGTGCTCGAGCGTCGGCCGGGTCACCCAGAACTGCACGGCCTTGAGGTCGTAGAGCTCGGCGTTGTTCTTGATGGACGTGATGAACATCCAGTAGAAGGGGAAGAGGGTCAGGACGAGCGCGAGCCCCAGGGGGAGGTAGAGCGACCACAGCCGCCCGAGGAAGCCGCGCTTCTCGCCGACGAACCCGCTGCCCGGCTCGCCCGCGGGCACCGCCAGCGTCCGTGCGTCCACGCCTTCGGCCGTGACGGCCATTCCTACACCTCCTGCCGGCGCATGTACCACAGCAGCCCGGCGACGATGGCGAACAGGAGCGGGAACATGTACAGCGAGACGGCCGCGCCCTCGCCGAGCTGCCCGGCCCGGAGCGCGATCTGGTAGGCCAGGGTGCCGAAGAGGTGGGTGCTGTTGGCCGGGCCGCCGCCGGTCAGCACGTAGACGAGCTGGAAGTCGGAGATCGTCCAGATCACGGAGAAGAGGAGCACCACCAGCAGCACCGGCTGGACCAGGGGGAGCGTGACGTGGCGGAAGCGCTGCCAGGCGCTGGCGCCGTCGATCGCCGCCGCCTCGTACAGCTCCTGGCTGATGGTCTGCAGGCCGGCCAGGAGCGAGATGGCGAAGAATGGGACGCCGCGCCAGATGTTCGCGACGATGATGGCGATCATCGCCCACGTGCCGTCGCCCAGCCAGTTGATGCCGCGGGGGCCGATGGCGAGCGCCTTGCCGACGAACGTCGGCGCGATCGCCTGGGCGAACCCGGTGTTCACCATCACCCAGTTCGAGACGCTGTAGGTCGAGTCGAACAGCCACTTCCAGGCGATCGTGCTCAGCACCGTGGGCACGATCCACGGGAGCAGCAGCGCCGCCCGGATGAGGTTCTTGCCACGAATGGCCTGGTTCATGAGGAGCGCCAGCGCCAGGCCGAGCGCGGCCTTGAAGGCCACCGTGACCACCGTGTAGACGAGCGTGTTGCGCACGGTGATCTGGAAGATCTGGCTGGCCGCCGCGCTCACGAAGTTCTGGAGGCCGACGAACTGGCCTGCATTCGCCACTGTCTCGTTGCTGAGGCTGAGCCAGATGCCGACGAAGAACGGGTAGACGATGAAGGTGCCGAGGACCAGGATGGCCGGCAGCGCCAGCACCCAGCCGAGCAGCCCTTCACGCTCCAGCCACGCCGCGCGCCGGCTCCCCGGCAGGCGATAGGGGAGCGGCGCTTCGGCCGTGGTCACGCGTTCCGCGCTCATCCTCGCTTCCTCACCCCGTCTCCGTACACGCGCCGCGGCCGGCGCCACCCGACGTGAAGCAGCGACGCGCCAGCGGCGGCCCTCGCTCCCCGCCACTCCCGCTCCCGCCGGCGCGAGAGAACGGGAACCGGCGAGACGCGACGCCGGCGCCGTATCTCGCTCCGACTCGTTGGTTGGATGCCCGATGCCTCCCGGCTACGCCAGCGGGCCAACGTGCGACCCGATTCGGCACCGTTGCGGCCCGCGTGACGTAGGCATCGAGAAAACGAAGCGCGCAGCGCTTACAGCTTGTACACCTGCTTCAGCTCGCCCTCGGCCCACTGCATGGCCGACTGCGGCGATTCACCCTGCGCCACCTTGGCGAACAGGTCGACGGTAATGTACTTGGAGCCCGACTCGGCGGCCGCGGCAGTAGGCGCGGCCGGGTACCCGTACCACTTGGAGAGGCCGGCGAATTTCTTGTAGATATCCAGCTTCGGGTCCTTGCTCGGCCACAGCGCGTCTGTCTCGCCCTGCTTGTACGGCGCCAGGGTGTAGCCCTGGCCCGCCTTCATGTAGGTCGCGTAGTTCTTGGGGTCGAGCATCCACGTCAGCATCTCGCGCACCGGCTGCGGGTCCTTGACGTACGTCGGGATGGCGAAGGAGTAGGGCCAGCCAAGGACGAACTGGCCCTTCGGCCCGCGCGGATTCAGCGCGTTGATCGTGTCCTGGGCGATATCTGGCGCCTGCTTCACGGACGACAGGTAGATGGAGGCACCGTTGAGGGTCGCCCAGATCTGGCTCGCCAGGTACGCCCGGTTATTGCTCGAGTCGTCCCACGAGAGGACCTGCGGGTCGGACGCGGCGTCGTACCAGGCCTTGAACGCCTTCAGCGCGGCCTCCGTCTCAGGGCTGTTGATGGTGATCCTCTTGCCGCTCTCGTCGGTCTCCGACCCGCCGTACGACCACAGGAAGGGGAAGACGAACGTGGGCGGGTCGCCGAAGGAGTGGCCGAGCGCCTGGCCGACGAAGGTGTTCCGCTTCTGCTTCACCTGGCCGCCGATCGTGCCGTACTCCTCCCAGGTCTCCGGGAACTTGTCCGTCCCGGCGCCCTCCCTCATCCAGCCCGAGCGATAGGTGATGGCGTTGCCGGCCATGCCCCAGGGGACGGCCCGCCAGGTTCCGTTCACGAAGTTGTTCGCCCGGGAGACGTCGTACCAGCCACCGCCGGCGCCCCCGAGCTTGTCCGCCAGGTCGGAGACATCCTGCAGCTTGTCGGCATACAGGTAGGCCCAGTTCCACTGCATCTGGGCCGCGTCCGGGCCGGCGCCAGCCTGGAGCGCGGCGACCACCTTGGGCTGCACCTCGTTGGTGGCCACCAGCTCGATGGTCAGGTTCACGCCATTGGGCTTGGCCCAGCTATTGACCAGCGTCTCCTTGAACCACGTGTCCTCGTCGGGCACGAAGCTGGTGGAGAAGAGCAGGGCGATTTTGCTCCCCTGCAGCGTCGCCGGCGCCTTGCTGGCTGCGGCCGGGGTGGCCTGCCCGACCGGCGCGGTCGTGGCCGCTGGTTTCGGCGCCTCGGTCGGCTTCGCCGGCGCGGTCGTCGGCGCTGGCGCCGCCGCGGGAGCGCACGCGGCCGCGAGCAGCACGACGGTCGAGCCAAGCACGCCCTTCAAGAAGTCGCGACGACTGTGCATCCATCCCTCCTGGCGGCTGCCTCCGGCAGCCCATCGCCCTGTGCTCTCGCGCACCCCGCGCGCACGCCTCGCGCGCTCGCGGCGCCGGGTCGCTTCCACGCCGCTCCGTGCCCGAGCGCGGCCTGCCTGCCTCGTTCCCAGGCCAGAGTGCCGCTCGCCCCCACACGGTCCGAGCGTACCCGTAGCATAGGCGCGCCCCGGTGCGCCGTCAACCGAGCGAGCGAGGGTGTGACTGCCCGAGCTGCGCGGCGTGCCGGGCGCTTGGTGCGTTCTGCACCCACGCGCACGATGCTGCCCGGTCGCTGCGGTTGGTCGACCGGGCGGTCGAGAAGGCTGATCCGGACCCCACGGCGCTGGCCTGCTACGGCCAGTTGGTCCGTCGCCGGCCGGCCTGGCTCGAGCGGGACCTCGCGCGGCTCGCGTCCGAGAGTTGACGCATGGCACAGTCTGCGCTGGCGCCGACGAACAGGGCCGACGGTGGACACACCAAGATGACCATCAAGCGCATCCCGCACGTCATCGACAATGAGACGCATCGGCTGGCGGATGTGCTCGACACCGTCCTGGCCGAGCACGGCGGCAAGAGCCTGGACCGCTACGACGGCGTGCTGATCGGCGACTCTGTGGGCCTGGGCAAGAGGCGGAGCGCCCAGGAGCAGCGGGCGGTGGAGGAGGCGCCGAAGCTCGTCGACCCGGTGCAGCAGACGGTGGTGACGGTCCTGCGGAGCTACCTGAACCACCCGGAGCTGGACCGCAGCGAGACGCGGAAGCTCATCCAGGCGCTGGCGGCACCCTTGCCGGGCGTGCACGTGAAGGCGCTGAAGGCTGCCTACCAGGCGTTTGGCCGCTCCAACGACGTGCGGCAGCTCATCAGTACGCTCCAGGCGCTCCCGCTGCAGGGGAGCGGACCGACCCAGCACGGCCGTCCGCCGGCGCACACGCTCACGCGCGACGACCTGCACCTGGTGTGCTTCGACTACGTGTGGTCGTGAGGATGAGCTTTCTCGACACGGCGGCGGGCACGGGCGAAGGGAGGCGGTTGGTAGCCTGGGCGGGCTACCCGTGGATCGTGCTGGCGGCCAGCTTGCTGGTGCAGACGGCTGCCTCGTTTGGGAACCAGAGCATCTCGCCGCTCGCTCCGTTCCTGGTGCAGGACCTCGGCCTGACCCGGGGGCAGGTGGGCCTGGTGGTCACCGCCAGCTACGTGGGTGCGACCTTCGTGCTCGTCCTGGCTGGCAACCTGAGCGACCGGTTCGGCGTGCGGGCGCTGTTCCTGCTGGGGCTGGTAGCCGCCGGGGTGCCGCTGGCGCTCGCCGCCCAGGTCCCGACGTTCGCGTGGCTGTTGCTCCCCATGGCGCTGTACGGCCTGGGCAACGGCTTCGCGCTCCCACCGACCACGCGCGCGATCGTCGAGTGGTTCCCGGCCCGACGGCGCGGCCTGGCGATGGGCATCAAGCAGACGGGTGTGGCGCTGGCGGGCGTGATCGCCGGCCTGGTGGTGCCCTCGCTCGCCGCCGCACTCGGCTGGCGCGGCGCCCTGCTCGTGCTGGGCCTGGTGACCCTCGCCTCGGGGGCGCTCGCCTGGCTGACCTACCGCGACCGCGACCCGGATCCGGGCGTGGTCGGGGCGGTCGTCCGCCCGGGCCTACGCGCGCTCCTCGGCAACCACAGCCTGCTCGTGCTGTGCGGAGTCACCTGGCTGTACGCCGCGGTGCAGCTCTCCATCATCGGGTTCCTGGTGCTCTACCTCCGCGAGCAGCTCGGGCTGGGGCTGGCGGCATCGGGTGCGCTGCTGTCCCTGGCGCAGACGGGCGGCGTGATCGGCCGCATTGGCTGGGGCCTGGTGAGCGACGTGCTCTTCGGCGGCCGACGGAAGCCAGTGCTGGGTCTGATCGGGGCGCTGGCCGCGGCCAGCTCGCTGGCGCTCTCCGTGGCCGACGCCCGGACGCCCGCGCCGGTGGTATGGCTCGTCCTCCTGCTGACCGGGCTCTCGGCGATCGGCTGGAACGGGATCAATATGACCTTCGTGGCCGAGATCGCGGGGCGGCGCGTGTCGGCCACGGCCGCGGGCATGAACCTCACGGCGAGCTACGCGGGGATCCTGATCGGCCCCCCGCTGTTCGGCCTGCTGGTGGACTGGAGCCGCTCGTACGCGGTCGCGTTCCAGGCCGGGGCGGTGGTCTACGCGCTCGCCCTGGCGCTGCTGTGGCGGGTGAAGACGCCAGCCGCGGCACCGGCGGCGCGCTCGCCTTCCAGCCCGGCCGCTCACCCCCACGGGCGGCGCGATGCTCCAACTAGGGCTCCCCCCGCTCGTCGGGACCGCACTCCGTGAGGTGGCGCTGACGCAGGCGCTGGCCATGGACGCAGCTTCCTCCGAGCCGCGCCTGCCTGCCGCCGACGACGGGTCGCCAGCGGAAGCCCCGCCGCTATACTCCGCTCAGAGCGCTTCGAGCCCCGTTTTCTCGCCGGCCCCGCCCGAGGGAGCCCCCGCCCGGGGCCGGGCTGCACGCCAGCCCCGGACTGCGCGCCTGGACCGCACACCGGGGCACCACGACGGGCAGGCCGAGCAGTCGAGGGCGCG
>CAYSYM010000038.1:0-37660 GCA_964435115.1 uncultured Chloroflexota bacterium | reverse complement strand
GATGGCGCGCTCGATGCGGCCGGGCTCGAACGGCACCACCCGACCGTCGCGCTTGGCGATGGTGGTGGGCAGCGCCACCTCCGCCTCGGTGAGCGCCGCGAGGGTGCCAGCCTCCTGCAGCAGCTCCGACCGTCGCTCGGCGAAGGCCAGGTCGAGCTGGGCGGCCTCCCCGCTCGCGCCGCTGCCGTTCCCGTGAACCGCTCGAGGACCCACCGTGTGCATGAAGAGGACGCTCACTTTCGCTGGATTGGCCGGGCGTCTCCCCGGCGCCCGGCCACCGTGCGTGGGGCACCAGTGGCGACGCCGGAGCCGCCGGCCGTCCGCCATGCACGTTGCGTGCCCCGCACCGCCCGTACCCACAACATATTGCGATGTCCCACCCTCGTCAACCCGTATCTTGTGGTGATAGTGTACCTCCTGGTGCCTCGTGACGCGTCCGTGACGTCCCCTTCTCAGCTCGCTCCTCGGCCTACAAGAGGCTGCCGGCGCGGCTGCTGCGGGCGCCCACTAGGTGCTCCCCGGGCTCCTGGATGCCTATTATCGGAAGGTAGCGCGACCGGAGGGCGGGAACGACGCCGCCGCCGGCGGGTGTGCTTTGATCGAACTGGAAGGTGCATGCTGGAACGCCCCCTCACTCCCGAGACACTGGCGCGGACTGTCTCCGACCTCCTTGCCGACGAGCCGGAACGCGGGCACGCCGAGGATCCCCGCGTGGAGGAGATCGCCGGCCACGTCCTGGCCATTCTCAAGGCGCTCCGGCTCGACCTGGACGATCCGAACCTCGTGGGCACGCCGGAGCGCGTGGCCCGGATGTACCTGGAAGTGTTCGCCGGGCTCGAGGCGGGGAGCCGGCCGCGGCTCAAGACCTTCCCCAACGTCGAGCGCTACGGCGAGATCGTCTCGGTACGCGACGTCCCCTTCTACAGCATGTGCGCGCACCACCTGCTCCCGTTCTTCGGCCGGGCGCACCTGGCCTACATTCCCAACGCGCGCATCGTGGGGCTGAGCAAGCTGGCGCGGATCGTCGAGTTCTACGCGCGCCGGCCGCAGCTTCAGGAGCGGATGACCGAGCAGATCATCGACTTCCTGGCCGCGGAGCTACAGCCGCAGGGGGCGATGGTCGTGATCGAGGCGAGCCACCTGTGTCTGGAGATGCGCGGGGTCACGAAGCCCGGCGTGCTCACCACCACGAGCGCCATTCGCGGCGTGTTCCGCAACCGCGCCGTACGTGAGGAGTTCCTAGCGCTGCTGCGCAGGGGATAGGGACCCGGGTGCATTCGACAGGACCCCAGCTCCCGCCCCTGGGCGTCGGCACCTGGCAGTGGGGCGACCGGCGGGTCTGGGGCTATGGCCGAGCCTTCGGCGAGGCGGACGTCCGTGCCACCTTCCAGGCGGCCGTGCAGGCTGGCGTGCACTTCTTCGACACCGCCGAGCTGTACGGCGGCGGCGAGGCGGAGCGGCTGCTGGGGCGGTTCGTCCGCGAATCGGGCGCATCTGTGCTCGTGGCGACGAAATTCCTGCCGCTCCCCTGGCGAGTCCAGCGTGGCAGCCTGCTGCGCGCGCTGGAGGGGAGCCTGGGTCGACTGCGACTGCCGAGTGTGGACCTGTACCAGGTGCACTGGCCGCTGCCGGTCGTCCCCGTGGAGCGCTGGGCCGACGAGCTCGCCGAGGCGGTGCGCTCGGGGATGGCCCGCGCCGTCGGCGTATCAAACTATGGCCCGGAGCAGATGCAGCGGACGTACGCGGCGCTCGAACGGCGTGGCGTCCCGCTGACGTCCAACCAGGTGTCCTTCAGCCTGCTGGAGCGGACGCCGGAGCGGAGCGGCCTGCTGGCCGCCTGCCAGGAGCTCGGGGTGAGGCTGATCGCCTACAGTCCGCTGGCGATGGGGCTGCTGAGCGGGACGTATGGCTCCACGCGCCCGCTGCCGGCGCCGCGCCGGCTGTGGCTCGGCCGCAAGCGCCTGGCCCGCGCCCAACCCGTGCTCGCGGCGCTGCAGGCCGTGGGGGAAGCGCGCGGCAAGACCCCGGCGCAGGTCGCCCTCAACTGGGTGGTCGCCAAGGGCGCGGTCCCCATCCCCGGGGCCAGGAGCGCCCACCAGGCGGAGCAGAACGCCGGGGCGCTCGGCTGGCGACTGGCCGAGGAGGAGCTGGCGGCGCTGGACCGGGCCAGCGCTGCCGCCTGAGCGCTGACGCCTGGCGGGTGCGCGGGCCGCGCGGCTCGCGCGACGCCTCGCGCTCCCGCTCCTGGGCGGCTCGGGCCACCGGCCGTCACGTGGGGTGGTGGGACGCCGGCGTGGGGCCCACGGGCTGGCAGACGGCGGTACGCCCCGCGGCTTGCCCGCCGCTCCGCGACTTGGCTATACCCCTCCGCCGGTGTCGCTGCACGACCAGCCTACGCGGCTCCTGCGGACTGTCGCGCCGGGGCGCGCGGCGGAGGAGCCGCTGCCAGCCGCGCCGGCGCCACGTCGGCGCCTCTCCGGCTGTCTCGGGCAGCTCCTGGTCCTCCTGCTGGCCGTGCCGCTGGCGCTGGTTGCCGCGGCGCTCCTGCTCACCCCACCACGCGAGACGATCCTGCTCCTGGGCTCGGACGCACGGCCGGATGAGCTGCGCCGCAACGCGGTCGGACGCACCGACACGCTCCTGGTGCTCGTGGCCGATCGGGCGACGCCGCAGGTCGCCATGGTCTCCGTCCCGCGCGACCTCTGGGTCTCCATCCCGGGCTACGGCGAGGAGCGGGTCAACACGGCGTACGAGCTGGGCGGGCCCCAGATCGCCAAGCAGACGGTCAGCAACGTCCTCGGCCAGCGCATCGACCACTACGCGCTCGTCGGCCTCCAGGGCGTGCGTGACATCGTCGACGCCCTCGGCGGCATCGAACTGACGGTTGACCAGGCGATCGCCGACAGCGCCTATCCTACGGACGACTACGGCACCATCGCCATCAGCATTGCGGCTGGTCGCCAGCGGATGGACGGCGAGACCGCGCTGCGCTACGCGCGCTCGCGCCGCCAGGACAGCGACTTCGGCCGCATCGCCCGCCAGCAGCGCGTCCTGGCGGCGGTGCGGGCCGCTCTGCTGGACCCGCTCAACTGGCCGCGACTGCCGGCCACGCTGGCGGCCATCCAGCGCTCGGTCCAGACCGACATCTCGCCGCTGGACGCCGTGGCCATCGCCGCCGCGTTCCTGCGCGCCCCCGGCGACCCGGATCGCCTGGTCATCGACCAGACCCTCGTCGAACCGTTCACGGGCCAGGGCGGCGCGGCCCTGCTGAGCCCGCGGCCCGAGCTCCCGCGCGCCGTGGCCCGTTTCCTCGGCACGGCGCGGGCGAGCGTGGAGGTGCTGAACGCAGCCGGTGTGGCGGGCGCCGCCAGGGCGACCGCCGAGCAGCTCGGTCGCCAGGGCATCGAGGTGGCACGGGTCGGCGACGCGGACCGGCCCCAGGCCCAGACGACGATTACGGCGCGCCCCGAGTTCCGCCGGACCGCCGACGCGATGGCCGGCGCGCTCAGCCTGCCGGCCGGGCGGGTCTCCGAGTCGGAAGCCCTCCCGCCAGGGGTGGATGTGCGGGTGAACGTCGGCGGCGACCTGGCCCGATAGCCGCCAGGTGCCTGAAGGCTCCCAACACCCAATACCCGAGCTCAGCCCTCCTGGGCCAGGGCGAGAGCGGCGGCGCCCACCAGGCCGGCGGCGTCGCCGAGCGCGGCGCGACAGACCCGAACCCCGCGCGTGAAGTCGAGCCGCGCCGAGCGGCGCACCTCCGCCTCCAGCGGCGGGCCGAGCAGGTCCCACGCGTTCACGGCGATGCTCCCGCCAAGCACGACCCGCTCCAGGTCCAGGAGCGCCGCGGTCGAGGCGATGCCGCGCCCGACGGCTTCGCCGGCGTCGCGGAACAGCCGCTGGGCGAACGCATCGCCGGCGCGCGCCGCCGCGGCGGCATCGGCGGCGGTCGCGCCGATCGGCAGGGCCCTCGCCAGTCCGTTCGCCTGGGCGGCCGCGATCCGCCGGGCAAGGGCCGTCCCGCTCGCGATGGCCTCCACGCAGCCGCGGGCGCCGCAGCCACACCGCGGGCCGCCCGGCCACACGACCACGTGCCCGATGTGGCCCGCGTTGCCGTGCTCGCCGTGGAGCAGGCGGCCGTCCACGATTGCGCCTCCGCCGACCCCCGTCGAGACCACCATGCCCAGCAGGTTCCGGGCGCCCCGTCCCGCGCCCAGCCAGCGCTCGCCCAGCGCCATCGCCTTGGCGTCGTTGTCGACGACGCACGGAAGGCCGAACGCCGCCACCAGCCGGGCGCGCAAGGGGAACTCGCGCCAGGCGGGGATGTTGAGCGGCGAAACGACCCCCTCCGGGTAGCGCATCGGCCCGCCGCAGCCGACGCCAATCGCCCGCGCCGGGACGGCCGCCGCCTGGAGGACGCCGCGACACAGGCGCTCAAGCGCGGCGAACAGGCCCTCGGCGTCCGGCGCGGCCGTGGCCACGCGATCGCCGGCCGTGATCGTCCCGTCGGCCGCCACGACCGCCGCGGCTAGCTTGGTCCCGCCGATATCGAGGGCGAGGACGTGCTGTGCGGCAGGGTCCACTGACTGCTGCGCGGGGTCGACGGGTCCCTGGCCGGGGTGTGGCATACCGCTGCAGATCGTACGCGCTTCGCGCGTCCCCTCGACGGGGTCCGAGACGCGGGCCGCGCCGACGCCACGGCCGCAGCGCCCCCATGCTGGCACGCTGCCCCGCCCCTCGCCAAGCCCGGTGCCGGGCACCTAAAGCGCTGCTGCGCCACTGCCGATGATCACCGTGGAGCCCAAGTGCTTCGCGCTTAGCTTCCTAGATGGCTCAGCACGTCGGCCAGGGGTGGACCTGATGCATCACAGGTGCGGCCCACCTGCTTCGCGTCAGGCGGCCCGCGGCGGCGTGACATCGCGCCCGCGCAGGAGGTCGGCATGAGTGTGGTCGTCCCGTTCCCGAAGAATCGGTTCGCCCCCGTCGCCCTCGCGGTGGCACCGGCGCGGCGCCGGACCGGCCGGCCCGCCCCGACCACCCACCCGATCCGCGGCGGGACCGTGATGAGCTGGCTCGGCGCCGAGCGCTGCGCCTGCTGCGGGCGCCCCACACTCCACGGCCGCGATCTCGCCGAGGGCGAGGTGCTCTGCGGCCACTGCACCCCGCCCAATGCGGCCTGACCGCGGCGCCCGGCGGCGCCTGCCCCCCGCCACGGCCGACAGACACGGGTGCCCACGTGCGTAAGCCCGGACGAAAGCCTTCCCCTCCGCGGGCGACCCGGCTACTATCCGCCGGCACCGCCGCGCGTGCCAGCGCGCCACCTGGAGGTCAGGCCATCCCGATGCGCCAGCTCACCGAAATCGACTCGTCCGCGCCGCACGGGTGCAAGGCACCGCAGGTTGAGCGGTGGCACGTCTTCGAGCCGGTCACTGGCCGGTGGCTCTGGTTGAAGGTATACGCGTGCTGCAGCCTGGTCTACGAGGAGCCGGCTCTCGCGGAGGACGCCGCGTCTGATGGCGGGCTCGAAGGCCGCAGGGCGGCGTGAGCGCGCCGTGGTTCCTCCTGCGCAGGGCTCAGACGCCATCGAGGCGCTGCCGCAGGAGTGCTTCAGCCACGGCGGGGTTGGCCTTGCCGCGGCTAGCCTTCATCACCTGGCCTTTGAGGAAGTTGATGGCGGTGGTCTTCCCTGACCGGTAGTCCTTCACCGCGGTTGGGTTCGCCTCCAGCACCGTGCGAACCGTCGCCTCCAGCGCCCCGGTGTCCGAGACCTGGCCCAGCCCAAGCTCGTCGACGAGCGCCCGGGGCTCCCGGCCGCTGCGGAACGCCGCGTCCAGCACCTGCTTGGCTGCGCTACCGCTGACAGCGCCGGCGTCGACGAGGCCGAGCAGTTGCGCGAGGTGCTCGGGCACGAGGCGCCCCTCGTGGTCCGCCTCCGCCCGCAGCCGCGCGAGGTCGTTCTGAACCCAGTTGGCGGCCTTCTTCGGGTCCGCGCCAGCCGCGACCGTCGCGTCGAAGAACGAAGCCGTGCCAGGATCGACCGAGAGCTGCTCGGCGTCGTAGAGGCTCAGGCCGTAGCTGGCCCGGTAGCGCTCGCGCCGGGCGTCGGGCAGCTCGGGCAGCGCCGCGCGCAGGTGTGCGAGCCACTCCCGCTCGACGAAGAGCGGCGGCAGATCCGGCTCGGGGAAGTAGCGGTAGTCGTGCGCCTCTTCCTTGGTCCGCTGCGACACGCTGACGCCGCGCTCCTCCTGCCAGCCACGCGTCTCCTGGACGACGCGCTCGCCACGCTCGAGCTGGGTGGACTGCCGCGCGATCTCGTACTCCAGCGCTCGGGCGACGGCGCGGAACGAGTTGAGGTTCTTCACCTCGACCTTCGTGCCGAGCGCCGCCTGCCCGACAGGCCGCACGGAGACGTTCACGTCGCAGCGGAGCTGGCCTTTCTCCATGTCGGCGCCGCTCACGCCGAGCGTGCGCAGGACGGCTCGCAGCTTCTGCAGGTAGGCGCGCGCCTCGGCGGGCGTGCGGATGTCCGGCATGGAGACCATCTCCATCAGCGGCACGCCCGAGCGGTTGTAGTCGACCAGCGAGCCACCCTCGACGTGCGTCAGCTTGCCCGTGTCTTCTTCCAGGTGCACGCGCTCGAGGCGGATCCGCCTGGTCTCGCCGTCGGCGGCCACCTCGATCCAGCCGCCCTTGACCAGCGGCAGGTCGTACTGTGAGATCTGGTAGCCCTTGACGAGGTCCGGGTAGGGGTAGTTCTTGCGGTCGAACTTGGTCGCGGCGGGGATCTCGGCGTGGAGCGCGAGGCCCGTCATGAGGGTGAGCTCCACCGCCCGGCGGTTGATGACGGGCAGCACACCGGGCAGGCCCAGGCAGACCGGGCAGACGTGCGTGTTGGGCGCCGCGCCCGCGTAGTCGGCCGGGCAACCGCAGAACATCTTGCTCGCCGTGGCGAGCTGGACGTGGCACTCGAGGCCGATGACGGCTTCGTACGGCGAGGACTGAGGAGTGAGCGGTGAGGTAGCCGCGCTGCGTGATGCGTCATGCGTGCTGGCAGCCATACCCTCAGTCCTCGCTCCTCAGCGCTGGCCTCGCCGTATGCCACTCGGTCGACTGCTCGTAAGCGTGGGCGATCCGGAGGACCGTGGCCTCGCCGAGCGCCTTGCCGATGATCTGCAGGCCGACTGGCAGCCCCTCCGAGAACCCGGCTGGAACGCTGATGCCTGGCAGCCCGGCCAGGTTGGCCGGGATGGTGAAGAGGTCATTCAAGTACATCGCCAGCGGATCCTGCGTCTTGGCGCCCAGCGGGAAGGCCACGTTCGGGCTGGTCGGCGCGACGATGGCGTCGTACGCCTCGAAGACGCGGTCGAACCCCTGCTTGATGAGGGTGCGGGCCTTCTGCGCCTTCAGGTAGTAGGCGTCGTAGTAGCCGGAAGAGAGCGCGTACGTGCCCAGGATGATCCGCCGCTTCACCTCCGGCCCGAAGCCCTGGCCGCGCGTCTGCTCGTACATCTCCCAGAGATTGAGCTGGTCGCGCTCGCCGCGGATGGAGAGGCCGTACTTCACGCCGTCGTAGCGGGCCAGGTTGGCGCTACACTCCGCCGGCGCGATGAGGTAGTAGGTGGCGAGGCCGTACTCGGTATGCGGCAGGCTCACCTCGCCGATCTCGGCGCCCAGGCCGCTCAGCTGGTCGATCGCCGCCTCGACGGCTCGGGCGACCCCGGGCTCCATCCCCTCGACGTCGAAGTACTCGCGCGGCAGGCCGAGCCGGACGCCCTTCAACGAGCTCCCGTACGCCAGCGCCGCGCGGTAGTCGGGCACCGGCGCGTCGATCGAGGTCGAGTCGCACGGGTCGTAGCCGGCGATCGCGTTCATGACCGCGGCGCAGTCTTCGACCGTCTGGGTGAGCGGCCCGATCTGGTCGAGCGACGAGGCGAAGGCGATCAGGCCGTAGCGGCTGACGCGGCCGTACGTGGGCTTGAAGCCGACGATGCCGCACAGGGAGGCCGGCTGGCGGATGGAGCCCCCCGTGTCAGTCCCCAGGGTGAACGCGGCCAGCTCGGCCGCCGTGGCGGCGGCCGAGCCGCCACTCGAGCCCCCGGGCACGCGGTCCAGCGCCCACGGGTTCCGGGTGGGGAAGTAGGCCGAGTTCTCTGTGGAGGAGCCCATCGCGAACTCGTCCATGTTGGTCTTGCCCAGCAGCACCGCGCCTGCTTCGGCGAGCCGGCGGACGACGGTGGCGTCCTCCACGGGCACGAAGCGCTCAAGGATGCGCGAGCCGGCGGTGGTGCGGATGCCCCGGGTGACGAGGACGTCTTTGAGCGCCATCGGCACTCCGAGCAGGGCGCCCTCTTCCCCGGCCGCGATCCGCGCGTCCGCGCCTCGAGCCTGCTGCTCCGCGATCTCCGGGGTGACCGCCAGGAACGCCTGCACGAGCGGGTCGAGCCGTTCGATCCGCTCCAGGTGGGCGCGCGTCAGCTCGAGCGAGCTGACCGCTCGCCGCTGGAGCAGGTCGCGCATCTCGACCAGGGTGAGGCCGGTCAGGTCCGTCGCATCCATGAGCCGTCGATCGCCCTCAGCCGCCCGTGATGGAGTGGGGGTGAGCGAGGCGGGTCACTCCTCGAGCACCGGCGGCACGAGGAACTGCTGCTCACGCGTCCGCGGGGCGTTGCGCAGGACCTCCTCGACGGGCAGGGGCGGACGGGCGACGTCCGCGCGCATGACGTTGCGGAGCGGGATCACCTGGGCCGTGGGCGGGATGGCCGAGGTGTCGAGCTTCCCCAGCGCCTCCATGGCGTCCAGGACGTGGCTCAACTGCTCGGCCAGGCGGTCCACCTCCTCGTCGGTGAGCCCGAGCCGGGCGAGGCGAGCCACGTGCTCGACATCCCCGCGCGAGATCGTCATGCCTTGCACGAGTATAGGTGCTGGCGGGCGGGGCGGGCGTCGGCAGGGGTGCATCCGAGAACCGGCCCGGGCCTGCCGCTGCAGAGCGGACGCGCAGCCACCCCGCCGTTTCCGGCGCCGGGGGTCCAGGTGGACCGTTGCCGACCGAGCAACGACACCCGCGGGCCCGTTGAGCGACTTCCCGCGCGGTGCTCGTGCCGCGGTTGACCGGGGTGCCCAGCCTGTGATCTCATCAGCTGTGAGCCGCGCGGCGCGCTACCGGCGCCGCCGCCAACGCCTACCCACTTGACAGGCGCTCTGCGGTCGGGCACCGCCGCTGTCGCCCTGAGCGGAGCGAAGGGTCCGTGACCCGTGACGGGAGGACCGCTGCTTCGCTCCGCGCGACGGATGCTGCGCTTCGCTCAGCATGACAGGGGCGACCACGTAGGTCCGGTACTTGAGGGGGTGCTCGCATGAAGCTAGCCCAGGCAGAGCGGATCGGGCGCGCGAGTGCCGCGTTCGGCACCGCCGGGCTCGCCGTGATGGCCACACTCGGGCTCTTGCAGGGCTTGCGAAGGCCGAAAGGGCGTAGCGTGGGCCGGCCGTACCGACGGTTGCCGTGGCAGCTATTCGTAGGGCTGGGTCTCGTGTACGGCGTGCTGGCAGTGCGACTGTGGCGGCCACTACCACCCTCCGGCCTCTCCGGCCCTGTGCGAGCTGTCCTCCTCGTCGTCGGCTCTGTCCTGTACTGGGTCGGCGTCGGCTTCACGCTGAGCGGACGGGTGGCGCTTGGAGCGATGTACGACGTCTCCACCACCACCGGCGCGGAGCTGTACGCCGACCACCGCCTGGTGACTGGCGGACCGTACGCTGTCGTGCGCCACCCCATGTACGCCGGGGTGCTGGTGAGCGTGATCGGCAGCGCCCTCCTCTACCGCACCTGGACCACGCTGTTCATCCTGGCGCACGTGCCAGTGTTCTGGGTGCGGGCGCGGCGCGAGGAGCAGGTGCTCGCGGCAGCGTTCGGCACGGCCTGGGAGGCCTACCGGTGCCGGGTCCCCGCTGGCGTTCCCGGCCTGTGACTCCCCGCCGGTCGGCAGGGGCCGCGCAGCGCCTGGCGCTGGCACGCTCGAGCGGGAGGTTGGGGTGGTGACCAGCGCCGGCTGCCCCTCGCCGGCCCGCGGCTGCGCCACGCCGGCAGCACTTCCTGAACGAGCAGGGTGAAAGAGGGGGCGTTACCGGTGCGGCGACCGCATGCTGACGAAGAAGCCGAGGGCGGCGGAGAGCGCCAGCATGAGGAGCACGACAATCCAGACGGTCAACAGCTCTGCAGCCATCGCGGTCGGCGTAGTATGGCGGAGCGGGCCGGTTTTCCCAAGCTCATCGGCCCACCCGGCCGCGAACCAGCGCCACGGCCGCCCGCGCCTCCGGGACGCCCAGGAGCTGCAACAGGACGGCATACAGGACCGCGCCGACCGCGATGGCGGCGATCACGCCGAGGACGTCGCCAAGCTGGCCGAGTGCCGGCCAGGCGAGCCAGATGGCCGCCCCCATGGCGGCTGCCGCCGGTGCGACGCGGGCGAGGAAGGGGAGCAGCCCGGCGGCCAGGCGCAGCGCCGGCAGCCGGCGGCCCAGCAGGGCGAGCAGGATCAGCGCGTGGGCGCTGTTCTTGGCAGCGTCGGCCAGCGCGAGGCCAACCACCCCCAGCGGCTGGATCAGCGCCAGCGCGACCGCTAGGAACAGCGCCGTCCCGACGACGCCTACAAGCACGGGCGTGCGGACGTCCTGCCGCGCGTAGAACGCGTTGATGAGCAGGTAGTCGATCGCGGTGAACGGGAGCTGCGGAGCGAAGGCCAGGAAGATGCTGGCGGTGAGCGCCGTGTCGCTCGACTTGAACGCACCCCGTTCGAAAAGGATGGCCACGATCGGCTGCGCCAGCGCTGCCAACCCTACGAACGCCGGCAGCATCAGGAGCAGGATCAGCTTGATCCCGAAGAGCAGCGTCGCTCGGTAGTGGTCCAGATTCTCGTCCGCGCCGGCCCCGAAGCGCGAGAGGGTCGGGAGCACGGCGAACGATGTCGCCATCCCCACCATGCCCAGCGGGAACTGGACGAGGGTGGTGGCGTACTGCTTGGCACTCAGACTGCCTGCCGCGAGTCGCGAGGCCAGGTTCAGGTCGATGAAGTAGCCGGCAATAGTGACCAGCATGCCAGCCGCGACCGGGCCCGCCAGGGCAAGGACGCGCTGGACGGCAGGGTCGTGCACGTCGATCCGCGGCCGGTAGGCCGGCCAGAACGCCCGCACGCCAGACGCCTGGAGGAGGAGCTGCCCCAGCGCTCCGAGCACGAGCCCGGCGACCAGCGCGTAGATACCCAGCATCGGTGCCAGCGCGACCACGCCGACGATGATGCCCGTGTTGTAGACGGCCACGGCGAAGGCGGGCAGCGTGAAGCGGTCGAGCGCGTACAGGACGCTGGCGAGCACCCCGGCGAGGCCCTGGAACACCACGGAGACCAGGGCGAGGCGCATGAGCCGGACGCCCAGGTCCGGCTGCGACGCGGCGATCCCGGGGGCAATGACGCGGAGCAGCGGCTCCGCCGCGAGGCTCAGGGCGACGACGACCGTGGCCAGGGCCAGCGCCGCCAGGGTCAGGACGGCGCTCACGGCGCGCCAGAGCTGGCGCGGGTCGTCCCGGGACTGGACGAACGCGGGCACGAAGGCAGCGGTGATGACGCTGCCGACCAGGAGGTCGTACACGATCACCGGCACGGCGCGCGCGACGAAGTAGGCGTCCGTGCGACCCGTGAGGCCGAACGTCGCGGCGATCACCTGCTCGCGGACCAGGCCGAGCGCGCGACTCAGCACGTTCCCCAGCGCGATCGTGCTCGCGGCTCCCACGAGCCGCCGCGTGGAGATCGCGCTCGCCGGCGTCGTCGTGCCGGGCGCGGCGGCTGCAGTGGGCTGGTCGAACAGGGTCACCGCGCGCACCCGGCCATCGGGCGCCCGGCGACGCGCGTGGGCCATACCTGCGCCGATCCGCGCCAGCCGTTGGCCCACGTGCGTCGCACACCAGAAGGATAAGCGTGAAGAGCGCAGGCGACCGCCTGGTGGGGCGGCAAACCAGTGCGCCTCCTGGAAGCAGGCGGTGCGCGGCGCTTACCCTGGGGCTATCGCCGGTGGTAGCCCACCTCCGCGGTCACCGCCCCTCCCCCGCCCAACCCGCCACGCTCCCCGTCGTCCGCGCATGGCCCTCCTCGCCCGCTTTGCCTGTGGCTGCACCCTCCGCGTCGAGATTCCGGCTCCGTCCACCATCGCGTGCGACCGGCACGGGGCCACCGCTCGGCTCGTCCCCACGGCGCGCGGCCAGGTGCGCTACGTCGCTGTCCCGCGTGTCCGGCCGGACCGGTCTGGCGGCGAGGCCCTCCCAGGCGGGGAACCCGGGCCTGGTGCCACACGCTGAGCGGCTCGCCGCGCCGGTCCCCTCGCCGGCCGTTCTCCCCGGGTCTGCTGGCGGGTGGGTGGCGCAGGCAGCGGGTGACCTGGACGAGGCATCGGCGAGGCGCGACCAAGCAGCCGAGTATGCACGGGTCTGGCGGGCGTTCGGCCTGCTGGAACGCCCGTGCGCCCATCGTGCCGACTGGGCGCGCTGGGTGCGTGGCCGCGGGCCGCACCTGCTCCTCCTGGCGCCGGTCGACGGCGCCGCCGTGGCACGCGCTGTCGGCCAAGTGCAGCGGCGGCTGGCCGGGGTGGACGGCCTGGAGCTTCACCCGCCCCACTTCCTGCACATCACCGTTCAGGCCTTCGGGTTCCTGGCCCGGGACGGCGCCGTGCCGGCCGAGGGCGAGCTGCGACCCAGCGAACTGGACGACCTCGTCCCTCGCCTCGAGCGCCGCCTGGCCGGCCTGCCCGCGTTCGACGTGGCGCTTGGCGGCGCGAACGCGTTCTACTCCAGCGTCTTCCTCGAAACGCACAGCCGCGGCTGTCTGGAGCACGCCCGTGAGGCGGCCCGCACAGCCGCCGGACAGGTGATCGAGCGGGTCGACCCGTACCAGGGGTTCCTGTTCCACCTCACGCTCGGCTACTTCGGGGCCGGGGCGCGGACGGCAGAGGCGCGGGCGGCCCTGGAGCGGCTGCGCGCTCAGGCCGTGGGCCAGGTCCGGGTGGAGTGGCTGGAGCTGGTGCAGGTGTCGACCGACCAGCGTGAGCCCTTCCCTCCGCTGCGGGGGATCGCCCGGTTCCCGCTCCGCACCCGCTGAGCCCGTCCGGCTCACCGCGCCCGCGGCCAGACGTCGGGGCCCCCGGGCCACCCACAGCGCCGGGCCGGTCCTAAAGAACGGGGCCGCCGGGCCGACATTCTAAGCGTGACCCCCGGGAGGTCACCCGACACCCCTGACGGGCGTACGCCTGAAGAATGGAGAGCGACAGCGATGGAGGAGAGGCGAGACGGGACCCCGCGTTGGGCTGAGAGCGCGGTGCGCGTGAGAGACTGGCCGCTTGCCGCCAAGGTGGTGGCGCTGAGCGTGGCCGTGTCGACGGCCTTGTCCATCGGGCTGACGGCGACCGGGTACGTGCAGGCCTCACGCGGGCTGCGTGACCAGGCCGAGGCCGCGCTGGAGGCGGACGCCCGCCTGGTGGTGAGCGTCGTGGACGAGTGGAACGCGCGGCGGCTGGCGGACCTGGAGGCGCTCGCTCGGATGCCCGCGGCGCGCCGCCTCCTGGAGGCGCCCGGGCAACCGGCCTCGGACGACGTCGAGGAGCTCCAGGGGATGCTCGCCAGCGTGGACGGCGTCGCCGCCGAGGTCGACTCGATCGGTCTGCTCGACTCCACCGGGACGTTCATCGCCAGCAGCAACCAGAAGGACATCGGCAGCAGCGTCAAGCAGCGCGACTACTTCCAGGAGGCGCTCCAGGGGCGGACGTTCATCACGGGCGTCTCCATCTCGACGATCACGAACAACCCCTCCATCTTCCACTCGGTGCCAGTGAAGGGGTCGGATGGCAAGCCGATCGGGGTGCTGCGCTCCCGCGCCGCGCTCGACCGGGTGCAGCAGGCGGTCGAGGCCGCCCGGAGCCGGGTGGGCGAGGGCGCGCGTGGCGTGCTCCTGGACGAGAATGGCCTGGTGATCGCCACCAGCGTCGATCCGTCCTGGCTGCTGCGGCCGGTGGTTCCGCTCAAGCCCGAGGCGAGTGAGGCGCTGGCCAAGGACAAGCGGTGGGGCAACAACCCCGCACCCGGGGCGCTCGGCCAGACCGACCTGGCCGGGGCAGTTGGCATTAGCGGCAAGACGCCGTTCGCGTGGGAGGACGGCGGGTCAGTCTACCAGGGAGTGGCGCTGCCCCTGGAGCAGACGCGGTGGACGTATGCCGTGGCGCTACCGGTGGCGACCTTCGAAGCGGCCGCGCGCGAGTTCCTGCGGAACGCGGTGGTCGGCGCGCTGCTCGGGCTGCTCCTGGCCGCGGTGGCGATCACGCTGGCC
The DNA here is from genome assembly GCA_964435115.1 of uncultured Chloroflexota bacterium. GTDB lineage: Bacteria > Chloroflexota > UBA6077 > UBA6077 > CF-72 > CAYSYM01. The sequence continues at coordinate 23,306 of CAYSYM010000038.1, read as the reverse complement.
ACCCGGCCCATCGGCAGAGCGCTCCGCCAGGTGGCGCACGCCGCCGAGCGCGTGGCCGAGGGTGACCTGGACCAAGAGATCCAGGCCCGCTCGCGGGACGAGGTCGGCCGGATGGCCGAGGCGTTCCGCCGGATGGTCGCCTACCAGCAGCAGATGGCCGCCGTTGCCGGCGCCATCGCGGACGGCGACCTGACGCGCCAGGTCCGGGCGCACTCGGACAGGGACGCGCTCGGGAGGGCCTTCGCGCGCATGAGCGCGAACCTGCGCGACCTCGTCGACCGGGTGCAGGTGTCCGTCGACCAGCTCACGGCCACGGCCGGGCAGCTTGGCACCGCGGCGTCCCACGCCGGTGCCGCCGTGCAGCAGGTCACGGCGGCCATGCAGAACGTCGCGGCCGGGGCGCAGAACACCATGCGCTCCGTGCAGGAGACGAACATGGCGGTCGGGCAGCTCGGCCGCGTGGTCGAAGGGATCGCCCGCGGGGCCGCTGACCAGGCGCAGCAGGTGCAGCAGGCCAGCGCCACGGCGTCGCGGATGGCCGCCGGGATTCAGCAGGTGGCCGCGAATGCGACGAACGTCGCCACGACCTCGCAGCAGGCCCGGGAAGCGGCCGAAGAGGGGGCGCGCTCGGTGCGCCAGACGATCGCCGCGATGAGCCAGATCGAGCGCGCCTCCAGCCAGGCGGCGGAGCGCGTCCAGACGCTGGGCACGCTCGGCCAGAAGATCGGAGCGGTGGTCGAGACGATCGACGACATCGCCGAGCAGACGAACCTGCTGGCGCTGAATGCCGCCATCGAGGCGGCCCGCGCCGGCGAGCACGGCCGGGGCTTCGCCGTGGTGGCCGACGAGGTGCGCAAGCTGGCCGAGCGATCGGGTCGGGAGACGCGGCAGATCGCCGAGCTGATCCAGCAGGTGCAGGACGGCACCGAGGCGGCGGTGGCGGCGATGGCATCAGGCACGGCCAAGGTACAGGAGGGCAGCGCCCAGGCGGATCAGGCCGGGCGGGCGCTGGGCGAGATCCTCAAGGCGGTGGAGGCGACCGTTGCCCAGGTGGACAGCATCGCCGGCGCGGCCAAGGAGGTAGCCGAAGGAGCCCAGAGCGTCGTCGACGCCATGCAGAGCATCAGCGCGGTGGTGGAAGAGAACACGGCGGCAACCGAGGAGATGGCGGCCCAGGCCGGCCAGGTCACCGGAGCGATCCAGAGCATCGCCTCGGTGGCGGAGGAGCAGAGCGCGGCGACCGAGGAGGTGAGCGCCTCGGCCGAGGAGATGAGCGCCCAGGTCCAGGAGATGAGTGCCCAGGCGCGGGAACTGGCGGCGACCGCTGAGCAGCTCGCGGCCCTGGTGGCTCGCTTCAGGGTGGCGTCGGGCGAGCGGGGCTCCGAGGCGGTGGTCCCGCTCCGCCTGGTGGCGTAGCCGCCCGCTCCGCCCGACCTCTTCAGGTTCAGGCGCCCGGGTACCCGGGGAGCAGGCCCACTTCACCGGCGCTGCCCTCCCGGGTACCCTCACGCGCGTAGGGGTTGGCGCGGGGAGCGTGGTGGCGGGAGTGGAGGGCGCGGCCGGTGCACGGGCGCGCCGTCGGGAGCAGGCGGGCTGGTACGTCTACGACTGGGCCAATTCGCCGTTCACGACCACCGTCGTCACCGTGTTCCTCGGCCCGTACCTGACGAGCGTGGCCCGGGCCGCGGCGGACGCCAACGGGTTCGTCTACCCGCTCGGCGTTCCCGTCAGCGCGGGGGCGCTCTTCCCCTACACCGTGTCACTGTCGGTGGTGCTCCAGGTCGTGTTCCTGCCGATCCTGGGCGCCATCGCCGACTACTCGCACCGCAAGAAGCAGATGCTGGCGGCGTTTGCCTACCTTGGCGCGTTCGCCGCCATGGGCCTGTACTTCGTCGAAGGGACGGGCTACCTGCTGGGGGCAAGCCTGTTCATCCTGGCGAACCTGAGCTTCGGCGCGTCGGTGGTCTTCTACAACGCCTTCCTCCCGGAGATCGCGACGCCGACCGAGCGAGACCGCGTCTCGTCGACGGGCTGGGCTATCGGCTACCTGGGTGGGGGGCTCCTGCTGGCGCTGAACTTGCTGCTGGTCTTCCAGGCCGAGCGGTTCGGCCTCACCACCGGCCAGGCCGCGCGGATCAGCCTCGCTTCGGCCGGCGTGTGGTGGGCGGCCTTCACGCTCATCCCGTTGCGCACGCTGCGGACTCGCCAGCCGATCAAGCACCTCCGACCGAGCGAGCGGTTCATCAGCGTGGGCTTCCGGCAGCTCCGTGCCACGCTGAGGAGGGCGCGCCACTACCCCCAGACGCTGCTCTTCCTCGCCGCCTACCTGCTCTACAACGACGGCATCCAGACGGTCATCGCGCTCTCGTCGCAGTTCGGGCAGGAGGAGCTGGGGCTCTCGATCGCCACCCTCACCTCGGCGATCCTGATGGTCCAGTTCGTGGCCTTCTTCGGCGCGCTCGCCTTCAAGGAGCTGGCAGCGCGGCTGGGCACGAAGCGCGCGATCGCAGCCAGCCTGCTGGTCTGGACGGGGACGGTCGCCTACGCGTACGCGTTCTTGCAGACAACGCCCCAGTTCTTCCTCCTCGGCGCTGCCATCGGCGTCGTCCTCGGCGGGACACAGGCCCTGAGCCGGTCCGTGTTCTCGTTGATGATCCCCCGCGGCCAGGAGGCCGAGTACTTCAGCCTGTACGAGGTGGGCGAGCGCGGCACGAGCTGGCTGGGTCCGCTCATCTTCGGCCTGGCCCTCCAGTTCAGCGGCAACTACCGCCTGGCCATCCTCTCGCTGGTAGTCTTCTTCATCCTGGGCCTAGCGCTCCTGTTGCGGGTGGACGTGCGCGCGGCCGTACGCGAGGCCGGCAACGAGGCCCCGGCCCGGCTGTAGCGCGTCCGTGGCAGGGTGAGCCGCACGATGTGGCGCGTTACCGGGGCGAGCCGCCGACCGCCTGGACCGTCAGGGTGCGGCGCCGGGGTGCCCTGCAGGCGCATGCGGTCGCAGCAGGCGGGCCGCAGGTGCACAGGACCGGTCGCGCGTGGGCCTGCGTGCGTCGGCCGAACCACAACCCGTCGTGAGTCAGCGCCAGGCAACCACAACATCTGGTAGCCCGACGCCGGACTCCTCTTGATTCCGGGCAGCACTGCCCCTATGCTCCGGCGCGCATGCCGCGCGCCGCCGCAGGCGACGATCCCTGCCAGGCCTGGCCCCTCGGACCCCAGGACGAACGGGCTCGGCTCCTGGCGTGGCTCGCCAGCGGCGCGCGGGAGCTGGCCTGGGCGCTGTGCAGCCTCCCCCGCGAGCGGTGGCTCGAGCCACCGCCGGACCATGTCGCGCGGACGACCGGCGGGTGGCCCGCGCTGCGGCACGTGCGGCACGTCAGCCTCTACGCCGCCCAGCTCTGGCTGCCCGCGGTCCAGGCGGCGCTCGGCCAGCGGCGGCCGGAGCAGCTCGCGCCGATCGTCGAGCTGGAGCGCCAGGATGCGGCGTGGGACGCCCGGTCGGCGGCGGCCGACGCCCTGGTGCGCAGCCTGGCCGAGACGCGCTTCGAGCTGCTGCGGCTCCTCGAGTCCGCCCCGGATGACGCGTGGGCGCGCCCCCTCGCGCCCGAGCTCGCCGACCGCGGGACCCCCCGTGCTCGGCCGGCGCGGCTCGGCTGGCTGGTGGCCCGCGCCTACCAGCACGAGCTGGAGCACCTGAGCGCCCTCTGGAAGCTGGCCCTGTATTGGGATCGTGCCCCTGCCCCCCCTAGCGCTGGTGCCGATCTGCCCTTACAACCCGCAGACAGGATGGAGCCACACTGAGATGATCGACCACTTCGCGGACGTCGACGATGACATCGCCCTGCCGGCTGCGCCGTTGGACCTGTCTCAGCGCATCCGTGAGCTGCGGAGTCGCCAGGGGCTGAAGCAGAGCGAGGTCGCCCGCCGGATGGGACTGGACCCCAGCATTCCCAGCCTCTGGGAGCAGGGGAAACGTCCGGTGCCCTCGAATCGTCTCCGCGCCCTGGCCGAGGCGCTCGGGGTGACCGTCGCCGCCTTGATCGAGGGCGCCTCAGAGAGTCCCCAGCCCGGCCGCACCGTGGGGGAGGTCGCGCGGTTGGTGCTCGAGAGCGCACCGCTCGAGCGCCCGGTCCACGAGCGGTCCAGTACGGCGCAGGCGCCGCTCCTGACGCTGCTCCCGCCGGCGCGTCCCGCGGCCGGGTCAGCCCGGGCGACCGGTGACGAGCCCAGCCGCGACGAGCCCGTGGCCGCACCATCGCGGTTCGTGCCGGCCGAGCGGCCCGCCCTGGTGGGCTGGATCCCGGACGGCTGGGAACCGAGCGACCGCGTGCAGGACATCAGCCCATCTCTGCCCGATGGCTACTGGTTGGATCCCGTGAAGCTGGAACGTCCAGCCGCCAAGCTGCTGCTCCGCAGCCGCCTGTGCGCCAGCGACCGAGCCGTGGTCGGCGATCGGGAGGTGCCCGGCGCGGCGCTGGCCGAGCGAATCTGGCAGCACTGCAGCAGGGACGAGAGCTTCGCCTGGGGGCGCCTGCCGCTGGTGGAGGCGATCTTCCGCGCGGTGCTCGCCTCCGAGTACGGCGGCCTGCCGGCGGACGCGCTGATCGACGAGCTGCGCCAGCGCGCCGGGGCCATGCCGCTCTCGCCGGCCTTGCTGCGTCGCATGAGCGACTCGGTGCGCGGCTACCCCCTGCGCTGGGTCGACCGCGAGCTCTTCCGGTAGGTGGCCCTCCTCCTCTCGCACGCCGACCTCGAGCGGCTGCTCGACGTAGACGAGACGATCGACGCGGTCGCGGCTGCCTTCGCGGCCTACTCGAGCGGCAACACGCGCACGCCGCTGCGCGTGGGCGTGGAGCCGCCGGGGACCGACGGCGTCCTGCTCGCCATGCCGAGCGCGGTCGCCGCGCCGCCGGCGCTCGGGACGAAGGTGGTCTCCGTCTTCCGTGGCAACCCGGCGCGCGGCCTGCCCACCATCACCGCGCTCTACCTCCTGAGCGACTACGAGACGGGCGCGCCGCTGGCCGTGATGGACGGCACGTACTTGACCGGCCTCCGCACGGCCGCGGGCTCGGCGGTCGCGACCCGCTACCTGGCGCGGGCCGACGCACGGACGCTCGGCGTGTTCGGCACTGGCGTGCAGGCGCGCTTCCACGTGGAGACGATCCGACGGGTGCGGCCGATCGAACGGGTGCTGGTGACCGGCACGGCGCCAGAGAAGGCGATCCAGTTCGCCCGCCGCGTGCGCGAGGCGACGGGGCTGGAGGCGGAGGCGGTCCCTGCTGAAGTGGCCTCGGCGGCGGACGTGCTGGCGGTCTGCACCACCAGCCCCGTGCCGGTGGTGCGTGCCGAACGGGTGCAGCCGGGCGCCCACGTCAACGCCGTTGGCGCCTTCACGCCCACTACCCGCGAGCTCCCCACCGCGCTCGTCGCCCGCGCGCGGCGCTACGTCGACACGCGGGCCGGCGCCCTCGCGGAAGCGGGCGACCTCCTCATCCCCGTCCAGGAGGGCGCCTTCGCGCTCGAGGCCATCGTGGGCGAGCTCGGCGAGGTCGTGCTCGGGCGGGTCCCTCCCCGCCAGTCCTCGACCGAGGTAACCGTGTACAAGTCGGTCGGGGCCGCGTTCCTGGACGCCGCCACGGCCCGCCTGGCCTACCAGCGTGCCGTCGCCCAGGGCGCGGGCCAGGAGTTCACGTTCGTGTGAGAGGACCCGGCGGCGCGCTGGCGCCCGCTCGACCCAGGAAGCGGGAGCGAGTGGCGCGCGTTGGGCGACGAGGCTGCCCGTCCGCCTGGCATGAGGCGGCACCCGCTGGCGGGCGTGGCCGGGCCGGGCCCGGAGCGTGCTATATTCGCCGGGAGGAACCTGAGCCTCTCGCCTCCCCGCCACACCGGACAGGAACCGAGGACCGCATCCTGGCAGCGCAACCAGCTCGGAAGCTGCGCACCGGCTCCGCCGAATCGGGCATCGACGCCGGGAGCGGCGAAGCCCTGGAGTTGGCGCGCCGCATCGTGGACCTGGCGTCTGACAAGCAGGCGAGCGACATCCTGCTCCTGGACATCCGTGGCGTCTCGCTGATTGCCGACTACTTCGTCATCTGCAGCGCCGGCAGCGAGCGACAGACGACGGCGATCCTGAAGGAGCTGGACGAGACGCTGCTCGAGGAGTTCCGCCGCAAGCCGCTCCACCGGGACGGGACCGCCGACTCTGGCTGGGTGCTGCTGGACTACGGCGATGTCATCGTCCACATCTTCTCCCCGGCCCGGCGGGCGTACTACAACCTGGAGCAACTGTGGGGCTCGGCGACGCCGGTGGTGCGGCTTCAGTAGCCGCCGCAGCGAGCCGACGATTACTCTGGAGAGCGCAGCGCGTGGACAGCCGACCGGCGGGATGCGAGGCCGGAGTAGCCTGACCTGGTGGGCCGCCCCGATGCTGGATCCGGCGGGCTGTCTGCCCAGGGCGGCCTGGCGCCGGGAACAGGCAGCACGAGACGCCCGTGCGCACACGGGCCGGAATGGGGAAGGATGCCGCTAGGGATGCAGCGACCGCAGGTGTTCGGCGCCGGGGTGAGCGTGGGCATGCTCGCCGGCATCATCATCGGCTCGCTCGTGACACTCTGGCTGGGCGACGCGGCCGTCGACCTGGCGCACCGTCTGATCGACCGCCTCTCCGGGCGCGACGACCACGTCAACTTCGAGCTGCTGCTGCAGTGACGCGCTGGGCGCGCCGGCGATCGCCCGTGGGCTCAGGACGCCTCGAAGACCCAGCGGTCGAGCTCGCGCGGGTAGCTCAGCAGCTCGCCGGGTTGGAACCAGAGCTGGAGCTCGCGTTCGGCGGTGGCTGGCGCATCCGATGCATGGATGAGGTTGCGGCCGATCTCGAGCGCCCAGTCCGCCCGGATCGAGCCCGGGCCAGCGCTGGCCGGGTTGGTGGCGCCAACCGTGGCACGCACGACCTGGACGGTGTTGGTGCCCTCGAAGCAGGCGGCGACCACCGGAGCGCTGGTGATGTAGCGGATCAGGCCGGCGTAGAACGGCTTGCCTTCATGCTCCGCGTAGTGCCGCTGGGCGAGGTCCGGGGACACTTGGACTAGCTTGAGGCCGACGAGCTTCAGGCCGCGCGCCTCCAGCCGCGACAGGATGGCGCCGATCAGGCCACGCTGCACGGCGTCTGGCTTGACGAGCACGAAGGTGCGTTCCATGGGCATGCGCGCCAGCGTACGGGCGCGCTCGCCGCCACCGCAACCGGGCGTCAATCGAGGGCGTCATCCGCGCCATCCAGCGGGAGCGCGGGCTGCGCGTCGCGCGCGAGCCGGTGGAGCTTCAGGTGCTCGTAGGCCTTAAAGCTGGCCCGGCGGCCGGACGGCGTGCGGGTGATGAAGCCCTGGTGGAGCAAGAACGGCTCGACCACGTCGGTGAGCGTGTCCACCTCCTGCTGCATGGTGGCGGCCAGCGCCTCGACGCCCACCGGCCCGCCGTCGTACCGCTTGATCACCGTCTCCAGGTAGCGGCGGTCCAGGTCGTCCAGGCCCTGGTCGTCCACGCCTTCCAGCTCCAGCGAGCCGCGCACGACGCCCATGTCAACCGTCTCCGCCGCATGGACCTGGGCGTAGTCGCGGACGCGCCGCAACAGACGGTTGGCGATGCGCGGCGTGCCGCGCGAGCGCCGCGCGATCTCCCACCCGGCCGCGGGCTCCACAGGGACCCCCAGCAGCCGGGCCGAGCGGGTGACGATGTGGGCGAGGTCCTCGACGCTGTAGAAGTCCAGGTGGAAGTAGAGGCCGAAGCGGTCGCGCAGCGGCGAGGAGAGCAGGCCCGCCCGCGTGGTGGCGCCGACCAGCGTGAACGGCTTCAGCGTGAGTCGGATCGCCTTGGCGAAGGGGCCCTTGTCCAGGACGAAGTCGACCGCGAAGTCCTCCATCGCCGGGTAGAGGTACTCCTCGATCACCCGCGGCGTGCGATGGATCTCGTCGATGAACAGCACGTCGCCTTCTTCCAGGTTCGTCAGGATGCCCATCAGGTCGGCGGTCTTCTCCAGCGCGGGCCCAGACGTGGTGATGAGTTTGCCACCCATCTCGCTGGCGACGAGGATGCTGAGGGTCGTCTTGCCCAGGCCGGGCGGGCCGTGGAGCAGGAGGTGGTCGAGCGGCTCGCCGCGCGCCGTGGCGGCCGCGATGGCGATGCCGAGCTTGCGCTTCTCGCGCTCCTGGCCGACGAACTCGTCCAGCGTCCTCGGCCGGAGCGTGTTCTGGAGGCGCTCCTCGTCGGAGCCGCCTGAGGTGGGGGAGATGAATCGGTCCATGGAGGGGTGCCGGAGGTGGGGAGCGGCTCAGACTGCGCGCGCCCCTGGGCGGGCGGCTTCACAGACGGGCCGGCCACGCGTTTCAGCCGAGCAGCGGGGCGGGCGTGCCACGCGCTCAGGTACGCAGGTTCTGGTGGGCACGGAAGTACTCGGTGATGATGTCCTGGATGCCAACCAGGTCGTCGCGCGTGGCGAGCAGCTCGTCCACGGCGCGCTGGGCGTCCGGCCGCTTGACGCCCATGACGACCAGGAGCTGCACGGCGTCCGTGCGCAGCTCCTCGGCGGGCCCAGCCGACTGCCGCATGGTGGCGGGCGCGCGCGTCTCGAGGAAGGGCACCATCTTCCTCCGCAGGCTGGCGATCATCTTCTCGGCGCCGTCCACGGTGATCCCGGGCAGGGTGTCCAGGAACGCCTTGTTGCCCTCGTGGATCGCCCGGGCGATGGACGAGAGCGGGACCGCCATCGCGCGGGCGGCCCCCTTGCCGCCAATCCGCGGCACGCTCTTGAGCAGCTCCCAGAAGGCGCGCTCCTCGGGCCGCAGGAACCCGAAGAGCACTGGCCACGGCTGGTCGCGCCCGGACTGGGCGCTCACGTGCAGCAGGATCGGCTCGTCTTCAGCGCAGGTGGCCAGGACCTCCTGCTCGACGATGGGTGGCACGAGCACTTCGTACCCGATCCCCCCGGCTTCCACGACGAGGATCCCGCTCCCTTCCACGGGCTGGCCTCTGTAGACACCGCGCAGGTAGCTGTACATGCGTCAGAAGCCCAGACCGGGTTGTGAGACTGGGGTCGTGGGGGGTGGCTGAATGTGGCAGGCCGAGGCCTGCAGGCAGAGAGCGTGGATGGGGAAGGATGGCACAGGCACGCTCAGGTGTGCGCGGGAGCGCGGCGGGCGGACGCGAGGGCCGGGTGGGCTCGCTGGTGGAGGACCTGGTGGAGGCCGGCCAGCGCCAGTGCGATCGCGTCGGTCACATCTGAGCGGAGCGCCTCATCCACCTGGAGCCCGGTCAGGCTGAGCACCATCCGCTGCACCTGCTCCTTGGAGGCGTGCCCGCCGCCGGTCAGCCGCTGCTTGACGCTGGTCGCCGTCAGCGGCAGGAGCGGCACGCGGGCCTCCTCTACGACTAGGCAGATGACGCCGCGCATGTGGGCCATGAGTAGAGCGCTGCGCGGATGCCGCGGCGCGGTGAAGACCTCCTCCAGGGCGACGACGTCAGGCGCCTGCTCGGCGAGCACGGCCCGTAGTTGGCGGGCGCCTTCGGCGAGACGCGCGGGCAGGGCGGCCTCGTGCGGCGGGGTCACCAGCCCGTACGCGCGCACAGTCGCGCGGCCGCCGACTGGCTCGACGGTCGCCCAGCCGGTGCGCACCAGGCCGGGATCGATGCCGACCACACGCACGGCCGCTCAATGCCCCGCGCGGCGGACTGCTCCGCCCCAGACGAACATATGTGCGATTATAGGGGGCGGGGGCGGACCCTCTCCGCACGGCGGCAGCCGCCCACTGCCGGGGTAGGCGCGGACCAGATTCGACTTCCACCTCTCCCCGGGGCACACGTAGACTGCCAGTGTCCTCAGGAGGACCCTGCTCATGCGGCGTGTCAACATCCAGGCGGCCTTCCTTGGCGAAGGTGGCGCGAGTGAGGCTGGCGACGAGGAAGGGCTGGCGCTGGCCGTCCGGGGCGGAGAGATCGTCCTGGTCGTGCCGGCCGGGACGCCGGACGACCGCGCGGTGAACGCGGCGAGCACGCTCCGCGGCTCGCTGCGCCTGGAGACCGGCCGGGTGCTGCTCTTCGAGATCCAGGGCGACGCCGTCGGCGCGTTCTTCGAGGACGAGCCGGCCACGCTCTTCGACCGGCGTGAGGCGAGCCCCGAGCCCGGCTTGTCCACCCTCACCTCTGGAGCGGGCCGTCCGCCCGGTTTCGCAGGCGCGGCCGCGCTCCACGGCTCGGCGGCGACCGCCCGCGACGTGATGACGCACGACGTGATCAGCGTCGAGCCGCAGCAGCCGGTCGCCGCAGCTGCCCGGCTGCTCGCTTTCCACGACATCTCCGGTCTGCCCGTGGTGCGCGAGGGCCGCGTGCTGGGCGTGGTGAGCGAAGCCGACCTGATCGGGAAGAGCGGCTCGACGGTCGACGAGGTGATGACTGCGCCCGCGGTGACGGTGGCGGAGACGACCCGGCTGGAGGACGTGGCCGCCCACCTGCTCAGCAGAGGCATCCGGCGCGTTCCGGTGGTGGACTCACAGGGCCGGCTGACGGGGATCGTGAGTCGCTCAGACCTGCTGCGCTGGGCGGCCGGCTACCCATCCTGACCGGTTCGCGTCTCCTGCACCCGGCCCCGCCGGGCTCAACGGTCCGGGCCGGGTGGGGCGTACGCCCCGCCCGGCCCGGCACCGCCCTCGTCTCCCTCACCCGATTTCCCCTCGCTGAGAACGGCGACGAGGCGCGAGCCGAAGTAGTCCCAGCGGAACAGCGCCCAGCAGGCGCCGCAGCGGAGGTCCAGCAGGCGGCCTGGCAGCTCCGGGCGCCAGGGCGAGGGTACGCCGCCGTCGATCGCCGCGCGCGTGCTGTAGAGCTGCTCGGGAGCCGGCTCGCCAGCGCCGCAGCTCGGGCACACGCGCGGGTAGGTCATGCCACTCACCGAGGGTAGCGGCCCGGCGGCCGCGCTTCAATGACGTGAGGCACCACGCCCCCTGTGACCCGAGGGCGGCAGGATGCCACGATCCCGCTCGCGCTTGAGAAGGAAGCGCCGCCCCACGAGCCGCCCTCCTGGCGTGTCCGGCCACCTTTCGGTCACACCCTGGCCATGCGGACCGGAGGCCGGGGCACTCCTGGCCATTCGTCGGCGGCCCAACCACCCGGCCGGGTGGTGAGCCCGGCTGCGGCAGGGCCTACGCTGAGTCCACCACGTAGGTGAGGAGAGCGCGATGCGACTGGACGGCAAGGTGGCGGTCATCACAGGGGCCGGCTCCGGCATGGGGCTGGCGATGGCGACGCGCTTCGCGGCCGAGGGCGCCAAGGTCATGGCGGGCGACTGGAACGCCACGCGACTCGACGAGGCTATCGCGGGCATCCGGGCCAGGGGCGGGACCATCGTGGGCGCGCCGGGCAATATCGCCGACCAGGCTACGGCGGAAGGCCTGGTCGACCTAGCGGTCAGCACCCACGGCCGCCTCGATGTGCTTGTCAACAACGCCGGCGTCATGGACTACATGCAGGGCGTAGGCGAGCTGGCGGACGACATCTGGCGGCGCGTGCTGAGCATCAACCTGGACGGGCCGATGTTCACCATGCGCCGGGCCATCCCGCACATGGTCAAGCAGGGCGGCGGCGCGATCGTCAACATCGCCTCGACGGCCGGCATCGAGGGTGCGGCCGCCGGGGCCGCCTACACTGCCTCCAAGCACGCGCTGGTCGGCCTGACGCGGAACACGGCCTGGATGTACGCGCTGCAGGGCGTCCGCTGCAACGCGATCTGTCCCGGGGGCACCCGGACCAACATCGCCGAGACGATGCCCGCGGAGCGGCTGGACCCCGCCGGCTCGGCGCGCGCCCGGGCGTTCGCTGCGTTGATGCCGGCGCTGCTGGAACCGGACGACATCGCTAGCCTCGCCCTCTTCCTCGCCTCGGACGAGGCGCGGTACGTCAGCGGCGCGATCATCCCGGCCGACGCCGGCTGGACCGCGGTGTAGCCGCACCTGCGCGACCGCGCGCCGCACCGAGCCGCGCCCGCCCGCATCCGTGGGGCAGAGTTCCACTCGCCCACCCATCGGGTGACACCCCCACGCTGGAAGCCACAGGTTCGGAACTGCCCGGGAGCAGCGACCGTCGCGAGACCGTGCCCCTCCCGCCAGCCTGGACAGCCACCCCTCCCTCGGCCGGTCCACCCGCCTCCGTCCGCCTGCGAAGGTACAGTGGAAGGTACAGTGAGGCTCCCGGCGGCAGCGCCGGGGGCCTCGTTCAGGCCCATTTTGAACTCGTTTTTCCGGTGAGCCCCCTGGGACTCGAACCGAGAACCGGCTGATTAAGAGGAACCGCGATTGAGAACCGGCTGATTTGTGCGCTTTCCCTACGTCAGCGGGTTTGGACGACCCATCCACGACGCGCAGTCAGCCGGTCTCAGTCAGCGGGTCCCGAAAGTCAGTGGGGCCGCCTGCATCCGGGCGCCTCTGGCGTGGCAGCCCGTGCTGCGGAGCCGGTGCGTGCCACTGGCAAGGCGATGCGGCTGGTCAACGATCATTGCCGCGAGATGATGCGTTGGCCCACCAGCCGCACGCCGGCGTGCGACGAGGACGATGTCGTCAAGAGCACGTACGGTCAGGGCGCACCTCCATGAAGCTGAAGAAGGTGGACCAGCAGCAGCTCTGGGCCGAGGCGCAGCGGCGCTGCCGACTGTCGGACGAGGCGGTGCGGATGGCCAAGGAGCTCGGCATGGGGCCACGGAGTCTGATCAGGAACATTCGGGCGCCGACGCAGCAGTGGAAGGCGCCGGTCGAGGACTGGGTGCATGACCTCTACGAGAAGAAGCTGCGCAAAGCGAGGCGCAAGCAGGGCGCGGCCAGTGGAGGGCCGCCACCTGCCCAGGAGACGCGGTGACCGAGGCGGAGCTGCGCGCGCTCATCGCCCGGGGCGAAGGCCAGCGCGTCGAGTTCAAGGCGGCCGAGGCGGATGCCGCCAACTTCGCGCAGGCGCTCGCCGCGCTGGCGAACAGCGGCGGTGGCACGCTGCTGCTCGGCGTCGCCGACGACGGCAGCATCCCCGGCCTCTGGTACGCGCAGCCGCCGCACATCACGCGGGCCATCCGCACCCTGCCCGACCTGGCCGGCTGGCGGCAGTTCGTGGTCAACCTCTCGCGTCACAACTGCGAGCCAGCCGTGCCGATCGCGGTGGAGCACGTCGCCGTCGACGGGCGGGACGTGCTGGCGGTGCACGTGCCGGACGGACAGGACAAGCCCTACCGCGCCAACGGGCGGGTCTACGTGCGGGTCGACGCCGACATCCACGAGGCGACGCGGGAGGAGGTGGCGCGGCTGATGGTGGAGTCGGGCCGCGTGCAGCAGGAGCGGCTCCCGGTGCCCGACGCGGACCTGTCGGAGTTCGACGACGTCCTGCTCCGCGAGTACGTCACCGGGGTACGCCGGGCGGCCTATCCGGAGGGCGGCGAGGAGCGCGCCCAGCTACTCGTGAACCTGGGCTTCGCCACCCGGTACGCGGGTCGCGTGGTGCCGACGGTCGCCGGGCTGCTGCTGTTCGGCGCGCGGCCGCAGGACCGCCTCGAGGCGGCGACACTCAAGTGCGCCTTCTTCTACGGCCGGCACCAGGGCACCCAACTCCGCGATCGGGCCGACGTGGTCGGGCCGCTGCACCGGGTCATCGACCAGGGAGCGGCGTTCGTGGCCCGCAACCGGCGGCTGGTGCCGCGCATGGAGGGCATCCGGCGGGTGGACGTGCCCGAGTACCCCGACTACAGCGTGCGCGAGGCGCTGGCGAACGCGCTCGCCCACCGCGACTGGTCGCTGGAGGGGGCGAAGGTGCGGCTGTTCCTGTTCGACGACCGGCTGGAGATCTGGAGCCCCGGCCGGCTGCCGCCGCCGATCACGCTCGAGCGGCTGGGGTACGACCAGTTCTCGCGCAACCGGCTCATCGCGCGCGTGCTCGTCGAGCGGGGCTACATCGAGGAGGTGGGCTTGGGCATCCGCCGCATGCGCGAGGAGATGGCGGACCTGGGGCTGCCGGAGCCCGAGTTCCGCGAGGACGGCTTCAGCTTCGTCACCACCTTCCGCAGCGTCGCGCCGCGCGAGAAGATCGCCTTACCCGCCGACCCGTTCCGTGCGTTGCTGGAGCGGCACGAGATCAGCGAGCGGCAGTACAAGGGGCTGCTGCACGCACAGGAACATGGGTCCGTGGCGCGGCGCGAGTACGTGGCCTTGACCGGCTTGTCGGAGCGGACGGCGGCGAACGACTTGGCTGATCTGGTCCGGAAGGGATTGCTTGCGCCAACAGCGGGGCGGGGCCGACGGGCCGCCTACCGCCTGCGCGAGGGCGCGGGCTGAGAATCGTGCAACAATCGTGCAGCCGATTGCACAATACCTGCACGATTCTGCCTGTTTGCCGCCTCGACGCAGTACTCCGTGGCGGTTGCGTCGACCAGGCTGGCGAAGGCCTACGCCGACGCCGGCTACCTCGCCCGCACCATGCGGACGATCAAGGTCCTCATCGACCAAGACGTCGTTAGGAACAGTCCACTGAGAAGGAATCCACGGATTCGGGCACCAGCAGACCCCTTGCGTCGGCCGCCCTGGTGCGGCACGCTGCATCATCGGAGGTCTGAGCGTGGCACGGCGAGGCGGGTGGGTCTTCAGCCCGCACAGCGGGGGCGTGCGCATTCCCGAGCCGGTCCAGCGACGCACCGAGGCACGCCTGTGCCGCTACGCCGAGGAGCACTTCGCTGGCCGCTACACGCGGCTCGCGATCCGCTTCCGCGGGCAATTCTGCTACATCGACGCGTACACCGAGCCCGAAGAGCCGGGCCCGAACTGGCCACCGGCGGACTGGCCCGAGACGCGCGAGGAGTACCTGGAGCGCCTGCGGACCACGCCGACGCACCTGTGCCGGCTGCGGTACTTCGGGGACGAGGAGCGCTGGGGCTTCGGCTTCTTCGCCTACAGCAGCGAGAAGTACGAGCTCTCCGTCTTCCCCTCAGGCGAGTTCTTCGGCCCCCCTGAGGACGCGTTCCAGGTCTCGGGACAGCTGTACCTCCCTGAGCGGCGGCCGTAGGCAGGCGGAATGGAGGCAGCCATGGCTGAACGATTAGAGAAGCTGGACGTGGTGGACCGCGTGAGTGAGCGGCTGGGCCGCGATCCCGAGACGGTCACCGAGGTGGTGAATGCGTTCCTGGACGAGATCTACGAAGCGCTCAAGCGGGGCGAATGCGTCTCGCTGCGCGGCTTCGGCTCCTTCTACGTCCGACCGGAGCGCGAGAGCTGGGTCTTCACGTTCAACCCGTCGCAGCGCCTGCGCAGGGTCCTTGGCTGGTCGTCGACCTACCACGGGCCACTGTAAGGCCGCGCTAGATTGGCGGCGCCGATCATGAACACCAGGACGAAAGCACCACGTCCGAAGGGTGTCAGGCGACCGGTCCTGGCGCCTGGCCAGCGTGATCCTTCTCGCCGTGGTGCGCGGTACCCTGGCCGAAGACCGGCGGCGCACCCGAGCCGGCCGGGGACCGAACGCATGCCAGCCAGCCCCGAACTCATCGAACGCAGCGGCGATCTCAAACACGACCTGCTCACGTTCGCTCAGGGACGACGCTTCGCGCGCGCGTTCGAGAAAGCCCTCCTGGAGCACTTCGGGCCTGTCCTCGAGATCGAGGAGGACGCCTTCAGCAACTTCCTGGACGCCTTCGTGCTGCAGCATCGCCTCGCTGACGGGCGAACGGTAGTGGACCACTTCGTAGCGGCGCACCCCGAGTTGCCCGAGCCCGAACGCGCCATGCTGCGCGGCTGGCAGGACGTGGTCGAGGGTATCTTTGCCATCCGTGGACAGGACGGGGCCGCACTCCTGGGCGAGAACCTCATCGACGAGCAGGTCTATCGGATCCGCTCGAACATGGGCCCCGAAGTCTTCGAACGGATGCCCGCGGGCGGCTTCCTGATTGCACGGCTGGTCCCCGTCGAGGACGAGTGGCTGCTGAGTGGGGTCTCGAGCACGCTGCCGACGGCCGACCGCGACGAAGTCTACCGCTGGGCAGCGGAACTGGCCCAGCAGCACCCGGCGCTGGTCTTCCGCAATCCGGCCAAACTGGAGCAGGCGTGGCAACTCCAGCGCAAGGAGCGACGCAGCTTCATCCAGTTCTTCGGCGCGGATCTGATCGTCGTGGCCGGCCACGAGGTCGCCGAGCACCTGCGCGCGTATCACCGCTTCCGCCTCCATGATGTGCGCGATGCGCAGGGCAAGTCGGCCGCCGACCGAGCCCGAGAGACTTACGGCGTCGTGCCCAAGGTCCCCGAGGTCGAGCTACCAGCGGACCTCAGCGCAGCCGAGACGGTCGGGCTGCTGTTTGATGAGGTGGACGGGCTCAACTTCCTGCGGGACTTCGGCCGGGTGGAGGAGACGTTCGCTGACCCGACTCTGGCCGACGAGCCCGCGCATCGGGAGGTGGTGCTTTCCTACCTCGAAGATCCGAGCATCGCGCCAGGCGTGCTGCGGCGATTGGCCGGGCGCGACCCGCAGCGGGCCACGCAGCTGTTCCGGCGGCTGCTGCAGCGACCGCGTTTCTCGTGGGATCGAGACGGGGAGGCGCTGCTGCGGCGCCACAAAGCCGCGTACTTCGCGCGCCCGGTGCTGCCGAGCGTGACGCCCGTAAGTGAGCCCGTCGCGCGTGCCCAGCTGACAAGGCGGAAGGCTTCACCGACTCGGCGGCGGGCGACCCGCCATCAGCCAAGACGGTAATCCTGCGCCTCGTGTCCAACGTCCGGCAATGACACACGTCGCCCAGACCGATTCCCAACCTCCGACGTGGC
Source organism: uncultured Chloroflexota bacterium (assembly GCA_964435115.1). Classification (GTDB taxonomy): domain Bacteria; phylum Chloroflexota; class UBA6077; order UBA6077; family CF-72; genus CAYSYM01. Next base: position 6,492 of record CAYSYM010000038.1, on the reverse strand, counting down.
GGTCGAAGCCCTCAGACGCTCCATTGCTGGTAGAAGCTGGTACTCGTCCGTCAGCGAGCAGGCCATGGACCTGCGCCACATGGGCGCCGAGGAACCGGTACCACCGTCGGCAGGCGTGGCGCTGTAGGCGATCCTCATGGATGGCCAGGATGCCGAGCTGGCCTGAGGCGGGACCGTCCCATTCGCTGAGCGCGGAGAGCTGGTCGGGCGGCACGCTGACTCTCATCGTGTTCGAGCAGCGTAGCTGTCGCAACCGGTGGGCGAGGCCCCCGCGCTCGGGCCCGCATGCCCGGCAGCAATGCCCCCGGCCTGGTCCTCCCCCGCGACCGCGCCACGACCATCCGCCGCGTCGCCCTGCACGTGCCCGATCTGCGGGCGGATAGGCAGAGATGCTTGCTGACGCGCCAAGAGCGCGACCTAACCGCGCCCGAGCTGCAGGCCGAACAACCGGGCGGCGGCGCGCAGGTCGGGGTCGCGCCGGGTGATCAGCTCGGGCGGCCCTTCCGGCTCCCAGCTTGCTCCTTCGAACACCGCCCAGCAGGTGAGGGCGTCGTCGAACCGGCTGCGGTAGGCGATGCCCCGGAAGCCGTGCTCGTACGCCCAGCGCGCGATCGCCTGGGTCAGGGCACGGCCCGGCCCCCGGACCCCGCTGACGTCCAGGTCCTCCAGCCCGAGGCGGACGAGCACGTCGGCCAACTCCACCCGCAGCAGCTCGCAGGTGCGCGGCGAGCGCAGGTCGAGCCAGTGCTGGCGCGGCGCCAGCCGGAAGCGGCCCACCAGGCGCCGCTGGTTCCAGTCGGGCGGCACCCGGCCGGCCTCAGGCGGCAGGGCGCCACCCTCGGCGCGGAGCTGGGCCAGCAGGGCGATGCGCGGCCGGAAGGGGGCGAGCGTCTCGACGAAGCAGGCCAGGCGCTGCTCCGCCGCGTACAGGACGCGGAACTGCCGCCGGGGATCGTCGAACCGCTCGGCCCCGGTGACGTCCCAGGGTGGCAGCGCGAGCGGGTCGGGTCGCCGCCCGAGGCGGTAGAGCACCGCGGGCGGGGTCGCCGTGTCGGGCGGGTGCGGCCTCGACGGCCGCGGACCTTGGCGGGTGGCGTCCGTCACCCGTTGGCGACGAAGGCCCGCGCCGCGTCCAGCACGGCCGCCGGGTCTTCGGCCAGGGCCAACGCCGGCGCCTCGTCGTCCAGCAGCGGGTTCATGCCCAGGAACCACGCGCGGATCGTCGCGGGCGACTCGACGCGCAGCAGCAGCTCCACGACCTGGTAAGCGTCGCGGAGACGCCGCTCGGCCTCCGGGTACGGGGTGCGCCCAGCGCGGGCCCACTTGCCCACCGCCTTGGCGTCCTGCACGCCGGCGATCACGGCCGTCAGGCGCTGGCCGAGCACCTCCTGCAGGAAGCGGGCGATCTCCCCGATGGGCTGCGCCATCGCCCGTCGATGGGCCGCCAGGGTGTCCGCGGTGGTCGCCATCTGCGCCCTCACTACCTGAGATGCTACCCGAGATGCCACCCTGGGGCAACCTCTGGAGGGCGGTGGACACACCCAAGAAAACCGTGCTGCGCACGTGCCGCCCCGGATGCACTGAGGGCACAGGACGCCGTCCTCTCAGATCGCGCTTGTCGGCGGGACACTCCCGGAGGAGTCGAGGGCATGAAAAAGGCCCTCTCATGCTGTGCGGATCGAGGAGGGGCGGCACTCCGCCCCTCCTCGTGCTCACGCGGCGAACAGGTCGAGCTGGCCACCCGTGCCCACAGGGTGCTTCGACCGACGACGCCGGCGCATGGCGACGGCCAACTGGTCGAAGGTGCGGATGCGGCCCCGCGCCCCGGCCTCGACCCGGTCGGCGGGTGGCGCGTCCATTGCGCCGAAGAGCGAGAGCGGATCGGGGACCACCGCGGCAGGAGCTGCGGCAGCGCCCGCGCCGCTGGGACCCTGCTCGTCGTCCGTCCACGGCCCGTCGGTCAGGAGCTCATTAGCACCTTCTTCCTCCGAGCGGGCCTGGGCGAAGAGCGCCTCCAGCGACCGCTCGTCGGCGACGGCTCCGTCCGCATCAGCCAGCTTCCGAGCGAGCGCGAGGAATACATCCCCACCGTCGCCGTCCAGGGCCGCAAGCCCCTCCTCCGGCAGCTCGCCTTCGACCATCAGCGGCGCGCTTCTCTCCGGCGTCGCCGCCCTGCTCCACGATCTCGAAACGGCCATCGTCCAGGTGCAGGACCACAACGGAGGTGCGGAGGACTTCGCAGTGCACCTCGGTGTCGGGGTCGCCATCGACCTCGACCAACTCCTTGCGTGCCCGTCCCTTGACCAGCACCTTTCGGCCGCCCTGTTCCAGGACCGCGTTGTTGAGCAGTCCGGCGGCGATCAGGAGCGCCAGGTGCCCGCGGCGGAGCGGCATGAGCGGCCGAACGGACCGCTCATCCTGAGGCCAGAGCTGCTCGGCGAAGGTCGGCTGCTGCCACACGCCACGACCGCGCGCCTCGTCCGCGGCCAGCCGTGGATCGAACGCGAGCGGCGTAAACAGGATCTCCGCCGCGGGGAGCGCCGGCACCACCAGCGGTGGGACGTCAGGCCTGTCTGGCAGGGGCGGCAGGTCGGCCTCACTCCAGCGCTCCAGCTCCGCCTGCGCGGTGCCGTCGGGCGCGGCCTGTGGGCGCTTCATGCCCAGCAGCACCACCTGGCCGAAGGCGGCGAACTCCGGATCAGGGAAGCGGTAGATGCGGAAGGCAGTGGAGGTGCGCCGCCAGGTAGCGCGCGGACACCCCAAGACGCCGTTGCGGGATGATGTACGTCAGCACGCCGCCCGGGCAGAGCGCCCGCGAGAGGCTGGTCAGGAAGCTGTGCTCGTGTTACTCAACCCATATGTTGGCCGGGGCGGGAAGCATAAGCTGGCCGCCAGATTCGCTCAGGGGGCATGACGTCCTGCGAAGACGCACCTGTGGCGAGGGCATGGAAGCATAAGCTGGCCGCGAGTACGATGCGGACGCATTAACGTGCGGTGAGTGCGGCGGTGCTCGCCAGACCCTGGGGTGGGCGGGGGCGGGACCGACCGACTCGTGGTATCAGGACCGGTCATCGCGGTGCTGCTCCGGTGGCGACAACTGCGCCGCGGCTCGGCCGGGTGGACGGCCAGACTGATCGACGTCAACCAGTACCTGGCCAGCAGGCGGCTGCCGGACCCGCTCGCCTACGGCCTGGGCTGCCTGTTCATGGCCGGGCTGGCCATCCGCGGCATCACTACCGGCCGCTAGTCGGACGGCTGGCTCACCTCGGCGTCCTGCTGCGCCGCGGCCTCCCACAGCTCGCGCTTGTACGCCTTCAGGCGCCGCATCAGCTCGGGGTCGGCGGTCGCCAGGATCTGGACCGCCAGCAGGCCCGCCATGTCCACAGCCGGGCGGGGAATGTCAGCGGGCGTTACCCCAGCCGCAAGATGGGGGTGACCATCCAGTTCGAGAGCCATCGGGTGGAGCTGGCGGCGATTTACGCGATGGAGCACGACCCGGACGTCCTGGAGCTCCACGACCAGCCGCCCCCGCTCAAGCTCCGCTACCCGGCCCCCGATGGGCGGCAGCTGGGGGTGGTGCATGCGCCCGACTACTTCGTGCTCCGTCAGGGCGGTGCCAGTTGGGAGGAATGGAAGACGGAGGAGGAGCTAACCCGCCTGGCGGCCAAGAGCCCCAACCGCTACCAGCGGGGGGAGGACGGCCGGTGGCGGTGTCCGCCGGGCGAGGCGGTGGCGGAGCGCGACGGGCTGCGGTATCGCGTGCGGTCCGCCGCCGAACTCGACCCGATCCACCAGCGCAATCTGGTGTTCCTGGAGGATTACCTGCGGGCCGACCGGCCGGTCGTCGCGGCCGAGGTGGGGCGCGCCGTCCGGGCGCTGGTCGCCGACGAGCCGGGGCTGAGCCTGCTCGAGCTGTTCCGGCGCGCCGCGGGCGTCAGCGCCGACGAGATCTACACCCTGATCGCGACGGACTGCCTGGCGCTGGACCTGCGTCGTGCCCCGCTCGCCGACCCCGGTCGGGTCCGGCTCTTCCTGGACGCGGCGCCGATGCCTGACGACGGCGTCGCCGGGCCGCGGTCGCTGACGGTGCAGGCCGGGGCGGAGGTGATCTGGGATGGCCGGCCATGGCTGCTGGCGAACGCGGGGGAGACGCGGGTCGCCTTGCTCGCCGCCAATGGCGCACTGGTCGAGGTGCCCCGGGCGCGCTTCGAGGCGCTCGTCCGCGCCGGGACGGTGACGGGCTTGCCGGAGCGGCGAGACGGCGGCCTCAGCGCGGACGCCCGGGCGCGTCTGGCGCGCGCGAGCCCGGCGGCCTACGCCGAGGCGAATCGGCGCTACCACCTGCTCGCCCCGCATCTGCCGGGGGAGCGGATGCCCTCGGTGGGGACGCCCGCGCGCACGGCGCGGCGCTGGCTGGCGCGCTACCGCGCCGCCGAGCGGACGCACGGCTGCGGGTACGTCGGGTTGCTGCCCGGCTGGGGCGAGCGGGGCAACCGGACCCGTAAGCTGTCGGAGGCTACCCTCGCGCTGATGGCCGAGGTCATCGCCGCCGACTACGAGACGCCCAAGCAGAAGAGCAAGGTGGCGGCGTACGCCGCCCTCGTCCGCGCGGGGGCGGCCCGGGGCGTGGTCGTCGCCAGCTACAAGACGTTCCTGCGGGAGATCCGGCGGCGGTCGGGGCCCGAGCAGACCGGCCGGCGGCAGGGCCGGCCGGCAGCCTATCGCCAGGAGCCGTTCTACTGGGAGCTGACGCGCGCCACGCCCCGGCACGGGGACCGGCCCTTCAAGATCTGCCACATCGACCACACCGAGCTCGATGTGGAACTGGTCTGCTCCCAGACGGGGCGCAATCTCGGGCGCCCGTGGGCGACGTTCCTGGTCGACGCCTACTCGCGCCGCCTGCTGGCCCTCGCGCTCGGCTTCGACCCGCCGAGCTATCGCTCCTGCCTGATGGTCCTGCGCGCGTGCGTGCGCCGCCACGGCCGCTTCCCGCAGACGCTCGTGGTCGACGGAGGGCCCGAGTTCGGGAGCACCTACTTCGAGACGTTGCTCGCCCGCTACGAGTGCGCCAAGAAGACCCGCCCCAGTGCCCAGCCGCGCTTCGGCTCGGTGTGCGAGCGGCTGTTCGGCACGACCAACACCCGCTTCATCCACACCCTGACCGGCAACACCCAGGGCACGCGGGACGTGCGCCTGCTGACCCGTGCGACAGACCCGCGCGCCCAGGCCGCCTGGACGCTCGGCGCCCTCGACGACCGGCTGACGGAGTGGGCCGAGGAGGTCTACGACACCCTCGACCATCCCGCCCTCGGGCAGAGCCCCCGGGCGGCGTTCGCGGCGCGTTCGTAGCGGGCGCGGCTCAAGAAGGCGGCAACCTCGTCCTCGACGGCGCGCTGCAAGACCAGGCGCGTGCCCAGCCGCCCCACCTCGGCCAACTGCTCAGGATTGCTGATGCCTGCGGTCAGCAGGTCGGTGATCTGGGCTTCCAGGGTGGCGCTCGGCGCTATTCTCTGCATCGGCGTAGTTCCTCCGGTCGGTGGTTTGCGAGACCTACCGTCGGAGCCTACGCCGCCTCACTTTTCCAGCGCCGCCGGGACGCCACCCATCTCTACCGCGTCCGGCCGCTACTGGTGTACCCCACCGTCGGGCCTCCCCGGCACCCCCTGCCGGGGCGGCCTGTCAATTTAGCGGGCGCCCGGATGGCAGGCGGTAGCGGGCCAGCGTGGCGAGTCTCCGTATGCGATGGAAGACCATCCGCAGTGGCGCACCCAGGAGGGTCAAGCCTATGGTGTCGTAGGACCGAATCGCCGTGACGCCACGTCGAAGGTAAAGGTGGTTCCGTCTGTCGCGGTGAGCGTCAACACCTCCCCCTGAGCACCGGTAACACGCACAGCCCCGGCCTTGCGCGGCGTCGGGAAGGCTCCACCGTCGATGCCGGCGTGGTTGCGAGTCACCTGGACGACGACCACCCCCTGGCTCGGGTCTTCCCCGTCGGCCCCGGCGTAGACGACGACATCGTTGCCACCCTTGGTCTCAACCCAACGGTTCTGCCCAAAGAACTGCTGCGCGGGGAAGGGGGCAAGGCCGGTCTCGATGATGGTCCCTGCGCCTGCCAGCCGGCGTGGCTGAGAGCCTGGACGTGGTGGAGGGGGAGCAGCTTGCGGCACATTCCCTTTGGAGTCGCGTGGGTCCTTGGGGGGTTTCGGACCTGCCTGTGCCGTGGCAATCGCACGATCCTGTGCCTCAAGCAAGGCCCGCTTCTCCGGCGGGAACTTGCTGTAGTCCGGACCGGGCCGGTTCTGCGCCACAGCGACCACCGGGGCGGCGATCAGTACGCTCAAGCCCAACGCCCCCAGCAAGACCAGCCGCCTTCGGGTGGAATTCAGTCTAGCAGTATACATCCTGGGCCTCCGCCTAAGCTCTCTTCCGGAATGAGCGTAACTGCTCACACTGGCGCGGCAGTGTAAGCGCGGAGCATCTGGCGGCAGGCGA
>CAYSYM010000037.1:0-37745 GCA_964435115.1 uncultured Chloroflexota bacterium | reverse complement strand
TGGGGTGGGGACTCTTCCCTGGCCACCGGTGGGGACTTCCTCGTGGCCATTGACAACCGCCGGGCTTCAATGGGGCCATGGCTTTTCAGCCATGGAAACCCGAGGTTCAGCACCAGTGCCTGGCCGCTCGCCGTCTCGCTTCAATGGGGCCATGGCTTTTCAGCCATGGAAACTAGCCACCGGGTCTTGGCCGTACGATTCCGCGAAGCGGCTTCAATGGGGCCATGGCTTTTCAGCCATGGAAACACGTACACGTTGTTGGCTGGTATGCCGAAGCCATTCAGCTTCAATGGGGCCATGGCTTTTCAGCCATGGAAACGGCTCCTGGGGCCGAGCTCCGCGCGTATTTCGCTCCTCTCGGGTGGATTTCGGTCCGGACGCGCGGCCGGTCGAGCTGCAACCGCGGCCCTGGCGCGTGGGGAAAGCGTTCTCCCCACGTCCGGAGCTGCGAGCGGTGCGCCTTGGCCGCCTCACACCCGCACCTCTCGCGCTGGCTCGGACTGCGCCTGGCGCAGGTTACACGACGACAGGGCCCCGGCTCGGCAGCGTCGTGGACCTGCCCAGTATGGTAAAGCAGTCCTGGCCTCGTCCGTCCGTGGGCCCGGTGTCCACGATCAGGACGCGGTCCTCCTTGAGGTTCAGCACCTCGGTCAACACCTGCTCAAGCCGCACGCGCGCGCTGGGCGAGAGATCGCACACGAAGACCGAGTACTGGACCGGCTGGCCGAATCCCTTCATCTTCTTGTGCGTGCGTACCAGGCGCTGGGGGTCCGCTACATCGTAGCAGACCACGTAGCGGTGGCGCATGGCTACCGGGTCCTGAAGACCGGATACGCAGACAGCTCGCCCAGCAGGTATCGGGCCAGCAGCCGGGCCTGGATCTCCATGACCCGGCGGTAGCTGACGGCGTACCCGAACAGTGGGTGCGTGATCAGGGTGTCCAGCCGGCGCTCGTACGCTTCGATGACCTTGCGGCGACCGCTCGGCGTGAGAGCCAGGGCTCCCGCACGACTGATGAAGTGCTGGCGGCCAATCTCCCCGTTGTTGATGAGCCAGATGCCCACCGAGTCGGCCACGATGGGCCTGAACTCCTCGGCCAGGTCCAGCGCCAGCGCCGGTTTGCCGTACTTCGGCTGGTGGTAGAAGCCAAGGTAAGGATCGAAACCAACGGCCAGGGCAGTCACCATCGCCTGCTTGATGAGCATCGCGTACAGGAAGGAGAGGACCGCGTTCACAGGGTCGGTGGGTGGGCGGCGATTCCGGCTGCGGAAGTCGAACGCCAGGGAATCCGCCTTGAGCATGCCCTGGAACTCCGCGAAGTAGCAGCGCGCGGCCGCCCCTTCGATGCCGAGCAACGTCTCGGCGGAAGCGGCCGCGCGGGCGTTCCCGGCCAGCCGGTGCAGCTCGGCCACCACGCCGGGCGGCGGCTCCCGGTGGTTGCGACGGAGCAGCGTGCGGCAGTTCTGGATCTTGCCGAAGATCATGCGCTGGGCGATGGGCAGAGCAGCCTCCGGCGCCATGGCGGCCGCGTACTGGCGGCAGCGCAGCTCCACGTTCTTGTGCGCCATCCCCGTGGTGATGCCCTGGAACCACCCGCCGTACGAGAAGTAGCACACGGGGATGTTGCGGGCGCACAGCTCGCGCAGGGCCTGGCTGGTGACCTGGACGTTCCCGTACACCGCCAGGTGGGAGACCTCTAGCAGGCGCGCCGTCTGCAGCGCCTCGCCCTTCAGCTTGATCTCAAGCACGTCGCTCGACTTGCCGACGGCAGCTCCCTGCGTCTGCACGTAGAGCGGGAGCGCGTCGTCGCGGCCGGGAACCAGGCGGCGCAGGCTGCCCCGCTGCGTTGGCGGGTCCGGCGCGGACAGCCGGTTGACCTCGTCGGGCAGACAGATGCCCACCAGGGAGCAGCGCGGGCACTTCGGGCTGTCCACCAGTGGCGGCGGGATCTGCCCATCGGCGGCCATCCGGCGCAGGTCCTGGAGGAGCGCCGTGGTCCGGTTCACGAGCGCGTCGTCGAACGGGATGGCCACGCGCTCCCTGGACTCCACGAAGTAGAGCATGCCCTCCGTGCAGGAGAAGCCGTTGGCACGCAGGAGCAGCCCCTGGAGGCAGAGCTGGACGCGCTCTGGCTCCCAGGCGCCCTCTGGCACGTCCGGCGCGCGACCGTGCTTGTAGTCGACTGGCGTCACCCGGGTGCCCTGGCCCTCCACCAGGTCGATGCGGGCGATGGCTCCGAGGGTCTCGTCGGAGAGCATGACCGAGCGGGCGTGGATGCTGCCAGACGTGCCACCTTCGGCACCGTCCCCGCTGCCACCGGAGGGCGTATCCGGCAAGCTGCCGGAGGGCTGGTCCACGCGCCGGTGCTGGAAGCGGCCCTCCACGGTGTCCACGCTATCGGCGAACTCCCCCTGCACCCACTCCAGGTACGCCAGCCGCGGGCAGTAGGCGAACTCGTTCAGCATCCGAGCCGGGACGAGGTCGGGAACCGCGGTGCAGCCCGCTCGAGAAAACGCGTCCGCCATCAGGCTGACCCTGCGGCGCGGTGGCGCCCGGTCGTGGGTGCGGCCACGAGCGGCGCCCCTCTCATGCTGGCCCGCCCGGCTCGCGCGGCTCGAACCTCGCCCCAGGTGCTGAGTCGACCCACACCGGCGCTGCTGGCGTGACGTTGTACTCTTCCACGTGCGGAACGAGATGAGCAACGTCTTCCACGACCCACACCGGCGCTGCTGGCGTGACGTTGTACTTCCTGTTCGCACCTTCGCCCACGGCGATCCGCCGCGACTCCATGACCGTGCGGATTCCGAGCCCTCGCAGCCGGAGTCGAGCTGCGGCCTCTCTATCAAGCCAGATGTCCGGAAGTCCTAGCAGCGATCGCACCACCTCGGCGCTCACCGGCTCATCCCACAGCGGCCACCGGAGAGAACAGTCGACTTGCCAACTGGCGTTACTCGCTCGCCATGCCAGCACGGCCATCCCGTCGCGTGCGGGGAGACAGGGAAACAGGCGCAGCACCTCGAACGCGAGGCGGTTGGCTCCCCACAGCGTTAGCGGCTTATTCCCGCTGCCAGTAGGATCGCGGTCCATCAACGCGTAGCGGCGGTCCTCTCGGGGTTCCAGGCGCAGCGAGTACTTCTCGTCGCTCGCATCCCATGGCCCGAACAGGGCGCGCTGCAGGTGGTCGCGTGTGCATTCCACCATCAGTGATTGCACGCTGCTGAGGAAATCCTGATGTCCAGAGCCGCTGATGAGCGCCCATGGGGAGGCCAGCATCCGTTCCTCGGGACGAGCGGGATCGGCAACTCCGTAGGCGCCCACCAGGTCCACCCAACGCCGCTGGGGCGGGCTCGTGTGCTCACAGGCGTCCGTGGCGTGGGCGATAAGCTCGCGATTGGGCTCGGTCAGGTTCTTCCCCAACGTGACGCTCGGGTCGGGCGCGGTTCTGGCGAGGAGCGTCTTGAAATCGCGCGTGCGCTGTTCCACCTCCTGCCGCAGTGGCTCCAGCTCAAGACGGCGAGCGTCTCGAGCGGCGTCGCGAGCGAGCTTCCGCCTCTTGATCTCCTCCGTCCGCTTCTTCAGAGCCCTCTTCGCCTCCTCCATCGCCTTCCGGGCTGACTCCGTCTCGCTCGCGCCCTCTCCGGGCGATCGTCCAAGCGTCTCGTGGAGCACGCGTACCACCTCTTCTTGGCCGGTGACCGCGGCCAGCGTGGCGGTCGACTCGCAACTCACGATGAGCGTCGGGCGCAGCCGTTGCCATCCGAGCACAGCGCGATACCCGGCGTCGCCGAGGGCCACGAGCGCGCCGAGCGCGGTGAGGAACCCGAGAGGGTTGTCACCACGAGGGCCGGTCAGGGCGAACTCAACCATGGCTCACCCGTCCTTCCTCTGTTGTTCGCCCTCAGATCGGCGGTGATCGGCGAGCCGCAGGATGGCCTCGAGCCACGCCAATCCCCACCAGCCGTAGCGGCGCACCAGCCGCCAGTAGCGCTCGGGCACGCCGTTGCCCAGCTCGTAGAGCGCGTGGTCGCTGCGGTGAGCGAGCTCGAGGTCCCCATGGCTCAGCGCAACCCTCACCGGCTCCCGATCGGGAACCACGGGCAGGAACGGCCGGCCGAAGCCATGGTGGCTCACGACGAGATACTGGACAAGTTCCCAGTCGTTTGCCTGCTCGCGCAGTTGTGGGTGATCTGCGATCAACGCCAGCGACTGCGCCTCGTGACGGCCGCCGCGTGGGTAGCCAGCCCGCTCACGGGTGCGGTGAATGGCGCCACGATTGCGCGGATTCTGACCCGACTTCGCGAGCGGGGCCTGCGACAGGGCCGCGGCCACCTCATCTCCTCCATGCAGCCACACCTGGAACCGGGGATCTGCCTTGCCAACGTCGTGCAGCCAGCCCGCCCGAGCGAGGTCCGAGACGATTCCTTCCGGTAGTCCAACGGCCTGCGCGTAGCGCCTCGCGTACTCCTGGACGCCCGCGCTGTGAGCGGCCAGGGACACGGGGACGCCGTGTGACGACCGGTCGTCGGCGGTGCTGAAGTCCTCGCCGGAGTTGGATCGCCCGGTGATCGCGTACGCGCCCCTTGCCTCCACTGCTCGGCGCTTCGCGTCGCGCGCGAGGGACTGCGTCAGGCGCCGTACCCACTCCGGGAGATCCGCAATCAGCGTCAGGCGTCTCAGGGCGTCTCCCGGGTCTGGCGCCTCATCCTCACCCGCCGCCCAGCTCCGCAGCTCGCGCACGGCTTGCTCTGCCTGCAGTGCGCGTTCGCTCTGGCAGAGTACCAGCTCCAGGGGCGCCAGCCGCAGCACGGGCCTCCGCCCTCCGGCGTGAGCTGCCGCGTCGCCAATGTCTGCCACAGGATCGAAGCTGGCCGGGTTCCACCCGAGACGGTCGCACCCCCCGTAGGCTGAGGGCACGACGACGGTGTCGCCCGGGAGCACCTGTGTGACATCCACGACGCTCGCCTCGTCGAGGCCGCGCCAGCGGAGCACGAACCTGCCGAGGCCGGAGACCGCACCGGCTGAAGTGGCGCCCTCGACGTCACCGAGGTCCTCGGCGTTCTTCGATACCTGTCCAGGACCGGTCGCGAGCCAGCGTCCGAACTCCCAGATGGGAACCGGGCACCCCTCGCCGGTCACCGGCGGCTGGACAGCCACCCGATCCGCCCAAACCTCATGGCGCTCTGCCGGCAGGTCGGCACGCCAGACCACCGTCACGTCCGGAGAGGCGCTGGTGGTTCCATGCAGGAAGGCGGACACCTCCGGCGATGGGTCCGGAGGCGGACTCGTCTGAGCCAGCAGGTCGATGTGCACCGGGAGCAGTGGGTACGCGTCGCGGACCTCCTGGCAGAGGCTCGACAGCTCCCCCCCCTCGGGCAGGATCGGCTCGAGGGCATCGATGCCGAAGTCGACCAGCGGAGGCTTCCCGTGGCTTTGCTCCGTGAGCCAGGCCCAGGTGCGGGCGAGCGCGTGGCCGTAGATGGCATCGGCCTGCTTCGCACCGCCGCTCTCCTCCATCTGAACTTGGCACTCGGTCGCCAGGATCACAGCCTGAGCGACCTCACGGTCGCCGAGCCGGTTGAGGCGGCCGAAGCGCTGCCGCAGCGCGTCGAGCGGCGCGGCCTCTGTGATCAGGGCGTCGAAGTCGAGGTTGGCGCCAACCTCGATGCACTGGGTCGCGACCACCGCGAGGGGACGGTCCGCCACCTCGCGACGCCCAGCCCTCAACCTCGGCAGCCAGCGCTGCAGCAGGTGGTCGCGCTCCCACCCGCGGACGCGCCCTGTCAGCAGCAGCTTGCTGTCGTCGTCCAGATCCAGCCGGTCGAAGATGGCGCGAGCGTCGGCCACGCGGTTGACCACGATGCCGAGCACGCCACTGGTCATCGATCGGATGAGACTCTTGGCGCGCTCGGCTGTCTCCCGGGTGAGCTCCGCGCGATGGTCGTTGGTCTTCGCCTGGACGAGCACCAGCTCGGCCGGTTTCGAGGCGCGAAGTCGTCGGACCAGGGTCTCGTCTTGCCGGTCCGCCTCGTCCAGCGCGAAGTCGGGTGTTTCTCCCGGCGTGGCCGACATGCGCATGAGAGCCAGCTTCCTGCCGACCGGTTGCTTGGCGAATCCCTGCCAGCGGTCTGTGATCGCTCGGGCTGTCTGGCAGAACGGGGTCGCGCAGTGCGCCTCGTCAATGATGAGCAAGGTGTCACAGCCGAGCAGCCCGGCATGGATCGGCCAGGACCGAGGCCCATGGCCGCCATACGCCCGGAACAGGAGGCCCGATCCGACCTGGTCGACCGTGGAGAGGATCACCGCCGGCTGCGCCGGCGACCTTGCCCACCCGTCATCGCCGGGGATGCCGCCGCGGAGCGTGGCGACGATCAGCGGCTCGTCGCCTCCCAGCGACATCAAGGACTGGGCGACCGCGTACAGCGGGTCGGTGCCGGAACCCCGTGCGTCACGCAGGCGTCTGGCAATAGTCGCGGCCCGCAAGGCCGCTTCGTCGACCACCACCCGGCGGTCGACCACGAAGGCGATCCGGCGGCGGGCGCACGGCGAGCCGGCGGCGAGCGCGAGCACGGCCAGGTCAATGAGGGCGGTCTTCCCGCTGGCGGTCGGGAGCTGAACGAGAGATGGCCAGCCTGCTCGCTTCTCGTCGGCGGGGCAGAGCCACTCGCGGAACAGCCTGCGCTGCCACGGGAACGGACCCTGGCCGTCGGCCAGACCATTGAGGGCGCGGAACCATTCATCGAAACGCGTGGGATCCAGTCTCATGCCTCGTCTCCGGTGAGCTGGCGGAACAGGCCATACCCCTGGTGGCGGCCAGCGCCCACGAGCACCGGGCCGTCAACAGGTTCGGGGAACACGAGTCGCACGTGCGCCTGTAGCCGCCGCGGCTTGCCCGGTCGGTAGGGCAGGGTTGGGAAACGCGTGGCCGGCGGAACGCGGCGCACCCAGGCCACGGGTGCACTCGCGATCCGGGATGGCCGGGGCAGGCCGGCGATAGCGCACGCTTCTGCTATCAGCGCCGCAGCTTCGTCGCCCCACAATGTGCGGGGATACTTGCCGAAGACGAAGGGAGTGACGCTACTCCACACCTGGGCCCGTCGGGACCACGTGGATGCCTGCAGCGCCACCCGGGGCTCCTCCGCATCGCTGCGCACGAGCTGCCATACCCCCAGCCGGCCCAACGTGAGCGAGTTCACCCGCCCGAGCGCGTGCAGGCAGGCCAGCCGGGCGTCGCTGGAGAGAGCCGCGGGCAGGGCAGCAGCGAGACCCAGGAGGTGGCCGCGGGCGTGGAGATGTCCCACGTCCGCGAGTGGCAGCAGGGCCAGATGGGCGCTCTGGGTTGGCTTGGGTGCCTCTACCGTGCTCTGCGGCGCGTGGCCGCTAATCGCCTCGCACACCGGCTGATCGGCCTGCTGGAGCACCGCCTTCCGCCAGACCGCGACGACCCGGCCTGTTGACTCGAGCGGCAGGGGTGCGGTGTCGCCCACCAGGCGGAAGATCACCAGGTCTCGGTGGTGGCCCCGAGGGATTTGCGCTTCCCGGCGGGCCTGGCCGTAGCTCGCCCAGGACCCCACTGGCGGGCGCCGGCGCGGACTGGCTCGGTATGCCTCGCACAGCTCCGAGAGCCGACCAGCGGTGGGGACTCGGAGGGCCTCGGTCCCGTCCGCGCGAGGCACCCACGTCGGCTCCACCCCGGCAGGCTCGTCGACGACCGCAACGGAGACCAGGCAAGATGGGTGGCCGAGGCTGGCGACCGCGCTGGCCAGCTCGGCCAGACTGGCGTAGTTGTCGGGGCTGGGCGTGGGATTCGGCCACCAGAAGGTGGCTGCATCCAGGCTCAACGTGGCCGTGGGGATGCGTCGTGGCTGGCGCTTGCGACCGATGGCTGTTCCGGAAATGGGAGGCTCGGCCTTCCCTTCTCCACTGGTCGGACTCCACGTGTCGTTGACCGGCACGAACTGGGGAACCATGCGCCGGCTCAGCACCTCGCCGCAGAAGATCAGAGGAGGGGGCAGCCGTTCCAGCCAGGCCAGGGCGGACTGGGCCGTGTCTGTCGCCCCTAGGTCGCCCCAGGCTTGCACCAGCGCGGCGAAGAGGCGATCCGGGTGTGGTGGCCATTCCACCCGGTCCTTGTCGTTTCCGCAGCGGATGTCGGCGGCGGTGACGGAGCCCCGCAGATAGGTGACCTGGAACCCGAACATGGGCTACTCCCGCTGCTCCGCCGCCAGCCTGCGGCTCTGAGCAACCGCCTTGGCGAGCTCCGCGTTGGGTCGCAGCGTGAGACACCCGTTCTCCCAGGGCTGTCCGGTGGAGCCATCCGTCGGCCAGGGAAGCTCGCTTCTCCGCGCTTCGTCTGCTGCCAGTTGCAGCACGCTCGCGGCCGTTTCAGGGTCCAGCGTGTACTGCTCCTCGGCCCCTGGCGAGAGCAAAGAGAGCCGCAATCCGTGGCGCGGCACGAGGTCGCAGCGCGAGCGGAGGCTGAAGCCGCACGCCCACTGTCGCGCGTGGGCAGCCAGGCCAAGGGCTGCCAGCGTCGTCCGTGCCGCGATGTCGACCTGCCTTTGCTCGTCCGGCCTCTTCCCAGGGATCGGGAACCGCAAACGGCGCAATGCTGGCAAGGAAAGCACGGTGATCTGCCTGGCAAACTGCACGGTCACGCCGCCGTGGTTGTAGTCGTTCGACCTTGGGACCTTGAGTGAGGGCGTGACGTTGCCGAGCCCGACTTCTGAAAGCTTTGATGCACCCGCCCCTTTCTGGGCGGCAACGGACCAGGTCTTGTCGTCGGCATTGATGGTGATCGGGAGGCTGTTCCCGGCGACGACGATCAGCGGGTCGACCCTGCTGGCTGGCCGGCGGTTGTCCTCGGTGGCGCCGATCCCGATGATCTCTCAGACCAGCGCTCGCTGGAGCTTCTCGCCCAGCCCACCCCGCGCGCCGTGCGAGTCCCACATGCCGAAGATCAAGGCGGTCGGGCAGAGTTCGAACAGCGCGGTGGCGTTGGCGGCACTCGCTTGCTCGAGGGCTCGTCCGGTCGCGCTCCCCTTCGCCGGGTCCTTCGGATGGCGGAAGGGCCTGGTCGCCTTCGCGCCGTGTCCGTCAGTCTCCTGGATCTCACTGGCGAGGAACACCGCGTCGGCAATTCGGTGAGGAGCCTCCAGCGCGCTGAAGAGCCCAGCCTCCGCGGCCTCGGTTCCGCTGAAGTCGATCTGGACGAGCGGAAAAGGGCGTTCGCAACCGTCCGCTACGCTGTGGTGCCAGTCAAGTAAAGCCAGCTCGAGCCGGTTCGCCTGGGACTGCACCGAGTCAAGCAGGACGCACGGCGTCGCCTGGCCGTCGATGATCCGCGTTTCTCTCGCGTAGACGCCACCCTCGTAGGTGGGAGGGAACAGCTTATCGCCGTCCCCGCCCGCGGGATCCAGGTCGGTGACGGCACGAAAGGCCGCGGCGGTTCCCTCGACCGCCGCGCGAAGGGCCTCGTAGCTCAGGGAGTTTGCCGGCATGTCAGAGTCTCCCTCATGCAGTCCTGCGCGGCGCCCGCCGTGGCAGGCGCCGGCTATTCACGGATACGTGCTCGGCGTCTCCATGATCGGAGGGCCAGCCTGCCACTCTGGCCTTCTCTGAGGTGAGCCAGGCGCTCGGCGCGCGTGCAACGTTGGCACCAGCCAACCTCTCAGATCAGCTCGATCGCTCCTGTGACCCCAGCACCTCCTCACCACATCCTCACCTCCTATTCCCGCCCGCACAGCACGAATACGACTCAGCCTGTGACCTCCACACCCTCCTCACCACATCCTCACCTGCCCGGCCGCCTCGGCCCGGGACGCGTGCAGGCGCCCGTCCTCTGACACGTGGAGCAGGCCGAGCTGGTCCAACCGCACCCGGAGCGCCGAGATCGTTACCTCGAACCGCTCGGCCAGCCGGTACAGCTCGGGCCAGCGCGTCGGACGCGCCTCCGCGACCAGCGCGCGCATGGTCGCCCTGGGCATGGAAATGGCAGCAGCGTAGCGGTTCACCGCGCGCGCCTCCGCCGGGTCGTCCGCTCTGGCCGCCAGATGGCGCACCAGCTCCACGCCATCCGGGTCGCGCAGCAGCGCCTGGAGCACCTGCACCGGCCCGGCCAGCGAGCCGCGGAGCACGAAGCCATTGCGGTGGGCCAGGCCTGGCAGGCGAGGCTGACCCAGCAGGCTCTGGTCCACGAACAGGTCCCAGTGGCCCATCTCGTGGCCCGTGGTCGAGCGTTCAAGTCCCGGCTTCTGCCGGAAGAGCTCGCGGTGGCGATCGTTCAGCACGATCAGCCGCCGCTCGGGGATCAGCCCACCCAGGACCACCTCGCCCGGCAGCTCGTCGATCACCTCCCACAGGAAGTCCAGGCCGAGCACCTGCTCGGCCAGCAGGTGGATGGGAACTGGCGGTCCCACCCCAGTCCCCATGGCTCGCTCGAGCTCGGCCAGCCGCGCCTCGGCCAGCCGCTCGACGGCTTCGTTCCGGTAGAACCTCACGTCAGCCCCCCTTGCGCTGACGCACCTCGTCGAGCAAGTGCTGCCAGTCCTGCTCGCTCAGGTGAAGATCGATGGCCGCCCGGTAGAACTTCCGCGCGCCCTCGCTCGCCTTCAGCGTCTCGCCCACCGCCGGCGGCACTTTCCCGGCCAGGGCGATCAGCTCGTCGACGTCTGCCTTCAGCTCCTCGGCCAGCGCGACGATGGCGGCGGTCGAGGGTGGGCCCGTTCTCCCGTTCTCGATCTTGGAGAGGTAGGTCACGTCAAACCCCCGCCCGCCCTGCTCCCGCAGCCTGGCCTGGACCCGCCCCGCCAGCGTGCGCTGGTCCAGCATCCGCCCCTTGCGCAGCGTGCGGATCCGTTGCCCGAACGTCTCGTCGCCCCCCACGCCGCGGAGTATATGGCGGGTTGAGTTGGAGCTCAAGTCTATGCGCCGGCAAACCGGGCGCCTTGTGCCGGCGGGCCGGTGCGATCCCCGGCGACGACGGTGAGGCGGGCCGACGGAACGGCTCACCCCCGATCGCGCTGGAAACTGGCCGGCCGAGCGGGGTCCTGCCCCGTGGCAACCGCCCGGCTCAGCGGCCGGAGCTCGGCGAGCGCGGAGGGCCGTGCTCCCCCACCTCTCCCCGTAGGGTGGCGACCGCGTGGGGGAGGGCCGGCGCCAGGACGCGCAGCGTCTCGCGAACCGCGTTGGGGTTGCCGGGCAGGTTCACGATGAGTCGGCGGTTGCGCACGCCGGCCGTCCCACGGGAGAGCATGGCGGCTGGCGTGACGCGGATGCTCTCGGCCCGCAGCGCTTCGGCGATGCCAGGCACCGCGTACTCGATCACGCCCTGGGTCGCCTGCGGTGTCACGTCGCGGGGAGCCAGGCCGGTCCCGCCCGTCGTGAGGACCACGTCCACCTCGGGCTGCTCGGTGAGGTGGAAGAGCGCCTCGGCGATGGCGCCCTGGTCGTCTGGCACGACGCGGTACGCCACGACCGTTGCGCCGATGCCGGCGTTCGCCACGGCTTCGCGGATCGCCGGGCCGCTCAGGTCCGCGCGCTCGCCGCGCGACGCCTTGTCGCTCACGGTGAGGATCGCGACCCCGATCTCGGACCCGTGTCCGCCAGGCACGGAGTGTCTGGGGGGAGCACCGGCGCGCGCTCCTGTTGAGTGGAGGGACCCGAGGCCCTCGGTCACGGGCGCGCCTCCGCGTCGCGCTCGCCGCCGCGCACCCACTCGCCGCCCTTGCCCCCGGCCTTGCGCAGGAGCTGCACGTCGGCGATCGTCATCCCCCGGTCGACCGCCTTGCACATGTCGTAGACGGTCAGCGCCGCCACCGAGACGGCGGCCAGCGCCTCCATCTCCACGCCGGTGCGGCCGGCGACGCGCACGGTGGCGCGGATCTCGACGGCCGACGCCACCTCGTCGAAGGCGAATGCCATCTCCACGCCGCCGATCGGCAGCGGGTGGCACATGGGGATGAGGTCGGCGGTCCGCTTGGCACCCATCACGCCGGCGACCTGCGCCACCGCCAGCACGTCGCCCTTGGCAGCGCGGCCCTCCTGGATGAGGCGTAGCGTCCGCGGACGCATCAGCACGCGCGCGCGGGCCGTGGCTTCTCGGTGCGTGACCTCCTTCCCGGTGACGTCCACCATGCGGGCGCGGCCCGCGGCGTCGACGTGCGAGAGGGCCGGCAGACTCTCACCCCCGCCCTGAAGGTTGGCTGGCCGGGCGTTCATACGCTCTGCAACACCTCGGTGATCTCTGCCCACAGGATGCCGGCGTCGAACCCCTCGTAGCCCATGAAGCCGAGCAGCTCCTCGGCCGTGTGGCGGCGGCCCGGCCGCCACAGCTCCTGGACCAGGAACCGGGCCGCGTGGCGGTCGCGGAACCACTCCTCGTCGTACTCGCGGCGCAGGTAGTGGCGGAGCTGCGCGGCGAAGAGCTCGGCCCGCAGCCAGGTGGCGGCCCGGAGCGCACCCCACGGCCCGCCCAGGAGCGGGAGCAGGTGCTCCTCGGGGAAGTGGCGCACGTGTAGCGCCTCGGTGAGGATGTCCACGTAGGCGGCGGCCGGGCTGCTGGTCGCCCCGGCGTCCCACAGCCGCTCCTCGTACAGCGTCAGCGCCGCGGCGCGCCGGACCCGGTACAGCCACGCCAGGTGGGCGACGATGCGCTCGTCCTGGCTTGACGTAAGCTGCAGGCGCTCCCGCAGCCAGACCCGATCCCGCACGAGCCCCTCCAGCAGCAGCCCGTACCCGAGCGTCGTGCTCGCGTCGCCCAGCCCGCGCTCCGCGAAGGGGAGCGAGGCGTCGGCGTGGAGGAGGTGGAGGGCCTGGCCGACGCCTCGCAGCGCCGCCTGGAAGTCCTGGTAGCCGCCGACGAGGCGGCATGCTACCCGCACGTCGCGGGGGACGTCTACGGGGATGCACCAGGCGCCCGGCGCCTTGGCCGCCCGCTCGTCCAGGTCGAGCGTGAGCCCCGTCTGCTCGGAGAGCTCCAGCCCCAGGTCGCGCAGCGCCCATACGACGGTTGGCAGCAGGCTCTTCGAGGGGAAGGACGCGTCGAACCGAGGCGCCCGGAACGCCCAGTCGGCGTCGGCCGTCCAGGCATCGTCCAGCGGCAGGTCGAGTTGGGCGAAGTAGACGCCGAGCACGTGCGCGTAGACGTCCATGCTGAGCGCCAGGAGCGTCTCGGCCAGGCGGTTTGGCTGTTCGCCGCCGCAGGGGTGCCGCTCGCACCAGAGGCCGCGCCAGTCCTGGGCGCCCAGGCCGGGCAGCTCCCGAAGCAGCGCCTCCTGCCAGCGAGCGAGCGTCCGGTTCAAACCGGCCCCGGCCGCCGCGCGCCACCCTTCCTGGACCGCGTGTCGCGGCAAGGCGCCCGCCAGGAGCGTCCAGCGCACCGGGGCGCTGCGCCAGGGGATCTCCTCCTCCGTGTCCGGCCGGTGGGCGGTCGCGCCGGCGGTGAAGCGCGCCGCTTGCTCGCTCAGGTGGCGCGTGCGCCCCTCGAGCAGCGCGGCGGCCAGAAACCTCTCGAGGGCCTGCTTGCGCCGCGCGTCCTCGAAGGCCGAGCCGCGTAGGTCGGCGTACAGCTCGAGCGAGGTGAGCTCCGGGAAGTCCTCCTTGTACAGGGCGGAGAGGCCCCGGTCGGCGCGGAGGCCGGCCTGGTGCTGCCACTCGCGCAGGGCGCGCGCCCGCGCGAACGCCTCCGCGCGCTGCTCGAAGCGCTCCACCGCGAACGTGGCCACGAGGTGGAGTGTAGCCTGAGGGCTACGCCACGCTGGCGGTCCGTTCGCCTGGAGGGCGGCCTGCTGCCGCCCGGGGCCGGACGCGGCGAGGCCTACAATCAGGTGGATTGGCGATGGCGCAGGCGCAGGAACTCGGACCGACAGTGCGGCGCGTCGTGGATGCGCTCGCCGAGCGCGGGTTCACGGCTCAGATCAGGACGTTCGACGCCAGCACCCGGACGGCGCCGGAAGCGGCCGCGGCAATCGGGACGAGCGTGGAGCGGATCGTCAAATCGCTCGTCTTCATGGCCGGGGAGCAGCCCGTCGTGGTGCTTGCGTCCGGCACGAACCGGGTCGACGTGGGCAAGCTGCGCGCCCTCACGGGCCAGCCCGTGGGGCGGGCCGCCGCCGACCAGGTCCGGGCGGTGACGGGCTTCGCCATCGGCGGCGTTCCCCCGGTCGGGCACGCCTGCGACTTGCCCGTCTACGTCGACCGCGACCTCCTCCGGTACGACCTTGTCTGGGCCGCGGCCGGCACCCCGAACGCGGTGTTTCCCATCTCCCCGCAGGATCTGGTGCGGGTGAGCGGCGGCCGGGTGGTGGACCTGAAGGACGAGGCGGCGTAGCGTCGTGGGCGCGCAGCACGAGCTGTTCAACGTCAAGACACCGCTCGAGGGGCTGCGCATCCTGCTGGAGAGCCTCCCGTCCGGCGTGCGGGCGGAGCGCATCCCGACGGGCGAGGCGCTGGACCGCGTGCTCGCCGAGGAGCTGCGCGCGCCCGCTGACCTCCCTAATTTCCCGCGCTCCACCATGGACGGGTTCGCGGTCCGAGCGGCCGACACGTTCGGCGCCACTGAGGGGCTGCCAGCCTACCTGGCCGTCGTCGGCGAGGTGCCGATGGGCCGCGCGCCCGGGGTGGCTGTCCAGGCCGGCCAGTGTGTGCGGATCTACACCGGCGGCATGCTGCCGCCAGGCGCCGACGCGGTGCTCATGGTGGAGCAGACCCAGGAGGTCGGCCCTGACACCATCGAGGCGTTGCGGGCCGTCGCGCCGGGCGAGAACGTCGTCCAGGTCGGCGAAGACGTGCGGGCGGGCGACCTGGTGCTGCCGAAGGGCCACGCGCTGCGTCCGCAGGACCTCGGCGGCCTGGTGGCGCTGGGCATCACCGAGGTGGCCGTGGCGCGACGCCAGCGGGTGGGCATCATCTCCGGGGGCGACGAGGTGGTCGACCCGGCGCAGGAGCCCGGCCCGGGACAGATTCGCGACGTCAACTCGTACACGCTGGCCGCGCTCGTGCGGCGCGCTGGCCACGAGCCCTGGCTCGTCGGCGTCTTCCCCGACGTCTACGAGGTGCTGGCGCGGGCGGCGGAGCGGGCGTTCCCGGAGTGCGACGTGCTGCTCCTCTCGGCCGGCAGCTCGGTCAGCCTGCGCGATATGACCGCCCAGGCGATCGACGCGCTCGGCCAGCCCGGGGTGCTGGTGCACGGCGTCTCGCTCAAGCCCGGCAAGCCGACCATCCTTGCCGTGTGCGGCGGCAAGCCAGTCTTTGGCCTGCCCGGCAACCCGGTCTCCTGCATGGTGACCTTCGACCTGTTCGTGGCGCCCACGCTGGCGTACCTCAGCGGCGCCGCGCAACCACTGCCGCGGACCGTGGTGGCACGCCTGGCGCGGAACGTCGCCTCGGCAACGGGGCGTGAGGACTACGTGCAGGTGCGGCTGGAGCGGCGCGAGGACGGGCTGGGTGCCGTGCCGGTCTTCGGCAAGTCCAACCTGATCTACACCCTCATCCGCGCTGACGGGATGCTGAAGGTCCCGCTCGACAAAGGCGGCCTCGCCCAAGGCGAGCAGGTCGAGGTGGTGCTGTTCTAATGCCTCGCACCGTGTATCTGGAAGACATTCCGCTGGAGGAGGCGCTGGCGCGCTTCTGGCGGGCGCTCGAACGCCGGGGGCGGCTGCAGCCACTCGAGGGCGAGGAGGTGGGGGTGACGGAGGCGCTGGGGCGGGTAACGGCTGAGCCGGTCTTCGCCCGCACCAGCGTGCCGCACTACCATGCCGCGGCCATGGACGGCATCGCGGTGCGCGCCGAAGACACGCTCGGCGCCAGCGAGACGAGCCCACTGCGGCTGTCGCTCGCGACGCAGGCCACGTGGCTCGACACCGGGGACCCGATGCCACCAGGCCGCAACGCGGTGGTCATGGCCGAGCAGGTCCAGCAGGTCGGTGAGGGCGAGGTGGAGATCCTGGCGCCCGTGGCTCCCTGGCAGCACGTCCGCCCGATGGGCGAGGACCTCGTCGCCACCGAGCTGGTCCTCCCAGAAAGCCGCGTGCTGACGGCGGCTGACCTGGGCGCCGTCGCCGCCGCCGGCCACACCGCGGTCAACGTCCGGCGTCGTCCGAGGGTGGCGGTGCTGCCAACGGGCACCGAGCTGGTGGAGCCCGGCGCGGCGCTGAAGCCCGGCGACATCGTCGACTTCAACTCCGTGGTGCTTGCCAGCCAGGTGCGCGAGTGGGGCGGCGAAGCGTGCCGCGTGCCGCCGACGCCCGACGACCGCGCGCTCATTCTGGACCGCGTGGCCGCCGCGCTCGAGACGCACGACGTGGTGGTGGTGAACGCGGGCTCGTCGGCGGGCTCCGAGGACTACACGGCCTCGATCGTGGCCGAGCTGGGCGAGCTGCTGGTGCACGGCGTGGCCATCCGCCCCGGGCACCCCGTCGTGCTCGGCATCTCCAGCGGTGGCACGCCGCTGGTGGGCATCCCCGGCTACCCGGTCTCGGCCATCTTGACGAACGAGCTCTTCGTGCGGCCGCTCGTCTACCGCCTCCAGGGGCTGGCCGTGCCCGAGCGGCCAACGCTGAAGGCGCGCTTCACCCGCAAGCTGCTCTCGCCGATGGGCGAGGAGGAGCTCGTGCGGGTGAAGGTAGGCCAGGTGGGCGAGCAAACGGTTGCTTCGCCGCTCTCGCGGGGGGCCGGCGTCATCATGTCGCTGGTGCGGGCAGACGGCATCGTCCGCGTTCCGCGCTTCTCGGAGGGCTTGCACGCGGGCGCCGAGGTGGAGGTGGAGCTGCTGCGCCGGCCGGACGAGGTGCGCAAGACGATCGTGGCCAGCGGCAGCCACGACCTGGCGCTGGACCTGCTCTCCAACGAGCTGGCGAAGGTGGTCCCGGGCGCCTCGCTCGCGTCCTCGAACGTGGGCAGCCTGGGCGGGCTGATCGCCCTCTCGCGCGGCGAGGCGCACCTCGCCGGCAGCCACCTGCTCGACGAGGAGAGTGGCGAGTACAACGTCTCGTACGTCCAGCGCTACCTGCCCGATCGCCGGGTCGTGATCGTGACGCTGGTTGGACGCGTCCAGGGGTTGATCCTGCCGCCGGGCAACCCGAAGGGGCTGGCCACGCTCGAAGACCTGGCCCGGCCCGACGTGCTGTTTGTCAACCGGCAGCGCGGCTCGGGCACGCGGGTGCTGCTGGACTACCAGCTCAAGCAGCGCGGCCTCGAGCCGGGCCGAATTCGGGGCTACGAGCGCGAGGAGTACACCCACCTGGCAGTGGCGGCGGACGTCGCCAGCGGGGCCGCGGACGTGGGGCTGGGCATCCTCGCTGCGGCCCGGGCGCTGGACCTGGAGTTCGTGCCCCTCTTCCAGGAACGGTACGACCTGATCATCCCCCGCGAGTTCTACGACGCGCCGGTGCTGGCACCCTTGCTGGGGATCGTGCGCGGCCCGCGCATGAGGAGCCAGGTGGAGCGGCTTGGCGGGTACGATGTCTCCAGCATGGGCCGCGTGGTCTGGGAGGGTTGAGCCGGGGCCGCCTCTGGACCTCGCCCACTCTCCGCCGACTGCCGACTCGCGACTACCGACTCGTTTCCGAGGAATCGTATGGCTGAGCAGGCGAGCACCAACGCGTTTGACGTGGTCATCGTGGGTGGCGGACCCGGCGGGTACGTCGCTGCCATTCGGGCCGCCCAGTACGGTCTGAAGACGGCCGTGATCGAGAAGGAGCGCCCCGGCGGGGTGTGCCTGAACTGGGGCTGCATCCCCACCAAGGCCATGCTCCGCTCGGCCGAGGTGTTCGAGACGCTGCAGCACAGCGCGGAGTACGGCGTGCTGGCGGAGAACGTGCGGCTGGAGTACCCGGCCGTGCTGGCGCGCAAGGATCGCGTGGTCAAGAGCCTCACCGATGGCGTGGCGAGCCTGCTCAAGACGAACGGCGTGACGCTCTTCAAGGGACACGCGCGCTTCACCGGACCCACGAGCCTGGAGGTGCTCGGCGTCGGCCAGTCGCCGCTGGGTGAAGGTGGCCCGCTCTACAACGCGCCCGCCGCGGCGGACGGGCAGCCACAGGCGACAGTGGCCGGCAGGAACGTGATCATCGCCACCGGCTCGACGCCCACGGCGCTCCCGATCCCGGGCATCGATCTCCCCGGAGTCATCAACTCAGATGGCGCCTTCCTGCTGCGCGAGGTGCCGCGTCGCATCTTGATCCTCGGCGGCGGGGCAGTCGGCGCCGAGTGGGCGACGATGTTCCACGTGTTCGGATCCGCGGTGACGATCGTCGAGATCCTGCCCACGCTGCTGCCCATCGAGGACGAGGACATGGGCCGCACGCTGGCCCGCTCGTTCGCAAAGCGCGGCATCAAGGTGATGCCTGGCTCTTCCGTCTCAAAGATCGAGCGCGCTGGCAGGAAGGGTGGCGCGCTCACAGTCACCGTCACCGACAAGGACGGTGGCAACCCACAGACAGTCGAGGTGGACAACGTCCTGGTCGGCGTGGGTCGCAAGCCGAATACCGACGAGCTGCAGATCGGGAAGAGCGGCGTGAAGCTAGACCAGCGCGGGTTCGTCCAGGTGGACGACCAGATGCGGACGAGCGTGCCGAACGTGTACGCCATTGGCGACCTGACTGGGAAAGTGCTGCTGGCGCACGTGGCCTCGCACCAGGGGCTGGTGGCGGCAGGCGTGATCGCCGGGCACACGGGCGAGAAGATGCGCTACAAGGCCGTGCCCGCCGCCACGTTCACCCACCCCGAAGTGGCCAGCGTTGGCCTCTCAGAGGCGAAGGCGCGCGAGGCGGGCTACGACGTGGTGGTGGGCAAGTTCCCCTTCGCCGCGTCCGGGCGGGCGCAGACGTTCGGCCAGACGGATGGGCTGGTGAAGGTCGTGGCCGACCGCAAGTACGGCGAAGTGCTGGGGGTGCACATCGTCGGCCCCAGCGCGAGCGACCTGCTCCCGGAGGGGGTGCTAGCGCTGGACCTGGAGGCGACGCTGGAGGACATCGCCAACGCGATCCACGCCCACCCGACGCTGGGTGAAACGACGATGGAGGCGAGCATGGTCGCCCTGGGCATGCCGGTCCACGTGGGACCGAGCCGCCGGGCCGCGGGCGCCGGCGTCTGAGCCGTGGCATCCTCGTCCAGCTTGCCCCTGGCACCCGTGGGGAGTGGCAGCCGCCCTACAAGGTTGCGCGGGGCACACGCGGCAGGCGCCGCGGGCCAGCCGGAGGTGCGAGTGGTCAATCTCGGCCTGGTCGACTACGCCGCGGCCCTCCGGGTCCAGGAGGAGCTGGCCGAGGCGCGGCAGCGCGGCCAGGCGCCGGACACCCTGCTGCTGTTGGAGCACCCGCCCGTCATCACGCTCGGCCGGCGGGCGACGCTGGACGACGTCTACCTCTCGGAGGCGGCGCTGGCGGAGCGGGGGATCACCGTCCACCGCACCTCCCGGGGCGGGCTGGTGACCTACCATGGACCCGGGCAGCTCGTCGGCTACCCGATCCTCAAGCTGCACGCGCTCGGGCTGACGGTGCCGCGGTACATCCACGGGCTGGAGCGACTGCTGGCGCGGGCCCTGGCGGAGATCGGCGTGGAGGCGCACGCCACGCCGGGGCACGTGGGGGTGTGGACGCCGCGGGGGAAGATCGCGGCGATCGGGGTAGCGCGGCGGCACGGCGTGACCCTCCACGGCTTCGCCGTCAACCTGCAGCCGACCCTGGCGCACTTTGGTCTGATCAACCCATGCGGCATTGGCGAACTCGGCGTCACCTCGGCGGCCGCGATCCTCGGGCGCCAGGTAGACGTGGAGGGCTTCCAAGGGCTGGTCGCCGAGGCCTTCGCGGCCGAGTTCGGAGTCGATGTGGCGTGGGAGGGGAGGCACGATCCGATCACCCCGTCCGCGGCCGATGCGCGGAGACGCTCGGCAAGTCGCAGGCAGGGAGTCGGAGAGGTGCCGGGCGCGTGGACCGGCGCCAGCGTGGCCCACGGGTGGAGCGCACCGGTACGGGCCGCGCAGCGGTCAGACCACCCCGGCCGCCCTGAGTGCCGCGATCTCCGAGACTGAGTAGCCCAGCCCTTCCAGCAGCGCGTCTGTGTGCTCACCCAGGGCCGGGGGCGGCGCCAGTGGCGTGTCCGGTGCGAACGGTACCGCAGGCCCGACCTGGCGCTCGCGGCCCGGCCCCACCCGCCGGATCATCCCGCGCGCCCGGACCTGGGGGTCGTCCGCGACCTCGTCCGGGTCGAGGACCGGCGTGAAGCAGGCGTCCACGCTGGCGAAACGCTCGACCCAGGTGGCCCGCGTCTGGCCGGCCACGAGACCGGCCACCTCAGCCTTCAGCCGCTCTTGCTGATTGGCGGCGTACTGGAGTGGGGCGAAGTCTGGCCGGCCGAGCGCAGCGCAGAAGGCCTGCCAGAACGGCGGCTCGAGGGCGCCGAGGGCCATGTAGCGGCCGTCGGCGGTGCGGTAGAGCTGGTAGCACGCCAGCGCGCCGCTCAGCGCCAGGCGGCCGCGCTCCAGGGGCGGGCCGCCGGCCCAGCGGCCCGCCAGGTACATGCCCATCCAGCCCAGCGTGCCGTCCAGCATGGCCACGTCCAGGTAGCGGCCGCGGCCAGTCCGCTGGCGTGCCAGCAGCGCCGCCAGGATGGCCGAGACAGCCGGCCAGGCCGCGCCGCCGATGTCCGCCACCTGGACAGGCGGTGGAACTGGCGGCCCCTCGCTCGATCCGTTCAGGATAGCCAGCCCCGTTAGTCCCAGGTGGTTGATGTCGTGGTTCGCCCGGTCGCGGTACGGCCCATGCTGCCCGAAGCCGGTGATGGAGCAGTAGACGAGGGGCGGGTGGGTTGAGGCGAGCGCCGCGTAGCCCAGGCCGAGCCGGTCGGCCACGCCGGGCCGGAAGCTCTCCACCAGCACGTCGCTGGCCGACGCCAGGCGGCGCGCGATCGCTCGGCCGCGGGCCTGCTTGAGGTCGATCGTGATGCTCTGCTTCCCCCGGTTGAGTGCGCTGAACCAGGCGTTCGCCAGGGCCGGCCACGGGACGAGGGAGCGCATCGGGTCGCCGGCGCCCGGCATCTCGACCTTGATCACCTCGGCCCCCATGTCGGCCAGCACCAGGGTGCAGAAGGCGCCCGGCAGCAGCCGGGAGAGGTCGAGTACGCGGGTGCCCTGGAGCGGAAGGTCGACCACGCCGACCCACGATAGCCGCGCCGACCGGGGCGGGCAACCGCCGTCGCTACAACCCCCGGCCGTGCGGTCTTCGGCTGGGCGCGCCGCTCACTCCTGTGAGCGTAGCGACGCATCCGCCCGCCCGGGGTGACGCCCCCGCGGCGGACAAGCGACGCACCCTATCCAGAACCTCTGATGTCCTTGACCACTGGGGTGGGCCAGGGTACGCTGGCCTCGCCGCCCGGGGGGAGGGCCGGCGCGGTCCCGCTTACAACAGGCAGATGGGGGTGACGAGGATGCCGATCGGCACGACGCGGACGCTCGCCACGATCATGGGCGCGGGCTTGGTGGCGCTGCTCCTGGCGCTCTCGGCGTGCCAGCCGGCGGCAGCACCGGCGGCCACGGCGACGGCTGCTCCCGCCCCAACCGCCGCCGCACCCAAACCAACGGTTGCCGCGGCGGCCCCTACGGCGACGGCGGCCCCGGCCCAGCCGACCACGCCTCCTGCGGCCGCGGCCCCGCAGTTGGCCACGCCCGCCCAGCTTGGCATTGGCCAGACGCCGCGGCGCGGCGGCGAGCTGGCCTTCATCGTCTCTGCCGAGCCGCCGTCATACGATGCCCATCGTGAGACATCGTTCGCCGCGCTCCAGCCCACGGCGCCGTTCTACAGCCTCCTGATCCGCTTCGACCCCTTCGACTACACCAAGCTCGTCGGTGACGTCGCGGAGAGCTGGACGGTTTCCGAGGACAAGCTGAAGTACACCTTCAAGCTCCGCCAGGGCGTGAAGTTCCACGATGGCTCCACGCTCACCTCCAGGGACGTCAAGGCGAGCTTCGACAAGATCATCTTCCCACCGCAGGGCGTCGTCAGCCCGCGCAAGGCGTCCTATGACATGGTGCAGTCCATCGAGGCACCCGATCCGCAGACCGTGGTCTTCACGCTGAAGCGCACCTCGGGCTCATTCCTGTCGCTGCTGGCCTCGCCGTTCAACTACATCTACAGCGCCGACAAGCTCGCCCAGGACATCAAGTGGTACGAGAAGAACATCATGGGGACCGGGCCGTTCACGTTCGTCGAGCGCGTGGCTGGCTCGTACATGAGCGGCAAGCGGTTCGAGGACTACTGGGACAAGGGGAAGCCATACCTGGATAGCTTCCGCGCCATCTTCATCACCGACACGGCCGCCCAGGTGGCCGCCGTACGCGGTGGGCGAGCGCAGGTCGAGTTCCGCGGCTTCACGCCCACGGCTCGTGACGACCTCGTCCGCGCCCTGGGGAACGACATCCTGGTTCAGGAGAGCCCGTGGATCTGCAGTCTGAGCGTCGCGTTCAACACGGAGAAGCCGCCCTTCGGCGACGCCCGCGTGCGGCGGGCGCTCAGTCTCGCGTTGGACCGCTGGGAGGGGAGCAAGGCGCTCAGCCAGGTTGCCTTCGTGAAAGACGTGGGGCTCGGCCTTCGCCCCGGCGCCCCGTTCGCCATGCCAGAGGAGGAGGTCGTCAAGGTGCCGGGGTTCTCGCGGGACATCGCCAGCCAGCGCGAGCAGGCGCGGCAGCTCCTGCGTGAGGCCGGGGTGGCCGACGGCTTCAGCTTCGTGCTGAAGAACCGCAACGTGCAGATGCCCTACGAGCCCGTGGGGGTGTTCCTGATCGACCAGTGGAAGCGCATCGGGTTGAACCCCAGCATGCAGCCGCTCGAGACGGCCGCGTACACGGCCGACCTGCGCAACGGGAACTACGAGGCGATGCTGGATTTCCAGTGCGACTATATCGACGAGCCCGACCTGCAGCTCGCCAAGTACATCTCGGCCAGCCGCAGCCCGATCAACTACGGCCGGTACGAAGACCCGCAGCTCGACGAGCTGTACGACCGCCAGACGCGTGAGACGGACCCCGAGAAGCGCAAGCAGATCATCTGGGAGTTCGAGCGGCGCGCCATCGGCGAGCAGGCCTGGCAGATCCCGACGTTCTGGTGGTACCGCATCATCCCGCAGAGCGCGAAGATGAAAGGGTGGGTCATCACGCCAAGCCACTACCTCAACCAGGACCTGAGCACGGTCTGGCTGGCACAATAGCCACCGGGCGTCGCCAGCACCCCGCCGTGGCTCCGGGCATCGCCTCACTGCCGGCCATCGGCCGAGGGCTGGATGCCGGCGCATGACTCGCTACGTCGTCAACCACCTGCTGTTGATGGTGCCCACGTTGTTCGGCGTGGCCGCCATCACGTTCGTGGTCCTGCGGGTGGTGCCGGGGGACATCGTTGCGCTCAAGTACGCCGACAGCGGCGCCACGATCCCGCGCGAGCAGATGGAGACCGAACGTGCCCGGCTGGGGCTGGACAAGCCGGTCTGGGCGCAGTTCCTGGACTGGCTCGGCGGGCTGGCGCGGCTAGACCTGGGCGAGTCCATGTGGACCGGACAACCGGTGGCCCGGGAGGTCGCCATCAGGCTCGAGCTGAGCTTGCAGCTCGCGGCCATGGCCACCCTCATCGCGGTCCTGATCTCCATCCCCCTCGGCGTGCTGGCCGCGGTCAGACAGGACACCTGGGTGGACTACGCCATCCGTGTCTTCAGCATCGCCGGCCTGGCCGTGCCCTCCTTCTGGCTGGGCCTGCTGATCATCCTGGGGCTGCTCAGCTTCTTCCGCTGGTCGCCGCCGCTCAGCTTCACGCCGTTCGCCACGAACCCTGGCGAGAACCTGGCGCAGTTGATCTGGCCGGCGCTGGCGGTCGGCTACCGCTACTCGGCGGTCGCCACACGCATGACGCGCAGCACGGTGCTCGAGGTGCTACGCGAGGACTACGTGCGGACTGCCCGTGCGAAGGGGCTGGCCGAACGGGCGGTGGTCGCCCGCCATGCCCTGCGCAACGCGTTGCTGCCGATCGTCACCGTGATTGGCCTCGAGTTCGCGTTCCTCGTCGGCGGCCTGGTCGTTACCGAGCAGGTGTTCAACCTGAACGGGATCGGCAAGCTGCTGGTGGATGCGGTCACCCGACGCGACTACACCATGACCCAGTCGCTGATCCTGCTGATCTCGGCGACGTTCGTGCTCGTGAACTTCGTGGTGGACCTCCTGTACGGGTGGCTGGACCCCCGGGTCAGCTACGGGTAAGGCTCGGCCGTGGCTGTCCCTCGAGCGCCCGGAGCGTCCTCGCCCCGGCCGGCCGCACCTATCGCGCTCACCGCGCCGGTCCGTGGCCGGCCGGAGCGCGCCGCGCCCGCGGCGGCCGCGGCCTGGACGGCCGACTTCGCTCGCCGCCGCACGCTGGGGGTGATCGCGGCGCTGGTCATCCTGGCGATGATCCTGCTGGCCGTCCTGGCCGACGCCCTGCCACTCCCGAACCCGGAGGAGACCAGCTTTCTCGACGTGCTCAAGCCTCCCAGCGCCGCGCACCCGCTCGGCACGGACGCCTTCGGGCGCGACGCGCTGAGCCGGATGGTGTACGGCTCGCGCACCGCGCTCCTGGTGGGCTTCGTCTCGTCGATCGTGGGCTCCTCGCTGGGCGCCCTGCTGGGCGTGATCAGCGCCTACTTTGGCGGGAAGGTGGACCTGGCCCTGGAACGACTGATGGACATGCTGCTGAGCTTCCCGCTGATCATCCTGGCGATCGCCGTCGTGGCGGCGCTAGGCAATGGCGTGGACAAGCTGATCCTGGCCGTGACGGTGCCCATGATCCCCCGCGTCTCCCGGGTCGTGCGCGCGAGCGCCCTCGCGGTGCGGGCGATGCCCTACGTGGAAGCGGCGCGCTGTATCGGCGCGGGCCACGCACGCATCATCCTCCGCCACATGCTGCCGAACGTGCTGGCGCCCTACCTGATCATGCTCACCGCCTTCCTTGGCCAGGCGATCTTGCTCGAGGCGTCGCTCAGCTTCCTCGGCCTGGGCGTAGCCGAGCCGACCGCAACCTGGGGCTTGATGCTGAAGGGGGCCGTGGCAACCGCCGAGCGCGCCCCGTGGCTGGCGCTGGCGCCGGGCCTCGCCATCAGCGCCGCCGTCCTGGCCTTCAACCTGCTTGGCGACTCGCTGCGGGACGCCCTCGACCCGCGGCTGCGGATGCCGTAGCGCGCACGGCCAGGCTCGTCTCGATTCGCGGAGCCGTTGCCTCGTACGGAGCGGTGCCACACGCTGGCGCTGGCTCTTCCACACTCAGCGCGGCGTCGATCGAGCCAGCCGGCCTTCCTGCCGACCCCCACCGGGATCGACCGACCCCGGCCGAGCGCGCTCCCCGCTTGACACGGAGGCAGGGGGTCTAGAGACTAGCGCGTGGTGAGCGTGGCAGACAGGAGCGGGACGCACGTGGCGGTCCTGGACCGCCTGCGCCTCGACGGACTGGTCGCGCTCGTCACGGGTGGCAGCCGGGGCCTCGGCTTCCAGATCGCCGAAGGCCTGGGCGAAGCCGGGGCGGCGGTCGCCATCACGGCCCGCAAGCTCGCCGGCCTGGCCGAGGCCGAAGCGGACCTGGCAGGCAAAGGGATCCGGGCGCTGGCCGTGCCGTGCGACATCACCGACCCGGGCAACGTCGAGCAGGCCGTGCGGCGCGTGCAGAGGGAGCTCGGCGGGATCGACATCCTGGTCAACAACGCCGGAGCGACCTGGGGCGCGCCGCTAGAGCAGCTCCCCCTCGACGCGTGGGACAAGGTGATCCGTACCAACGTGAACGGCACGTTCTACGTCAGCCGCGCCGTAGCCCTGGCCATGATCCACCAGGGCCGGGGCGGGCGGATCGTCAACGTCGCGTCGATCGCCGGGCTGCGCGGCACCGACCCGCGCATCCTCCAGACGCTGCCGTACAACACGAGCAAGGGCGCGGTAGTCAACTTCACCCGCGACCTGGCGGCCAAGCTGGCCGAGCACAACATCACCGTCAACTGCATCTGCCCCGGCTTTTTCCCCACGCGGATGAGCGCTGGCGTGCTGGGGCAGGTGGGCGACCGGTTGAAGGACGCCATTCCGCTGCGTCGCTTCGGCGGCGAGGAGGACCTGAAAGGGCTGGCGGTGCTCCTGGCCTCGCCTGCCTCGTCCTACATTACCGGCCAGGTCATCGCCGTGGACGGCGGCCTCACGGCAGTCTGAGACACGCGGCCTCCTCCTGGCGGCCGGGAGTCGCAGCGGGCGTACCCGCCAGCCCGGGCGGGTCTACTGCCAGTCGTAGCGCTCCTCGCGCCAGGGGTCGCCGCGCATGTGGTAGCCGTACTGCTCCCAGAAACCGGGGCGGTCGCCCTGCATCAGCTCGAGGCCACGCACCCACTTGGCGCTCTTCCAGAAGTACAGGTGCGGCACGAACAGCCGGAGCGGCCAGCCGTGCTCCGGCGCAATGGTCTCGCCGTTGCGCCGGTCCGCCAGCAGGTTGTCCTCGCGGAGGAAGTCCTCCAGGCTGAGGTTGGTTGTGAACCCTTGCTCGGCCAGCACCAGCACGTGCGTCGCCTCTGGCCTGAGTTGAACCAGCTTCATCACCTCGAGGACGGGGATGCCTTCCCACGTGCTGTCGAGCATGCTCCAGCGAGTGACGCAGTGGACGTCCGCCTTCACCGTCTTGCGTGGCAGCTTCATCAGCTCGGCATAGCTCAGGCGGACGGGGTGATCCACCAGCCCGCGGATCGTGAAGCTCCAGGTGGCCAGGTCTATGCTCGGGACGTTCCCGTAGTGAAGGACCGGCCACTTATCGGTCAGGTACTGCCCGGGCGGCAGGCGGTCGGCCACACGCCGCGCGCGCGCGCCCTGTTCTCGACGGAAGACGTTAAAGGCCATCGGTCGCTGGTTCTGCCTGCACGAGTCCTTGCGTCAGTCTAGGCGCTCGGCACCTGGTACTTCCAGCGTGCCGGGCGGCGCAGGTGGTGGTGTTCGGCGGTGCCGCTGGTATGCTTACGGCGATTGGGGGAGGAGAGGGATGTCGGTAGAGACAATGAGGCCGGCCATCGAGCCGATCAAGCGAAGCCGCATCTACGAGCACATCGTCCACCAGATCCAGACGCTCATTCGCGAAGGGAGCTGGGAACCGGGCGACCAGATCCCGCCCGAACGGGAGCTCGCCGAGCGGTTCCGCGTGAGCCGGACCTCGGTGCGCGAGGCGCTGCGCGCCCTGGAGATGCAGGGGATCATCGAGAGTCGCCAGGGTGGTGGCACCTTCGTCCGGAGCGCCGATCCAGACGCACTCATCCCGCCGCTGGCGGCCGCCATCCTGCGCGGGAGGCGCGAGCTGGAGGAGATCCTGGAGGTGCGCCAGCTCCTGGAGCCGGGCATCGCCCGACGCGCGGCCGAGCACGCCACCGACGAGCACCTGGCGGAGATGGAACGGCTCCTCGACCGGCAGCGCGAGTGCATCGCCCGGGGCGAGTCGTTCGTGGACGAGGACACGGCGTTCCACTACCAGCTCGCGATGGCGGCCGACAATCGGGTGCTCCTCGGCCTCCACAACGTCATCCTGGACCTCCTGCGTGAGTCGCGCCAGAGCTACCTGCACGTACCGGACCGTCCGCAGATGAGCCTGCGCGGCCACGAAGCGATCCTGGCCGCGGTCCACCGTCGGGACGCCCAGGCGGCCTTCGACGCCACGCTCGCGCACGTCACAGAGGTGCGCGAGGGCATCCTCCGCGCGCTGGCAGGCGGGGACGCGCCAGTGGCCTGATCCCCGGTGTCGTCGCGGCCTCCTACAGCGGAGCGGGCATCCCGCCCCGGTGGCACGGCGGCGCCGGAGGCTGATCCCTGCGCGGCGGCCCCAGGCTGACACTGCCCCCGTACGCCGGCGGGCGTGTGCTACGCGCCTGTGAAGCGGGCCGGCCGCTTCTCCAGGAACGCGGCTACGCCTTCCGCGAAATCGGACGTGCGCGCGGCGATCGTCTGGTAGCCCGCCTCCATCTCCAGGACGCGCGCCAGCCCCAGCTCATGGGCCTGGTTCATGCCGCGCTTGGTGAGGCCGATGGCCCTGGCCGGCCCTCGCGCCAGGCGGGCCGCCAGCTCGAGCGTGCTATCCATCAAGCTCGCGTCGGGGACAACGCGGTTGACGAGGCCGAGCTCCAGGGCTTCGCGCGCCGGCACGGGCTGGGCCGTCCAGGCGAGCTCGAGCGCCTTGCTGGCCCCCACCAGGCGTGGCAGGAAGTAGAAGCTCCCCGCGTCCGGGACCAGGCCAATGTTGGCGAACGCCTGGATGAACTGCGACGACTCGGCGGCGTCGCGCAGGTCGCAGGCGAGGGCGAGGCTCATGCCCGCGCCCGCCGCCACGCCGTTGACGGCGGCCAGGACCGGCTTCTCGATGGACCGCAGCCGCAGGATCACGGGGTTGATGCGGGTGCGCAGCAGGTCGCCGAGGGCCGGCGGCCAGCTCACCGCTTCGCTCGGCGGGCCGAATTCGGCGAGGTCGGCGCCGGAGCAGAACGCCCGGCCGCGGCCGGTGAGCACGACCACGCGCACGGCGTCGTCCTGCTCGGTCGCTCTGAGCACGTCGTTCAACTCGCGGAGAAGGTCGGTGGAGAGGGCGTTGAGCCGGCTCGGGCGGTTCAGGGCAATGGTCTGCACCCCCTCGTGCTGGTCGAGCGTCAGGGTCTCAACCATGGCTAGCGGCCTTCGTAGACGGGGCGACGCTTCTCGATGAAGGCGTGCATGCCCTCGTGGGCGTCCCGCGTGGCGAAGAGGAAGTAGAAGAGCGTCCGTTCCAGCTCCAGTCCATCGTCCAGCCGCCCTTCGAACGCCCTGGTGACGGCCTCCTTGGCCAGGCGCACCGAGATCGGCGGCTTCTCCGCCAGCTCACGGCCCAGCCTGACCGCTTCCTCGACCACGAGCTCTGGCGGTACGACGCGCGCTGCCAGGCCGCGGCGGAACGCCTCCTCCGCGTCGAGCTGCCGTCCGGTGAGGACCAGGTCCATGGCGACGGACTTGCCGACGGTCCGCGTGAGGCGCTGGGTGCCGCCGGCCCCGGGAATGAGGCCGACGTTGATCTCTGGCTGGCCGAAGCGCGCCGTCTCAGAGGCGATGATGAGGTCGCACAGCATCGCCAGCTCACAGCCGCCCCCCAGGGCGTAGCCGGACACGGCCGCGATGAGCGGCTTGGTGATGCGTCTCAGGCGGTCCCATAGCGCGATGCGGTTGCGGGCGAGCATCTCGGCCGCCGTGGCGTCGGCCATCTCCTTGAGGTCAGCGCCCGCGGCGAAGACGCGTGGGCCGCCCGTGAGCACGATCGCGCGGATGGCCGAGTCAGCGTCGAAGCGTTGGAGCGCGTCCACCAGCTCCTCCATGACCGGGCCGGAGAGGGCGTTCAACTGCCTGGGCCGGTTGAGGGTGGCGATGCCAACTGGTCCCTCGGTGGCTGTGAGGACGAACTCGTAGGGCACGCCGGGGGCCTCCTGGGAGGGTGGGGTGGGACCGGCCCGACGCCAGGGTAGCGGGGCCCGACGCCAGGCTCAAGCGGGCGGGCAGGGGTGTGCATGACACGTGCAGAAGATCAAGCGACGGACGGGAGGCGAAGGCGGCGTCAGGGAAGCGGGCGCCCGCGCGCCGCGAGCCCCGCG
Source organism: uncultured Chloroflexota bacterium (assembly GCA_964435115.1). Lineage (GTDB taxonomy): Bacteria > Chloroflexota > UBA6077 > UBA6077 > CF-72 > CAYSYM01. Next base: position 8,123 of record CAYSYM010000037.1, on the reverse strand, counting down.
CGGGGTACGGCGCCTGGTGATTGTCCTTCGCGCGGCCGGCCGAGCGGCCATGAATCGGGGCCGCTGGCCGTGGGCGGCCTGGCCGATCTCGCAGCGGGGCTGGGGAGCGGGCACCGGCCAGGCGCGAAGACGCGCGTGATACCGGGCGCACGACTCGCCGGAAGGCGTACAATGGGAGGGCTGGCACGGTCGAAGTCTGCACCTACGCGTGAGCACATCGTGTCGACGGGACCCGCACTATCCTGATCGCGCCCGGCCAGCAGGGCCGATCCTCGTACCTACAGGGAGCCGTCCACGATGCCGGCTGATACCACACTGACCTGCCGCGACTGCGGCCAGGCGTTCACCTTCACCAGCGGCGAGCAGGAGTTCTACGCCAGCCGCGGCTTCAGCGAGCCGAGCCGCTGCCCGGACTGTCGGGCCCAGCGCAAGGCCGACCGAGCCAGCGGCGGCGGGAGCTACGGCTCCTACGGCGGCGGCTACTCGAGCGGCGGGGGCCGGGGCCAGCGGGAGATGTTCACCGCCACGTGCTCGAGCTGTGGCAGGGAGGCGCAGGTGCCCTTCCAGCCGCGCGGCGACAAGCCCGTCTACTGCTCCGACTGCTTTGAGCAGCGCCGGGGCGCCTCGGCCGGCGGCGGCGGTCGCGGCGGTCGCGGAGGCCGCTGGTAGCCAGAGACGGGCGCAGATACATGCCAGGAGCCGGCCCGGGCATGCCCGGGCCGGCTCCTGCCGAGCTGGAAGGGCACTCGGGCCGCGGCTCAGCCGCGACCGGGGAGCCGACGAAGGGATTCGAACCCCCGACCCGCGCTTTACGAAAGCGCTGCTCTACCTCTGAGCTACGTCGGCGTACGCGCTCATTATAGGCAACGGTGGTGGCCGGAAGCCTGCCCGCCCCTGGTGCCGAATGTGAGGGACTGGGGGCGAGGGCGGCGGCGAGTGGACGAGGTCACGGACTCGCGGGCGGGATCTGGAGCGTCTGGCCTACCTGGAGGGTGCGCGGGTCCTGGATGTTGTTCGCCCGGAGGAGCGCCTCCACGGTGATGCCGAACTCGCGGGCGATCGCTCCCGGCGTGTCGCCCGGCTTCACCGTGTAGCTGCGCTCGGCCACAGGCGACGCCACAGGGCTGGCGGCCGGGCCGGGTGATGGCAGGAGCGGCGGTGCGAGAGCGGGTGCGGGAGCGGGGCTCGCGCCGAGGGCGGCCGTTCGGCCGGCGCCGCTGGCCCAGTTCAGGCCGAGGTAGAGGAAGCCGCCGAGCGCGACGATGATGACCGCGAACGCCAGCGCGTAGGGCAGGTAGCTCGCCTGGCGGCGGGCCTGCCCGCCGTACGACGGCCGCCGGTGCGTGGCGGGTGCCGCAGCCCGGGAACCCGGGCCGCCGACGGGTCGAGCCACGTAGCGACCCGTCGGTCGCCGGGCGCGTGCGCCGAAGGCGACGCGCACGCGCTCCCACCAACCGCCGCCCGGCCCTGCTCGCCGGCGAGGCGACCTGCCACGGCCGTTCATGCCCGCTGCGGATGATGGGCACGCAGGCCTGTCAGTGTCAACGGGTTGGCTTACAGCGTGCAGCCAGTTGTTGTCGCGGCCGCCCGCGGCGAGCGGGCGAGGGGGCTGCCTGCTCTACGCACGGGCCGTCGACGCACCCCGGGCTGGGCTCGAACTCGTGCTTACGGCGCTACGCGACGGGGCGGGCGGCGGCCCGCCTGGCTACTCGCGATCGAGCTCGAACGCCTCATGCAGCACCTGGACGGCTCGCTCGATGACGGGGCGCTTGACGACGCACGTGATGCGGATGTCCGAGGTGCTGATGATCTCAATGTTGACGCCGGCGTTTGCGAGCGCGCGGAACATGCGCGCAGCGTAGCCGGGTGCGCTCTGCATGCCCGTGCCGACGATGCTCACCTTGGCCAGGTCGTCGGAAGGATCGACCGAGGTGGCGCCGATGCGCGCCGCCACCTCGCGCGTGATCGCCAGCGCGCGCCCTAGGCTCTCACGTGAGACGGTGAAGGACAGGTCCGTCGTGCCGTCCGCGCCGCTCGACTGGGCGATCGTGTCCACGCTCACGCCGGCTTCGGAGAGCGGCTCGAAGATCGTGGCGGCCACACCGGGCCGGTCGGGCACCCGCGTCAGCGTGATGCGAGCCACGTCCGTATCGTGTGCGATGCCTCGGACATGCTTGCGTACTTCCATTCCCATGGCGTCTCCGTTGGCAGCGGTGCGGTGGATGAGCGTGCCCGGCGTCTCGTGGAACGAGGACGCGACCAGGATAGGCATGTTGTATAGCTCGCCCAGCTCCACCGCGCGCGGGTGCAGCACCCTGGCGCCGAGCTGGGCGAGCTCCAGCATCTCCTCGTAGCCAATCTCGGCCAGCCTGCGGGCGCAGGGCGCGACGCGCGGGTCGGCAGTGAACACCCCGTCCACGTCCGTGTAGATCTCGCAGCGCGCCGCCCCCAGGGCGCAGGCGAGGGCGACAGCGGTGGTGTCCGAGCCGCCCCGGCCGAGCGTGGTGATGTCTTGCTCGTCGGTCACGCCCTGGAACCCGGTGACGATGACCACCCTGCCGGCGGCCAGCTCGGCCTGGATACGCTCGGGCTGCACGTCGGTGATGCGCGCACGCGTGAACGCAGGCGTGGAGCGGATCCCCGCCTGGATGGCGGTGAGCGACACGGCGGATTGGCCGAGGGCGTGCAGGGCCATGGCCATCAGGGTGGCGCTGACCGTCTCGCCGGTAGAGAGCAGCAGGTCCAGCTCCCGCTCGTCTGGCTTCGCGGTGACCTCGTAGGCCAGCGCGATCAGCTCATCGGTGGTGTCGCCCATGGCGGAGACCACGACCACCACCGGCCGGCCAGACTCAGCGGTCCGGGCAACGCGCTGGGCGGCGGCGCGGATCCGGTCGGCGGTGGCCAGCGAAGAGCCTCCATACTTCTGGACGACCAGGCCCGGCATCTCACTCTTCGCGGACAACGTGCGCTCCTCGCTGGGTGATCGGCAGGACCATAGGCGTTCCGGCTACCCGCTCGCCCGCCGCGGCGAGCGTGAGCGCGCCGGCCACCGCGGTCGCTCGCCGGGTGTCTTCGCACAGCGCCAGCACGGAGGGGCCGGCGCCGGAGGTGAATGCGCCGAGCGCGCCCGCCTCCAGCGCGGCCTCGATGAGGCGCGGCCCGGCCGGGAACAGGGGTGCCCGGTAGGGCTGATGGAGCCGGTCCCGCGTCCCTTCGCGCAGGACGGCGAGGTCGCCCGAGGCGAGCGCGCCCACGAGCAGGCTGGCGCGGCCCACGTTGTAGAGCGCGTCCGCGTACGGCACGCTGGGCGGCAGCGCCCGGCGCGCCAGCTCCGTGGAGACGGCCGCGTCCGGCACGAACAGGGCGGCGACGAGCGGCGTGGCCAGCGGCACATGTACCTGGACCACGTGCGTGCCGGAGCCGAGCGCGGCGGCGCGCACCCCGCCCATGAGGCAGGGCACCACGTTGTCCGGGTGGCCCTCCACGCGCACGGCGAGGTCGACCAGCATGGCCAGCTCGAGCGGACAATCCAGGTAGCGGTTGGCAACCAGGAGGCCGGAAGCGATGGCGGCGGCGCTGCTGCCCAGCCCGCGGCCGAACGGGATGCGATTGGTGCAGGCCAGCGCCAGCGGGACGGGCCTCACGCCGGCGCGTTCGAACAGCACGTTTGCCGCCCGGAGGACGAGATTCTCAGCCGGGTCGGCGAGGGGCGAGCCGTCGGTGGAGGCGACCGAGGGCGCCTCGGCCGGAGCCGCTGCCACGTCGTTCCACAGGTCCAGCGCGAGGCCGAGGCAGTCGAAGCCTGGCCCGAGGTTGGCGCTGGTGGCGGGCGCGCGGACGACGACCGCGCCCGGGCGCTCGATCACGCTCGGCGCCGCCGGCGGCGGGCAGGTGCTGGGCCGGTCATGCGCTGACGTTAGCCGGGCGTGAAGCTGGCTGGCCAGGAGAGCCGCTGCCCGTCCACCACGCCAAAGACCTCGACCTGCACCAGGAAGCCTGGCGTGGCATCGCCCACGTTGAAGGTGATGGTCGCCGTACCCGTCTGGTCGGTCTTCACCGTGCCAGCCGGTGGCCAGCGCTCGGTGATGGTTCGGTAGCGAGCCGTGAGCCACACGTCCACGCCGGCTGCCGGCTGGCCGTTGCGCCTGAGCCTGGCGACCACGCTGACCAGCGAGTTCTGGGCCGGGCGCGCGTTGGAGGCGGTGACGGTCGACTCGCGGAACTGCGTGGCGAGCGGGACGGCAGGCGTCGGGCTGCTGAGAGCGGCCGGTGTCGCTGCGGGCGCGACGGCCGTCGGCGCTGGGGCAGCCGCCTCGAGCGGCAGGCGGCGCTGCGGCGAGCCGAGCCCGAGGAAGCTGCCCGCGGCCGACACGGCCGAGAGGTCGACTTCCACCCGCTGGATGAGGACCGCCGCGACCGCCAGGGTGAGGGCCATTACGACCAGCACCGCCAGCAGCTCGGGGGAGCCGGCAGGGGCGGCAATGCGACGGGCGCGGCGGAGGTGGGGGTACTGCCCGGTTAGCGGGGCCTCTGCCCGGCGGGAGTCTGTGCCCCACGCAGCCGGGCTCATAGGCGGCGCGGTGCCGTCGAGCGTGCGGTCATACTCCAGCCGCCGGGCCGGGTTGCCCAGGATACCGTACGCCATGTTCAACTGGCGCAGCGCCCGCGCGCCTCTGGTCCCACCGCCTGCCAGCCGGGCGGCGTGCAGGCGGTAGGCGGCCTGAATCTGTGGGTCGCTGGCCTCGGGTGTGAGACCGAGGACCGCGTACAGGCCGGCCGACTCGACCTGCTCCGCGTGTGAGGCCGGTCGTGGCGGATGCTGGGCCAGCGGACCATCCGCAACCGGCGGCTCCACCGGCGGCTGCATGGCCTCGCGACGCCTCGACGCGGGCGATGGCCGGCGAGGAGTCCTGGAGGCAGCCACGCCCACATGGTATCGCGCGGCGCCTGAAGCACGTGAGGCCGGCGCGGCCGCGTCGTCCACGTCCGGGGACGCCTGACACCGGGCGGGGCATGCCTGGCGGCTCCTCAGCGCTCTACGCTCCAGGGTTGCAGCGCACTGCGTGCAAGCCCCGGCCGGTGAACCGGGCCGCGTTCCCTCGATGTGCTCAACCGGCGAGCGCCCGGAGTTCTTCGGCGGTGACCGTGGCATCGTTCCAGGACAGCCTCTGTCCGCCGACGACCATGCGCGTCTCGTGGCCCTTGCCAGCCAGGAGCACGGCATCGCCGGGCCGGGCCCGGCGGAGCACGGTGCGAATGGCCGAACGACGGTCAAGGTCGACCACGAACCGCTCGCCTTCCACGGCGCCGGCGGCGCGCGCGCCATCCGCGATCTGGCGCGCGATCTCCCGCGGATCCTCGTCGCCGGGGTCGTCCATGCTGGCCACGAAGAAGTCGCTCTTACGGGCGGCAAGCGCACCCATCACCGGCCGGTTGGCGCGGTCGCGCCCGCCGGCCAGCCCAAACACGAGTAGCACGCGTCCGGACGCCAGACTGCGGACGGTTGCCAGCGCCTGCTCGAGCGCCTGGGGCGTGTGGGCGAAGTCGACCACGACCGCGAAGGGTTGGCCCTGGCGGACCAGGTTCATCCGGCCGGGCACCGGCTCCTGGCGCTCGGCAGCGCGTTGCAGGTCCGCCACCGTGGCGCCGAAGGAGGTGGCGGCGCCAAAGGCGGCGAGCCAGTTGGCGACGTTGAAGCGGCCGACCAGGCGCGTCGTGACGGCGGTCGTCTGGCAGCCGGCAGCCTGCGCCAGGCGGCTGCCAGCAGGCGCCTGAGGCCTCCGCCAGTGCAGCGTGAATGTGGTGCCCTCGGGCGTGAGGCGGATGTCTGAGGCGCGGAGGTCAGCCTCACGCTCGAGCCCGAAGCTCAGCACCCGGGCTCGGGTTGCCACGCGCATCGCCTCACTGTGGGGATCGTCGGCGTTCAGCACGGCCAGCCCGTCTGGTGGGAGCGCGGCGAAGAGGCGCGCCTTGGCTGCCCGGTAGGCCTCGAAGCTGCCGTGGAAGTTGATGTGCTCCGGGCTGAGGTTAGTGAAGACCCCGACCCGGAACGCGATGCCGCGCACCCGGTCCAGTGCGAGCGCGTGAGAGCTGGTTTCGAGGATGGCCACGCGCACGCCTCGCTCCACCATGCGCGCGAGCGCCTCCTGGATAAGCGGCGCCTCCGGGGTGGTGTGGTCGGCGGCGTTGGGCAGGAGCTCACCGCCGATCCGGGTGTTGATCGTCGTGAGCCAGCCAGTGCGCAGGCCGTGCGCCTCCAGGATCGCGCTGAGGAGCTGCACCGTGCTGGTCTTGCCATCAGTGCCGGTGACCCCGATGACGGGGATAGTGTGGGAGGGGTCACCGTGGAAGGCCGCGGCGAGGTCCGCGAGCGCGGCGCGCGCCGAGGGGACCAGGACGAGCGGCAGCTCCACAGGGGCCGCCGGTGGTGCCTCGGCGACGATGGCACTGGCCCCGCGCACTACCGCCTCAGGCACGAGCTCCAGCCCGTTGAGCCGGAAGCCCGGCACGGCCACGAACAGCTCGCCGGGGCGGAGGCGGCGCGTGTCGTGGGAGACGCCAGCGACCGGCACGGAGGGGTCGCCGGAGCAGAGGCGGGCGCCTTCGAGGCGCGGGAGCAGGTCGGCGAGCGTGGGCACGGCGTGAGGACTGCGCACTCCGCGGGGATTGTGCCAGCCGGTGCGCTGTCTGTCGGCGTGGGGGTCTGGGGCGTCAGCCCCCGGTACTCAACACTGGGGCAGGGGACAGAGGCAGGCTATTGGGTCGCGGCGCTGAACGAAGGATACAATTCGAGGGCGATGGTCCAGGCGCTCGAAGCAGAGGGCGCCCGCAGGCTGCCGCTGGAAGAGCAGCTTGCGCACCTGCCGGACGAGCCGGGCGTCTACAAGTTCCTGGACGCCCGAGGCGGCCTGCTGTACGTGGGCAAGGCGACGTCCCTGCGCAGCCGCGTGCGCTCGTACTTCCAGAAGCCGGAGGCGCTCGACCCGAAGAAGCGGCAGATGGTGTCCGAGGTCGCGGACATCCAGTACGTGCTGGCGGAGACGCCTGCCCAGAGCCTGGTGTGGGAGGCCGACCTCGTCCGCCACGAGCGGCCGCGCTACAACGTCAAGCTCCGCGACGACAAGCACTACCCCTACATCCGGGTGAACGTCCAGGACCCCTGGCCGAAAGCGACGGTGGCCCGGAAGCTGCAGCGCGACGGCGCCCGCTACTTCGGGCCGTTCACCGACGCCAGCTCGGTCCGCCAGACGCTGGACACTGTCAACCGGCTCTTCCCGCACATCCTGTGCAACCGGACGATCACGGGGAACGACCCGCGCGCCTGCCTCTACTACCACATCAAACGCTGCCCGGCCCCGTGCATCGGCGCGATCGGCCCGCAGGACTACCGCCAGATCGTCGACCAGATGGTGGCGTTCCTCGACGGTAAGGCCGAGGCGGTGCTGGAGGAGATGCGCCGGGAGATGGGGACGGCAGCCGAGAGTCTGGCCTTCGAGCGGGCAGCCGACCTGCGCGACCGCATCAGGGCGGCCGAGAAGGTGGTCACCCAGCAGCAGATCGTCTACACCAGCCTGGCCGACCAGGACGTGCTGGGGCTGCACCGGCAGGGTCCGCACTCGTGCGTCCAGGTGTTCCTGATCCGCGGAGGGCGGCTGATCGGGCGGCAGTACTTCGTGCTGGAGGGGGTGGGCGAGGAAGGCGAGCGCGAGGTGCTGGCGTCGTTCATCGGCCAGTTCTACAGCCAGACGCCGGACGTGCCCGAGGAGCTGGTGCTGCCGGAGCTGGTGGACGATGTGGAGGCGACCCGGGACTGGCTGAGCGCGCGGCGAGCGAGCGCGCTCGCCCAGGTACAGCCGTCTCCCGGTGCCGGCCGCGCCGATGGACCCGGCGCGGCGCGTGCAGCGGCGCGCGTGCGGATCGTGGCCCCCGGGTCGGGCGAGCGGCGACGGATGGTGGAGCTGGCGAGCGAGAACGCGCGCGACGTGCTGGAGAAGCTGCAGCAGCAGTGGCTGGCCGACCTGGAGCGCACGACAGGCGCCGTGGTGGACCTGCAGGAGCGCCTGGACCTGGCCCAGATGCCGCACCGAATCGAGTGCTACGACATCTCGCACGTGCAGGGGACT
>CAYSYM010000036.1:0-38443 GCA_964435115.1 uncultured Chloroflexota bacterium | reverse complement strand
GACACGGGCTCGTTGGATGGCGCCCTCGGCATCCGCATGCGGTACTCGGGGGCGGCCTGGCCGCCGCTGCATTCGCACCCGGCGTTCTGGCTGGTGCTGGCGCTCGCGCCGCTACCCGCGCTCGTGACGCGCGCCAGGCGACGTCCGTCGGCGCGGGGCCGGCCCGTGGCTACCGACCCATCGCGCGCGCTCGCCGAACTGCCGCGCGCGCCCGCACCCGCCGAGCTGCGCCGCCGCTACGTCCGCGCGATCGCCGGGCGCATCGGGTGCAACCCCGAGGACTTCACGCATCCAGGCGCCCTCGCGCGAGCGCTACGCCGGGCCGGCGTCTCGCCGGAAACGGCCGAGCGCGGAGAGACGCTGCTGCGGCAGCTCGACGCACCGACGCAGCTCCGCGAGGGGGAACGTTTCGTCGCCACGGTCCAGGTCGAGGCCACGCTGCCCGGTCCGGCCACCCTCCGCCTGCTCGTGGACGGCGGCCTGGCGGCGTCGCAAGACGTCGACCTCGAACCGGGGATCAACCGGTTCGTGCTCCCGCTCGAGCCGCTCGCCGCCGGGAACCACCTGCTGCGCGTGCAGGTGGAGGCCGACCAGGACACGCTGAGCCAGAATAACAGCGCTGGCGCGCTGGTGGTGGTGACGGGGCCGCCCAAGGTGCTGCTGGTCGAAGGTACGCCCGGCGAGGGGCGGTACCTGGCCGAGGCCTTACGCGCCTCGGGGGTGCGCGTCGACGTGGCCGGCCCGGTGGCGGCCCCGCTCGAGCTGGGCGCCCTGCGTGACTACGCGAGCGTCGTCCTGGCCAACGTCGCCGCCACCGACCTGGGGCCCGGCCAGCTCCGCGCGCTCCGCACCTACGTCCAGAGCTACGGTGGCGGCCTGGTCGTCGCCGGCGGCGAGCAGGCCTTCGGCCCCGGTGGCTACGCGCGGACGCCCCTCGAGGAGATGCTGCCCGTCCGCATGGACCTCCGGGGGCGCTCCGTCTCGGCCAGTGTCGCCCTCATCCTCGTGATCGACACGTCCGGCTCCATGGGTGGCGGCCCAGGCGGGGCCACCAAGATGGACCTCGCCAAGGAGGCCGCGATGGCGGCCGCGGAGCTGCTGGGCGAGTACGACCAGATCGGCATCGTGGCCTTCGAGGACACGCCGCGCTGGGTGCTGCAGCCGGCGCTCGCCAGCGACCTGGGGATCATCCAGGCGGCGATCGGCGAGATGCAGCCCGGCGGCGGCACGGAGATCTACCCGGCCCTGCGCCTGGCCTACGACGGCCTGGCGCCGATCGACGCCAAGGTCAAGCACGTCATCCTGCTAACGGACGGGCAGGCGCCGCAGGGGGACTACGCCGGCCTGACGCAGCAGATGCGCGCCAGCAACATCAGCCTGAGCACGATCGCCGTCGGCGCCGACGCGGACTTCGCGCTGCTGCAGAACCTGGCGCGCCTGGGGGACGGGCGGTACTACGAAGGCAACGACCCGTTCGACCTGCCGCGGCTGGTGGTGAAGGAGACCCAGCAGGTCCAGCGGGCGGCGATCGTGGAGGAGGAGTTCCGCCCGGCCAGGGTCAGCTCCAACCCCGCGCTCGAGGGCATTGACACCAGCACGATGCCCGTCCTGCGCGGCTACGTGGCGACCACCCCCAAGCCCCAGAGCAGCGTGCTGCTGATCTCCCGCCAGGCCGATCCCATCCTTGCCGAGTGGCAGTTCGGGCTGGGCCGGGTCATGGCCTGGGCCTCGGACGTGCGGAACCGGTGGTCCTCGCGCTGGCTCGAGTGGCCGGAGTTCGGCCGCTTCTGGGCCCAGGTGGTGAAACGCACGGTGCGGCCGCCGGAAGACCCGAACCGCCAGGTCAGTGTGAAGATCGAGGGCAACCAGGCGCGGATCACGCTCGACGCCCAGACCGGGGTCGAGGCCGCGGAGCGCCGCTACCTGAACTTCCTCCCCACCGCCGCGACCGTGGTCGACCCGCGGGGTGGCCAGGAACAGGTGCCGCTGCCGCAAGTCGCGCCGGGACGCTACGAGGCGGTGGTCCCGGTAGAGGACGACGGCGTGTACGCGCTCCAGGTGGCGCAGACGGACTCGAGCGGAACCGTCGCCAACCAGTCCAGTGGCTTCGTGGTGCCGTACTCTCCGGAGTACCGGGCGAGCGGAACGAACCGGCCGCTGCTGGAGCAGCTCGCCAGGCGCACGGGCGGGCGCCTCGTCTCCGAGCCAGCCGACGCCTTTGTACACGACCTCCCCGCCGTGGGTGCGCCCCGGCCGCTCTGGCCGCTGCTCCTGGTGCTGGCCGGCCTGCTGTTCGTCGTGGACGTGGGCGTCCGCCGGGTGCGGGTGACGGGCCTGGAGCTGCGCGCCAGCTACTACGCCGCCCGGCGGCGGCTCGGGATCGTCGACGACCTCGACCAGGGACGGTCGCCGGCGGTCGCCAGCCCGGCCCCCGCCCCGGCCATGCCCACACTGCTGGGCCAGGCGCCGCGGGGTACGCCGGCCCACCCGCCACCCGGCACCCTCACCCGACCGAGCCGCCTCCTCGCGGCGAAGCAGCGCGCCGCGCGCCGGTAGGCGCGCGCCACGCAGGCGACCTACACTCTGGGCGTGAGGCCGGCCTTGCCCGAGCGCCCGCGCGCCTGGCGGCCGGGGCGGGCACGGTGACGCGCGGCGCGCCCGAGCCGAGCCAGTGGGCCGCCCCGCTGCCCAACCTGGCCCATCCCGCCATCGAGCAGTGGGTCCACATTGGCGCGCACCGGTTCCGCCTGGCCATCTCCGAGGTCCAGCGCGCGGTGCCGCTCGAACCGGAGACGCACCTGGTGCAGCTTGGCGTCTTCTACGGCGACCAGCCGCTCGCCGCTTACGACCTCGGCCTGCGTGCCCCCGACGCCTGCGCCAGCGTCTGGGCCTTCCTCACGAACCGGCTCAACGAGACCGCGGTCCAGTTCTACGCGCCGAAGCCGCGTGAGGCGGGCGAGCTGAACCCCCGCCTCGGCTGCTGGGGCCCGCGCCCCGACCTCCAGGCGCTCGGCCTCGCGGCGAGCGACTGTTCCATCGCGGTGGTCCTGGGGCTCAGCATCTGGCTCCCGGGCGCCAGCCCACCCGTGGACGACCGCACCTTCCTCGAGGCGCTGCGCGACACCCTCGTCGAGAGCCTCTCCTACTGGGTCCTGGCGGCCCAGCGCCCGGGTGAACCACCGGATCGGCGCCACTGAGGGCGACTCGTCCTTCTCCTTGAGCGCCCAGCACCTGGGCGGAGGTCCGCTCCCTGCCCGAGACGCGTCGCGGTCGACTGGCAAACCGCCGCGAGCCGCAGGAGCACGGCAGCCACCGTCGCACCCGTCGGCCATAATGGCGGCGCAGCCCGCCGCCCCGAGGTCGCCCGTGCCTGTCGCCCCACCGCTCGACGCCCTGCGCGCCGAGTACGACACCATGCTCGCCTGCGTCCGCTGCGGCCTGTGCCTCTCGGTGTGCCCCACTTACCAGGTCACGCTGCGGGAAGAGGAATCGCCGCGCGGGCGCATCGCCACGGCGCGCGCCTTTGCCGAGGGGCGCCTGGCGCTCACGCCGGACCTGGTGCAGCACCAGCAGAGCTGCTTGCTGTGCGAGGCGTGCACCGCCATCTGCCCCGCGGGCGTGCGCATGGAGCGGATCGGCGTCCCGCTCCGGGCCGTCCTCCGGACCGGCGCTCCGCCGCCGCCCGCCCGGCGCGCCTCGCTCTGGCTCGCCCACCGACTCCTGGCCGACATGCGCCTCTTCCGGCTCGTGGCCGGCGCACTGCGCCTGTACCAGCGGAGCGGCGCGCAGCGGCTCGCCCGGGGCGCGGGCCTCCTCCGCCGGCTCGGCCTGGAGCGCCTGGAGGGCCTCCTACCGCGCATCGACCACCCGTTCCTGGTCCCCCGCGGCCAGGTGTGGCGGCCGCCGATCGACCCGCCGCGGGCCCGCGTCCAGCTCTTCGCCGGCTGCATCATGAGCACTGTCTACGCCGAGGTCGACCGCGCCACGGCGCGCGTCCTGGCCGCGCACGGGTGCGAGGTGCGCGTCGTGCCCGGCCAGGGCTGCTGCGGCGCGCTCAGCGCCCACGACGGCGACCTCGGTGGCACGCTCGCGCTGGCCCGACGCAACGTCGCCGCGTTCCAGGCCTCCGGCGACGACTGGATCGTGGCGAATGCGGCGGGCTGCGGCGCCCTCCTCAAAGAGTACGGCCACCTCCTGGCCGCCGACCCGGCCTACGCCGAGCGCGCGCGGCGGTTCTCGGCCCGCGTCTGTGACCCCTCGGAGATCCTCGACGGCCTCGAGCCCCTGGTCCCCTGGCGCGAGACACGCCGTCGCGCCACGTACCAGGACCCGTGCCACCTGGCCCACGCGCAGCAGGTCACACAGCAGCCCCGCCGGCTACTGCGCCGCGTGCCCGGTCTCGAGCTGGCAGAGCTGGCGGACGCGGCGACGTGCTGTGGGAGCGCCGGCATCTACAACGTGCTCCAGCCGGCGATGGCGGATGAGCTGCAGGAGCGCAAAGTGCGCGCCATCCTGGCGACCGGCGCGGAGATCGTCGTCAGCGCCAACCCCGGCTGCGTGCTGCAGGTCGACGCGGGCCTGCGGCGGGCCGGCAGCCAGGCGCGAGTCGTTCACCTGATGCAGGTGCTCGACGAAGCGCTCGACGGGTCCGCTGCGCTGCCGGGCCTCAGCGCGCCGGGCGTGGCCGAGCGAGAGGAGGTCCGCACCTGACGGATGCGCGCGAGGGCCCACCGGCGCAGGACCCGGCCGGGGGCCGGGCTCACCCGTGCCCGACGGTGGCCCAGGCGCTGAGCCGTCTGGCGAGGACGCCCGCCGCGCGCCGGGCCACCGCCTCCCCCGCGTGACACGCCGCCACGCGCCCCCCGACCGGTTTCCGCGCGTCCTGCCCTTCGGCGAGGCCGCCCTGCTGGTCGAGCTGGGAGACCGGCGGGGCCCGGCCGCGAACGCCCGGGTGCACGCCCTGGCGGTCGCCCTGGACACCGCCCCGGCGGTCGGGCAGCTCGGCCTGGTCCCCGCCTACGCGTCGCTCCTCGTCGAGTTCGACCCGCTGGAAGCCGACCCGGCCGGCGTGGAGGCGGTGGTGCGTGCCGCCCTGGAGACACTGGGGAGCGCATCCCCACGCGTGGGCCGCCGGCGAACCGTCCCAACCGTCTTCGGCGGCGCCTTCGGACCCGACCTGGAGGCCGTGGCCGGGCACGCCGGCCTGCGGCCAGCCCAGGTGGTCGAGCGCCTGGCGGCCGTCGAGCAGACCGTGTATATGCTTGGCTTCTCGCCAGGCTTCCCGTACCTCGGCGACCTCCCCGCGGAGCTGGCGGTGCCGCGCCTGCAGACGCCGCGCGAGCGGGTGCCGGCCGGGTCCGTCGCCGTCGCCGGGCGCCAGACGGGCATCTACCCGCGCGCCACGCCGGGCGGCTGGCGCCTCGTGGGCCGCACTCCCATCGCGCTCTTCGACGCGTGGCGTGATCCGCCGGCCTACTTCGCGCCCGGCGACCGGGTGCGCTTCGTGCCGATCCGGGGCGAGGACTGGGACCGGCACACGGGCCCGCCGGCGGACTGGTGAGCGCGGTGGCGGAGATCGAGGTCCTCGCGCCCGGCTTCCTCACGAGCGTGCAGGATGCGCGCGGCCGGCCGGGGTTCGAGCGGTACGGCGTGCCCAACGGAGGCGCCCTGGACGCCTTCGCGGCGCGCGTCGCCAACACCCTCGTCGGCAACCCGCCGGAGCAGGCCGTCCTCGAGATCACGCTCGTCGGCCCGACGCTCCGCTTCGCAGCGACGACCACCTTCGCCCTGGCCGGCGCGGACTTCGGCGCCGCGCTCGACGACCAGCCGGTCAGCGGTGGCATGAGCTGGCTGGCGCGGTCGGGCTCGGTGCTGGCGGTGGGCCAGGCGCGCGCCGGCGCGCGCCTCTACCTGGCTCTCGCCGGCGGTCTCCAGGTGCCCCGCGTGCTCGGGTCGCACTCCACCGACCTGCGGGCGGGCTTCGGCGGCCTGCACGGGCGTGCCCTCCGCGCCGGCGACCGGCTGTCCGTGCCCGATCTCCCCGACGCCACCACCCGGGCCGGGCGCTACCTGGCGGATCCATCGCCGTCGCCCGAGCCCGACGCGCCGATCCGCGTCCTGCCCGGCCCGCACCGCCACCGCTTCGCCCCGGGCGCGCTGGCGGCGCTGTGCGCCCAGACCTGGCACGTGGCGGACCAGGCGGACCGCATGGGGTACCGGCTGGCCGGCCAGCCGCTCCGACACCGCGCTGGCGCCGACGTCACGTCGCTCGGGCTGCCCGTCGGTGCCGTGCAGGTCCCTGGCGACGGCCGGCCCATTGTCCTCCTGGCCGACCACCCGCCCACCGGCGGCTACACCGCCCTCGCCTGCGTGATTCGCGCCGACCTGCGCCACCTGGCCCAGCGCGTGCCCGGCGCCCCGGTTCGCTTCGCGCTCACGACCGTCGAGGCAGCGCGTCAGGCGCTGCGCGCGCAGCACGCCGCCCTGGCCGCGATCCGCGGCGACGACCTGGCCTGGTAGCGGCTCCGGCTGGCGGGAGGGCGGGCTGCAGCGCCTGGCGCGCCCTCCCGCCAGATGGCTCAGCCTGTCGACGCCCTTGCGCCGGAATCCCGCCACCAGGCTACGCTCGGGCCGAGCTCAGGCAGCCGGCCCCGTCCCTACCCCCGGTAGGCCTCCAGCCCCGTGATGTCCGCCCCGACGATGAGCGTGTGGATCTCGTGGGTCCCTTCGTAGGTGTAGACGGACTCCAGGTTCACCATGTGCCGGAAGACGGGGTGCTCCAGACTGATGCCATTGGCCCCAAGCACCCCCCGCAGGCTGCGCGCCACCTCCAGCGCCATGGCGCAGTTCGCCCGCTTCGCCAGGCTCACCTGGGCCGGCCGCAGCCGGCCGCCGTCCTTGAGCTTCCCGAGCTGATAGGCGAGCAGCTGCCCCTGCGTAATCTGTGTGAGCGCATCCACCAGCTTCGCCTGGGTGAGCTGGAAGCCGCCGATCGGCCGCCCCCACTGCTCCCGCACCTGGCTGTAGCCGAGCGCCGCCTCGTAGCAGGCCATCGCCGCCCCGACCACGCCGAAGGCGATCCCGAAACGCGCCTCGTTCAGGCACGACAGCGGGCCCCGCATCCCCTCTACCCCGGGCAGGAGCGCGCCGCCCGGGACCCGGCAGTCCTGCAGCACCAGCTCGCTCGTCACCGACGCCCGCAGCGAGAGCTTGTGGTGCACCTCGTTGGCGGTGAAGCCCGGCCGATCCGTCTCTACCAGGAACCCCCGCACCGGCTCCTGGGCCCCGTCCGCCACCTTCGCCCAGACGAGCGCCACGTCGGCCAGGTTGCCGTTGGTGATCCACATCTTCGTGCCGTTAAGCACCCATGAGCCATCCCCGTCGCGCACCGCCCGCGTCTGCAGGCCGGCCGGATCGCTGCCGTGCTCATGCTCGGTCAGCCCGAAGCACCCGATCAGCTCCCCCTTCGCCAGCCCGGGCAGGTAGCGGGCCCGCTGCTCCTCCGAGCCGTAGCGGGCGATGGGGAACATGCACAGGCTGCTCTGCACCGAGACGAAGCTGCGCAGCCCCGAGTCTCCCCGTTCCAGCTCCTGGCAGATCAGCCCGTAGCTGGTGTAGTCCAGCCCGGCCCCGTACTCGGGCAGGGTAGCGCCGAGCAGGCCCAGCTCCGCCAGGCGGGGGACCAGGTCGGTCGGGAAGCGGCCGGCCTCGAAGCAGCTCGGGATCAGCGGGAGCGCCTCCTGCTCCACAAAGGACCGCACCACCCCCTGCACCATCTGCTGCTCGGGCGTGAGCTCCCAATCGGCGTAGTTCAGCATGCTACTCGGCATCCGTGTGTCACCCGTAATCCTGAGGGATGGTCGGTTGGCGCCTATGGTGCCACACTCGGCGCCGCCAGCGGCATCGCGGCCGGGCCAGGCGGGCGCACTCGAAATCCATCCCCATTCTGCCGCGACGCGGCGGGCGCAGGTGGCGCCATCATCCCGGAAGGGCTGTCGTCCGCCCCACCGCCCTGCCGCAGGGGCGAAGCCCGGCGCCCTTGCGCCGCGCGCCACGGTCTCGGGAGACGGGAGGGTCCGATTCCGCCATCCCACCGGCCCGACTGGCTATCCTCCTCGCATGGCGATGCCCGCTCCGTCCGACCGGGCCGTGGCGCCCGGGAACGGCCGCGCGGCTCGCCGACGCCGCCGCGCGCTCTACGCCCCCGCTCCCCGCCTGACCCGCCTCAGCCCGCTCTCGGGTCGCCTGCTGTGGCACATCGGCGACTGGGGCCGCGCCAGCGAGCACATCGGCAATCGCTGGGAGGCCTTCGCGACGCAGGGCGTGGGGGCGCACCTGGAGCCCGGCAGCCACCTGATCGTGCTCGGAGCGGATCCCGAGCTGATGGGCGAGGTCCTCAGCACCGGCCTGCCGCACGCGGATGCCCTGCAGGGCCGGGCGGTCCGCGGAGCGCTGGGGCTGGAGCCCGTGGACTTCAAGTGGTCGCTGGAGACGGCCCAGGTGAAGCAGGTCAGTGCATCCACCCTGGAGCGGCTGCTCGAGTCGCGGCTCCCGCGCCTGGAGCGCGAGCTGGACCGGGCGCGCGCGGCGCTGCGCCTGCCGCCGGAGGCCAGCGTGCAGGCGTGGGACGGGCGCTTCCTGGCGCCCGAGCACCCGGCGAACCGGGCCGCCCTGCGCCTGGACCCGGCACTGCCGGCGCTGCTCGTGCCGGTCGATGCCCGGGCGTTCTTCGAGCCGCTGCCAGGCTGGCCGGCGGCGCGCGCCCTCGCCCGCCTCGAAGGGGTGAGCCGGGCGCGCCTGCACGCCGTCGAGGCGCTCGAACGCTACTACCGTCTCGGAGCGGGCGTGGCCGGAGCACTCACGCGCCTGCGGGCCGGCCTGTTCGACGAGACACCCCCGGCCGTCGACGCCGAAGCGGCCCTCGATACCCTCCGCGCGTCGCGGGCCGGGCTGACCATCAACCAGGTGCTGCTCGACCTCGAACGCCAGCTCGCGGCGCGGCGAGCCCTGGACGAGCGGCTGGCCCTGCTGCCACGGGCGGCCTACCCGTTCAGCCGGCTGCGCGCCGACCTGGCCCGCGCCGGGCCGCCGCCGGCCGTGCTCGACAGCCGGGGTGCGCTCGGCCGCCTCTACGCCGAGGTCACGCGCCAGGTCGCTGAGGCGGTGCGGTCCGCCGGCCGGGACCTCGTGGCCTCCGGGCTCTCGGACGAGGAGGCGCTCGACCGCCTGGCGGCTGAGGGCCCGCGCTGGGCGCGGCTCGCACGGCGGCACGCCCGCGCGGCAGCCACCCAGCGCTGAGGGGTGGCGTCGGCTGGGCGCCGGCCGCGTCGGCGCTACACGCGTGCGACGTCCACCAGCTCGAGCTCCAGCCGCCAGGTCCCGTTGAACTGCGACCGCTTCAGGTGGAACGCCGCATCCAGCCGCGTGCCCACCGAGAGCTGTGCGGCCAGGCGGCCGTCCCCGAACGAGATTGCCCCGAAGGGAGATCCCCCGTCCGTCGGACGCACGACGACCCGCCAGTGCTGGCCGTCCGCGCCCACCGCCTGGCTCTCGACCAGGCGCACGTCCCGCAGGCCGAAGACTGGCTCGGGGAACCCGGCACCAAAGGGCGCCAGGCGCTCGAGGGAGCGCGCGAACTCGAACGAGAGCGTCGCCGGCTTCACCCAGCCGTCCAGCAGAAGCACGGGCTGCAGGCGCTCGGGGCTGAGGACGGCGCGCGCCGCGGCCTCGAACCGCACCGCCAGCTCCGCGACCCGCTCCGCGGGCAGCGAGAAGCCCGCCGCGGCTTGGTGGCCGCCGTAGCGGTCGAACAGGTCGTCGCACGCCCGCAGCGCTGCCACCAGGTCGAACCCGGGGATGCTGCGGCCGGAGCCGTGGGCCAGGCCATCGCGGACCGTGTAGGCCAGCGCGGGCCGGTAGTACGCCTGCGCCAGCCGGCCGGCCACCAGCCCCACCACGCCCTGGGGCCACCCTTCCCGGCCGCAGACGAGCGTGTAGGCGCCCGTCTCCAACGGCGGCCGCACCATCGCCGTCGCTTCGTCCTCCAGTCGACGGGTGATCGCCTGGCGCTCCTGGTTGAGCTGGTTCACCTGCGCCGCCAGCGCGAACGCCTCCTCGTAGCTCTCCGACATCAGCAGCCGGTACGCGATCGCCGGGTCGTCCAGCCGACCGGCCGCGTTCACGCGCGGCGCCACGCGGAACCCGAGCGCGGCCGCGTCCACCTCGCCCGGTTTCAGCCCGGCGGTCTCCACGAGCGCGCGCACCCCGGGCCGCGGGAAGGCGTTCATGATCTGCAGCCCGGCCAGGACGAGCCGCCGGTTCTCGCCGACGAGCGGCATGATGTCGGCCACCGTCGCCACGGCCACCAGGTCGAGCAGCGGCGCCATGGCCGCGCGCCCCTCCGGCAGCAGCACATCCGCCAGCCCCTGGAGCAGCTTGTAGGCCACCCCCGCGCCGCACAGGTCGTCGCTCGGGTAGGCGCAGTCGGGCCGCCAGGGATTGACCAGCGCGTAGGCGCAGGGGAGCTCGGGCGGGCACTGGTGGTGGTCGGTGATGAGCAGGTCGACCCCCAGCTCGCGCGCCAGGCGCGCCGCCGCGTGGGCGGTGGACCCACAGTCGGCCGTGACGATGACGCGCGCGCCCCGCTGCGCCAGCTCGGCCACGCTCACCTCGGTCAGCCCGTAGCCGTCGACGAACCGGTTCGGCAGGCGAACCAGTGGGTCGATGCCGACCAGGCGCAGGCCCGTCGCCAGGACGGCCGCGGCGTTGACGCCGTCGGCGTCGTAGTCCGTGAACACGGCCACCGTCTCGCCCCGGTCGCGCGCCAGCACGAGGCGGTCGACCGCGCGCGGCAGGTCGGCGAGCAGCGCGGGGTCGTCGGCGTCGCGCGAGACGCCAGCCAGGAAGTCTACGCACCGGTCCAACGAATCCACACCCCGGCCGTACAGCACCTGTACCAGCGCCGGGTGCAGCCCGTCCACCGCCCGGAGCAGTGCGGCCGGCGCGCGCGGTGCCGTCCGCCAGAGGTACTTCAGCCCGCGCCGCTCACCCATCCACCCGGCGAGTATACGGAGCAGGTGCCCGTGGCTGACATGGTGGCCGCGCTTCTGTCAACCCGTGCCAGCGCTCGGCTGGCGCCCTGGGCCCGGCAGCCGCCCGAGCGAGCTCCACAGGCCGGCCGCGAAGAGGGTGAACCCCAGGGCACTGAGCGCCCCGCCGGTGGCGGTGAGCGGACCGGCCACCCCGGTGTAGCCGCCCACCAGCTCCGACGTCGCCCGCAGCACCGCGCCGACGAGGAGCAGGTCCACGGTCAGCTCGATCAACCACTTCCGCCGCAGCACGTCGGCCGAGTAGATCGGGAGCAGGC
Organism: uncultured Chloroflexota bacterium; assembly: GCA_964435115.1. Lineage (GTDB taxonomy): Bacteria > Chloroflexota > UBA6077 > UBA6077 > CF-72 > CAYSYM01. The sequence goes on along the minus strand of CAYSYM010000036.1, from coordinate 27,078 downwards.
GGGCGCCCATCCCGGCCATCAACACCAGCAGGAAGCCCTGCGTCACCGCGTGGCGCGCCGCCGACAGCTCCGTCTCGAACGGGGCGAGGCCGGCCAGGACCTGCCGTGCCGCCAGCCCGGTCAGCACGGCGATGCCCAAGACGAGGAAGGCAAACGCCCAGCGGAACCAGCGTCGGGTGGGATGGGTCACGTATGGCGTGCCGGATTCGCGAGCGGGCCGGTCGTACAGACCGACCAGCCACAGCCAGGCGACGACCGCCCCAAGCTGGGCCAGGTAGCCAGCCAGGAGGAGCGTCGGCTGGTCGGCCAACCACCCCAGCGTCACCAGCGCCAGGCTCAGCCCGTATAGCGCCGCCAGGCGCCCGAGGCGCCGTTCGAACGTCGGGCGGGTGCGCAAGAGGAGGAACCGGCCGAACACGCGGGAGGCCACCCCCAGGATGAGGCTGGTGGCGAACCCGTCCAGTTCCAGGTGGATGAGCGCCTCGTTCAAGCCGTCTGGCACCACCGCCGCCCCGGCCGCCAGCACGAGGAGCGACCAGGTGGAGAGGACGACCACCGCCCCGAGCGACAGGACCCCGAGCGCCACGAAGTACTGCCAGGCACCGCCGGGACCCAGGAACAGCTGGATCGAGCGGAGGCGCATCGCGCGGAACTGCAGCAGCGCCACCACGATCCCGGCCGGCAGCGCCATGGTCGCCAGCAGGAAGGTCGCCGCGCGCAAGGTGCCGGGCGGCAGGGGCTGAGCCAGAAGCCGCAGGAGCACCGACAGCGCCACCAGCCCCCCGCCGGCGACGATGCTGCCCGGGTGGGGAATGGGCGCGGCCAGGAAGCGCGGGAAGAGCTGCATCCCCACGCTCATGACGAACAGGAGGGTGAAGCCCAGGAGCTGCACCTGCCCGTGGCTCTGCGCCAGCTGCGGGAACGGCAGCGTGAGCGGCAGGCGGAACCCGTAGACCAGGATGAGCAGGAGCCCGACGCCGAACCCGGGCACGATGGCCACAGCCAGCGCCAGCCGCATGAGGACCTCGTACGGCCGGTTGACGTCGAAGGGGTTCGGGTAGGTGGCGCGAGCCCGCACCCTGCCGCCTAATGGGTGTGGTCGGCGTGCTGGTGGGCGCGCTCTGCCGCTTCCTCCGTGGCCACGACGGCCTCGGCAGCCCGGAAGCCGATCTTCGAGTGGGTGCCGTCGCAGAAGGGCTTCTTGGTCGACCCGCCGCACCGGCAGAGGTAGACCGGGCTCTTCTTGATGGGCAGCTCACGCCCGCTCGGGAGGATGAGCTTGAAGCTGCCCTCGACACGGTACGGTCCGTTGTCGGTCGGCGTGATCGTGGTGTCCTGAGCCATGCGCGCACTCTCCTGCTGCGTCCGTGCTGAGGCGGGGTCGCTCGGGGTGCCCTGAAGGGAGGCCGCCGCCCTCCAAGCCGGTCGGCGTTGGGGGCGGCCCGCGGAGCGCCTCAGGGCTCCACACGACCTGTGGCGGATGCTCCGCGTCGGGTGGGCCGGGGCCGATGCGGTCCAGGCCGTGGCCCCGTGCAGAGCCTTCGTGCGCGGATGCGTTCGCACCCCGCTCGGCCATCCTACACCTGCAAACGGCCTACCTGCACTGGCGCCCTGCGGCTGGCCAGACGAGGCCCCTCCCCGGGCGCTATCCTCCGGGCCTGAGCACGCGCGCCGTCTCCCCGCCGAACCCTGCCGGGCGCTCGCCCAGGGCCTGAGCCACCGGGAAGAGACGGGGCGAAGCGCTGAGAGCGAGGCCGTATGCCTGTCGAAGTCCGCGTGGGTCCGCCCGTCCTGGCCATCAACCAGGGCACCACCTTCATGGTGACCGACGAGCGGGGCGAGATCGCGCCGGAGAGCGAGCAGGGGGTCTTCTCCAGCGACACCCGCTTCGTTAGCCGCTACAACCTGTACGTTAACGGCGAGCCCTGGGACCTGCTGACCTCCGCCGCGGTCCAGTACTACGCCGCGCGCATCCACCTCGCGAACCCGCGCGTCGAGACGGAGGACGGGGTCATCGAGGCGCGTGACCTCGGCCTCCTCGTGCGCCGGCGCGTGGCCGACGGGATCCACGAGGATCTCGACCTCTCGAGCTACGCCACCCGGCCACTCCGCTTCCAGCTCGAGATCGCCATCCGCGCCGACTTCGCCGATATCTACGAGGTCCGCGCCCACCGCTTCGTGCGGCGCGGGCGGACGCGCACGGCGTGGGACGCCGAGCGCATCGAGCTGCGCACCACGTACGAGAACCGCGACTTCAAGCGGGCGCTGGTGGTCCAGTTCGTCGGCTCCACCCGTCCCCCGGTGTACGCGAACGGGCGCGCGGTCTTCGAGGTGGCCCTCGCCCCCGGCCAGTCCTGGCACACCTGCGTCTACCTCGTCCTGGTCGAGGGTGACCGGGCGCACGTGCCGATCCACACCTGCGACGCGGCCTCGCGCCCGGGGATCGAGCTGGGCCACCTCCAGGCTGCGTGGACGTCGATCGCCACGCAGCTCAGCACGCCCAACGAAGACGTGTATCGGACCTTCAAGCAGTCGGTGGAAGACATGGGCGCACTGCGCATGCACGACCAGGACTTCGCGCCCGACGTCTGGATCCCGGCCGCGGGGGTGCCCTGGTACGTGGCGCTGTTCGGCCGCGACAGCCTCATCGTGAGCCTGCAGAATACGCTCGTCCACGCGCCGTTCGCGCTGGGCGCGCTGAAGAAGCTGGCCCAGTACCAGGCCACCGAGCTGGACGACTGGCGGGATGCGGAGCCCGGCAAGATCCTGCACGAGCTGCGCGTCGGCGAGCTCGCCCACTTCCGCAAGATCCCGCACGTCCCCTACTACGGGACGGCCGACGCGACGAGCCTCTACCCGATCGTCCTCCACGAGGCGTGGAAGTGGACCGGGTCCCGCGCGCTCCTGGAGGAGTACCGCGCGGTCGCCCTGCAGTGCCTGGCGTGGATCGACCGCTACGGCGACCTCGACGGCGACGGCTTCCAGGAGTACCGCACCCGCAGCCCCCAGGGCTACGAGAACATGGGCTGGAAGGACTCGGGTGACGCGGTGGTCTACCCGGACGGGCGCGCCGTGCCGCAGCCGAAAGCACTCTGCGAGCTGCAGGGCTACGTCTTCGACGCCAAGCTGCGGCTGGCGGAGGTGTTCGAGGCGCTCGGTGAGCCCGACCGGGCGGCCCGCCTGCGCGCGCAGGCAGCCGAGCTGCAGCGCCGTTTCGAGCAGGCGTTCTGGTGCGAGGACCTGGGCTTCTACGCCTTCGCCCTCGACCCCGCCAAGCAGCCGGTGAAGTCGGTCGCCTCGAACGTGGGCCACTGCCTGTGGAGCGGCATCGTCTCGCCCGAGCGGGCGGCCCGCGTCGTCCGGCGCTTCCTGGAGGCGGACCTCTGGAGCGGGTGGGGGATCCGCACGCTCTCGGCGCGCCACCCGGCCTACAACCCCTTCTCGTACCACCGCGGCTCGGTGTGGCCGCACGACAACGGGCTCATCGCGCTCGGCTTCAAGCGCTACGGCTTCGCCGAGGAGGCGAACCGGCTTGCGCGCGACCTCTTCGAGGCGGCGAGCTTCTTCGACCAGTACCGGCTGCCCGAGCTGTACGCGGGCCTCCCGCGGGAGGTCGGCGCCTTCCCGGTTCAGTACGTCGGCGCCAACATCCCGCAAGCCTGGGCGGCGGGGAGCGTCTTCCACCTCCTCCAGGCGATCCTCGGCCTCCGCGCGGACGCCCCGCGCGGCCGGCTGCTCGTGCACCCAACGCTACCGTCCTGGCTGCCCGCGCTCGAGCTGCGCGGGTTGCAGGTGGGGCAGGCGCGCCTGGCGCTACGGTTCTGGCGGGAGGGCGGGCAGAGCCGCTGGGAGACCATCGGCCCACCCGACGCATCCGACGTCGCGGTCGTGGAGGAGCCCTGGACGCCCTGGTCGGCCACGCTGCCGGAGGCGCTCGCGGCTCCCTGACGAGGTGCCGCCGCCCGAGCAACGTGACGCGCCTCCGGTGCGCGGGCGCGGCTCGCTTCAGACGTGGCCGTTCGTGGCCCCGTCGTCGCCCGCGTCTTCCTCGTCCTCGTCGCCCAGCGTCGCGAGGAGGGAGACGCGCGTGAGAGCAGCGGCAGCCTCGGCCAGGGCCTGCTCGCCGTGTTGGGGGCTCACGCCCAGGACTCGGCCCACCTCCGCCAGCAGCGCCTCCCCGGCCTGCAGCCCTCCGACCGCGGAGAGGTCCAGCTCTTCCGCGCCGTCTTCCTCCTCGTCGCTCGCGATCCAGTTCCCCTCCCACGACCACGTGGCGGGAGTGAGCGGATCGGCCCAGCCGAACAGGAGGGTCGTGCCGCGATTCGGCACGTCGGCGTTCTCCAGAAACGTGGCGCCGAACAGGGCGCCGCTCTCCAGCAGCCTGGCTGCGAGGCTGTCTCCCTCCAGCGTGTCAAGCGCGTCGTCGCGGAACAGGTCGAAGAGGCCGGCCGCGTCGCCTGCCGTCCAGAGCGCCTCCTCCGCTACGGCTAGCTTCTCGGCCCGCTGCCTGAGGTCGTCGCCGGCCGTCTCGAGCGCCCGGCCCAGGTCGTCCTGCAGCCGCAGCAGGTCGCGCGCCGCCGACCGCCAGCGGCCCGAGGTGAGCTGGCCGAGACGGCTGCACGCGTCCGCCGCGTCCGCCAGGCGCTCGTACGTGGCCTGGTACGCGGCGGCGACGATCGCCACCTGGACGGCCTCTCTGACTGCGACGTCGGGAGCCACGGACACACGCTCGCCTTCGATGGTACCGCGCCCGTCGCCACGTCCGGCGTTTGGAGGCCGGTCCGCCGGGCGCGCCTGGCTGCCCGCGCCACCGGCCAGCTCAGACTCCGAGCCGCCGCAGGTGGGCCCGGCTGACGCCGGCGCTCTCGATCGGCTCCAGCCAGGTGGAGTCCTGCTCCACCATGAGCCACCCACCATAGCCGGTCGTCCGCAGGGCGGCGAGGAGACCGGGCAGGTCCAGCACGCCGTGGCCAAGCTCGGTGAAGACGCGCCGGCGGATCCCCTCCTCGAACGATGCCCCCTCCCGGCACAGGCCGTCCAGAACCGTTGCGTCGACGTCTTTCAGGTGCAGGTAGGCGATGCGGTCCGGGTGGGCGTGCACCCACGCGACCGGGTCGATCCCAGCGTAGATGGCATGCCCGACGTCCCAGCACAGCTTCAGGAGCGCCGGGTCGGTCACGCGGAGGAGCGCGTCCAGCTCGGCTGACGTTTCCACCCAGGTCCCGACGTGCTGGTGGAACAGCGCCTGCAGACCTTCGGCCCGCGCGATCTCGGCCGTCTCGGCCACCCGCTCCGCCAGCGCCTCGCGCTCGTGCGACGCGAGCCGCGGCGCCGCGGGGTGGCCCGTGCGCCCGGCGACCGCCTTCCGCGCCGGCGTGCCCTGGTGCGCCAGGTTGACGAAGCGCGCGCCGACCTCGGCGAGGAACCCGCACGTGCGGCGGGCGTGCTCCAGGTCGCGCTGGCGCGTCTCGGCGCCCACGAGCTGCAGCCCGCACCACCCGGACGGGAGCGACAGGCCACGTGCGTCGAGCGCGGCGCGCAGCGTGCGCGCCTCGCGCGGGAAACCGCTGCCCAGCTCCGTCCCCTCGTAGCCGGCTGACGCCACCTCGTCGAGCACCGTGGTGTAGGGCACAGCCGGCCGGAGGTCGTGCAGATCCTCGTTGTTCCAGGCGATCGGCGCACAGCCGAGGCGGAAGCTCACGCCGAGCCTCGTTTCTCCGCCGGCTCAGCGCCGCCCGCGGCCGACGGGCGCGGTCGAGCCGCGGACGACCAGCTCGGTCGGCAAGGTGACGGCGGACGGCTCCGCGCGCCGGCGCGCCTCTGGCGAGCGCGCCTCGTCGATGAGCCCCAGCAGGAGCTCGGCCGCGCGCTCGCCCAGTTGGCGGATCGGCTGGCGCACCGTGGTGAGCGGCGGGCTGGCCAGGGCGGCGAACGGGATGTCGTCGAATCCTACGATCGAGAGCTCCTGCGGGACGCGCCGGCCGACGGCCCGGGCGGCGTCCAGCGCGCCGAGCGCCATCAGGTCGTTCAGGACGAACACGGCGGTGATGCCCGGGGCACGCTCAAGGAGCTCGGCCAGCGCGCGCCGGCCGCCGACGATCTGGTGGTCGCCGTAGGCGGTGGGGATCCCAGCGGGCGGCGCCAGCCGGCCCGCGCCGACGAGGGCGTCGCGAAACCCGGCTTCGCGCTCCATAATCGCCGCGTCGAGCGGCAGGGCGCTCACCAGCCCGAGCGCGTCGTGGCCGAGCGCGAGCAGGTGTTCGGCCGCCAGCCGCCCGCCCAGTCGGTTGTCGGCGCAGACGGTCGTGAGGCCCGGGGTGCGGCTCCCGACGAGGACGATCGGCAGACCTTCTGCGCCAGCGGCGCGACACAGCTCGGCGGTGGTCGAGCTGGCCTCGTCACCCACGCAGTAGATGGCCCCCGCGAGCTGGCGCGCCCGCAGCAGCTCCAGGTATGCCACCTCGCGGGACATGTCGTAGTCGCTGTTGCCGAGCACCAGCGTGTAGCCCCGGGCACGCACGCCGTCCTCCACGCCGCGCGCCAGGGCCGGGAAGTACGGGTTGGCGATGTCCGGGATCACCAGGCCCAGCGCGAACGACCGCCGCCAGACGAGACTCTGCGCCACCGCGTTGGGGCGGTAGCCGAGACGCGCCACGGCTGCCTCGACGCGCCGCCGGGTCGAGACACTCGTCGGTCGCTTGCCTGAGAGGACGTGCGAGACGGTGCTGACCGAGACGTTGGCCGCGCGCGCGACGTCACGAATGGTGGCGGCGCTACCCCGGCTCACCGGCCGCCTCACCGGACCTTCCACTAGTTGCCCGAGCCTTCCGCCCAGCCTGCCCGCGGCGAAACGGTTTGCACCCGCCGTAGAGTGAACCCCCGGGGGGTGCAGCGCGTCAATCTCCGGGGATGGGTGGCCCGGACATCGTCCCGGGGCCGGCCCTGGCGGCGTGGTCCCGTGGGGGGGCCAACCTCAGGGCCACGCGGCGGACGGCCGGGCCAGCGCGGGCTACGGGAGGATCGCTTCGACCTCGGTGGGACCGCCAAACGCGCGGAGGGGCACCACTACCGTGCCCTCGGCCACCTGCCAGTCGGAGATGCTGGCGCCATCCACACGCACCTCGCGGGGGGCCGCTGCAAGGCCGCGGAGCTCGAGGCGCAGCGACGATCGGGCGGGCTGGAAGGTGCCCTGGCGGGCGCCGAACGAGACGCGGACTCGCTGGGCAGACGTCTGGCACGCCACCGCGGTCCGCGCGAACACCCCCTGCTGGTAGCCGAAGCCGTCGCCGGCGTCCTCGTAAAGCGTGGCCGTGCCGCGTCCCTCGGCCGCGTAGACCAGGAGGGTCAGCGGATCAGGCGGCTGCTCTCCCACGTGGCGCATCTCGGGCCACAGCGGGACCGGGGTGTTCGCCCGCACGTACACCGCCGGCTCGCCCAGCGGCGCGTGGGCCAGGACGTGGCCGGGCCCGTCCAGCCGCTGGCCGGTCCAGTAGTGGAACCAGGTGCCCGCGGGGAGGTAGACGTGGCGGTACTTGACGCCGGCCTGCGCGATGGGCGCCACCAGCAGGGCATCACCCACCAGGAACTCGTCGTCCGTCGCGTAGGTGGTCGGATCCTCGGGGTACGCGAACAGCAGTGGGCGCAGGAGCGGCGCGCCGGTCCGGTGGCACTCCTCGAACGCCGTGTAGAGGTACGGGATCAGCCGCTGTCGCAGCTTCAGCACGTTGCGGATGGCCGACTCGTACGGCTCGCCGAAGGCCCACGGCTCCTGCGGCCGCGTCCCCCGGGCCGAATGGTTGCGGCAGAACGGCTGGAAGACGCCGAACTCCGTCCAGCGGGCCAGCAGCTCGCCGGTGGCATCCTCCCAGAACCCGCCGATGTCCACGCCGACCCAGGCCTGGCCCGAGAGTCCGAGGTTCTGGAGCTGCGGCATGCTCATCCAGAGATGCTCCCACCATGAGGAGTTGTCCCCGGTCCACTGGAGCGCGTACCGCTGCAGACCGGCGTACCCCGCGCGCGAAATGACGAACGGCCGAGTCTCGGGCCGCAGCCGCAGGAGCCCCTCGCGTGTCGCGCGGGCCATCAGCATCCCGTACAGGTTGTGCACCTCGGCGTGGAGCCGCGGCGTGCCGCCGCCCGGGTGCACGACGTCAGGCGGTATGGTGGACAGCCGCGGGATGCCGAGCGAGGGCTCGTTCATGTCGCACCAGATCCCGGCCACGCCCGCGTCGAGGAGCGCCGCGTGCAGCTCGCCCCACCACGCGCGGACGCGCGGGCTGGTGAAGTCGGGGAACGCACACACGCCCGGCCAGACGACGTTGTGGTACTCCTCGCCCTGGTAGGTGGTGCAGAAGAAGTTCGCGTCGCGGCCCCGCGTGTAGACGGGGTAGCGCTCGTCGACCTTCACGCCGGGATCGACGATGGTGACGACTTTGAAGCCCTCCGCTGCGAGCTCGGACACCAACCCCGCGGGGTCTGGGAAGCGCGCGCGGTCCCAGGTGAAGACGCGATACCCATCCATGTAGTCGATGTCCAGGTAGAGCGCGTCGCAGGGAATGTCGCGGGCGCGGAACTGGCGCGCCACCTCGCGCAGTGCCTCCGCGGTCTCGTACCCCCACCGGCTCTGGTGGTACCCCAGCGCCCAGAGCGGCGGCAGGGGCGTGCGCCCTGTCAGCTCGGTGAACCGCTCGAGGACGTCGCGCGGAGTCGGGCCGGCGAAGACGTAGTACACCAGGCTGCCCAGGTCAGCTCCGAACCAGTAGCGGTCTGAACGCTCCTTGGCGAGGTCGAACTGGACTCGGCCGGCGTTGTCGAGGAACAGCCCCCAGGCCCGCCCGTCACGCTCGTCCAGCGCCAGCACGAACGGGGTCGAGCTGTAGAGGTTGTCGTGCGAGGCCGTGTGCCACAGGGGCGGGTCGACGTTCCAGAACGTCTGGCGCGAGCCCGTCTTCTCCAGCCCGCCAGTGCGCTCGCCGCAGCCGAAGGTGCGCTCGGTCGGTGGGCGGGTCTTGTAGACGCGCACCGCGGGGCCCAGCGCGTCCGCCAGGTGTTCGGAAATGGGCGCCGGCGAGGGTAGTGTGCCCATGCCCAGCTCCGGGTCATCCGTGGCGAAGCTCCTGCCCGCCGTGTCCTCGAACCCGATCCGCAGCGGGCCGAGCTGCACCACCGCGGTCGCGGCCGCCGTGGCGAGCCGCACGCCGCCCGGCGCGTCCCGCAGGTCGGTCGCGACCGGCGGCCAGTCCTGGCGGGCCAGCGCCTCGGAGGCGTAGCCGGGCGTCCGTCCACGCGGGAAGAGGCCCACGCGGAAGAGGTCCGCGGCGAGCGCGACCACGTCGACCGTGGCGTCGCCGGCGTGCAGACGCACGCCCGTCGACCATCGTTCGACGGCCGCGGCATCGCCGACGGGCTGGAACCCCGCGGGCCTCGCCCCATCACCTCGCCGCGCCGTGGGCTGGCTCACCGCTCGCACCTCCGACCTGCGTATCGGGTGTTGGCTGTTGGGTGTTGGGCCGCGGGCGTTGGCATCGCCCGCCTCCGTCCCCGCATCAGGATAGCCGGGCTGGCCCGTTGGGGCTCCTCGGCACCGCCCGCGGACGAGCTGACGTCGGGCGTACAATCGGACCCGCATGCCCCGCTACGCGGCCGTCCTCTGCGACCTCCTCACCGCGCTCGTCGACTCGTGGGCCCTCTGGGCAGAGGTGGCGGGAGACGCCGCGATGGCGGCCCGCTGGCGGGAGGAGCAGCTCCGCCTGGTGACCAGCAGCGGCGCGTACCGGCCGTTCGAGGAGATCGTACGCGAGGCCGCGCGCACCACCGGCGTCGCCGACGAGCACGCCAGCCACCTGCTGGAACGCTGGGGCGAGGTCAGGCCGTACCCTGATGTCGCCCCGGCGCTCTCCGCAGTGCGCGAGGCGGGCATCAAGCTCGGCATCGTCACCAACTGCTCGCAGCGGCTGGGCGAGCTAGCCGCGGCCCGGGTGGGCGCGCCGTTCGACGCGGTGGTGACGGCGGAGGCAGCGGGCTACTACAAGCCCGACTCACGCGCGTACCTGGCAGGCTGCCAGGCCGTGGGCGTGCCGCCGGAGGCAGCCCTGTTCGTCGCCGGCTCTCCCCACGATCTGCCCGGTGCGGACGGAGCCGGCCTCGACGTCCTGTGGGCCAACCGTCGCGACAGGCCCATGCCGCCGGGGGTGCGGCCGCCGGTGGCGGTGGCGCGCGGCCTCGAGCCTCTCGCCGCGATCCTCGGCATCGCCTGAGCGGTCAGGCCGCCAGCTCCTCCAGGCTGCGGCCGCGGGTTTCCGGCGCCAGGGCGGCGATGACCAGCCCGCCGACTACCATGACCACCATGAACACCACGAAGACCGTCCGGTCGCTGCCGAAGACGAAGATCTGGTAGGCGATGGAGAGCGGCGCCAGGAAGGCGAACACGCGGCCGCAGGCAGCCGCCCAGCCCGCACCCGTGCCGCGCAGCCGGGTGGGGTACAGCTCGGGCGTGTACGTGTACACCACGCCCCACGCGCCGAGATTGAAGAAGCTGATGACGCTGCCCCAGAACAGGATCGCCGTCACATCTTTCGCCACCAGCGCCTCCTGCCCGAAGAAGTAGGCGCCCACCGCGGCACCCAGCAGGTACAGGACGAGCGTCAGCTTCCGCCCCAGCCGCTCGACGAAGTAGGCCGCGGTGAAGTAGCCCGGGATCTGCGCGACGGCGATGATCAGGTTGAACAGCAGCGCGTCATTCAGCGTGAACCCCTTGCGGGTGAACTGCAGCGGGAGCCACAGGAAGATGCCGTAGTAGCTGAAGTTCATCGTGGCCCACATCACCCACAGCGCGACCGTCCGACTCAGAAACCGACCCAAGAACAGTTCGGCGACGCGGGCTTGCGCCGGTGCGCCGGCCAACCCGGGGCCGGCGGACTCGGTGGGCGACACCACGCCGGCCTCTCGCTCCACGCGGCGCACCACCGCCTCCGCCTCCTCGTGGCGCCCCTGGCTGAGCAGGAAGCGTGGCGACTCTGGCAGGGCGCGGCGAATCACCACCGTGTACAGCGCCGGGAGCGCCCCCATCAGGAGCGCGGCGCGCCAGCCCCACTGCGGGATCACGAGGAAGCCGACGAGTGCGGCCAGGACCGCGCCGTACGCCCAGAAGCTCTCTAGCAGCACCACCATCGTCCCACGCCGCCGGGCGGGCGAGAACTCGGAGACCATCGTGCTCGCCACCGGCAGCTCGCCGCCGAGACCGATCCCGGTCAGGAAGCGGAGCGCCATCAGCATCCCCACACTGGCCGCAGCGGCCGACAGCCCGGTGAAGATGCTGTAGATCAGCAGGGTGACCTGGAAGACGGCCTTCCGGCCCAGGCGGTCGGCCAGCCAGCCAGACGCCAGCGCCCCGAAGAACAGGCCGGCGACGTTGGCCGTGTTGATCCACTGGCTCTGGGTGGCGTCCAGCCGCCACTCGGCGGAGACGGCCGCCACGACGGAGCCGACGATGAGGATATCCATCGCGTCGAACATCCAGCCGAGGCCGCTCACCAGGAGCAGCTTCCAGTGGAAGCGCGAGAGCGGCAGGCTGTCCAGCCGCTGGTGCACCTCGGAGGCTACGGCTACCTGGGCCATGCGTCCTCCCCCTTGGCGGCCCCGCTTGTCGGCCGCCCTTCAGCAGATCGTACGCGCGGCTCACGCCGTCGCCCAGCTCTCGGCACGGGTCGGGTACGCGGGCCCCACCGGGCGCCCGGCGGAGTCCGCCGTGACGGACGCGCAAGAGCGCTCCAGCCCGCGCGTTCAGGTCGGATCACGTGCTCCGCGTCGCTCTACGCCGGCAGGACAACGAGGCGCGCGAGCTGGTCGGAGGGGTCGAGCTTGAGGACGGGCGGTCCCTTGCGGTCCCGGCCCTGCATGGGCACCGTGCGTGCGGCCAGGCGCTGGACCCGGCCGCGCTCCGTGACCAGCAGGAGCTCCTCGCCGGGTGAGAGCACCGCCGCGCCCGCCACCGACTGCCGCGGCGCGAGCTGGACCGTGGCCACGCCGCCGGTGGCGCGGCCCTTGCGCGGGTACTCGCTCAGCGGCGAGCGCTTGGCGAAGCCGGCGGTCGTCACCACCCACAGCGCCCGATCGTCGTCCGTCGCGGTCCAGTCCGCGCCGACCACCCGTGCCCCCTGAGCCAGGCTGACGGCCTGGACCCCCTGGCCTACCCGCCCGGTCGCGCGCAGGTCGCCGTCCGCGAAGCGCAGCGTCTTACCGTCCGAAGTGGTGACCACGTAGTCGCCGCCGCCCAGGCTGATGAGCACCCGCACGACCCCATCCCGGCCCAGCAGCCGCAGGTCTGGTACGCCCTTCTCGTCGACCTTCACGTACTCCGCGAGCGCCGTCTTCTTGACCCGCCCCTCGCGGGTGAACACGACGAGGTAGACCTCCTCCGAGAAGCCGCTCACCGGCACCGCGCCCACGATGCGCTCGCCCGGCTCCAGGCTGAGCAGGGTGCGCACCGGCTCGGCCTTCCCGGCGCGCGTCGTCTCGGGGAGCCTGGCTACCCGAACCGTCGCCACCCGCCCGCTCGAGAGCTGGCACAGCAGGTAATCAGTCGTCCGCGCGCGCAGCACGCATTCGAGCCGCTCGTCGCCGCGCACCGTCCCGGCGTTGCCCTTGCCCCTGTACGTGCTGGGCGGCATCGTCTTCAGCCCGCCGTCCGCCGTCAGCGCTACCAGGACCGGCTTGCTCTCGAGGACGCTCCGCACCTCAGCCACAGGCTGAGCCGCGTGCTCGTCGGTCAGGATGGCCGTGCGGCGCGAGTCGCCGAACTCCTCGGCGACTGCCTGCATCTCCTGTTTGAGGAGGGCGACCATCTTCGGCGGGTGCGCCAGCAGGTCCTCGAGAGAGGCGATGCTCGCCTGCAGCTCCTTCTTCTCGGCCCGGTACGCGGCCAGGTCCAGCCGGGTGACCTGGGCGAGCGTCATCTCGCTGACCTTCTGCGCCTGGAGCTCGCTCAGCTTGAAGCGCTTGATCAGCTCGGCCCGGGCGGCCTGGCGATCCTTCGCCGCCTGGAAGATTTTCACGATCTCGTCGGCATGGAGGGCGCCGAGAATGAGTCCCTCGACGAGGTGCAGCCGCTCCCGGGCACGCGCCAGGTCGAACTCGCTCCGCCGCCGCAGGACGTTGAGCTGGTGCTGGTTGTAGCGGACCAGCAGCTCACGCATGCCGACGGTGCGCGGCGTCCGGGCCGGCTGGTTCTCCTCCCCGAACAGGAAGGTCATCTGGACGGGGAAGCTGGTCTGCAGGCTGGTGTGCTGGTAGAGGGCGTTCAGCACCTCGGTCGGGTCGGCGTCCTTCTTGAGCGGCAGGACGATGCGCGTGCCATTCTGCTCGGAGGACTCGTCCGGGATGTGGCCGTCGAACTGGAGGCCGGGCAGCTTGCCCTCGTTGTAGGCCCGGGCGAGGCTGCTCTTGACGCTCGCCCGGCCGACGTAGGGCACCTCGGTGATGATGAGCCGTCGGCCGCGCAGGTCCTCCTCCAGCCGTGCTGTGCCGCGATGCACCACCCGGCCCCGCCCGGTGGCCAAGTACTCGCGCACCCCCTCCTCGCCAAGGATCGTGCCGCCGGACGGAAAGTCCGGACCCCGGATCGAGCGCATGAGGTCCACCACGCCCAGTTGCGGCTGGTCCAGGAGGGCCGTGCAGGCCGCCAGCACCTCACGCAGGTTGTGCGGCGGCACGCGGGTGGCGAACCCGAGCCCCACGCCGTCCTGGCCGTTGACCGCCGGCGGGATGCGCGCCGGCAGGTAGTAGGGTTCGACCACCTTCGGGTCCTGCTTGTAGGTGGGGACGAGCGGGACCGTGTCCTTGGCGATGTCACGCAGCATCAGCTCGCCCAGCCGGGACAGCCGCATCTCGGTGTAGCGCATCGAGGCGGCCGGGTCGTCGTCGTCGGAGCCGAAGTTGCCCTGGCCCTCGATGAGCGGGTAGCGCAGCGAGAAGTCCTGCGCCAGGCGAACGGCGGCGTCGTAGATCGCCGCGTCGCCGTGGGGGTGGGCCTGGCCCATGACGGTGCCGACGACTTCTGCGGATTTGACGGTCTCGTGGGTCGAGGTCCAGCCCATGCGGTGCATGAACCAGAGGATGCGCCGCTGGACGGGCTTCAAGCCGTCGCGCGCATCCGGGATGGCGCGCGCGTTCGAGCTGACGCCGTACTCGGCGTAGCTATCCTGGACGACAGCCGAGAAGTCTTCGCGGAGGATCTGTTCGTCGGTGTTGAGAGCCATCGTGTGCCGCGGCGTGGACGGGGCGCTGCGCGCCCCGCTGGACCGGCTCCGCTGGCTGCTGAGAGCTGGACCCTAGGACGCCTGCCATGCGCAGTCTAGGCCAGACGACGCGCCCGGTTCAGGCCCGTTGCAGGAGTGTGACGCCGCCGCGCCGCGCCCACCGCGATTATAGAACAGTCGTTCTATCGAAGGGGGGTCTTCTGCGCGCGCCCGATCTGAGACGCTGGCCCGGGCCCGGTCGCCAGGGTGGGAGCGCCCGGCCGGCGCCTGGCGGTGGGCTGGTCCACCAGCGGGTCTCGATGTCCGCGAGGGCCCCGAAGCCGGGCTCTCGCTCAAGGCTGCCAGCTCCCCCGACAGAGGGTCGAAGAAGGAGGCTGATCCAGGCTCTCTGGTGCGCTCAACCCGGCCCCGGGCGAGGCTCGCAGGGGGCTGCCGGGCATCAGACGTCCAGGTCCGCCACTCTGCTGGCCTGGGCCAGGAACTCGCGGCGGGCTTCAGGGCGCGATTCGTCCATCAGGTCCGCCACGACCTCGGCGGCCAGCGCATTGTCCTCCAGGGTGACCTGCTTCAGCACCCGGGAGGCCGGATGCATGGTGGTCTCGCGCAGCTCGGCGGCCTTCATCTCGCCCAGCCCCTTGTAGCGTTTCACCGGCGCGCTCTTCGCCTCCGGGTTGCGGGTGTGGAACTTGCGCAGCGCGTCGTCGTCCTGCAGCCAGACGGTGCGGCCTTTCCAGTGGACCGAGTAGAGCGGGGGCATGGCGACGAACACCTTGCCGGCCTCGATCAGCCCCGGCATCTCCTGGTAGAAGAGCGCCAGCAACAGGGCGCGAATGTGGCCGCCGTCCACATCGGCGTCGGTCATCAGGATGATCTTGGCGTAGCGGCACTTCTCCAGCGCGAAGGCGCCCCGCACCCCGGCCCCGATGACCCGGGCGATGAGCGCGTACTCCTTATTGAGCTGGAGCCGCTCCGGCCGGGCGTTGACGACGTTGATCGGCTTCCCGCGCAGGGCCAGGATCGCCTGGTAGGTCGCATCTCGGCCCTGCTTGGCCGAGCCGCCCGCGCTCTCGCCCTCGACGATGAACAGCTCGGCGCGGTCGGGGTCGTTCACGCTCGCGCGAGCGAACTTGGAGGTGTCCAGATCGACCGTCTCCTGACGCTTCTGGCCGGTACGCGCAAGCTGCTCCTCGGCCGCCAGCCGGTTGGCCAGCTTCTGGTCCTCGAGGATCTTCCTGAGCCACGTCCTGGCCGGCTCTGGCCGCGCCTCGAACCACTCCTTCAGGCCCTCGGTCACGACCGAGCGGACGATGCCTTCGACCGGCGCGTTGTTGAGCTTGCTCTTGGTCTGGCCCTCGAACTGCGGCTCCTGCAGCTTCACCGAGACCGCCGCCACCAGCCCCTGCTGGATGACCTCGGGCCGGAACGCCTCCCGGTCGCGGTTCTTGATGACGCCCAGCTTGAGCGCGTAGTCGTTCGCCACCCGGGTGAGGGCCGCTTTGAAGCCGCGCTCGTGGACGCCGCCCTCGGGCGTGCGCACGGCGTTGGCGAAGGAGTGCAGGTCGAGCTTGTAGCCCCGGTTGGGCAGGAGCGCAACCTCCACGTCCACGTCGTCGCGGAGCTGCTGGAAGGTGATCGGCTTGCTGAAGAGCGGCTCGGCGCCCGGCGGGGTGGCGTGGCGGACGAAGTCGGCCAGGCCCTCTCGGGAGAGGAACGTCTTCTCGACCTGCCGCTCCTCCTCGTCGTCCCAGACGGAGAGGTGGAGCGCCAGGCCGCGGTTGAGGTGGGCGGCCGCCTGCACGCGGCGCTCCACGGTCTCCCGCGGGTAGTAGGCGTCGTGGTCGAAGATCTCGCGGTCGTAGCTCCAGCGGAGCTGTGTGCCGCGCAGCTTCGGCTCGCACGGCTCGATTCGGGACGGCTTCGCGAGGCCACGCTCGAACCGCTGTGAGAAGTGCCGGCCATCGCGCCAGACATCCAGCTCGAGCCACTCCGAGAGGGCGTTGATGACGGTGGCGCCGACGCCATGCAGGCCACCGGCTGTCTTGTAGGCGCCTTCGACGAACTTGCCGCCGGAGTGGGGGACGGTGAGGAGCACCGTGGCCGCGGGCAGCTTCCTGCCGGCGTAGGCCATCTCGTCAAAGGGCATGCCGCGCCCCTCGTCGCGGACCGTTACGACACCCTGGCGGTCGATCGCCACCCAGATCTGCGTCCCGAAGCCGGCCACCGCCTCGTCGACGGCGTTATCCAGCGCCTCCCACAGGAGGTGGACCAGGCCGCTGGTGCTGGTGGAGCCGATGTACATGCCGGGCCGGCGGCGGATGGCCTGGATGCCTTCCAGGACGGTGATGTCCTGGGCGGTGTAGGTGGGCCGGGCGCGGGAGAAGCCGTCGCGCCCGTCCTGGGTCGGGCGCTGCGCCGGCGCGCGCGGTGGCCGGCCTGGCTCCGCCGCCTCGAGGGCCCGGCGCCCGGACGCGCTGCTCTGCCCGCGAGTCCTGGCCGCTGGCAGGGGAGCCTCGCTCCGGGCAGGGCTCGAGCGGCCATTCGTCGTGGGCGACGCGGAGCGCGGCACGGACCGCCGGGTCAGACGCGGCGAAGGAGCAGCCATACGGCAGAGAACACCTCGGGAGACGTAAGTGCGGACGTAAGTGCGAGTGTACGAGTCTACGGAAGGCCGCTGCGCCAGCCGGCGCCACCTGTTGGCACCACCTCGTTCGTGACGCGGCTGTGGCGCGCCCGCCACGCAGCCGGAGCGCTGACACCAGTATAGAACGCATGTTCTCCACCAGGCTACCGATCTGCCTCGGACAGCCTGGCCGGGCAGCGCTGGGTGCCCGCCGGTCTGGCGGACAAGACGCCCCCGGCAGCGTGGCGCACCCGTCCCGCTTCGGTGGGAGCTACGGCCCCTACACGGACCGCCCCGGGCACGTGCAGCTCGGCCAGCGCGACGACTAGCCCAACATCGGCCGTTGGAGCCAGGCGGACCCCGTCCTGGCCTGGGCCACCCCCGGCCGGGGAACCGCTCTGCCTACGCGAGCTGCGCCCCGGCGCCGCCGCTTGACAGACGCGGCGCCGGTGAGTCCCTGGGCTGAGCGCGCCCGCGCCCCCTACCGCTGGCGCAGGAGCGCCAGCGCGCCGAGCGCCGCCAGCCCCAGGCCACCCAGCGCCGCACGCGGGCGGGTGCGCAGCCGCATCTGCAGATCCGGGCCACGCTCGCGGTCGCGGTAGGGGCCGTGCGCGCCAGGGTCGCCGGGCAGCGTCTCAAACAGGATGTCCTGTCCGTGCTGCTCGTTCGGCTGGTCGACGAACTGCGCGTCCCACCCATTCCTGGCCAGGTACCGGTCCAGCGCGCCGGGGAAGAGCTTCTGGCCCCAGACGGCCTGGACCGTGGGCAGGCCGACGAGCATCTCGCGCGGGGCGTGCTCGGCGGCCCACACGATGGCGTCGGCGATGCCCTCCGGTGCGTACAGCGGCGGCACCGGCTGCTGCTGCCGCGGCATCTTGTTGCGCTGTCGCAGCGACTGCGGCGTGTTCACCGCCGGCAGGTGCACCTGCGTGAGCCGCAGGCGACTGCCCTCGTGCAGGAGCTCCGTGCGCAAGGAGTCCGTGAAGCCCCGGATGGCCGCCTTGGCCGCGCAGTAGGCGCTCTGGAGCGGGATGGAGCGGTAGGCGAGCGCCGACCCAACCTGAACGATAGTGCCCTCGTCGCGCGGCTGCATCCGCCGCAGCGCCGCCAGGGTCCCATGCACGTAGCCCAGGTAGGTCACCTCCGTCACCCGCCGGAACTCCTCTGGCGTGGTGTCCCTCACCGGCGCGAAGACGGTGGCCATCGCAACGTTGACCCAGGTGTCGATGCGCCCCCAGTGCGCCTCGACCGCCACGGCCGCGCCTTCGACCGCCGTGGCGTCGGCGACGTCTGTGGGCAGCACCAGCGCTTCGCCCCCGACGTGGCGCGCTTCCGCGGCGGCCGCGTCAAGCGCCGCCCGGTTCCGCGCGAGCAGCCCGAGCTTTGCCCCCTTCCGGGCGAACGCGCGGGCGCACGCCCGGCCAACGCCGCTCGACGCCCCTGTGACCACCACCACCTGCTCTCGCATCGACCGCGTCACTGTTGGTCCTCCGTCCTGGTCGTGGTGCGTTCCTTCACTACTGCCGGCTGTCCGCCCGGGGCCTCAGCTCGGCGGCGCCACCGGCGCCGGCGCTGTCCGTGGCGGGCGTCCCTCAGACGATGTAGCGGCCCCAGCCCCCGTAGCGGTCGCGCACGGGGCCGCGCGGCAGGCTGAGGGCGACCAGCAGGAGGCCTACCACCACGTCGCTCCAGCGAGCGGCGCCCACCGCGCCCAGCAGCCACGGCGCCGCCACCAGCCACGCGCCGAATAGGACGTTGAGCCAGCGGACCGGCCGGGCGACCTCGGCGAACGCCACCATGGCCACGGTCACCACCAGCGAGCCGACGACCCGGTCGCTGCTGGCCGCGGGACCGGTGCTGCCCAGGACGTCGGGTGCGGCCATGAGCCAGGCGCCCAGCACGGCGCTGGCCACCAGCGTCCACGGCACGCTCAGCCCCCACACCGCCGCCTCTGGGCGCGTGGTGTCGACGGGCCGCGTCGGCCGCGCCTCGAGCCCCTCTGGCTGGTTGCCTCCGAGCCAGAAGGTGCGCCAGAGCGACGCGCCCTCGTCCCGGCTGCGGCCGAGGAACTGCAGCATGGCCAGCACCTCGTCCAGCGTGAGCGGCACCATCACCAGCATCGCCAGGGCGGCAACCAGGCACACGGTGCACCACGTGCCGACTGCTAGCGGCTGCATGATCACCAGCACGATGCTGGTGACGCCGAGGGGCACGACCAGGATGCCGAAGAAGGTGACCATCCACGGCATCGTGCGCCAGCGGCGCGGGCCGCCCATGTAGGTCATCAGGACTTCCAGCAGGTAGACCGAGGCGCCTAGCCCCGCGTCGGACACCGGGAACATGCGCGAGACCTCGGAGGTGAGGATGCGCTCGGTCCCCTGCCCGAAGAAGGGGTCCCAGGCCGTCGGGATGTGGCCGAGCTGGTAGGCGGCCATGTAGCGGGAGAGGAAGAACCCGAACAGCCCGAGCGCCAGGATCGGCACACGCTGGGTCCAGGTGGAAGGGTTGTAGGACCAGCCAGCGGGCACCTGGGGGCCCGGCATGGGCATGCCGTGCGGGATGAGGATCGCGAAGAAGATCACCAGCACGCCGATGAGCGTGTCGTTGAGGTAGGCCGCGGCCGTCGGCGCCCAGAACACCAGCGGGGCGAAGAGGAGCCACACACCCACCAGCACCGCTCCCCACGCTGCCCACGCCCCGCCCGGCCGACGCGCCAGCGCCGCCAGCACGATGACCAGCAGGCCGCTCGCGACGTCGCTCCAGATCAGCGCGGGGCTGCGGTAGCCGAGGGTGGCGGGACTGGCGACCAGCCAGGCCCCCAGCGCCATGGCGATGGGGTAGACCCACACCGCCATCTCGTGGTGCTCGCCCATCAGGACGCCCGGCTCCGGCAGCGGGCGCCCGTCCCGCTGCGTCTCCGCCGGGCGGGTATGCTGAGCGTGCTCGGAGGTCGTGCTGCTGTGCATGGCCGGACCCAGCGTCGTCCCCGCCTCCAGGCTCAGCACGTGGGTGGCAGCGGCACCGTTCGGGCCGACCGTTCCGTCCGCGTGCGGAGCTCCGTCAAGAGGACGCGCGACGCCGGGGTGCAGCACGCACGGGGCGTGCCACGGATCGCCGGCTGGCCCGAGCCCGCGGCCCGGCGGTGTACGGCATCGAGGTGCCGCTCACCCATGGGCCCAGGTAGCCGGCTGGATGCTGCGCGAAACGCGGGCGAGCGCCTGCCGAAACCGCGGATTCCAGATGGACGTTTTCACCCGGCCGGTGAAGGATCCGAACGCGAACGCGCGGATGAAGGGGGCCTGCCCGAACCCGTGACCTTGACGGCGGCGGGGCCGGGCGGCCACGATAGGGGCATGGTGGGGGTGGGCATTGCGCTCGGCCTGGCGGTCCTCGTGGCTGGGCTGATGGTCACGTTTGGGCTGATCGCCCAGAACAGGCTCGTGCTCGGCCTCGGGTTTGCGCTGCTGGCCCTGTGCGCCATCTACGGCCTCCAGCCCGGTTGGCCACGTCGCGGCGCCGAGTGACGGCGCCGACCGGCGCGCCCGGCCAGGTGCGTGGGCGGACGAGCGCGCCGGTTCCACGACGTTGAGACCCAGGCGCGCATCGCCGCTCCTGTACGCGGCCGGAGCTGGGTGAGAGCGCGCGCAGCCCCGCGCCGGACGGGGTTCTCTACGAGGCAGGCAGGCCTCAAGCACGGGGGGCGCGCGGCGCTCCGCTGCGCGTGCGGCGCGCCCTGGCCCGGCGCCGCTGCCACCGGAGGAGCAGCGCGCCGACGGCAGCCGCGGCGGCCGCGAGTGCGAGCAGGCTCGGGTCCGCCACCGTTCCCTCTGCTGGAAGGGCCGGCGCATCGTCGAACTCGACCCGCACCACGCCGTCTGGCCCGAGCACGTAGATCGTGCCGGGCGCCGGCCCGGCAGCCACCCGGGGTGTCGCCTGCAGGCGGAACGGCCGGCTCCCCGGCCCGCCCAGCTCGCCGAGCGGCGTCCCGCGAGGCGTGTACACCCGCACCCGCCGATTCTCGGCATCCGGGACGAAGACGCGGCCGAGGGCGTCCACCGCGATGCCGAACGGCCGTCCACCGGCCGGCCAGGCATCGGCAGGCTGCAGGCCAGGATCGAAACGCACCACGCGGGCGTTCTCCCAGTCGGCGACGAACAGGCTGCCGCCGGGAGCGAAAGCGAGCGCCATGGGCTGGACGAGCGGCCCCAGGCTGCCCCCACTCCCACGCAGCTCGCGCAGAAACTGCCCGGCCGGGCCGAGCACGAGGATCCGATTCCGTCCGGTGTCGGCGGCGTACAGGCGGCCGCCGGCGTCCACCGCCAGGCCGTTCAAGCCGTAGGTCCCGTACTGCTGCAGCGGGATCACGCCCTGCAGGCGACCGCCAGGGTCGAGCCGCAGGATGCGGGGGGTGTCGCGGTCGAGCACGTAGCGGCGGTCGCCGGCGGCCGCCACCCCCGCCGGCTCGCCGAGCACGACGCCCCCCGCGAGCTGCGGTCCCCACTCCGCGAGCAGACGCCCGGCCGCATCGAACCGGACCACGCTCCGGCGCGCCCGGTCGGTCACCAGCAGCGTCTGGGCCGGCTCCACGGCCAGGAACGCCAGCTCCCGCGGCGGTGTCTCGGCCGCCGCCCGCACGAGCGTCTGGACGAATCGCTGGCGCACCGCCGGCAGCGGCGGCTCCTCCGAACCGCGCGGGAGGTCGACCCCCACCAGGCCGAGCACGACGACGACCAGGGCCAGGAGCGTGAGGAGACCCACGCGCCGGCGCCACCGCCGGCGCGACCGTGCGTCGACCGACCCCACCCAGGAGTGCATGCGGGTGGCGGATGATAGTCCTGCGGCCGGGAGGGGTTCTGGCCGTATCCTTCCGTCCGCTGCCACGCCTCGCCACGCTGAGGAGAAGAACCGCTCACTTGGACACCGCAACCACCCCGCACGCCACCGTCAAGCACTGGCGCGCCTTCGGCGCCGCCGAGTGGCGCCACGTCAAGGATGGCGCGCTTGGCCTCGCGCTCGGCAGCCTGCTGCCGGTCGCCATCTTCTACGTCGGCTACAGGACGTGGTCGTTCTCCGTGGCCGTGGTGGCGGTGCTCACCTGGTCGGCGGCGGTGTTCGTGTGGCACCGGTGGCGGGCCGGCTTCTCAGACGTGTTCAGCGCCACCACGTTCGCCTTCGCCTGTACCAAGGCGGCGGCGGGGCTGATCTCGCAGAACCCGCTGCTGTACCTCGGCTGGCCGTCACTGGAGAACCTCCTCTACGGCTCCGTCTTCCTGGGCTCGGCGCTGCTCGGTCGCCCCGTGCTCGCGCTGTACGCCCGGCGGCTGTACCCGCTGCCGCCGGCCGTCCAGGCGTCCGCGACGTTCCGCCGGGCGTTCCTGGTGGTCTCGCTCGCGTGGTTCTTCGGCCACCTGCTGCGCGCTCTCGTGCGGCTGGCGCTGCTGGCGACGCTGCCACTGGAGGCGTTCCTGGTGGCGGACACCGTCGCCGGCTGGCCGATCAACCTGTCCCTCGTGGCGCTCACGGCCTGGTACCCGATGCGCGCCCTGCGCCGCGCCGGCCTCGTGCAGCGCGAGCCGGACGTGATGGAGGCCGTCGAGCGGGCGGTGGAAGAGCCGGCCGCCGGCGTGCCGTGACCGCCCACCACCCCGGCCAGCGCGCGGTGGCGCTCGCCTTCCGTCTCCGTGGCTGACGGCGTCGAACGCGAGCTGAAGCTGATCCCGGTCGATCCGACCCTGCTGCCGCGCCTGCGGGAGATCGATCGGCTGGGGGTGTTCTCAGTCGCCGGGCGGCGCCACGAGACCCAGCGCAACAGCTTCTTCGACACGCCTGGCGGAGCGCTCGGCCGGGCCCGGCTGGCGTTCCGCCGGCGGACCGTCGCCGGCCGCCGGCTCGCCGCCTGGACGCTGAAAGGGGAGGGCGAGCAGTGGCGCGGGATCGCCGTGCGGCCCGAAGTGGAGGTGTACCTAGAGGCCGAGACGGCCCCGGCCCTCGTCATCGGCGTCCTCGGCCAGGCCGCCCGCGAGCGCGGGAACGTCCTGCTAGCGGACCAGCTCGCGGAGGCGCTGGCCGGCTTGCCGCCACCCCTGCCCAAACCCTTCCTCGAGCTGGACGCCGACCGCCGCCTGCTCGAGCTCACCGCGCCCGCCCAGGGATGGGAGGTCGAGCTGGCGCTGGACCGGGTGCGGCTGGTGGACCACCCCGCCTTCGAGGAGCAGGAGATCGAGGTCGAGCTGCATCGGGGCAGCGACGAGGCGCTCGAAGCCGCCCGCGCGGCGATCCTGGCGCTGGGGCAGGCGCGGCCGGCGGCGGCCTCCAAACTCCAGCGCGCGCTGGCCCACCTCCGCTCCCACGCCCCCGGCGACCGCTGCCGCTGAGCAGGACTCCGGGCGGGGGGCTGGGTGTCGCGCGTTGGGGGTCAGCCGGGGCGCGGACGGGTCAGGGGGGATAGTCGGAGGGAGGGCCTCCCTCCGTGCGAAGGACGGACCGCTGAGCCGGATCCACGTCCGCGACGGCCGTGCCTGGAAGCTACCGGACAGGCCTCAGGCGCGTGGAAGGCGAAACGCCTGGCGCTGCCCTGCTCAGCCACCGGGCCCTGGCAGGGCGACGTGCCGGGCGTGGTGCGCCTGGTCCAGCCGCCGCGCCAGGCGGTCGAGCGCCTGACCGGTCCCGAACGCGCGCCAGACGTTGGCAGCCAGCTCGGGAAACCCCTTCTCCACGTGCTCGCGTCGCTCGCGGGAGGCGCGGTCCGTCGCCTGCGCTCCGTGCTCGCCCAGCCAGCGCACCTCCGCCGCGGCAAACCGCAGCGCCTCCAGCAGCGCCAGCAGCTCGTGCTCCCTCAGGCTGGTCGGCGCGCCCGGGGCGCCGGCGGCCACCTTTCGCCCCACCCTGGCCAGGGCAATGGCGGACCGGAGCGCGTCGGCCCGGGGCTGGCGGGCGAGATGGGCGCCGTACGTGTGCTCGGCTGCTCCCAGCAAGGCCAGCTCCTCCGGCGCGAAGCGGAGCCGCAGCGAGCACCAGCCCGCCGGGCTCGCGCGGGCTGAGGCCTCGCCATCGTCCACGCCTCAGCTCCCGGCACGGCGGCGCGCCAGGCTGGTGAGCCAGGCGCTGGCGGACCCCAGCACCGCCCCGAGGATGGCGTTCTGCACGAACAGCGCCAGCCAGAGCGCATCGGGCGTGAGCTCGGCCGGGATGTCCGCCGGCCGAGCGATCGCCAGCGCCGCGCCGACAACCGCCCCGTCCACGGCGCCGGCCAGTAGGCCGGCTAGGGCGCCCAGGCGCACGCGGCCCGTCTCGCGGAAGACCGCCGCGCCGGCCAGGGAGAAGAAGAGCGCGTTGAGGACGTTGTCGAGCGCCTCAAGCCCCGCCGCGGCCTCGGCCCCGCCGACGCGCTGCTGGAACACCCGTGTCCCGAGGTCGGCGATGATGATCAGCCCGCCCATGAGGAGCCCCCAGCGCACCACGGGCCCGCCGGGTGACGAAGCCCCGGGCGCGGAGCCGCCCCGGCCCGCTCGCGGGCCGCTCGGCGTTCGCGTGGGGGGTGGCGCGCTCGGCGAGGGGCCACCGCCGGGCGTCATGGCCATGCGTCCTCATGGTAGCCGACCTCGCCCCACCCCTTGGACCAGGGGTAGGCCTGCTCCGAGGGCCGCTCAACCGGAACGACACCCGCTCTCAACGGCTCCGCCGACAGCCGGCCCCTACGCTGCCACGTGAGTCGCGGCCCGTGGGCCGATTCCGAGCCGGTTTCCTGGCGTGGCGGCCCACCGGGTGAGCGTTCGAGACCGTTACGCGCGAAGCGCGTAGTTGGATGCGCCCCTCGGGGCGGCGAGGATCAGGATGCGCGTACTGCTCACCGGCCACCTGGGGTACATAGGGCCAGCCGTCATCACAGCGCTCCAGGCCGCGGGACACGAGGTCGTCGGGCTGGACACGGGCCTGTTCGTCGAGTGCGCCCTGGAAGCGCCCCCACCCATCCCCCCGATCGAGCGCGACGTGCGGGACGTGGCCCCCGCGGACCTGCGCGGGTTCGAGGCGGTGGTGCACCTGGCCGGCCTCTCGAACGACCCGCTCGGATCCCTGGACCCGGCGCTGACTCGGGCTATCAACTACGCGGGCACGCTGCGCCTGGCACGCACGGCGAAGCGGGCGGGCGTGCGCCGTTTCGCCTTCGCCTCCTCGTGCAGCGTCTACGGCGCGGCGCGCGACCCGTGGGTTGACGAGGCCACGCCACCCCGGCCGGTCACGGCCTATGGCGAAACGAAGGTCGCGGCCGAGCAGCGCCTGGCGGCGCTAGCCGACGACTCCTTCTGCGTCGTCTCGCTGCGCAACGCCACCGCCTTCGGCTACTCCCCGAACCTGCGCACCGACATCCTGATCAACGACCTTGTCAGTGGGGCGTACGTGCACGGCGAGGTCCGCCTGACCAGCGATGGCTCTGCCTGGCGTCCGTTCGTCCACGTACGCGACATCGCGCAGGCGTTCGCGCTGGCGCTGGCGGCCCCGGCTGAGCGGATCAACGGCCAGACCTTCAACGTCGGCGCGGACGAGCAGAACTACACGGTGATGGAGGTCGCCCGCACGGTGGTGTCCCTGGTGCCGGGCGCGCGGCTGGTGGTGGCCGAGAACGCCACCGCCGACCGCCGCAGCTACCGGGTCCGCTTCCAGAAAGTGCGCCAGCTCCTGCCCGGGTTCCAGTGTCGGTACGACCTGCGCGCGGGCGTGCGGGAGCTGGAGGCGGCGTTCCAACGGCTGGGCCTGGACGCGCCCGAGCGGGGCATCCGCCTGCGGCACCTCCGCCAGCTCCTGCAGGCCGGTCGCCTGGACGCCGCGCTCCGCTTCCCGGCCCGAGCGGCGGTCCCCGCGTGATCACCGAGAGCCCCGTGCGTGCGGTGGAGCGCTGCCTGGGCTGCGGCTCGACCGCGCTCGAACCGGTGCTCGACCTCGGTTGCCAGCCCCTGGCCAATCGCTTCACCCGGCCCGATCCGCTGGGGGCAGACGAGCCGGCGTTCCCGCTGGGGATCCAGGCCTGCCCGGACTGCTGCCTGGTCCAGCTCACCCACGTGGTCGACCCTGCCGTGCTGTTCTCGGCGTACCTGTACGTGCCGTCAGCGTCGAGCACCTGGGTGGCACACTGCGCCGAGCTGGCTGCGTACGTCTGCGCCGAGGCGCGGCTTCAGCCGGGCGACTTCGTCGTCGAGATCGGTAGCAACGACGGGACGCTGCTGCGCGCCTTCCAGACGCGCGGCCTGCGCGTGCTCGGCGTCGACCCGGCCGCCAACATCGCCGCCCTGGCCAACGCCGCCGGCATCCCGACGCTCAACCGCTTCTTCGGGGTCGCCACGGCTGAGGAGGTGCTTGCCGAGCACGGCCCGGCCAGCGCGGTGGTCTCGACGAACGTCCTGGCCCACGTCCCGGATCCGGTGGCGGTGCTTCGCGGCGTCCGCGGCCTGCTCCGTCCCGGCGGCCTCTACGTCAACGAATCACCCAGCCTGGGCGACCTGGTGCGGCACACCGAGTTCGACACGATCTACCACGAGCACGTCTCGTACTTCTCGCTCCAGGCGCTGGCGAACCTGCTCGCGCGCGCGGACCTGCGCCTCGTAGACGCCGTGCCACAGGCGGTGCACGGTGGCAGCCTGCGCATCGTCGGCGTGCCGTCCACCAGCCCGCGCCCCGCCAGCGCCGGCCTGCGCCAGCTGCTGGCCGAGGAGCAGGTGGCGCTGCGCGGCGACCGCCGGGCGCTCCGCGACTTCGCCCGGCGGACGGCCGCGGTGCGGGAGCGCCTGCGGGCGCTGCTGGCGCGCCTGCGCGCCGACGGCAAGCGCGTGGCGGCCTACGGGGCGACCGCCAAAGGCAACACGCTGCTGGGCTACTGCGGGCTCACCGCCGCGGACATCGCGTACATCGTGGACCGCAACCCGCTGAAGCAGGGCCTGCTGGCCCCTGGCTCGCGCATCCCGGTGGTCCCGCCCGAGCGCCTCACCACGGACCCGCCCGACGTGCTGCTCCTGCTCGCCTGGAACCTGGCGGACGAGATTCGCCAGCAGCTCGCCTGGTTCGCGGAGCGGGGCGGAGCGTTCCTGCTCCCCATCCCCGAGCCCCGGCTGGTCTGAGAGCGGGCCAGCGCCCGGCGCCGGACTTCGCGAGCAGCGCTAGATGCTTCCCGCCATTGAATGCGGCATGGCCGGGAGTCCCCTCTCCCTCTGG
>CAYSYM010000035.1:0-39666 GCA_964435115.1 uncultured Chloroflexota bacterium | reverse complement strand
GATGGTGGGCCGGGCGACGGCCGGGGCGGCCATAGCGGGGAATTCTACTGCGGACGTGCAGCCGTGAAGGAGGAGGCGCTCCGGTCGGCGGGCCGGGCGGTACCATGGCGCAGGCGAGCAACCGATGGCTGACGGTGTCCTGGAGCTGGGCGCCCTGGTAGCGGAGCTGGGGGTCCGGCGCGCCCGTGGCGCGCGGATCGTGCTGACCAATGGCGTGTTCGACCTCCTCCACGTTGGACACCTGCGCTACCTGCGCGCGGCCCGCCAGCTCGGGGACCTCCTGGTGGTCGGCGTCAACTCGGACGAGTCTGTGCGTGGCCTGAAGCCTGGCCGGCCACTGATACCGGCGTCGGAGCGGGCGGAGCTGGTGGCCGGCCTGAAGCCAGTCGACTACGTGGTGCTCTTCTGCGAAGCGACGGCGGGCGACCTGATCACGCAGGTTCGGCCGGCGACGTACGTGAAGGGCGGCGACTATGCGGCAGACGCGCTGCCTGAGGCGGCAGCGGCGCGCGCAGTCGGCGCCCGTGTCGCCATCGTCCCGCTGGTCCCGGGCCACTCCACGACGCTGCTCCTGGAGCGCCTGCGCCGCTGAGCGCGAGTGCGCGGCGCGGCGTTGCCGTGAGCACGCCTCCTACTCGCGGACGATCGCCTCGTAGAGGCCCTGGAGCTCCTCGTCCGAGTAGAAGTGGATGACCAGGCGGCCGCCGCGCCGGCGGCGGACGAGCTGGACGCGGGTTCCAAGCGCCTGGCGGAAGGCCTCCTCGAGCCGTAGCCGGTCGGGGTCAGCCTGGGGAGCGCGGGACGCGGGCAGCCTCTCGCCCGGCGGGGCCGCCGGGCGGCGGGCGAGCGCCTCGGTCTCGCGGACGCTCAGCTCCTCGTCGACGACACGCCGGAGCAGGGCCAGGCGCGCCTGGTCGGTTTCGACGGCGAGGAGTGCCCGGGCGTGGCCTTCCGTGATCGCGCCTGCGGCCAGGGCATGGCGCGCTGGCTCGGGAAGCTGGAGGAGGCGGAGGGTGTTGGTGACCGCCGCGCGGCTCTTGCCCACCCGTTGTGAGACCGTCTCCTGGGTCAGGCCGTGCTCGTCGATGAGCACCCTGTAGGCGAGCGCTTCCTCCAGCGGGTTGAGATCGTGCCGCTGGAGATTCTCGACCAGCGCCATCTCCAGGCTGGACTGAGGAGTCGCCTCCTTGACGACCGCCGGCACCGTGGCCAGGCCGGCGAGCTGGGCCGCCCGCCACCGCCGCTCGCCGGCAATGAGCTGGTAGCTGCCATCTTGCCGGCGGCTGAGGACGACCGGCTGCAGGAGGCCGTGCTCGCGGATGGACTGCGCCAGCTCCTCGAGCGCTCGCGGGTCCAGCCGTGCGCGGGGCTGGCGCGGGTTGGGTTGGATGTGGTCCGCCGGGACCTCGTGTAGCCCCTGAGGCAGCGGCGCCTGAGGGATGAGGGCGCCCAGCCCGCGGCCCAGGCCGCGTTCGCTGGGGCGGGTCACGCCAGCAGCCCTCGCCGCACCAGCTCCTGGGCCAGCTCGGCGTACGCGCCGGCGCCTCGAGAGGTGGGGTCATACTCCAGGATCGCCTGGCCATGGCTCGGCGCTTCGCTCAGCCGCACGCTGCGTGGGATGACCGTCTCGAACGTCTCGGCCGGGAAGTGCTGGCGGACTTCGCTGATGACCTGGCTGGAGAGGTTGGTGCGGGGATCGTGCATCGTCATGAGCATACCCAGCAGCTCGAGGCGCGGGTTGAGGCGCTCGCGCACGAGGATCATCGTCTGGACGAGCTGGCCCAACCCCTCCAGTGCCAGGTACTCGCACTGGACCGGGGCGAGCAGCGTGTCGGCCGCGACGAGCGCGTTGAGGGTGAGGATACCCAGGGAAGGCGGGCAGTCGATCAGGACGACGTCGTACTGGTCGCGCACCGGGGCGAGTGCATCACGCAGGCGGCGCTCGCGGTCGCTGAGCCCGACGAGCTCGATCTGCGCGCCGGCCAGGGCGTGGTTGGCGGGGGCCAGGTCGAGGCTGGGGCGCACCGCGGCGAGGAGGGCTTCCTCCAGGACCGCCTGGCCGATCAGGACCTCGTACATGGAGCGAGACACCTGGCGCGGATCGACGCCCAGGGAGCTGGTGGCGTTCGCCTGCGCATCCATGTCGACCAGGAGGACGCGCCCGACGAGGGCAAGGTACGCGCTCAGGTTCACGGCGGTGGTCGTCTTGCCGACGCCGCCCTTCTGGTTGGCGATGGCGACCACAAGGCTCACGCCGGGCTGACCTGCACGCCCAGGCGCGCGCCGCTCCGCCAGCGCCGCTCCACGTCTTCGAGCCTGGGAATGCCGGCGATCCCCCGCCTCTCGACGACGAAGGACGCCACGCAGTTGGCCCAGTCGGCGGCCTGGCGCCAGTCACCCGTCTGTCGCAGGTGCCAAAAGTAGGCGGCCGCGAACACGTCGCCGGCCCCGGTGGGGTCGACCTCCCGGGCGGGTGCGAACGCCGGCGAGTGGTACGGGCCGGCCTGGCCCTGCTTGTAGACGTGGCAGCCGCGGTCGGCCAGGGTGACGACCAGGAGCCGCGCCTTGCACGCCCACTCGTCGATCATCGCGGGGTGGGCGACGTCCTGCTCGGAGATCACGACGGCGTCGGCGCGCGCGAGGACGCGGTCGGCATCCGCCCAAGCGACGGCGTGCACCACGCCATCCGCGCCCCAGGCACGCATCCACCCCTGGGGAGTGACGCCGATCATCGAGGTGGGGAAGCGATCGACAAGGGACGCGTCGACCTCCTGGCAGAGGGGGCCGAAGTGCACGAGGGGCGGAGTGCGCCACTCTGGCAGGAGCTGCTCGTAGGTGAGCGGCGCGGCGAGCGACTCGATGACCTGGCGGCGCCGGCCGGCGTGATACTCGTTCACGAAGCAGGTCGTGAAGTCGGAGGGGACGCGGGCGACCATGGTGCCATAGAGGGTGTCGACGAGCGCGGGCTCATAGGAGGCGCTGGTGTGGATCGCCACGCGGGCCCCCAGGTTGCGTGCCGCCAGAGCGGCGTAGGTGGCGGTGCCGCCCAGGACGACGCGGTGGCCAGCCAGCCGATCGACCGTGACGTGGCCCAGGATCAGGTAGTCGAGGGCGCCGGCGGGCTCAGCCACCGCGATGGGGGCAGGCGACGCCGTTAGTGGCGGCCGAAGCCGCGAGGCCCGAGCCGCGAGCGGCCACCCGAACGGCCGCCGCGCCCGAAGCCACCGCTCTGGGCGAACGGACGCCGTCCAGCTCCCTCGGGCGGTCCGCCGTGCTGCTTCACGAACTCCGGCGTGGGCTCCACGATGACCCGCCGGTGCTCGCCCTCGCCCTCGGAGTGGGTGGCCACGTACTCGTGGTCGGCCAGGGCCAGGTGGACGATGCGCCGCTCGCTGGGGATCATCGGCTCCAGCTCAATGGCTTCGCGGTAGCGCATGGCCTTCTCCGCCGCGCGGAGCGCCGTGTCCTTGAGGTAGCGCTCTCGCCGCGACCGGTAGCCTTCGACGTCGAGGAGGACGCGGGTCCAGTGGCCAACGCGCCGGTTGACCAGGAGCTGGCAGATGAACTGGAGGGCCTGCAAGGTCTCGCCGCGGCGTCCGATCAGGGCGCCCATGGAGTCGCCATCGACGACGGCCATGGCCAGCGTCGGCGTGCCGCTCTCCTCCCCGGCGCGGAGCACGTCCACTTCGCCGGGAAAGCCCATGTAGTCCAGCAGGTCCTCGAGGATCTCGCGGCCCGCGGTCGCGAGGGGTTCGTCCCAGGTGGCGGCACCCTCAGGCGGGGCGACGCCGGCATCCGCGCGCGGCGTCACGCGCACATGGGCCGGTTGGCCGTCCCCGCCTGGGGCGAGCACTTCGATCTCGACCTGGTCCTCGTCCAGGTCTAGCTGCTCCAGCGCCGCGTCAATCGCATCATCCACGGTTTGCCCGGAGGCTTCAACGCTTGCCACGTTTCCTCCCCTTGCCGGAGGCGGGGCGTGTGCGGCGCGCGTCGGCCGCGGCCCGCTGGCGCTCGGCAGGTGTAGATTCGTCCAGCTCGTCGGCGGCCAGGTCGGCCCGGCCATCGCGCACCACGCCGTTCTTGCTCTGGCTCGGCCCAGGCGCCCCGCCCACGTGTGCCCAGGCGGGCTGGAAGTCGCGGCCGGTGAGCCGCTGGAGGTCGCCGCCCAGCAGGCCGAGGCCGGTCACGAAGTACTGCTGGACCATGGTGAACAGGTTGCTGACCAGCCAGTAGAGCACCAGGCCGGCCGGCGTGCTGAGGAAGAAGAACAGGTACAGCAGCGGCATGAAGGCCATGGAGCGCATCATCGCCTGCTGCTGGGGGTCCTCGGTCGGCATGCTGACCATGCGCTGGGAGAGGAAGGAGGTGATCGTCATCAGGAGCAGCAGGAGGCCTGGGATGCCGAAGCCGCCGACGTAGATCAGGTCGGGCTCGCCGAGGCTGGGGAGTCCGAGGAAGTCGCTCTTGAAGGCCAGGTCTTCCAGTGGCGGGGTGTCGACGGCCTGGACCTCCAGGACGCCCGGGTCGTAGGTGACCGCCACCGCGGCGGCGGTGACGCGGGTTTGAGGCGCGTTGACTTCGATCTCCACGAGGTACGGCGTGCCGACTTCGACGGGCACGTTGCGGTTGAGCGTGCCGTCCGGGTTACGCTCGCCGCCGGGGCGGAGGAAGATGCTGGCGCGGCCGTTGGGGGTGTTGGGCGGGTTGGTGTTCGGCGTGGGCTGGCCCGGGGTGAGGGTGAGCCCCTGGGTCCCCTGCGCCTCGAGCAGCGGGGTGCCGTTGACCGCCACGGACGCCGCGTCCTGGGGCAGTTCGAGGGTGATCGGGCTGGCGGCACGGGGCACGACACGGAGCGTCGCCAGGACGAACTGGTTGCGTGGCTGCGGCTCGCCGGGCCGGGTGGCGGCGTAAGTGACGCGGCCCAACTCGAGCTGACGCGTCTGCACCTGGTCGAGCGTGAGCCCCTGGGTGGAGAGCTGCAGCATGGCGGCGTACATGCCGAAGAGGATCGGCAGCTGCACGACCAGGGGCAGGCAGCCGGCGGCGGGATTGACGCCGCGTTCCTTGTAGAGCGCCATCTGAGCGCGGGCCAGCCCCTCGCGGTCGCCTTTGAACTTCTTCTGGAGGGCTTTCAGCTCCGGCTGGATGGCCATCTGCGCCTTCTGGGAGCGGACCTGCGTGAGCGACAGCGGCAGCAGGAGGAGGCGGATGATGATGGTGAACAGGATGATCGCCAGGCCGCCCGCCAGGCCCGGGCTGACGACGGCCTCGAGCGGCGTGGCGAGCGCCCGCAGGCCAGCCATCAGCGGGTGGACGATGAAGGGGTTCCAGAGGGGGAGGAGGAAGTCCAAAGCGTGCTCCCGGGGTGGTTAGCGGGCAGTATCGCGCATCGCGGGCGGGACGGGATCGTAGCCGCTACCGCCCCACGGCTGGCAGCGCGTCAAGCGCTGGAGGGTGAGCCAGCCACCCCGGATGAGCCCGTGGCGTTCGAGGGCGGTGTAGGCGTAGTGGGAGCAGCTCGGTGCGTACCGGCAGGCGTTGGGCAGGAGGGGGCTGATAGTCGCCTGGTAGAGGCGGACCAGGAGCATGGCCGCGTGGCGCGGGGCGAGCGCGAGGTGGCGGTGGGGAGGCGCCGGCGTGCGGGTGACAGCCATGGCTCAGGTGGTGACTCGCGTCGCGGCGTCGCGCCGCAGCCCGGCGCGCCTGGTGGCCGCCTCGACGGCCTGGAGGAGGTCGACCCAGGTGGCCTGGGCGCTGGCGGGCCGGGCCACGAAGACGAGGTCGTGGCCCCCCTGGAGAGTGGGGTAGAGGGAACGGACGGCCGCGGAGATGCGACGTCGAACGCGGTTGCGGACGACGGCCGTGCCGACCCGTTTACCGACGGTGATGCCCACGCGCGCGTGCTCGAGCCCGTTGGGGGCGACGTGCAGCACCAGGAGTGGATGGGGCGAGGATCGAGCGGCCTGCTCGCGGACGCGGCGGAACGCCTCGCTGCTGCGCAGCCGCTGCTCGCGCTTCATCGCACATGGTTCGGGAGGCGGGGTGGGGGCAGGGGGCGCGGGGCGGCGCCCGCCCTCGCGGGGGGTCAGACGACCGTCAGGCGCTGGCGGCCCCGCAGCCGGCGGTGCTTCAGGACGGCTCGGCCGGCGGCGCTCAGCATGCGCTTCAGGAAGCCGTGCTGGCGCTTGCGCGGGACGCGCTTGGGCTGGTAGGTACGCTTGGGCACCGGAGGTCACTCCTCGGAGCAGGTGGGCCGTGGCTCTGGCCCAGAGGTCGGGACCAGGTACGCGCCGCGGCGCGGCACGGCTGGGCCGGGGAGCGGGACGTCGGCGCAGTATAGCAGTGGCCCCGCGGGCGCGTCGAAAGGGCGATGTTTCACGTGAAACATCGCCCCGAGCCACGGGTCCTGGTGGATACTCCCGAACGCGAGTGCCGGGCACCCGCAAGGCCGACGGGGCCGCGTAAGGTGTGAGGGGGAGGTGACGTATGCGCTGCGGATTCGTCCTGCCCGGTGGTGACGCCGGTACGGTCGCTGACTTGGCCCACGCCGCGGAGCGGGCGGGTTGGGACGGTTTCTTCGTCTGGGAGCCGGTGTGGGGGGTTGACGCCTGGGTGTCCCTCGCGGCCGCAGCCGTACGCACGCGGCAGATCCGCCTGGGCACGATGCTCACGCCCGTCTCGCGGCGGCGCCCGTGGAAACTGGCGAGCGAGACGGCCACGCTCGACCGTCTGTCCGGTGGTCGGGTGATTCTGTCGGTGGGGCTGGGGGCGCTCGACACTGGATTCGCGGCCTTCGGGGAGGTCACCGACCGCCGCACCCGTGCGGAGCTCCTGGATGAGGGGTTGGAGATCGTGACCGGGCTGTGGCGTGGACAGCCCTTCAGCTACTCGGGAAGGCACTACGTGATCCACGAGACGGCGTTCCGTCCACCACCGCCGCCCACGCAGCAGCCGCGGATCCCAATCTGGGTGGTAGGGGCGTGGCCGCGCGCCAGGTCGATGCGCCGCGCCCTTCGCTACGACGGCGTGATCCCGACTGTGCTGGGTGCCGACGGTCCCGTCCGGCTGTCGACTCCCGACGAGATGCGGGCCGTGTGCGCGTTCGTCCGGGCCAACCGCACCGGGTCCACGCCCTTTGACGTCGTAATGGAAGGCGAAACGCCAGGCGACGACCGAGAGCGGGCGGCGGCGATCGTGCGCTCCTGGGCGGAGGCGGGTGTCACCTGGTGGATCGAGACGCGGTGGAACGCGCTGGACCAGGCGGATGGGTTGGAGACGGTACGGCGGCGGATCCAGCAGGGGCCACCGAGACGGTGACCACGGGCATCAACTGGAGGGGAAGGGTGCATCGGGCGGGCGTGCCACACGCCGAAGGTCGAAGCGTCAGCCTCTTTCACACCGTCAGGCAGCCGTCGTTGTAGCCTGTGCATGGCCCGCTCGCACCTGCCCACGACGGCGCCCGCATCGCTGGCCACTCCTCCCGGTGGTGAGCCCGTGCCGTTCGAGCTGCTCGTCAAACGGCACGGCGCCGAGTTGCGGCGGTTCATCGGCCGGACGGTCAGGTCGTCGGCCGACGCGGACGACCTGTGTCAGGAGACGCTGCTGCGAGCGCACTACGGATACGGGCGGCTCGAGCGTCAGGCCGACGCCCAGCCACGCGCGTGGCTGTTCCGCATCGCGGCGAACGTCTGCGTGGACTACCTGCGAAAGCGACGCCGGGAGCCATCAGTGGAGCTGGCGGATGTGGCGTCGAGGCAGGCCGGGCCGGACGACGTGGCGATCGCGCAGGACGAGCTGCGACGGGTGAGGGAGCTCATGGCGCACCTCCCACCCCGCCAGCGCGAGGCGCTCGTCCTGCGCCGGCTGCGGGGCCTCGACTACGCCGAGGTGGCCCAGAGGATGGGCGGCACGGCGGAGACGGCGCGGGCGAACGTGTACCAGGCCATACGTCGACTGAGGCAGGCACTGGACTCGTCGCGCGACAACGAGGAGGATCACCGATGACGAGGGCTATGCGGTCCGCGGGGCACGTGGGCGAGCGCGACTGGCTGGCGCTGGTGGCCGGCGACCTGGCACCGGCGCGTCTGGCGGCCCTCACCGAGCACGTCTCGGCCTGCGGTGGATGCAGCGAGTGGCTGCAGGCTTCCCTCCGGCTGGATGCCGCGCTCGAGGCGCTGGCAGCGGAGCCGCCGGCGGCCGTGCTGCGCGAGCGGTCGGTCGGCGTGCCATCCCCGGTGGGGCTGCTGATGGTCGCGGCGTCGGAGCGCGGGATCTGTCGCGTCGAGTTCACGCCGGACCCGGTCGGAGAGACCTCGGAGCCGGCGGAGGGACACGACCCGCTGCTCGCGGCGGCCCGGCAGGAGCTGGAGGAGTACTTCGCCGGCCGGCGGACCCGGTTCGACCTGCCCGTCGACCTGGCGGCGGTGGCGCCGTTCCAGCGCCAGGTGCTGGAGGAGACGGCACGCATCGGCTTCGGCAGCGTGGCCACCTACGGCTCGCTCGCGCGGGCGCTGGGGCGACCGCGTGCGGCGCGGGCCGTAGGCGGCGCGCTGCACCACAACCCCGTGCCCATCTTCATCCCGTGTCACCGGGTCGTCGGCACGTCCGGGAGCCTGGTCGGTTACGCGGGTGGCCTGGAGGCGAAGCGCTACCTGCTGCGCCTGGAGGGAGCTGTCAGGTGACGCGGCGGCAGGCCACCGTGGCGATGAGCGCGGGGAGGGTGTTCCGAAGCGCGCTGCGTCTCCAATGCGGCACGCCGGCGAATCCAGCACCCGAGGAGGCGCCACTGCGGCCGCCGGGAGTGCGCAACCGCTGCCGAACCACGCGGCCATGTTTCACGTGAAACGTGTCGGGCTGGTGACGAAAGGCTCGTCCGGGCGGGGCCCAATCAAGTAGAATCTGGGCGTGCAGCACCCCCCGACGGCCCGCCGACAGGCGCAGCCGCCAGGGGTCATCGACACCCTCTCGGCCGGGTACGCGGTGGTCAACCGCCGGCTGTGGGTGCTCCTCGTGCCGATCCTCGTGGACGTCTTCCTGTGGCTCGGGCCGCAGGTGTCCTTCTCGCCGCTGGTCGACCCGGTGCTCACGCAGGCCAGCGAGCTCGTGCGCCAGGCGGCTGCCAGCGCGCGTGGTGGCCCGCCATCGGCCGGCCTGGGTATCGAGGTGGAAGGCCAGCGACAGCTCCTGATGACGTACACCACCGAGACCAACGTGCTCGCCCTCATCGCCACGCGCGGCCCGCTCGCGCTGCCCAGCGTGGCCGCCCTCCTCGGGGGCGCGGGCGGGTTCTCGTTCGTCGGCGGCTGGAGCGAGGGCGCGGCTCTCCTGGTGGTGGCGCTCGCGCTGGGCCTGGCCTTGGGGGGGCTGTTCCGCGGCTGGATCGCCCAAGGTGTCCGCGACGGCCGGGGTGCGCCCGCCTCGGTCGTCGCCCGGGTCCCGCGCGACGTCGGGCGCGTGCTCGGTCTGGTGGCGGCGCTCCTGGGCGTCGCGGTGCTCCTCGGCCTGCCGGTGCTCGTGGTGCTCGGCTTTGCCACACTCCTGGCGCCCGCGGTCGCCGTGCTCGGCGTCCTGCTCGTCTCGTTCGCCGTGCTGTTCGCCGAGGTGCACCTGTTCTTCGCCCTCGACGCCATCTTCATCTCCGGTGTCGGCCCGCTCCAGGCGATCCAGCGCAGCGTGGCGGTGGTGCGCCGCTCGGCGCTGTCGACGCTCGGGCTCATCCTGCTGACCTGGCTCATCCTGGCGGGCATGGACCGGGTCTGGGAGGTGCTGGCGGGCGTCGTTCGCCCGCCCTTCGGCGTCGCCCTCGGTATCCTGGGCAACGCCTACGTCGCCAGCGGCCTCGTCGCCGCGAGCATGGTGTTCTACAAGGAGCGCGCTGACCCGGTGGCGGGCCCGGCCGGGGCGCGCGCGGCGTGAACCTGGGGGGCGGAACGGAGCGCGGCGTGGCACTACCACAGGAGCGACCAGACCTGGCGAGCGTGAACGGCGTGGTCCAGCCCGCGCCGGGCTACACCGCGGCCAACATCGAGGTGCTCGAGGGCCTCAAGGCCGTCCGCAAGCGCCCAGGCATGTACATCGGCAACACCGACCTGTACGGCCTGCACCACATGGTCTACGAACTGGTGGACAACTCCGTGGACGAGGCGCTGGCGGGGTTCTGCGACACGATCCGGGTGGCCATCCACGCTGATAGCTCCGTCACCGTCTGGGACAACGGCCGTGGCATCCCGGTCGACACCCAGCGACAGACAGGCACGTCCGCGCTCGAGGTCGTCTTCACGATCCTGCACGCCGGCGGGAAGTTCGGCGGCGGCGGGTACAAAGTGTCCAGCGGCCTGCACGGCGTCGGGGCGAGCGTCGTCAACGCGCTCAGCGAGTGGCTGGTGGCCGAGGTGCGCAAGGACGGCGTTCTCTACCGGCAGGAGTACCACCGCGGGGTGCCCCGAGCGCCGGTCGCGCCGGCCGGGCCGACCGACGAGCCGAACGGTACCACGGTCACGTTCCTCGCCGACCCCACCATCTTCACGGCGCGCGACTACGGCTTCGACACGCTCCTCCAGCGCTTCCGTGAGATGGCCTACCTCACCAAGGGGCTCTCGATCACCCTCGCCGACGAGCGGCCCGGGCCGGGCCAGGGGCGCCAACACACCTTCTACTTCGAGGGCGGCATCGTCTCGTTCGTGCGGCACCTCAACCTCTCCCGCCAGCCGCTGCACCCCACGCCCTTCTACGTCGAGAAGCGGGCGGGCGATACGACGGTCGAAGTCGCCCTCCAGTACAACGACTCCTTCGCGGAGAGCGTCTACAGCTTCGCCAACAACATCAACACGGTCGACGGCGGCAGCCACCTGAGCGGCTTCCGTGCGGCGCTCACCCGCAGCCTCAACGACTACGCCAAGCGTGCCGGCCTCCTCAAGGAGTCGGACGCCAACCTCTCAGGCGAGGACGTGCGTGAGGGGCTGACGGCGGTCATCAGTGTGAAGGTGCTGGATCCGCAGTTCGAGAGCCAGACCAAGAACAAGCTAAACAACGCCGAGGTCGGACCGGCCGTCCAGACCGTCGTCAACGCCGGGCTGGACCAGTTCCTCCAAGAGCACCCGAGCGAGGCGCGCCGCATCGTCGAGAAGTGCCTCACCGCGGCCCGCGCGCGCGAGGCGGCCCGCAAGGCGCGCGAGCTCGTCATCCGCAAGAGCGCCCTCGACGGCCTGACACTGCCAGGCAAGCTGGCCGACTGCACCGAGAAGGACCCGGCGCGGTCCGAGCTCTTCCTCGTGGAGGGCGATTCGGCCGGCGGCTCGGCCAAGCAGGGCCGCGACCGGCGCTTCCAGGCGATTCTGCCGCTGAAGGGGAAGATCCTCAACGTGGAGCGCGCCCGCGAGGACAAGATCCTCGGCTTCGAGGAGATCCGGGCGCTCATCACGGCGCTCGGCGCCGGCTCAGGCGAGACGTTCAGCCCGGAGCGGCTGCGCTACCACCGCATCATCATCATGACGGACGCCGACGTGGACGGGGCGCACATCCGGACCCTGCTGCTCACGTTCTTCTTCCGCCAGATGCGGCAGGTCATCACCAAGGGCCACCTCTACATCGCCCAGCCACCGCTCTACCGCGTCCACTTCGGCAAGGAGAGCTACTACGCCTACAGCGAGCCGGAGCGCGACGCGGCGATCGCGGAGATTAAGGCGAAGAACAAGACCGCCAAAGATCCTGACGTGACCCGCTACAAGGGGCTGGGCGAGATGAACCCGGAACAGTTGTGGGAGACCACGATGGACCCGTCCACACGCACCCTCCTCAAGGTCAACCTGGAGGACGCGGCCGTCGCCGACGAGGTCTTCGACGTGCTGATGGGCGACCAGGTCCCGCCGCGGAAGAAGTTCATCCAGACCCACGCCCGCTTCGTCCGCAATCTGGACGTGTAGGCGGCGCCCCGCGCGGCCGCGCCGCGGGGCTACAATCCGGGGGTGCCACACGGCACCCGGCGACGGCCGGAGCGCGGCTCCGGCCAGGCACGCGCGACGGAGGCGGGTCCGCACCCGACGGATGCGCCCAGAGGGGGCTCCCGGTGGCCGCCAGTCCGCTCCCGCGTGCTCGCGCTGCTCATCCTGGCGGCGCTGCTCCTTGGCGCGGCGGGTTGCACCGCGGTCGAGCGCCTGCCGCTCCCGCCGGCCGCCACGCCCACGCCCACCCCGCCGGCCGCCGACGAGGTGGCGGCGGAGTACTTCCGCGCCTGGGAGCAGCGCCAATACGCGCAGATGTACGACCTGCTCGCCGACGCCGCCCGGGCGGCGACGTCCCGCGAGACGTTCCTCCGCCGCTACACCAACATCGAGCAGGGCATCGGCCTCGTGCGAACCACGATCCAGGCGCAGCCGGCCCTGGCGGAGCTCGCCCCCACGCCGTCCCCGGCCGCGGGCAGCGGCGCGGCCACGGCGGCGGACGCCCGGCGGGCGCGCGTGCCGTTCCAGGTGACCCGCCGCGTGGCTCTCTTCGGCGACCTCGCCGAGAGCAGCGAGCTCCCGCTGGTGCAGGAGCAGGGCCAGTGGAAGGTGGCCTGGCAGCCGAGCCTACTCTTCCGTGAGCTGACCACCACCTCCACCGTCCTGGTCCTGCCCGATGCGCCCCGCCGCGGCCGCATCCTAGACCGCGCGGGCCAGCCGCTGGCGGAGGACGGCCCAACTGCTCTGACCGTGGGCGTGGTGCCCGGCCAGGTCCAGGACGAGGCGGCGGTGCGCACGGCGCTGAGCGAGACCCTCGGGCTGGACCCGGAGACCGTGGCGCGCCGCTCCCAGGGCGGCCAGCCGGACTGGTTCATGCCCATCGCCGACCGGCCGCTGGAGGAGCGCGCGCAGCTCGCGCAGGCCCTGGGCGGACTGGCCGGCGTCGTGGTACGCGAGAAGCTCGGCCGCGTCTACCCCCTCGGAGAGGCGGCCGCCCACGCGGTGGGCTACGTGGGGCGCGTGACGGCCGAGGAGCTCGCGAGCCTGCGTGAGCAGGGGTATGACGAGGACGACTGGCGGGGCCGGACCGGCGTCGAGGCCTGGGCCGAGCGGGCCCTGGCCGGCCAGAAGGGCGGCAGGATCGTCATCCAGGATGAGCAGGGCCGAGTGGTCCGCACGATCGCCGAGCGAGCGGCCGTCCCCGGCTCGGACGTCCGGCTCACCCTCGACGCGCGCATCCAGGAGCGGGCCGCGGCCGTCCTGGGCGAGCGGACGGGCGGCGTGGTCGTGCTGGACCCGCGCGACGGCGCGATCCTGGCGCTCGCCAGCCGGCCGAGCTTCGACCCGAACGCCCTCGTGCGCGGGCTCGCCCAGGCCGAGTGGCAGGCGCTGAACCAGAATGGCGCGTTCGTGCTCCGCGCCACCGAGAGCGCCTACCCGCCAGCCTCGACGTTCAAGGTGGTGACGATGGCGGCGGGCCTGGAGCGCGGCGGGGTGAAGACGACCGACACGTTCGATTGCGGCCTGGAGTGGCGTGGGCTGCCCGGGCTGGTGCTCGAGAACTGGACACGGCAGGGGGTGCTCGACCTGGTGGAAGCGCTGGCCGAGTCCTGCAACCCGGCGTTCTACGAGATCGGCCTCAAGCTCGACCGGCTCGACCCGTCCATCTTGCCCGGTTTCGCCCGCGCCTTTGGCTTCGGCCGGCCCACTGGCGTGCAGGGTGTCGACGAGGTGGCCGGCCTGGTGCCTGACCCCGACTGGCAGCAGCGCCAGCTCGGCCAGCCGTGGGCCAGCGGCGACAGCGTGAACCTGGCGATCGGCCAGGGGGCGCTCCAGGTCACGCCGCTGCAGCTCGCCAACGCCTATGCCGCGCTCGCCAACGGCGGCACCCTGCGCACACCGCTGCTCGTCAGGTCGATCGAACGGCCGGATGGGACGGCGCAGACCTTCACCAGCCAGGAGAAGGGGCCGCTCCCGCTCAGCCCGGCCACGCGCGTGGCGATCCTGGAGGGCATGAAGCGCGTGACCAGCACGCCTAACGGCACGGCGTCGGCGGCCTTCCGCGGCGAGCGCACGCCGACGGCGGCCAAGACCGGCTCGGCCGAGAACGCGGGGCCCAACCTGCACGCCTGGTTCGTCGGCTTCCAGACACCCGAGCAGCCGCGGCTGCTGGCGCTGGTCCTGGTCGAGGGCGGCCAGATGGGTGGCCTGACGGCCGCGCCGCTCGCGCGCCAGGTGCTCGATGCCGCGTACCCGCTCCAGCGGTAACCTTCGCCTCCGTCAGGCGTGCTACGGCGGGTCGCGGCCGGTGACCTGGACCACCCCGGCCACGAAGCTGACCGCCGGACCGCTGCCGGGGCGGAAGCCCACTCGTACCCGCCAGGGACCCGGCGCCCAGAGCACCACCTGGCCGGCGTAGACCCCGTGGCCGGCAGGCTGAAGCCGCTGCACGGTCACGCCCCGCATCGGGGCGAAGAAGGCCGCCTCCACGCTGTCCGGCAGCCCGTCCCGCAGCCCCACGCTGTCCGGCAGCGGCGCGCCGGTCTCCGCGTCCACCAGCGCCAGCCGCACCGGCGACGGCATGTCCGCCACGGGCGTCGGCTCCGCGCTCAGCACCACCCGGTAGCGGCGGCCGTCCGCGCCAGCGAACGCCGGCTCGACCACCAGCGCATCCGGCAAGACAGCTCGCCGCTTCAGGCCATCCGGCCAGGTGGC
Organism: uncultured Chloroflexota bacterium; assembly: GCA_964435115.1. Classification (GTDB taxonomy): domain Bacteria; phylum Chloroflexota; class UBA6077; order UBA6077; family CF-72; genus CAYSYM01. The sequence goes on along the minus strand of CAYSYM010000035.1, from coordinate 25,012 downwards.
CACGACCTGCGCCGCCCAGGAGCCCGGCGCCCACTCCTCCGGCTGGGGCGCCTGGGTGCGCCCCTGGAACACGCCGTACTCGGCCGGCGCCAGCGCTACCGCCAGGCCGTGCGAGTCCACCCGCCCCCAGCCGAGCAGCGCCGCTACCTGGGCCGGCGGGTCGTAGCGCACGTCCGTCTGGCCCGGCCGGACAGTGGCCCCGGTGGCGGGGTCGACGAAACGCGCTTCCACCGTGACCGGGTCGCCGGGCACGGCGACGTCGGGTGCCACCCGGAGCACCAGGTCCGCCACCGGCGCTGGAGCGGCCGGCGCCGGCGCCGGCGCCGGCGCCAGGCTGCGCCCGTACGTCTCGCGGTACAGCTCGGCCAGGCTGTAGAGCGTCCCTTCCACGGGCGCCGCGACGACCCGCTCGGCGCCCGTGCTGGCCTCGACCACACGCAAGGGCGAGCCCTGCGACCCGAGCGGGCCCGACGCCTGCTGCACGAAGAGCAAGCTGCCGTCGCCACTCAGCAGCAGCTTCTGGGGCTGGATGTCTGGCAGCCAGCGCTCCGCGACCCGCCAGGTCCGGGTGTCGACGACCCAGACCCCGGCCGGTCGGGCGGCGTTCATGCCGTCGCGGGCGGCGCCGACGGCGTACAGCCGCGCCCCGTCTGGCGAGAGCTGCAGACTGGCGCCCTCGAAGTACGGCTTGGCCAGGGCGGCTGGGGCGAGCAGGGCACGCCAGGCCGCCAGGGCGCTGGCCAGCAGGGACGGCTGCGCTCGGCCAGCCTGCGGACGCACATCCAGCAGGGCTGACTGCACCACCCGGCGCGCCACCAGGTCGACCACTGCGACCTCGTCCAGGCTGGGTCCGAGCATGTACAGCAGCCGGCCGTCGTGTGAGACCGTCCACTGGAGTGGCAGCCACTCGTCCGGCGCGCTCGGCTGGATGGGCAGCGCCAGCCGCTCGGCCACGCCCGTCGCGAGATCCAGGAGCCGGAGCTCGACGCCTCCGCCGCCTTCGGAGTTGCCCAGGGCGTACAGGACGCGGCCGTCCGGCGTGGCCCGCGCGTTCCACAGGGGAAACTGGTCCGGCGACTGCCCCAGCGCCTGGCGTGCCTCCTCCTCGCCGCTGGGGAGCCGGAAGCGGACGAGGACGGTCTCCGGGCGTGGGTCCATGCGTCCTGGAGAGCCGACGTTGGTGGCGGCCAGCAGCGCGAGCGACGCGCCGTCCGGGGCGGGGTACAGCGCAGTGTTGCCGACCATGCGGCTCTCGAACGCCACCTGCCAGCGGCGGCGCTCGAAGCCATCCACTCGGTCCAGCGCTACCAGCGTGGCGGGCTCCGTGGTCCCCCAGCGGGTGCGGGCCACGTAGACGACGTCGCGTGTCACGGCCAGCCGGTAGCCCACCTCGAACGGCCGATCCAGGACCTCTCGCGTGGGTAGGGAGTCGATGACCGCACGCCAGCGCGAGCGGAAGGAGCCGGTCTCGAGCGCCGCGACGGCTGTCCTGACCTCGTCGCCCACCTCCTGCCGCTGGACCGCGTACAGCTCGCGCCCGTCCGGCGCGATCGCCGGCCGCTCCGCGCCTTCCAGCAGGGTCTGGAACCCGCCCCGGCCGGGGTCGAAGAGGGCCAGCTCAGTGCCGGCTAGACCCGGCCGGTTGAGCCGCCAGCGCATCAGCAGCAGGCGGTCCGGCAGCTCGTCCGCCGCCCGGCCGGCTAGCGCCGAGAGCGGCCCGCCGCCGAGCACGGCCAGCGCTCCACTCGCCGCGAACGGCAGGAGCCACGCGATCGCCACCGCTACCAGCAGACGTCCCCCCGCGCGCCTCGTCATCCGCCCTTCCCTCATCTCTGCTCCCTTCTACACCCGTGCCGGTGCGCTGGTTCCAGCCCCCGGCGTGACGCCCGGCCAGCGCGGGGGCGGCTCCCGGAGGGTTTCCCCTCACGGCTCCGGCGTCATATGATCGGCCCCGGAGCGACGCGCTGGTGCCCAGTCTCGGCGTCGAGTGGTGCTGGACCTGTTGACGGGGCCAGGTGCGTGATTGGAGCCTGGTAGTGACGTCACGGCGCGTGCTGGTGGTCGACGACGATGAGGGAATTCGCGAGATGCTGACGATGGCGCTGTCGGACGAGGGGTACGAGGTGGAGACGGCGCCCCACGGCGCGGCCGCGCTCGACCTGCTGCGGGAGTGCCAGCCCGGTCTCATCCTGCTGGACATGCGCATGCCGATCATGGATGGCTGGGAGTTCGCGCGGGCGTACCGCTCGAGGCCGGGCCACCAGGCGCCGATCGTGGTCGTCACTGCAGCTCGGGACGCGAGTGACCGCGCCCAGCAGGTCCAGGCGGACGGCTACCTGGCCAAGCCGTTCTCACTGGACGAGCTGTTCGAGGTCGTCGGGCGCTTTTGCGAACGGGGCGCTGGGACGCGGGCGTCTGGCCAGCAGCCAGAGCGCGAAGCGCTCAGGACGCGACCCAGCTGACCGATCGGCGCGTACCCGCTGGCACGGCCGGTTCCGTGGGGCAGCTCCGACGCCACGGCGGCGGCGGGCGCTGCCTGGACTCGGGGCCACCGGGCTCACGCGGCCCCGAGCCGAGCCCCTGACGAACGGCTAGGTGCCGCGCTCAACGGCGGCTGGTCACGCCCACCTGCCGACAGAACTCCAGGATGGGACAGGCGCTACACCAGGGCAGGACACCCGTGCAGACGTGTTTGCCGAAGGGGACGAGCAGGCGGTTGATCTCCACCCAGTACTGCTTTGGCAGCTGCGCCTCCAGCGCCAGCAGGGTCCGCTCGGGCGTCGGCGCGCGCACGTAGCCCCAGCGGTTCGTCACCCGGTGCACGTGCACGTCCACCCCGATGCGTGCCTGGCCGCACGCGATCGCGAGCGCCAGGTTGGCGCACTTGGGACCGACGCCGGCGAACGACATGAGGGTGGCGAAGTCGCACGGTAGCTCCCCACCGTCCTCCTCCACCGCGGCGCGGGCGATGGCGAGGATCTGGCGCGCCTTAGCTTCGTGGAACGACGACTGGCGGATCAGGCTATCGACCTCCGCCTCGGACAACCGCAGTATGTCGGCCGGCGTGCGGGCCCGTGCGAAGAGCCGCCTGGCCATCACGAGCATCGCCTCGTCCCGCGTCCGGGTCGACACGATGCACGCGACGAGCTGCTCGAAGAGTGTGCGGTGGCCCTCCTCGGCCAGCTCGAACATCGCAGCCTTGGGGAACGGGCGAACCGCGACCCGGAGACGCTCGACGACCGCGTGGATGTCGAACGGTCGCTTGCCGCCGGCTGCGGGCGGCTGTGGAGGCCCCACCACGGCAGATCCTTTCGTTGTTCGGCACTCCGCCCGCCAGGCGCCGCGGGGCGAAGCGCTCAGGGTGGTCCCGCCCTGGCTGTGAACGACGTCTAACCCGCGCTTAATCCGCGCCTAACGTACACACGGCACACTCTCGGTCAGGACGGCCCGTTCAGTCGGGCCTGGCGTGTGGAGGAGCATCCCATGGCAAATACGCTGAAGACCACCATCCTGCTCGCGGCGCTGACCGGGCTGCTCGTCGTTGTGGGCGGCGCGCTCGGCGGGCAGGGCGGGATGATCATTGCATTCGTCTTCGCCATCATCATGAACGCCGGGGCGTACTGGTTCTCCGGCGACATCGCGCTGCGCATGGGTGGCGCCCGCGAGGTGTCGTACGAAGAGGCACCCGAGCTGCACCGACTGGTCGACGAGCTGGCCACCTACGCGCGGCTCCCCAAGCCGCGCGTGGCGATCATCGATAGCCCCGCACCGAACGCCTTCGCCACCGGGCGCGACCCGAGCCACGCAGTCGTCGCGGTGACGACGGGCATCATGGGCATCCTGAGCCGCGACGAGCTGGCCGGCGTGCTCGCCCACGAGCTCGGCCACGTGCGGAATCGCGACATCCTGATCTCCAGCGTCGCGGCCACCATCGCCGGCGCGATCACCCTGCTGGCCAACATCGCCCAGTGGTCCCTCATCTTCGGCGGCTTCGGCCGGTCGAATGACGACGACGAGGGGTACGGGGGGCTGGTTGGCGGCCTGCTCACCATCATCCTCGCCCCGATCGCGGCCACGCTCATCCAGCTCGCCATCTCGCGCTCGCGCGAGTACGGCGCGGACGATACCGGTGCGGCGATCCACGGTGACCCCGGCGCCCTGGCGCGGGCGTTGGAGAAGCTGGACGCGGCCAGCCGGCTGGCGCCGCTGCCGGTCAACCCCTCGGTCGCGCACCTGTTCATCGTCAATCCGCTGCGCGGCGTGAACCTGGCGGGCCTCTTCAGCACGCATCCGCCGATCGAGGAGCGCGTCCGACGGCTGCGCAGCATGCAGCTCCGCGCGCTGAGCTGAGCGCTCCGCGCCGAGGGTGACCGCTGAGCTAGCCGCCCGCCGCCGTGCCAAGGGCGCCATGGCGGCGGGCGCGCTCAGCTCGCTCCCGTCTCACCCCGTGGTGGGGCGCCGTGGCCCGAAGCGTCCTGCAACCCCTCGCCCGGGCTGTGCGTCTGTGTAGGCATGGGATTCCTCGTCGTCGCGTTACTGCTGGTGCTCGCGCTGGGCGCCGCCGTGTGGATTGCCATTGGCGTGGTCGGCCTCGTCCTGACCCTGGTCGTCGCCGGCCTGGTGGGCTGGGCGGCCGACGCCGTAATCCCTGGGGCGCTCCCCGGCGGCTGGCTGGGCGCGGTCCTGGCCGGGATCGCAGGCGGCTTCCTGGGGCGGCTGCTCATCGGGAGCGTGGGGCCTGAGCTGTTTGGCGTGCAGGTCCTACCCGCGTTCATCGGCGCCCTCGTCATCGTGGCGGCCGTCGAGCTGGTGAACAGCTCGCGGGCGCGCCGGTCCCTGCGCTGACCCGCGGCGTCCCGGCCTTGGGACCGCTTTCGGCGGGGGCGCCGGGGAGCTCGTGGCCGCCCCTGCAGGGAGGTCACGCGCCGACCTGTTCCAGGATGGTGGCGATGCCCTGGCCGACCCCGATGCACATCGTTACCAGCGCGTAGCGCTGGCCGTTGCGGCGCAGCTCCAGCGCCGCCGTGCCCGCCAGGCGCGCCCCGGAGGCGCCCAGCGGGTGGCCGAGGGCGATGGCGCCGCCGTTCGGGTTGACCCGGCGCGCGTCGCGCCAGTCCACCCCCAGCGCCTCGAGGCAGGCCACGACCTGGCTGGCGAACGCCTCGTTCAGCTCGACGACCTGCATGGCGTCGATGGTGAGGCCGGCGCGCTGGAGCGCCTGGCGCGAGGCCGGGATCGGCCCCAGGCCCATCTCGTCCGGGCGGACGCCGGCCACCGCCGTGCTCACCACCCGGGCCAGCGGTGACAGCCCCAGGTCCCGGGCCCGCTCGGCCGAGGCGATGAGCAGGGCGGCGGCGCCGTCGTTGATCCCCGAGGCGTTGCCGGCCGTGACCGTCCCGCCCGCGATGAACGCGGGGCGCAGGCTGGCCAGCGCCTCGAGCGTGGTGGCGGGCCGCGGGTGCTCGTCCTGCGCGACGACCACGGGGTCGCCCTTCGGCCGGGCGACTGGCGTGGCGAGGATCTCTTCAGCCAGCCGCCCCGCCTCGGCGGCCGCGGCCGCTTTCTGCTGGCTGGCGAGTGCCAGCGCATCCTGGTCGGCGCGGCTGATGCCCCGCCGCTCGGCCACGTTCTCGGCCGTCTGCCCGAGTGAGACAGTGTGGCCGTCGGCGACGAGCCGCGGGTGGGCGAAGCGCCATCCGATGGTCGAGTCGGCCATCTCCGGCACCCCGCGCGGAAAGGCGACCTCCGGCTTGAGCATGACGACGGGGGCGCGCGACATGCTCTCCACGCCGCCGGCGACGAACAGGTCGCCCTGGCCGCTCCAGATCGCGTGCGCGGCGCTGTTGACCGCCTGCAGGCCGGAGCCGCACAGGCGGTTCACCGTCTGGCCCGGCACCTCGACCGGGAGGCCGGCCAGCAGCAGCGCCTGGCGGGCCACATTGCGGCTGTCCTCGCCGGCCTGGTTGGTGCAGCCGAGGAGCACGTCATCGATGGCGGCCGGGTCGACGCCGGCGCGCTGGACGAGCCCGCCGATCACGTGGGCCGCCAGGCTGTCCGGGCGCAGGCTGGCCAGGGCGCCGCCATAGCGGGCGAACGGGGTGCGCAGGTACGCCACGATCACGGCGTCACGCGACTGCAGCGGGCTCACCGGTCGTCGCGCACCGCTTCGAAGTAGGTCTGGCACGCCCCGCAGCGGCGCTGATCCACGAGGAGCTGCGAGCCGAACAGGGCGACTCGCTCCGTGGCGGCGGAGTCGCAGAACGGGCAGCGGACGGCACCGCCATCCCGTGGGACGCAGGCGCCCTCCGGCTGCGGCCGGGGCGTGCCGCTTCGGCGGGGTGGACGCTTGGGCACTGCCGGCTGCGCCCCGCTACCCGGCCGGGCGCAGCCGGCGCGCCCGCGGGTCCCAGCGCTCCCAGGGCAGGGTGCGCGCCAGGAGGGCGCCGGCCAGTCCGGCCTCCTCCAGCGCGGGGCTCACCCGCTGCCGCAGCCGGTCGCGCAGGTCGCCCGGGCCCGCCGCCAGGATGCCGGCCGCCGTGAGCTGCCCCAGCACCTCGTCGTCCGGGAGGCCGAACCAGGTGAACGCGTCGTCCCACGTGGCGTGCAGGCGAGCCGCCAGCGCCGGGCGCGAGCTGCCGTCGCGCCCCAGGCGGCGCGCCCAGCCCTCGGCGTGCAGCCAGTGCGCCGCCTCTTCCTGGAGGATCTTGCGCGCCCGCTGGCGGAGCGGCTCGTACGGCGACTCCACGCCCGCCTCGAAGAGCGTCGTGAGGGCGCTGTCGACCAGGAAGTTGGCCGCCACGAAGGCGGGCCAGGCGTCGAACCGCGCGTCCAGGCAGGCCATGGCGCTGGTGGGGCGGCCCTGCCAGCCCGCCTCTTCCATCGTGTCGGTGGCGGTGGCCTGCGGGAAACCGCGCAGCAGCGGGTAGAACGAACGGGCGTGGCCCAGCTCGTCCTGCGCCATGGCCGCCGCGGCCACGGCTGACTCCAGCACCGGCGCGCCGGTGCACCACTCGGCGTAGCGCCGGCCGAGGACGTACTTGTTGTCGGCGAGGGAGACGAGGAGCGCGTACAGCGCCGCCCGCGTCGCGGCATCCAGCGAGCCCACGGACTCGACCCGCCGGACGTCCGACGCCGCTGCTCGGGCCGCCTGCTCGAGCGCCTCCTGATCGGCGGCGGCCTCGAAGAGGGCGTCTGGCGGCGATGGCCGGCCCGGCTCCGCCGTGGCCTGCGGTCCGTGGCCTGGGAGCTGCTGCCTCACGAGGCGATCACCGTCCGCGCCTGGCTGCGAGGAACGACCACCATCTCGATCCAGGGGTGCTCGTCGTAGATGCTGCGGGCGAAGACGACGGCCATCTCCGGGTCGTCAGCGGTGACCGTGCCCACCTGGCACAGCGGCTCGTCGTACCGCCGTCGGGCGAGGACCAGCCAGACAGCCCGCAGCGACGGCTTCGCCTCTTCGCGGACCCCCGGCGCGAGGGACGTCGGCCGTGGGGCGTCGGGCGTTGGGCGCGTCACCTGCCAGGCACCTCGCCGGCCCACGCCGGCCGCGGGCTCACGCCGCGATCCCCAGCGCGCGCATGGTCGCCCGCGCCTCGTCGCTCAGGCGCTTGCGCGTCCAGATCGGATCCCACACCACCTCGATCTCGACGCGCTCGACACCCGGCTCGCGCAGCAGCCGGGCCCGAATGTCGTCCTGGATCATCTCCATGGCCGGGCAGCCCATGGCCGTGTAGGTGAGCGTGAGCCGGGCCGTCCGGCTGGTGGGGAGGTAGTCGACGGAGACGATCAGCCCCATGCCGACCACCGACACGGGGATCTCCGGGTCCTCGACGTCGGCCAGGGCGCGCCAGAGCCGCGCGAGCACGGCGTCCCGGCTGGCTTCGACCGTCTCACCCGCCATGCCAGCTTCACCCATCACCCATGGTCATCCCGCGTCGCCCGGCCGTGCCCGCGCTGGAGCTGGGCGACGAGCTCCTGGTTGAGCGGGCCGCGCGCCTTCCAGCGCCTGAGCACCTCGTCCCAGCCAATCCGGCCCTCCTCGAAGAGCCAGCGCTTGCTGGCCGCGTCGAACCGGGCGGGGAACGGCACGTCCAGCACGTACCTGCCCTGCCGCTCGTCGTAGTGGGCGGGCACCGTCAGCCCTACCTCCTCGCAGAAAGGGACGACCGTGCTCAGCCACGTCTGGCGGAGCTGGTCGTTGGTCTTCCCCTTGAAGCCGTAGTCGAGCTGCTCCGTGTGCAGCTTCTGGTCGTCCGGCAGCCCGAACCACTCCACGGTCAGCAGGAACATCCAGTCCACCGCTCGCTGCAGCCCGGCCTTCTGGGCCGGATCCTGGGCGAGGCGGCGAATCCACTGCTGCCCGTGGCGCAGGTGGAACGTCTCCTCCTTGTCCACCTTGGCCAGGGCGCGCTTCCACGGCCCGAAGGTCGTCGAATGGTAGACGTCCGAGAGCAGCGTGTAGCCGGCCTGGTCGTAGAAGGCGTTGGCCACCACCAGCTCGACCCAGGTGTCTAGCGGGACGTCGAAGGCGTACGGGTGCTTCCACTGGTGGGCGGGCCGCTGGTAGATCAGCCAGTCTCTGTCGACGCCCAGGTCTTCGAGCAGCCGGTAGGCGATGTGGGCGTGCGCCAGCTCGTCCTGCACGATGGAGATGGCGGACCCGAAGGCGTTGAGGCTGGGCGCATCCTGGGCGGCCCGAAAGTAGGCCGGGGCGCTGACGAGCTCCGTGTCGGCCGAGACGGTGAGGATGCGCTTCATCCCCTCCAGGTACGTCGGCGACATATGCTCCAGGCCCTCGACGAGCTTGCCCGCCGCGACGTGCCGACGCGTGTCTTCCTCGCTTCGCAACCGGATCTCCCTGGTGCTCCTGGAGGGTCCGCCAGACATCAAGCCGTCAGCCACCTGCCGCCGGTAGGCGATCGTAGGTGGTCATGGGCAGTGAAAGAGCTCGGCCCCCCGCACTGCCGCCCGACACCCGACACCGAACAGCTGACGTCTCACATCTGGCATCCCTCTACGTTCCCTTCCAGTGCGGCGGGCGCTTGTCGGCGAAGGCTGCCAGCCCCTCGGCGGCGTCCTCGCTCAGGAACAGCCGCCACACCGCTTCGCGCTCGAGCGCCAGCCCGCCCTCCAAGGGGAGGTCGGCGCCGAGCCTGGCGGCAATCTTGATGTTGCCCACGGCGAGCGCGGGGCCGGCCGCCAGCTTCGCCACGTACTCCACTGCTTCGTCGACCAGCCGCTCGGCCGGCACCAGCCGGTCGACGAGGCCGAGTTCGAGCGCCCGCGGGGGGCTCACCGGGGCGCCGGTGACCATCAGGTCGAGCGCCGGGCCGCGGCCGATGAGGCGTGTCAGCCGCTGCGTGCCGCCGTTGCCGGGCAGCAGCCCGAGCGTGACCTCGGGCAGGCCCACGCGGTACTCACCCTCGGCTGCGAAGCGGAAGTCGCACGCCAGGGCAATCTCCAGCCCGCCGCCCAGCACATGGCCGCCGATCGCCGCGACGAAGAGCTTGGGCGTGTGCTCCATCTTGCGCAGCACCTCGTGGGCGTGCAGCACCGTCATCACGCGCTGGGCCTGGGTGCTGGCGCGGAACATGGCGACGTCCGCGCCGGCGGAGAAGAACCGGGGGAGGTCGCTCACCAGGACGGCGCCGCCGATGCGCTCGTCCCAGCGCACCTCGTCGATCGCCGCGTTCAGGTCATCCAGGAAGGCGCGGTTGTAGCTGTTGGCGGGTGGGCGATGCAGGTGGATCAGCGCCACGCCGTCGCGCGCGAGCGACACGGAGACGGCCCGCTCCGTGGTAGCTACCGCGTCGACCATCGGATCCCTCCCACCCGGAGGTCGCCACGGCTCAGCCTCGGCCGGCCAGACGGAACGACAGGACGCCCCCTCAGGAGGCAGCGTACAGCGCGGAGCACGCGGGTTCCTGGCTGGCGGCGCGGCTTCGGCACGATCCCTCCCCGGGGTGGCTTGACCACAGGCGTCCCTGCTGAAAGAATAGCGGTCAGCTTCAGGATGCACCACTGACGATAGCAGCGCGGGCGGGCGCCAGCAATTGGCACCGGGCGGCGGCCCGCCACCGGCCGCCAGTGCCGAGCCGGGGGGAGCCGGCCCGGGGCCCTCGCGTCTGCGGGGGCCCCGGCGGCCGCTGCCGGTCTGCCGAACCGAGCTCCGAGGACCTGGCGCTGGCTCCCAGTGGCTGGCGCGCGACAGTGTGGGAGGGATTCCAGCCTTGGCACTCATGATCGTCAACGGCCAGCCGGCCGGCGCCGCCAGCGGTGCCACCATGCAGGTATGCAACCCGGCGACGCGCGAGGTAGTGGACACGGTTCCGCGCGCCGACGCCGAGGACACCCGGCGGGCCATCGAGGCCGCGGCCGCGGCGTTCCCGGCGTGGGCCGCCCTGTCGCCGCATCAGCGGTCGCACCTGCTGCTCGCCGCGGCGGCCAAGGTGCGCGACCACCTGGACGAGGTGGCCGCGCTCCTGACCCGGGAGCAGGGCAAGCCGATCCGCGATGCCAGGATCGAGGCCGAGCGCTTCGCCGACAACATCGAGATCTACGCCGGGCTGGTGCTCGGCGGCGCCCTGCGCGGCGAGCAGGTGGGCCTGCCCCAGCAGCGCGCCCTCGGGCTGGTGGTGCGGCGGCCGATCGGCGTGACCGGCGCCATCATCCCCTGGAACTTCCCGCTCACGCTGCTCGCCAACAAGATCGCCCCCGCGCTGGCGGTTGGCAACACCGTCGTCGCCAAGCCGGCCAGCACCACGCCCCTATCCACTCTCCGGCTGGCCGAGCTGATGCACGCAGCGGGGCTGCCGCCGGGCGTGCTCAACGTCGTCACCGGGCCCGGCAGTGTGGTCGGCGAGGAGATCATCCGCCACCCGGCCGTGCGTAAGATCGGCTTCACCGGCGAGACGGGCACGGGACGGCAGATCATGGCCAGCGCCGCGCCAGAGATCAAGCGGATCACCCTGGAGCTGGGCGGCAGCGACCCGGCGATCGTCTGCGACGACGCCGACCTCGACGTCGCGGCCAAGTCTATCGCCATCGGCCGCTTCTTCAACGCGGGCCAGGCCTGCCTGGCTGTCAAGCGCGTCTACGTGCTGGAGCCGGTGGCCGACGCGTGTATCGAGAAGCTGGTGACCCGGGCCCGGCGGCTGAAGCTGGGCGACGGGATGGACCCGCAGACCCAGATGGGCCCCATGCACACCGAAGGCGGCCGGGCGACGATCGAGGAGCAGCTCGCCGACGCCGTCGACCGCGGCGCCAGGGTCCTCGCCGGCGGCAAGCGACCAGGGGGCGCGCCGTTCGAACGGGGCTACTACTTCGAGCCAACCGTCGTCGTCGACGTCCCGGACGGCGCGCGCGTGTGGCAGGAAGAGACGTTCGGCCCGCTGCTCCCCATCGCGGTGGTGAAGGACCTGGACGAGGCGATTCGGAGGGCCAACGACTCCGAGTTCGGCCTGGGCTCTTCCATCTTCACCCGCGACCTGGCCAGGGCGCAGCGCGCCATCGACGAGCTGGAAGCCGGCTACACCTGGGTGAACGCCATCCAGATCGCCCACGACGAGCTGCCGTTTGGCGGCGTGAAGCACAGCGGCTACGGCAAGGAGCACGGCACCGAGGTGCTGGACTACTACACCGAGCAGAAGTCGGTGGTGATGGCGGGGGTCGGAAGCTAGCCCCCTCCGGCGTCTGCGGCCGGCAGACCAGACGAAGCCGCGGGAAGAAGAACACCCGCCCGGTGCGCGGGCGTCCCCGGCGCCTTCTGCACCAGCCACTCGCATGGCGGGTTAGTCGTCGGCGGCGCCCCAGGTGGTCGCCACGCCCGCGTACGCCCGCAGCCGCTGGTCGCGGGTGGCCAGCACCGCGCCGAGCCGTTCGGCGCTGGCCACGATCAGCCGGTCGGCCGGGTCGGCGTGCAGGTCCGGCAGCTCCACTGCCCGCACCCCGAGGGCCACGTCCACCGGCAGGAAGCGCAGCCCGCGCAGCGCCTGGCTGCGGCCAATCCACTCCCGCACTGGCAGCGTCAACTCGAGGCGCCCGCGCTGGACGAGCAGCGCGACTTCCCAGGCGCTGATCGCGGACACCCACAGTTGGCGCCCGGCGAACGCCGCCTGGAGCCGCCGGCGCAGACCGGCCGGGAGCGCCGGGTCACCCGACGCCCACCACAGCCAGGCATGGGTGTCCAGCAGCAGGGGCGGCGCCTCGGGCGCAGCGGCGGGCGGGCCCACGCTCACCCGGTGAGCGCCTCCCAGCCCGCGTCCGCGACCGGCGCGGTCGGGTCGTGGTAGGCGCGCACGGTGCCGCGCAGTCCGGCCAGCACCGCCACGTCGTCCTCGCCGTAGAACGGCTCGATGCGCACCACCGGCCGCCCGCGGTCGGTGACGAGCACGGGCTCTTGGGTGGCCTCGACGCGGCGGAGGACCTCCAGCGCGTGGGCCTTGAACTCAGCCTTCGAGATGCGGGCGAGTACCATGTGACTAGTGTACCTGGTCACTTCGAATGATGCCAGGCGCGGACTCTTTCGTCCGCCGCCGGCATCGCCCGTAAGTACCCATCCGGTAACTACGTCGTACGCCGCATCCACGCAGGGACCGGGGCACTCCACGCGGGGCGGGGCCGCATGGCCGGAGCGTGGACGGTGCCCCCGGTGTCGGGCGCGGCCAGGGTCGTGAGGGCTGTCTGGCGAACGCCTATGCCGGGTGCGTACGATGGGGGGCGAGGTAGAGCGCGGGTGGGTGAGGTGTCGACGCGGATCTGGCTGGACGAGCGGCTGTGGGACCACCTGCGGACTCGCGCCCTGGCCGAGGGGGTGACGGTCCGCGAGCTGCTGCCTCGGCTCGTCCGCCAGGCGGTGGCCGGGCCGGTCAGTCCGACCCAGCCAGCGCCGCCGGCGGTCCGCTCCCCGGCAGAGGCCGGGCTTCCCACGGTGGTGTTGGCAGAAATGTATCGGTGCGACGTCTGCGGCGCTGAGGTCAGGCCGGGCGGGTTGAGCAACCACCTGGGCAGGCACCTGAAGGAGCGCCAGGCGGGGGCGGCAGAGAGGAGCTAGCGCGTGGCAGCGACCCCGGAGAAGATGCAGGAGGTTCGGCTGGACCTGCTTAACCTGATCGAGGTCTACAAGGACATGCTGGAGTCGGTGAACCCGGTCTTCCTGCTCAGCGAGTACGCGACCGAGGAAGGGGCGCCGACCGACGACGAGATGAACCGGCTGCGCGACGAGGTGCTACCGAAGATCCACCAGCGCTACTTGAGCCTGTACAGCACCATCGAGGACAAGGTCTCCACCATGCTCCGCCAGTACGGGGAGCTGTGCCAGGAAGCGTTGCAGGCCATCGGCGAGAGTGCCGATGGTGACCGGATGGATCTGCGCCTTGGGCTCTCGACGGAGATCCAGCGCGGCATTACGGTGATCACCGACGCCCTCAAGGCGCTGAAGCCGCGGGACATCCTGCAGGCGTACCGGACGACCAGGCGGCCCCCGAGCCGGACCTTCGACATCATGTTTCGCGAGCTGGAGCCGAAGATCCAGAAGAAGTACCTGGACACCGTGAGCGAGTCGTACGAAATCCTGATCATGCTGGCCGAGAAGGCGGCGGCCGCCGCGATGGCGGTGAGCAAGGAAGGCGCCCGCCCGGTGGCGCCGGGCACGCCATAAGGGATTCCCAACCGGCGCCGCAGGCCTCGACAGCCTGGGAGGCGCTGCGCACGTGACCGGCGCGGGCCGCCTGGAGTGACGCTCCCATGAGCCGGGCGCCGGTCCCGGACGGCTCGGCGCTCGTCGCGCAGGAGCAGCTCGGGCCGGTACGGGTGCTCACCCTGAATCGCCCGGCCCGGCGCAACGCCCTGGTGCCCGAGCTGCTGGACGCGCTGGGCGCGGCGCTGGGCGAGGAGCGCCCGGCCCGAGCGGTGGTGCTCACGGGGAGCGCGCCCGCCTTCTGCGTCGGCGCCGATCTCGCGTGGCTGGGGGCAGGCCGCGATCCAGCCGAGGGTGTCGCCCGCCTCGTGGCCGCCCACCACGCGACCATTCGCGCCATGCTGGACTGCCCGGGCCCCATCGTCGCGGCAGTGAACGGCGCCGCCGCGGGTGGAGGGCTGAGTCTGGCGCTGGCCGCCGACTACCGCGTGGCCTCGGCCGCCGCGACGTTCACCGCCGCCTACACCCGCCTGGCGCTCCCACCGGACGGTGGCTCCTCTGCCTTCCTGGCCCGGATGCTGGGCACGGCGCGGGCGATGGACCTGCTGCTGCGGAACCGCACCCTTTCGGCCGCGGACGCGCTGGCGTGGGGGCTGGTGAACGAGGTAGTGGAGCCGGGCACGCTGCGGGCGCGGGCGTGCGCCGTGGCCGAGGAGCTGGGCCCCGTTCCGGCGAGCACGCTGCTGGCGACGCGCCGCCTGCTGGACGCCGCCGGTTCGCAGCCCGTCCGCAGCCAGCTCCAGCAGGAGGCGGTGGCGATGCGTGAGGCTGCGCGCAGCGAGCACTTCCGGCGCGCGCTGCGCGCGTTCCTCGAACGACGGGGGTAGCGCCCGCCCGGCCTGGCTACGGTGGGGCCGGCAGCGCCTGGAGGAGCCGCTCCAGGCGACATCGGACGCCCGGGCTCGCCAGCGGGCGCGGGTCGTAGCAGGATCCACCGCCCTCCCCGTCCGGCCCATAGGAGGTGAGGCCGCGGCGGCGATCGTAGAAGGTCCGGTCGCGCACCCGCGGGCTCTCGCCGTTCCAGACGCCGAGCCCCTGGACGATCCCGTACCCCAGGACAAAGCGGATCTGCCGCACCTCCTGCTCGAGGCGACGCTCCTCCTGGTCAGCCGTGTACACGCCCGGCAGGGCGCGCGACGTGCCCAGCTCCTCCACGATCACCGGCAAACGTCGCCCGGAAGGGCAGGGCTCGGCGGTGATGGTGTCCAGATCCCACTGGATGGGCATGTCGCCGCTCCGCTCGCGGCTCACCCAGTCGTAGGCGTGCAGCGTGTACGCGTCGACCGGCGCCTCGCAGTAGAGCCAGCGGGCGACCGGCGAGGCCGGGTTCCACGGCTGGAGGTGGTTGGCGCCCATCGTGCCGGGGTAGATGGGCGTGGACGGGTCGAGGGCCCGAATCTGGCGCGCCACGTCGACGACGAACGGCACGAAGGCGGTGGGGCTCTCGGGCGTGTGGAGCTCGTTGCCGATCTGCCACGCCTGGATCACGTCGCCTGCCCCCCGGTCGCGGACGGTGGAGATGAGCGCGCGCAGGAAGCTAAGGTAGCTGTCCCGCCAGGTGCGGGTGTAGAACGGGAGCAGGAGTTGGTAGTAGCCGTCCAGCCAGCCGGCGCTCTCGGGCGCCTCGCCTGGCACGGGCTGGTGGTTGTTGACCAGCGCCACGACGAGCTTGATCCTGGCCGCGCGCAGGACCGGGGCCTCCTGGGCGATGACGCTGCCCACCCGGCGCCCGTCCCAGGGTTTGAAGGTGTTACTGTCGGTGGCGAACACGCGGATCACGCCGGTGCCCAGCCACTGTGCGTAGGCCACGTTCTCCTGGAAGTCACGCGGATCCTCGTGGAAGAGGGCGCCGTGCATGTTCACCAGCAGGAAGCGACCGTTGAGCGGGTAGCTGCTGGCTGGGACCGCCGCCGAGCCCAGGTCGGCGGCGCCGCCGGCCACTGCGGCATCCGCCGCGCTTGAGCCGCTCCCATCCCAGTAGCTCAGCCCGTCCGCGGTCAGCGACCAGTGTCGGTAGCCCGCGGTGAACGTGCGGGTGCCACTGACGGCGTCATAGAAGGCCATGCCCGTGCTGGTGCGCTGCGAGACGTCGCCGGTCTGTGGGTCGGCGTGCTCGCACTCGAGGGGCTCGCCCATCGTGGCACCGAGCTGCTCCTTCAGCTCGGCGAAGCCGAGGACGAACCGGGGCGCCTGGCCCGGCTGGCAGTACGGCGCCGGGTAGCTCTGGGCGCCGGCGCTGCTGGCCATGAGCGCCAGGCCCGCGGCGCCCACCAGCGCGGCGAGCAGGCCGGCCGGGCGCGGCCAGCGCCAGGGCCGGCCGGCGGCGCCAGCCGGGTGCGAGTCCGCGCCGGCACCGGCCACGCGCTCAGCCGCCGCGCGCCCGCCGCGCCACGCCCCGAAGCCCCGCTGGCAGGCCCCGCGCGGAGCGAAGGAGCGTCGGCACGTCGACCGCGCTCCCTCGAGCTCCCCGCGAAGCCGGCCGCCCGCACCTGCACTGATTCATGCCCTACGTCGGCCCGGGCGCTTCGCCACCCAAGGCAGAGCTGCAGGTGGCCAGCCGCGCGGGTCCGACCAGGCTAGCAGAGCGGGGACAGCGCTGCCCAGGGCCGGCGAGACGAGTGGGAGGCAGCGCCTACTCGCTCAGGGCGAGGTAGCGTTCCATCAGGTCGTGGCGGGCGCGGAGCTCGGCCACCGTACCCTCCCAGGCCAGCCGGCCGACGTCGATGACGTACGCCCGTTGGGCCAGGGTGAGCGCGAACGCGGCGTTCTGCTCGGCCAGCAGCACCGTGATGCCACGGGTGAGGACGCGCTGGATGATGGCGCCAATGCGTTCCACGACGATGGGGGCGAGCCCCTCGGTCGGCTCGTCCAGCAGCAGCAGCTCCGGCTGCCCCATCAGTGTGCGGGCGATGGTGAGCATCTGCTGCTGGCCGCCGGAGAGCGCGGTCCCCAGGACGCGTGCCTTCTCGCCGAGCTCCGGGAAGTCCGCGAACGCCGTCTCGACGCTGTACGCAGCCCCGGGCCCGGGCTTCTGGGCCACTTCCAGGTTCTCCCGCACAGTGAGGAAGGGGAAGATGCGCCGGTCCTCGGGCACGAAGCCCAGGCCCACCCGCGCGATCTCGAAGGCCGGGCGCCGCGCCAGTTCCCGCCCATGGAACCGCACGCTGCCGCGGCGCGGCGGGGTCAGCCCCATGATGCTGCGCAAGGTCGTCGTCTTGCCGGCGCCGTGCCGCCCCAGGAGCGCCACCACCTCTCCCTGCGTGACCGCCAGCGAGATGCCCTGGAGGGCGTAGCTGTCCCCGTAGTAGGTGTGGAGGTCCTCCACGACGAGCATCTCGTCCGGGGCGGGGCCCGGTGCGCCGCGGGTCGACGCGGCCGGCGACGCCAGGCCGCTCATGCTCGGAGCACCACGCCGCCCAGGTAGGCGCGCTTGACCTCCTCGTCGGCGCGGATCGCGTCCGGCCGGCCGTCGGCGAGCACGCGCCCCTGGTGCATCACGATGATGCGGTCGGAGACCGAGAAGACCACCTTCATGTCGTGCTCCGTCAGGAGGAACGTCTTGCCGGTGGAGCGCTGGATCGCCTGGAGGAGGCTGACGATGCGGGTGCTCTCCACCGGGTTCATGCCGGCCGTTGGCTCGTCCAGCAGGATCAGGCTCGGCTCCAGGGCGAGCACGATCCCCAGCTCCACCACGCGGCGATCCCCGTGCGAGAGCGCCCGGCAGGGAGTGTGGGCCACCTCGGCCACCCCCACCTGCTCCAGCAGGCCCCACGTCTCCTCGGCGATCGCCGTGTCGGCCTCCACGTCCTGGAACCAGCGGTGGCCCGCACCGCGGTGAGCGATGACCGCAGCGCGGACGTTTTCGAACACGGTCATCTCCATGAAGACGTTGGTGAGCTGGAACGACCGGGCCAGGCCCCTGCGGGCGATGAGGTGCGGCGGGAGGCCGGTGATCTCCTCGCCGCGGAAGAGCACCTGCCCCTCGGTTGGGCGTAGGCGGCCCGTGATGACGTTGTACAGGGTCGTCTTGCCGGCGCCATTCGGGCCGATGATGCTGGTGAACGTGCCGCTGGGAATGGAGAGGGAGACGCCGTCGACCGCGCGGAGCGCGCCGAAGGCGCGGACGAGGCCGCGCAGCTCGAGTGCGGCCACGGCAGCGCTCGGGCGGCGCGGGTCAACGGCCACGGCGCCCCCGCCGAGCCAGCTCTTGCGCGAATCCGACGATGCCGCCGCGGAAGACGAGCACCATGGGCAGCAGGATGATGCCCAGCACGAAGTTCCAGTACTCCGTTTGCGCGGTGACCCAGTTGCGGAGGAAGGTGAACACGGCGGCGCCGACGATCGGCCCCCAGAACGAGCCCGGGCCCCCCAGGATCGTCATGAGCACCGGCTCGGCCGAGCGCGTCCAGTGGGCCAGGCTCGGCGCGGCGATGCGGGCGAATGGGCTGAAGAGGGCGCCAGCCACGCCGGCGAAGAGGCCGGCGATCACGAAGGCGCCGAGCTGGTACTGCCGCACGTCGATCCCCGCGAAGGCGAGCCGCTCGGGGTTCTCGCGGCTCGCCACCAGCATCTGGCCGAACGGAGAGTGGACCACGCGCCACAGGAGCCACGTGCACAGCCCCACGCTGGCCAGAACCACGCCGTAGTAGACCCGGAAGTCGGCCAGGTTGAGGCCGAGCACCGGCTGGATGGGGAGGTTGGTGATGCCGTCCGACCCGCCGGTCACCTCGCGCCACTGGAAGACAACCGTGTAGACCATCATGCCCCACGCCAGCGTGAGCATGGCGAAGTAGATGGCGTTCAGCCGCACGCTCAGCCAGCCGAGCACGAAGGCGACCAGTCCGGCGCTGGCGATGGCGATGGGGACGGCCAGCACCAGCGCGACGTCCCGCACCAGCAGCACAGCCGTGACGTAGCCCCCGACGGCGAAGTAGGCGGCGTGGCCGAACGAGAGCAGGCCCGTGTAGCCGAACAGGAGGTTGAAGCTGAGGGCGAACAGGCTCAGCAGGAGCACCTCCGTCGCCAGCACCACGAAGTAGTCGGAGGCGACCACGGGCACCAGGGCGAGCGCGGCCAGCGCCACCGCGCCGGCCGCCGGCCGCAGCCAGGCTGGCCCCACGGCCGCGGGCCTGGCGCGCCGGGCGGCGCGCGCCGCCGGGGTGGAGGTCGGCGCGGCTTCGCCGCGCCCTGGGCGGCGAGTGCTCAGCACCATGGACCGCTACCGGGTGCCGAACAGCCCGCGCGGCCGGAGCAGGAGCACCAGGGCCATGAGCAGGAACGGGAAGGCCACCTGCCACCGCGCGATGACCGGGTTGATGACCCCCCAGGCACCTAGCTGGCCGAGCAGGAGGGCTCCCACGAGCGCGCCCGGGAACGAGCCCAGCCCGCCGACCACCGCCACGATGAACGACTCGATGATGATGGCGTCGCCCATGGCGGGCGAGAGGGTCCGCAGCGGCGCCGCGAGCGCGCCGCCGAGGCCTGCCAGCGCGGCGCCGCCGGCGAAGACCAGCGTGTAGATGCGCGGCACGTTCAGCCCCAGCGCTTCGGCCATCTCCCGGTCCTGCGCGGCGGCGCGGATCATGCGCCCCACGTGCGTCCGCTCCAGCAGGAGCCAGATGCCCAGGCCGAGCAGCGGCCCGAGCACGATGACGGCCAGGCTGTACGCGGGGAAGAAGCGCGCCCCAAAGGCGACGGGGCCGTTGAGCGGCGCTGGCTGGGGCACCGTGCGCGGGCCGGAGCCCCAGATGATGCGCACCGCGTCGTCCAGCACCAGGATGAAGGCGAACGTCAGGAGCAGCTGGTAGACCGTCTCGCGGTGGTACATCCGCCGCAGGAAGAGCACTTCCAGGGCAGCGCCCAGCACTCCCACCGCGATGGGCGCGAGGACCAGGGCCACCCAGAAGTTGGGCACCCAGCGGTCGACCACCTGGAACGCCATGTACGCCCCCAGCATGTACAGGGCGCCGTGGGCGAAGTTCAGCACGTCGAGCACCCCGAAGATGAGGGTGAGCCCAACGGCGATCAGGAACAGCAGCATGCCCTGGGCGAGGCCGTTCAGGCCGAAGATGGCGTACGTCTCCATGGGGTGTCAGGTGTCAGGTGTCGGGTGTCGGGTCTCAGCGCCCAGTGCCCAGCACCCAGCACCCAACACCCATCAGGCGAGCTTGCAGCCGGTCTCGCTGGCGGGCGGGGTGATCTCCTCGGGCTTGAAGATGACCACCGGGTCGAGCACCCGGAACTTCAGGCTCTTGTCCTCCGTCGTCTTGCCCCACACGCCCTGGACTAGCGCCTGGTGGTCGTCCTTGCGGATCGTCACATTGCCCATCGGGTACTCGCCGCTGAAGCCCTCGAGCGCCGCGATCACCTTGTCGGCCTCCAGGCTCTGCGCCTTGGTGGCCGCGTCGGCGAGGATGAGCAGGCCCGTGTACGCGTTCTGCGCGTTGTAGCTCGGGTAGGAGCCATACCGCTTGAAGAAGCCGTCCGTGAACGTCTTGTTCCGGGTCGTCTTGGGCTCCTGGTACCAGTAGCGGGTGCCGACCCACATGCCGGTGGGCATCTGGTCGCCCAGGCCCTCGAGGACCTCCATGGCGGCGCCCAGCTCGAACAGGAATGGCTTGCCCATCGCGAACAGGCCGTACTGGTTGCCCTGGCGCACCAGGTTGATCAGGTCGTTACCCCACGTGGCGCTCCAGACGGCGTCGGCCTGCGTGCCCTGGAGCGCGCTGATGAAGGAGGTGAAGTCCTCGTTGCCCAGCTTGGGCCACTGGGCCTGGTCGTCGAGGAACTCGACGTCTGGCTGGAGCTTCTTGAGCTCCTGCTTGAAGTAGTCCCAGCTCTGGCGTCCGAAGGCGTAGTCGGGGCCGATGTTCGTCCAGCGTCTGGCCTTGATCTCCCGGGCGGCGATCCGGGCGCCGGCGGCGGAGTTCTGCGGGACGTTGACGCTCATGCGGAAGACGTAGCGGTTGCACAGGTCGCCGGTGACCCGCGGGCTGGCGGCGTGCGTGACCATGAGGATCTTCTGGAGCTCCTTCATGGTCGGCGTGACGGCTTCGGCCACCCCGGAGCTGTCGAGCCCGATCAGGAAGTCGACGTTCTCCTCCAGGGCGAAGCGCCGGGCCACTCGGACCGCGTTGTCGGCGTTGCCCTCATCCTCGATCCTCGCCTCCACCTGGCGGCCGAGGATGCCACCCTTGGCGTTCACCTCCTCGACGGCCAGGTCCAGCCCTTGCTTGGCGAAGCGGCCGTAAGCGGAGAGCGCGCCCGACATGATCCACATGCCGCCGATCTTGACCGGCCCGGCGCTGGGCTTGGCGGCCGGGGCGGTCGTGGGGGCGGGCGCGGCGGTGGGCTGGGCCGCCGGGGCGGTGGTGGGGGCCGGGGCGGCGGTCGGCTTGGCCGGCGCCGGGGTGGGCGCGGCTGGGGCGGCCTGCTGGCAGGCGGCGAGCAGCGAGGCGCTGGCGCCCACCCCCAGCAGTAGCAGGAACCGGCGCCGCGGCAGCGGCCCGAACGGAACGGTGAACTGGCGGGTCATGGGTCACCTCCCTCAGTGGATGCGCGTCGCGTGCCCCGCCCACTCGCGCTCGCGGAGCACGTACTTCTGGATCTTGCCCGTGCTCGTCTTGGGCAGCTCCCCAAACGCCACGGACTTCGGCGCCTTGAAGTGCGCCAGGTGCTGGCGGCAGAACGCCAGCAGCTCCTCGGCGGTGGCCTGCACGCCGGGCTTCAGCGTCACGAACGCCTTGCCCACCTCGCCCCACGTCGGGTCGGGCACGGCCACCACGGCTGCCTCGAGCACGCCGGGGTGCTGCGCGAGCACCTGCTCGACTTCGATCGTGGAGATGTTCTCGCCGCCGGAGATGATGACGTCCTTGGCCCGGTCCCGCAGCTCGACGTAGCCATCCGGGTGGAGCACGCCGAGGTCGCCGGTGTGGAGCCAGCCACCGCGGAACGCCGCGGCGGTGCCGGCCTCATCCTGGAAGTAGCCGGCCATGACCGTGTTGCTGCGGATGACCACCTCGCCCATGGTCTGGCCGTCGGCGGGCACGTCCCGCATGTCGGCGTCCACCACGCGCGCGCCGGCCACGGCTACGGGCGGCACGCCCTGGCGCGCCTTGGTCCGCGCCTGCTCGTCCGGCGGGAGTTGGTTCCACTCGGGCCACCAGGCGCACGCCAGGCTGGGGCCGTACGTCTCGGTCAGGCCGTAGAGGTGGGCCACCTCCACCCCGAGCGCCGCCATCTGGGCGATCGTCGTCGGCGAAGGTGGAGCCCCACCCGTCGCCACGCGCACCGGCTGGGCCCGCTCCTGGCATCGGGCGGACGGGTGGTTGGCGAGGCTGATGAGGACAGTGGGTGCCGCGCACAGGTGGGTGACCTGCTCGCGCTGGATCAGCTCCCACACCACCGGCGGATCGACCTTGCGCACGATCACCTGGGTGGCGCCGGCCGCCGTGGCGCCCCACGTGTAGCACCAGCCGTTGCAGTGGAACATGGGGAGCGTCCACAGGTAGACGCTCGCGGGCGACAGGCCGAACTCGAAGGCCACGCTGAGGCCGTTCAGGTAGGCGCCGCGGTGGGTGTAGACCGCGCCCTTGGGCTTCCCCGTGGTGCCGCTGGTGTAGTTGATGCTGATCGGCTGCTCCTCGTCCGCCAGCGGCTCGGGGGCGAACGCGGGGTCGCCCGTCCGGAGGAACTGCTCGTACTCGATCCCGTCCACCCCTGCTTCGACCGCCGCGTCGGCCACGGAGACGACGGTCTCGAGCTGGGGGCACCGGTCGAGGATGGGCGCCACCAGCGGCGACAGCTCGGTGTCGACGAGGAGGGCGCGCGCGCCGCAGTGGTTGAGGATGTAGGCGAACTCTTCAGGCACGAGCCGGGTGTTCAGGGCCACCAGGATCGCCCCGGCCAGAGGCACACCGAAGTGGCTCTCCAGCAGCACGGGCGAGTTGGGCGCCAGCACGGCCACACGGTCGCCCGGCTTGACCCCCGCCGCGCGCAGCGCCGACGCCTGCCGGTAGACCCGGTCGCGCAGCGCGCGGTAGGTGTAGCGCCGGTCGCCGTGCACCACCGCCGGGCGCTCGCCGAAGGCCCGCGCCGCGCGCTCCAGGAAGGCGAGCGGCGTGAGCTCGACGCGATCCGCCCGCCCCTCGCGCGCGCGGCGCGCCACCTCGTCGGGCATGGCTACGGCTCCCCCACTCACCGACTGCTACCCCGTGCCGTCCAGTCCGGCCAGCCAGCGCGCGTAGCCCACCGCCTGCTCGCGCGGGTAGTGGGCCAGGATCGTCAGCTTCTCGGCCTCGATGCTCCCCTCGGCGTGGATCGCCAGCACCGCCTGGTAGCCGCCGAACTCGCCGACGGTGAGGTCGCTGATGAGGTGCATCACCCGCAGCCGCTCCGCCCCGTCGGCGCCGCCCGCGCCAGCGAGGTAGCGGCGGAGGGCCGCCCCGTACGCGGGGTGGTCCAGGTCCTCCGGGGCCGGGTAGGTGGCCAGGAGGCCGCCGGCGATGTCCTGGATGTGCTGGAAGGCGGTGTGCAGCCCTTGCGCAAACTGGAGCTTGGCGATGTTCACCAGCAGCGTGTCCGGGGTTGCCACCCCACTGATCGGCGTGCAGCGCTCGGCGGCGTGGTGGGTGAGGGCGCGCAGCGTCTCGGCGTAGCTGATGAGCCAGGCCAGCTTGTCGCGCACGTGGCCCGCCCGCTCCAGGCCGTTCACGCGTGCCGCCAGCAGGGCCACTCCCACCAGGGCGTCGACGAGCGGCAGCTTGTAGGAGGTGGCGGTGAAGCGGTGGAACTCGACGAAGCTGCGCGCCAGGTCGCCGGCGAGCTGCCACTCGCCGGCCATGAAGACCCGCTCCCAGGGCACGAAGACGTCCTCGAAGAGGGAGAGCGTTTCCACCATCTTCCGCTCCGCGGACAGCGGGTACTCCGCGGGTGTCTTCCCCTTGGTGGTCAGATACGGGCTGGCGACCAGCGTCAGGCCCGGCGTGTCGACCGGGAGGGCGAAGGCGACCGCATAGTCCGTGTCCGCCTCGCTCAGGGCACGCGTGGGCAGCACGAGCAGCTCGTTGGCGTTCACGGCGACGCTGGTGTGGGCCTTCGCGCCCCGCACGACGATCCCGTCGGCCCGCCGGTCGACGATGCGCAGGTAGGCGTCGGGGTGGGGCTGCTGGCTGGGGCCCAGCGCGCGGTCCCCCTTCACGTCGGTCTGGGCCACCGCCATCGCCAGGTCCTGGTCGCGGCAGTGCGCGTAGAAGGCCCGGATGCGGCTGGCGTAGGGCTCGCCCAGGCGTTCCGAGAACGCGGTGAGGGCGAAGAGGGCGTCGGTGCCGATCTCTTTGATCAGCACGACGAGCGTCTTACCCTGCCGCGTGGCCGCCTCGATCAGGGCGCTCCGCTTCAGCAAGTCGTCGGCGTTCTGTGGCAGGGTGAAGTAGCGGCTGTACCCCTCCTCGGCAATGGCCAGGTCGCGGGAGCGGGGGTCCTCCGCCATCGCGTAGTCGAGCGCGGCGTGCCTGACGGCGAGCTGCAGGACCGGGTGGGTGGTGACGTCGGCCACGCGCTCGGCGCGGTAGTAGACGCGGCGCCCGTCGCGCAGGCTGGCGACGTAGTCGGCGGGGGTGCGCAGGCGGGGGGTGGCCGCTGCCGTTGCCATCGCTGTGTCTCCTCGCTGGTTCACGTCGGCCGCTCGCAGGGAGCCGCCGACCGCCCGGTCCCCTCCAGGTACAGGGTCGCCAGGAGGTCCCCCAGCCGTTCGGCCGTCAGCTCCCCGCCCGGCCGGAACCAGAAGATGGACCAGTTCAGCAGGTTCAGGAGCGCCAGGGCCAGGTGCTTGGCGGGGACGTCGCGGCGTAATGCGCCGGCGGCCTGCGCCCCGGCGATGGTGTCACGGACGAGGGTCTCGTAGGCATCGCGCAGGCCGAGCACCTGCGCCCGCCGCGCGTCCGAGAGGGCCCGCAGCTCGATCAGCATCGTGGCGTGCTTGTCCTGGTCGGCCAGCGCGCTGCTGATGTGGGTGCGAATCATGGCGCGCAGGCGCGCCCCCGGCTCCGTCTCGCTGGCGATGGCGCGCTCGACCTCGTGCTGGATGCGGTGGAGCGCGTCCATGGAGAGCGCGTAGAGCAGGTCCTCCTTGCTGCCGATGTGGTGGTAGAGCGAGGCGCTCTGGATGCCGAGGAGCGCCGCCAGCTCGCGCGTGGTGCTCCCAGCGTACCCCTTGGTCCGAAAGAGGGTCGCCGCCGTGGCCGCCAGCCGGCTGGCCGTGGAGTCGCCCCCACCCACCGCGCCCCGCGTGTCCTCGCCCACGCCGCCAGTATACAG